>NZ_DBUS01000006.1:0-665299 GCF_002308415.1 Leclercia sp. UBA1284
CCGTCCGTTCCGCCACTTATTGAAAGCCCTGAGCAGATGCTCAGGGCTTTTTTTTCGTCCGCGCTATTATTATTGCTTGAACAGCAAAAATCCTCTGCGTTTCACGATCTTTTTCTGCATAACGACAGCAGCGATAATCTTCCTCACTTAATAACAAAATGATTTATGAGGAATGACATGACTATCCCTGCACTTGGTCTGGGCACTTTCCGTCTGAAAGACAACGTTGTTATCGCGTCGGTAAAAACTGCTCTTGAACTGGGCTATCGCACCATTGATACGGCGCAGATTTATGATAATGAAGCGGCCATTGGCCAGGCCATTGAAGAGAGCGGTATACCGCGTGACGCGCTTTTTATCACCACCAAAATCTGGACCGAGAATCTCAGCAAAGAAAAGCTGATCCCAAGCCTCATAGAGAGTCTGAAGAAGCTGCGTACTGAATACGTTGATTTGACCCTAATCCATTGGCCTTCGCCAAACGATGCGGTCTCTGTCGAAACGTTCATGCAGGCACTGCTGGAAGCGAAAGAGCAGGGCTTGACCCGCCAGATCGGCATCTCTAACTTCACCATTTCACTGATGGAAAAAGCCATTGCAGCCGTGGGCGCGGAGAATATTGCAACGAATCAGATTGAGTTATCGCCCTATCTGCAGAATCGCAAAGTAGTGAGCTGGGCAAAAGAGCACGGTATCCATATCACCTCTTATATGACCCTGGCTTACGGTAAAGCGCTAAAAGATGACGTTATTGTTCGTATCGCCGACAAACATAATGCGACACCAGCTCAGATCATTTTGGCATGGGCATTAGGAGAAGGATTCGCGGTGATCCCTTCCTCGACTAAACGTGAGAATCTGGCCAGCAACCTGTTGGCGCAGGATCTCAAGTTGGATGACGAAGATAGAAAAGCGATCGCGGCGCTAGAGTGCAACGATCGTCTGGTGAGTCCGGAAGGATTAGCGCCAGACTGGGATTAATGTTTTCTGGCTCTCTGAACCCTTACTCAGCTCCTTCGGGAGCTGTTTTTATACGTTCACTCAGAAAATCAATGAAGGCGCGGATCCGCGTGCTTACCGCTCTGTCGCTGTAGTACACGGCACTGAAAGGCATCTCAACGGGCAGACGTTTATCTGCCATCAACTCTACCAGCTCGCCTCGGGCTATTTCTTTATCAATCATGTAGTCAGACAGACAAGCGATCCCATTTCCCTCCAGACAGAGCTGTTTTAGCGTCTCTCCGCTGTTGGAAGACAATCCACACTCAATTTCATGTAGCTGCCCGTCATGGCAGGCTAGCGGCCACGTATTCAGGGACAAAGGCTCGGTAAAACCCAGGCACATATGTTGTTTGAGATCGTTCACCGTTGCGGGTTCGCCAAATTCTTTAAGATAGGCCGGAGAAGCAATAATCTTACGATAACTTTTAAACAGAGGGCGAGCGCGGAGGCTGGAGTCGGTTAATGTACCCGCTCTAATGGCGACATCAACCTTTCTTTCAATAAGATTAATGAATGTCTCTGAGGAGACCAGCGAAAGCGTCATTTCAGGATAACGTTCACGGAAAGGTTTGATTAGCGGCATCAGGAAATGCAGCACGACCGGCGTGGCGGCATCAATGCGTAATAACCCGCGCGGTGTGTTACGGCTCTCGATGATCTCGGTTTCTGCCGCTGCCATCTCCTGCAGTATGGACTGCACCCGGCGGAAATAGCGCTCTCCCTCTTCCGTCAGGCTGAGTTGCCGCGTTGTGCGGTTTAGCAAGCTGACGCCAAGCTTCATCTCAAGCTTCTTCACTGACCGACTTACTGCTGAGTTGGCTTGCCCAAGCTGCTCCGCAGCACGACTAAAACTTCCGCTTTCGACCACGGCGACAAAGATTGCCAGCTCTTCTGAGGTTGCTTTCATTGTTGCTATTTCCGCAAAATTATATTGATACTTTGACCATTTTTGTTATTTAAGCACTAACGCATACTACGTGTCATCTTAATCCTGATGAGACGGAGTTATTATGCCACTGGCATTACTTGCCCTGACGATCAGTGCCTTTGCAATTGGCACGACCGAATTTGTTATCGTAGGTTTAGTCCCTACTATTGCCGAACAACTTGCTATTTCGCTGCCTTCAGCGGGGTTGTTGGTTTCCATCTATGCGCTCGGCGTCGCCATCGGCGCGCCAGTCCTGACCGCGCTCACAAGCCGTTTGCCGAGAAAGCAGTTACTCATAGGGCTGATGGTACTTTTCACCGCCGGGAACATGCTTGCCTGGCAGGCGCCAGATTATACGACGCTGGTGATTGCGCGCCTGCTTACCGGCCTGGCTCATGGGGTGTTCTTCTCGATTGGTTCGACCATAGCGACAAGCTTAGTGCCGAAAGAGAAAGCCGCATCGGCTATTGCCATTATGTTTGGCGGATTAACGGTCGCGCTGGTTACTGGAGTACCGCTGGGGACCTTTATTGGGCAGCACTTCGGCTGGCGTGAGACGTTTCTTGCGGTCTCTTTACTGGGCGTCATTGCGTTAGTGAGCAGTGTGTTATTGATCCCATCAAATATTCCGGGTCGTACAGCGGCGACACTGCGTGAGCAACTGCAAGTGCTCACACACCCGCGACTGTTGATCATTTATGTCATTACCGCTCTCGGTTATGGTGGCGTGTTTACGGCGTTTACCTTCCTGGCACCTATGATGCAGAACCTGGCTGGCTTTTCCCCCAGCGCAGTGAGCTGGATCCTGCTGGGTTATGGTGTCTCTGTCGCGATAGGCAATATTTGGGGCGGTAAACTTGCGGATAAACAGGGTGCCGTGCCGGCATTGAAGATTATTTTTGCAGCCCTGGTGATATTACTGATGGTGTTCCAGTTTACTGCGTCAATTCAATATGCCGCGCTGGCAACCGTTCTGGTCATGGGGATTTTTGCCTTTGGTAATGTTCCGGGCCTGCAGGTCTATGTCGTGCAGAAAGCGGAGCAGTATGCCCCGAACGCGGTAGATGTGGCATCTGGCCTGAATATCGCGGCATTCAATATTGGTATCGCACTGGGGTCGATCGTTGGCGGACAAACGGTACAGCATGCTGGGTTGGCGCAAACGCCATGGATAGGTTCCCTTATTGTTCTGGCTGCATTGGTGCTGGTTGGCATCAGCGGCCGTCTGGATAAGACCGACAGCCCCGTTCTGAAAAATGCGTCTGAAGGCTAGTCAATCATTTGATCCTTTTGGTTTAGCGAAGTGATAGTCCTGATGAAGCATCAGTACTATCAACGGTTATGCGGCAGCTTTCATAAACCCATTAAATGTTTCTCACCCATTGCATTGAAAGTGTGACCTGAAAACCTTATAACAATAGTACCCGCCCGTTTTTTGGGCGGTCCATGAGACTGAGGCCGTTTTCAACAGTGCGAAAGAATACCTATGCCATGCGCTATGTAGCCGGACAGCCAGCGGAGAGAATTTTACCTCCGGGCTCGTTTGCGACTATCGGCCAGGCATTGCCAGCCGGTGCGCCGTTAAGCAGCGACGAAAAAATTCGCGTGCTGGTGTGGAACATTTTTAAGCAGCAACGCGCCGAATGGTTATCTGTTCTGAAGAACTTCGGCAAGGATGCGCATCTGGTGTTACTGCAGGAGGCGCAAACGACCCCTGAGCTGGTCAGATTCGCTACCACAAACTACCTGGCTGCCGATCAGGTTCCGGCCTTTGTCCTGCCGCAGCATCCCTCCGGCGTGATGACGCTCTCTGCTGCACACCCGGTCTACTGTTGTCCGCTTCGCGAGCGAGAGCCTATTTTGCGGCTGGCCAAATCGGCACTGGTCACGGTCTACCCATTGCCTGACACCCGTTTACTGATGGTCGTAAACATACACGCCGTGAATTTCAGTCTGGGCGTCGATGTCTACAGTAAGCAGTTACTCCCAATAGGCGATCAAATTGCTCACCATAGCGGGCCGATTATCATGGCCGGGGATTTCAATGCCTGGAGCCGCCCGCGGATGAATGCGCTGTATCGCTTTGCCCGTGAAATGTCACTGCGCGAAGTGCGTTTTACCGATGATCAGCGCCGCAAAGCGTTCGGTCGTCCTCTCGATTTCGTCTTCTATCGTGGTTTGAATGTGCACGAAGCCTCTGTACTGGTTACGCGCGCTTCCGACCATAATCCTCTACTAGTTGAATTCAGTCCCGGCAAACCTGAGAAGTAATGGTTCGTCAGGTCTGCCGTGGGGCAGACCTGTGCTGGTGAGGTGCTGCCCTTTCTTTTTTTCTAACAACAAAGGACAGTACGATGACAACACAATCCCATCATGACAACGTAGAAAAACAGTTCGGTTCACAGGCAAGCGCTTACCTGACAAGTGCAGTACACGCCTCGGGACGCGATTTAGTGCGTCTGGGCGAGCGTCTCGCCTCATTTCCAGACGCCCAGGTACTGGATTTAGGCTGTGGGGCAGGGCACGCCAGCTTTATTGCCGCCGGGCAGGTTGCAGGGGTGACCGCCTATGACTTATCCAGCCAGATGCTCGATGTGGTTAACGCGGCAGCAAAGGAAAAAGGGCTGACCAATATGACTACCCGACAAGGGTATGCAGAATCATTGCCGTTTGCCGAGGGGAGCTTCGACGTGGTGATCAGCCGCTATTCAGCACACCACTGGCATGACGTCGGACAGGCGCTGCGCGAGGTTAAGCGGGTACTGAAACCTGGCGGTATTTTCATCATTATGGACGTGATGGTGCCAGGCCACCCGGTACGTGATATCTGGTTACAGACCGTCGAAGCGCTGCGCGATACCTCGCACGTACGTAACTACAGTAGCGGCGAATGGTTAACGTGGATGACCGAAGCGGGATTAATAGCTCGCACGATGGTGACCGATCGCTTACCGCTGGAGTTCAGCTCCTGGATCGCCAGAATGCGCACGCCAGAAGCACTGAGCCAGGCGATTCGACTCTATCAGCAGAGCGCATCCGCTGAAGTGAAAGCGTACTTCGAACTGGAGAGTGACGGCTCTTTTACCAGCGATACCCTGTTTGCTGAGGCGCAAAAGGCCAGCTAAATAAAAAAAGGCACCGAGGGGAATCGGTGCCTTTTTCTTTCTGCGCCTGTTATCAGGAGTCTGGCGTTGCGTTGTTTTTTACAAACAACGTCAACTGGTCGCCTGGCTGCAGGTTGTCAGTATCATCATTCCAGCGCATCACATCTTTGATATTTACGCCGTGCGTTTTCGCGATACTGGAGAGCGAATCACCTTTGCGAACACGATAGGTAATGCTATCGCTGTTGCGGGCAAGACGCTGCGCGCTACTACCCGCGCCAACGGTCAGGTTCTGACCTACCTTCAGGTTTGAACCACGCAGATTGTTCCACTGCTGCAAATCTTTGCTGCTCACGCCGAGTCGTGAAGCGATGCCCGAAAGCGTATCGCCTGAACGAACCTTATAGCTACGGCTGCTGACCGGTGAGTTATCGGCGAGCAGGGTTGACTGCACCGCAGCGATTTCACCAGACGCCAGCGAGTTACGTAACTGTTCTGCATGCTTCTGCGGCACCAGCACGTATTTCGGACCACTGTTACCTAACGTCGAACCCTTCACGCCAGCGTTAAAGGCTTTCAGTTTCGTCACCGAGATGCCCGCCATATCGGCAACCTGCTTAAGTTCTACAGGATTGCTCAGACGCACTCTCGCCAGTGCCCGACTCTCGTCGGAAGTCGGTAACTGCACCCCATAACGTTTGCTGTTTTTGAGAATATCGCTCAAAGCCAGCATTTTGGGGACATACAGTTTGGTTTCCCGTGGCAGTGGAAGCGACCAAAAGTCCGTGGGTTTGCCACGCGCTTTATTCGCTTTCATTGCCTTCAGTACACGACCTTCACCGCTGTTGTAAGCCGCGACAGTTAGCAGCCAGTCACCGTCAAACATCTTGTTCAGACGCTGCATCATATCGAGAGCGGCCGTAGTTGAGGCGACCACATCACGACGCGCATCGTAGCTGCGAGTCTGTTTTAAACCATAATTGCGCCCTGTGCTCGGTATGATCTGCCAAATACCTGCGGCATTGGCACCAGACGTTGCGTGTGGGTCAAAAGCGCTCTCCACTATGGGTAGGAGTACCAGCTCCATCGGCATGTTACGTTTCTTAACTTGCCCGGCTATCCAGTACATATACGGCTCTGCCCGTAAAGTTACATCGTGGAGATAGCTCTTATTTCTTAAATACTTCTGTTTCTGTTCGCGTATCCGGCTGTTTTCCGGAATTCCCATCTTTAGCTCGTCGCCAATAGAGGCCCACAAGTCCTGTTCCTGCGCAAATGACGTCCCATCGTCCATCCATCGCGCCGAACTTGTAAACTTCCCTGCTTCCCCTTGACCAGCTGCAGAAAGGCTCTGTGCGTGCTGTTGTACGTTGCCAGTGTTCTGAGACGCCTGGCAACCCACAAGCAGGACAGAGGCGAGTAAAATCGCTTTTGCCTTCATGTGTGTGTCAATAGTTGCTTAAAAGACGAGCGATGATAACGACCAATTTTTGAAAAGGCAACCTGCAATTGTTAAAAGTTGTCTTTCTTAGCCCTCAACCATGCGAAACAGGCCTCAGGGTGTTGCACAGTTGTTTCTTTGTTTATTTTATCAATTAAAACAGGATCATCCGTTCGTAGAAAAACATTAACTTTACGTTCATTTTTCAGAATAACAGGGAGTGTTTTTTGGTTTTTTGCACGTAACTCATTAACTTTATGGTAGTAATCGTTTATCGCCCGATCCTCAGGCAGAACGTGTCGGGCAAACTTCATATTTGCTAATGTATATTCATGCGCACAACAAATTAACGTCTCGTCGGGAAGCGCATTAATTTTTTGGAATGATTGATACATCTGCGCTGGCGTACCTTCAAAAAGTCTTCCGCAGCCGCCAGAGAACACCGTGTCACCGCAAAAAAGATAAGGGAAACTGAAGAAAGAAACATGTCCCAAAGTGTGACCTGGTGTAGCAATTACGGAAAACTCCGACCCCAGTATGAGGATCTTATCGCCATCTTCTACTACGCGTGTCGTACCCTTATCTTGCGTTTCAGCGGGACCATATACCACAAGATGCGGGAATTTAGCGCGCAGCGCCGTCACGCCGCCCACGTGGTCATGGTGATGATGCGTTAACAGAATGGCGTCAGGCTGCCACTGGTTATCCTCAATCGCCTGCAGAACTGGCGCGGCTTCGCCGGGATCAACGATCACACAATGGTCTGTATCATCGGTCAAAACCCAGATGTAGTTGTCCTGAAACGCGGGAATACTGATAAGATTCATTTATTACCTCTGACTACGTAGCGGGTGTGTTGATGAAACCGGCAAGGATACCTCAGACAGTCTCACCACCGGAGCGATGGGCCGATTTGCCCTGGGGTGAATACTACCGCGAAGCGCTCGAGCAGCAACTCAAACCCTGGTTTGCAAAAATGTATGGTTTTCACCTGCTTAAGATTGGCAATTTAAGCGCGGAAATCAACTCGGAATGCTGTGCTATCTCGCACCAGGTGAATGTCTCTCTGGCTGGTCAGCCGCTACAAGTCAAAGCCAATCCATTGCACCTGCCTTTTGCCGAAAAGTCTGTCGATGCTTGTCTGCTGGCGCATACCTTACCCTGGTGTGGCGATCCTCACCGTCTTCTGCGGGAAGCCGATCGGGTGCTTATCGATGATGGCTGGCTGATTTTAAGCAGTTTTAATCCGATGAGTCTGATGGGGCTGCGCAAGCTGGTGCCCGTATTGCGTCGCACACCGCCCTATAACAGCCGCATGTTTACGATGATGCGCCAGCTGGACTGGCTCTCATTACTCAACTTTGAAGTGATGTATCACAGCGGTTTTCAGGTTTTACCCTGGACGCGGCGGGGCGGGAAGTTGCTTAGCACGCATTTCCCGGCGCTGGGCTGCATGCAGGTCATTGTGGCGCGCAAGCGGACTATCCCGCTCACGCTTAATCCGATGAAACAGAGCAAAAGCAAAACGCCGCTGCGTCAGGCCGTGGGTGCCACCCGGCAATACCGGAAGCCTTGATCAAGCCTCCGGCTGATAACCCACATCTTCATGAACCGGATTCATTGCCGCTGCCCGCGCCAGCTCATCACAGCGTTCGTTCTCTGGATGTCCCGCATGGCCCTTAACCCACTCCCAGGTAATCTGGTGCTGGCTTAATGCGGCATCAAGACGTTTCCACAGATCGACGTTCTTAACGGGTTTTTTATCTGCTGTCTTCCAGCCGCGTTTTTTCCAGTTATGGATCCACTGGGTAATACCCTGGCGCACATACTGGCTGTCGGTGCTGAGCACCACATCGCAATGCTCTTTTAAGGCCTCCAGCGCCACGATAGCCGCCATCATCTCCATGCGGTTATTGGTGGTGAGCCGGTAGCCTTCACTGAAAGTTTTTTCATGCTCGCGATACCGGAGAATCGCGCCATAGCCGCCAGGGCCGGGATTGCCAAGGCAAGATCCATCGGTGAAAATTTCTACCTGTTTACGCATCTCTGGTAGACTTCCTGTTTTGAAACGATCGGTAAACGACAAGTCTGACATAAATGACCGCTATGAGCACTGCAATTACACGACAGATCGTCCTCGATACTGAAACCACCGGTATGAACCAAATCGGGGCGCACTATGAAGGCCACAAGATAATCGAGATCGGGGCGGTCGAGGTCATCAACCGTCGTCTTACCGGCAACAATTTCCATGTCTACCTCAAGCCAGACCGGCTGGTTGATCCTGAAGCCTTTGGCGTTCACGGTATCGCCGATGAGTTTCTGCTCGACAAGCCCACCTTTGCTGACGTCGCCGACGACTTTCTTGAATACATCACCGGCGCAGAGCTGATCATTCATAACGCATCGTTCGATATCGGCTTTATGGACTATGAGTTCAGTAAGCTTAATCGCGGCATTCCTAAAACGGATACCTTCTGTAAGGTGACCGACAGCCTGGCGCTGGCAAGAAGAATGTTCCCGGGCAAGCGTAACAGCCTGGATGCGTTATGCTCGCGCTACGAAATCGATAACACCAAGCGAACGCTGCACGGCGCACTGCTCGATGCCCAGATCCTGGCCGATGTCTGGCTAACGATGACCGGTGGCCAAACGCTGTTAAAGTTTGGCAGCGATAATGACGCACAGCAGCAGCAAAACGAAGGCGGCATTCAGCGTCTTGTTCGTCAGGCGAGCAATCTGCGGGTTATACGAGCAGGTGATGAGGAGCTGGTAAATCACGAATCACGTCTCGATCTGGTGCAAAAGAAGGGTGGGAGCTGCCTCTGGCGGGCATAAAGCCTGCTTTTTTGCTGTTAATATCATCGGGTGGGCGATTTTTGCAGCAAACGATTAAAAACAAGAGAAAAAGCATTGACGGGTTCTGAGGCAGACCGTAATATTCGCCTCGTTCCCAAGGGAACAACGCGGAGCGGTAGTTCAGTCGGTTAGAATACCTGCCTGTCACGCAGGGGGTCGCGGGTTCGAGTCCCGTCCGTTCCGCCACATTCAGAAGGCCTGAATCAGAAATGATTCAGGCCTTCGTCGTTTCTACTCTGTCTGTCCTTTCTATCCCCTCTCTTTCTTATCTCACTATTCCTTTTTGTTAACATTTAATTAATTTAAATGGTGCAATTTATTAACAATTGCAGCTTTTTGGTGCAATATTTGCACTGTTATTGTGCGTTTTATCGTCTGCGGGCTTTTTATTCGTTTCTCGATGTAACATTTCTGTAAAGAAATAACCCTTTTTTTATCATCATCTTATCTGAGCGATCCCAGAAATTTCCTGAACCAATGCGTAATTGGTTCGTTAATTGCTTAATCATTAAGGCAATAAGTAAAAATCTATATCAATAACTTATTGTTAATAAAAATAAAGTAATGATGAAAGCAGGCGAACCAATATGGAAAAAACGTCCGGATTTCTGGCAAATTCCAGTACCGCGCTTGAGCAACTGCGCGGGCTTATCAACCAGCATGAGTCAACACCAGGCATTCCGCTGCCCACTGAACGTGAGCTGTCGGAAAAACTCGGCGTAGGGCGACGGGAAGTTCGCCGTGCGCTGGATGTGCTGGAAGAGGAAGGGCGTATCTGGCGCAAGCAGGGCAAGGGCACGTTTATTGGCCCCGCTGCACCCGTTGAACCCTTAGCCTTGCAGGGGCTGGTTCAGCAGACCAATTTGCTGGAGGTCATGGAAGCCCGTCTGCAGCTCGAACCCGGCTTAGCCCGTCTTGCGGCACTGCGTGCCACCAGGGAAAACCTCGCGCTGATGCAGCGCATGCTTGAACGTATCGACAAGGTCAGCCCGGACGACCGCGATCTGAATGAACTGTGGGACAGCGCCTTTCACCGCGCCATCGCAGAAGCCGCAGGTAATCGCCTGATGCTTGGCCTCTTTGACGCCATCGATGCCGTCAGACGTGATCCTGCCTGGCAGCATCTGCGTGAAATGGCGCGTACGCCGGAGCGCGTCGACGTTTATAACGACCATCACCACAAAATCATCACGGCGATCATTCATCGCCAGCCCAACGAAGCTGCTGCCGCTATGCGCGAGCATCTGCTGAGTCTGCAAACCGCCCTGATCCAGGCGATCAACCTTGAGGATGCTCCCCTGCTATGACGACAATCCCTTTTAAGGAGACCGCGCCAGTTCTGCGTCTGCATAATCTCAACGTCAAGTTCGCCGGCTCGCCGGTCAGCGTGCTGGACGGTATTTCACTCAGCGTTAAAGCGGGGGAAACCCTGGCGCTGGTGGGAGAATCAGGCTGCGGAAAGAGCATTACGTCGCTGGCGCTGATGGGGCTGCTTCCCTCAAGCGCGCAAATTGTTAGCGGTGAGATGCAGTTTCGACGCCATGATCTACGCCAACTCTCGGCGCGTGAATACGCCGACCTGCGCGGCAGCGAAATGGCGATGATCTTCCAGGAGCCGATGACCTCGCTCAACCCGGCCTTTACCCTGGGCGATCAGCTTAGCGAGGCGGTCATGCGTCATCAGAAGGTTTCTAAGTCTGATGCGATGGCCGTTGCACGGCAGATTCTGGAAAAGGTGCAGATCCCGGCGGCAGAAATGCGCCTGAAATCGTATCCGCATCAGCTCTCGGGTGGCATGCGCCAGCGCGTGATGATTGCGATGGCGTTGATCAATCATCCGCGTCTGCTGATTGCCGATGAACCAACGACCGCGCTGGACGTGACTATTCAGGCCCAGATCCTCACGCTGCTAAACACCCTCAAAGACGAGACCGGCACCGCCGTGCTGATGATCACCCACGATCTTGGCGTGGTGGCGGAGGTCGCGCAGCAGGTGGCCGTAATGTATGCCGGGCAGGTGGTCGAGCAGGGGAGCGTTGAGGCGATTTTTGCCGACCCGCAACACCCGTATACCATCGGACTGATGGGCTCTATCCCTTCGATGGGGGCCCGCAAAGGCCAGCTCTCGACCATTCCTGGTGCGGTACCTTTGCCCCAATCCATGCCTGTGGGCTGTCGTTTCGCCACGCGCTGTCCGTTTGCGCAGACTCGCTGCCATAACGAAAAACCGCAGCTCAGTACGCAGGGCGCGGGCCATCAGGTTGCCTGTTTCCGCGTACCGCTTGAGCAGCACATCGCCCTGGGAGAAATTGCATGACCACACCCATTCTGGAAGCTCGCGATCTGAGCAAACTCTTCCCCGGGCCGAAAAAGCTCTTTGCTCCGCAGCGCTTTGTCACCGCGGTGGATCGGGTCTCGCTCTCGGTTATGCCTGGCGAAACGCTGGCGATAGTCGGCGAGTCGGGCTCGGGTAAATCGACCCTGGGCCGTCTATTGCTGCGTCTGCTGGCGGCGAGTGAAGGGCGTGTTTTTTATCAGGGCGAGGAGATCACCCATGCTTCGGGTTCCCGTCTGAACCAACTGCGTCGTGAGTTGCAAATTATCTTTCAGGATCCCTTTGCCTCGCTAAACCCGCGCATGACGGTGGAGCAGATCGTTGGTGAGCCGCTGTGGCTGCATCAGGATATGAAAAAAGCCGATCGTCAACACCGGGTGGTGGAGCTATTAAAAACCGTTGGATTACCGGCCGCCTGGGCGGAGCGCTATCCCCACGAGTTTTCCGGTGGGCAGCGTCAACGTATCGGGATCGCACGCGCACTGGCCTCCGGGCCAAAGCTGCTGCTGGGGGATGAGCCTGTCTCGGCGCTGGATGTCTCGGTTCAGGCGCAGGTGGTCAACCTGCTGGAAAGTCTAAAACATCAGCTGGGTCTGACCATGGTTATCGTGGCGCACGGCCTGGCGGTGATCCGCCACATGAGCGACCGCGTAGCCGTCATGTACCTCGGGCAGATCGTCGAGCTGGCGACGGTAGATGAAATTTTTGACGCGCCGCTGCATCCCTATACCCAGGCGTTGATTGCCTCTGCTCCGCAGATGCAGCCGGGTGCCCAGCGCGATACCCCCTTGCTACAGGGCGATTTGCCGAATCCGGCGGATCCCCCCAGCGGATGTCGTTTCCACACTCGCTGTCCTTACGTCACGGATGAATGCCGCCAGGTAGAGCCGATCGATCAGGTTCTGGAAGGTGGACGTCAGGTGGCCTGCCATCGCTGGCAGGAGATCAACCGCGATCGCAGTGTTATCCAGATAGCACCGCCATCGGCAGCCTTTTTGCGACGCCGCGCGCTGTTCGAACACGCGGCAACCCACTCCTCTCTTCCAGCCAGGAACTCATGATAATGACAATGCGAAATTCTCTTTTGACCGTACTGGGAAGTGTTATGTTGCTGGGCGCGGCGCTGCCTGCGCAGTCTGAAACCGTGCTGCGCATCGGCCTCGGTGCCGATCCCGATATGCTCGATCCTCACCTGGCGCGCACCTATTATGGCCGCTTTGTCTTCACCTCGCTGTGCGACAGGCTGGTGGACGTGGACGAGCACCTGAAAGTGGTGCCAGGGCTGGCAAAAGACTGGACATGGAGCGAAGACGGTAAAACCCTGACCATGAATCTGCGCGAAGGGGTCACCTTCCACGATGGTGAAAAGTTTGATGCGGCTGCGGCGAAATATAACCTCGATCGCGCCCTGACGCTGAAAGGTTCTTTGCGCAAAAGCGAAATCTCCTCCATCGAGTCGGTGGAAGTGAAAAGCCCCACCCAGATTGCTATCCACCTGAAGACCCCGGACGCGGCGCTGCTGATGCAGCTTACCGACCGTGCCGGCGCAATGATGGCGCCGCAAGCCGCCGAAAAACCCGACTTCGCCGCGCATCCGGTCTGCTCTGGCCCCTATAAATTTGACAGCCGCGTCTCGCAGGATCGCATCGTGCTGAGCCGTTTCGATAATTACTGGAACAAAGAGGCCTACCACTTCGACAAAATCATTTATCTGCCGATCCCGGATGCGTCGGTGCGTCTGGCGAACCTGCGCGCGGGCGATCTGGATCTCACGGAAGGCGTCGCCGCAAGCGATGTCAAAACCGTTGAGGCCGACAGCAAACTGGCGCTGGCGAAGGTCACTGGCCTCGGCTACCAGGGCATCACCTTTAATATCAATAACGGCAAGGTGTCGAAAAACGATCCGTTCCAGGATGCTCGCGTGCGTGAAGCCTTCTCACAGGCGATTGACCGCGATGCGCTGAACCAGGTGGTGTTCGAGGGACTCTATACGCCAGCAAACCAGGCGTTCTCGCCGGTCAGTCCTTACCATGTGAAGGTGCCGGTGCCGCCGCGCGACGTTGAAAAAGCCAAAGCGCTGCTGAAAGCCGCGGGTGTGACCACGCCGCTGAACGTCAATCTGCTGGTGCCGAATAACCCCACCTCGCAGCAGGTAGGCCAGGTATTGCAGGCGATGGTGGCGGAAGCGGGCTTTAACCTCAACCTGCAAATGACCGAGTTCGCCACGTTACTGGATCGCCAGCAGAGCGGCGATTATCAGCTGAGCTTCTCCGGCTGGTCAGGCCGCCCTGATCCCGATGGCAGCATTTATGGCTTCATCAACAGCAAGGGCAACCTCAACGATGGGCGCTACAGCAACGCGCAGGTAGACGAGTGGCTCGCGCAGGCACGTCTGAGCAACGACCCGGCAGTACGCCAGCCGCTCTACAACAACGTCGTGAAGCAGCTGCAAACCGATATGCCGATCGCCTACCTCTATTTCGAACCGCGTATTTTCGGTCTGAATAAGAACGTGCAGGGGTTCAAGCCCTATCCGGACGGTATCGTGCGTCTGGCGGGCCTGTCGCTGGCCAACTAACTGAGGGCGTGAGGAGAAACCATGCTGGAACTGATTTGCAAACGCCTGCTGCTGGCCATCCCGACCTTGCTGCTTGTGAGCATGATGGTCTTCGGGCTGCAAAAGTTGCTGCCCGGCGACCCGCTGATTGCGATGGCGGGAGAGGAGCGTGACCCGGCGGTCATCGCTCAACTGCGCGCGGAGTTAAACCTCGACGCACCGCTACCGGTGCAGTATTACGACTGGCTGACCCGCGCGCTGCAGGGCGACCTCGGTGTCTCCTTACGTACCCATGAACCGGTTACCACGCTGATTGCCAGCAAGTTGCCGGTAACTCTGGAGCTGTCGCTGCTGGCGATGATCATCGCGCTGGTGTTTGGCATCAGCATGGGGATCCTTGCCGCGGTGAATAAAAATAGCTGGGTGGATCATGGGGCTAACTTCGTGGCGATCTCCGGGATCTCGATACCGCACTTCTGGCTGGGGATCCTGCTGATTCTGGTCTTCTCGGTCAATCTGCAGTGGCTTCCCGCCTCAGGCTATGTGCCGTTTAGTGAAGATCCCATGCAGAACCTGCGCACGCTGCTGCTGCCTGCGTCGGTGCTGGGTACCGGTCTGGCGGCGACGCTCATGCGCCATACCCGAGCCTCGATGATCGCGGTATTGAAGGCAGATTATATCCGTACCGCGCGGGCCAAAGGGCTGCTGCCCAACGCGGTGATCCTCAAGCACGCATTCCGCAACGCGCTGGTGCCGGTGATCACCCTTACCACGCTGTTGTTTGGCGAGTTGCTGGGCGGGGCGGTCCTGACCGAACAGGTCTTCACTATTCCAGGCTTCGGCAAAATGATCGTCGATTCTGTCTTTAACCGCGACTACGCGGTAGTGCAGGGCGTGGTGCTAATTGTGGCTATCGGCTTCCTGATGCTGAACCTGCTGGCGGACGTCCTCTACGTGCTTATCAACCCGAAAATGCGAGGTTAATTATGGCGGAACTGACTACTCAATCCGTTGCGGCCGTCACCCCCCGCGCGCAGAACCGGGTGCTGAAAAAATTTCTCGCCAACAAGAGTGCGGTGATAGGGGCAGTGGTTGTCGGGATCTTTGTCCTGATTGCGCTGCTGGCACCCTGGATTGCCCCGTTCGATCCGGTGAAAGCGAACTTCCTCGCGGTCCGTAAGCCGCCGTCGGAGCTGTTCTGGTTTGGCTCCGACGAACTGGGGCGCGACATTCTGTCACGCATCATCTGGGGCGCGCGTACCTCGCTGATGGCGGGCTGTGTCTCGGTGGTGATTGCGGTGGTTATCGGCGTCCCGCTGGGGCTGGTGGCGGGCTACTTCCAGGGGATCTGGGATGGCGTCATCTCCCGTTTTATCGAGGCGCTGCTGGCCTGCCCGTTCCTGATTATGGCTATCGCGCTGGGGGCGTTTTTAGGCCCGAGCCTGACCAACGCCATGATCGCTATTGGTCTTTCGGCGATGCCGATTTTCGCTCGCCTGACGCGCGGCCAGGTGATCGCTATTCGCAACGAAGAGTATATCGACGGCGCGCGGGCAATCGGCCTGCCGGACCGTTGGATCATCATCAAATACGTGCTGCCAAACGTGATGTCGCCGATTCTGGTGCAGGCCACGCTGGCGATTGCTTCAGCGATTATTGCCGAAGCCAGCCTTTCGTTTTTGGGGTTGGGCCAACAGCCGCCAAACCCCTCCTGGGGCTCGATGCTGAACACGGCAAAAGGTTTTCTTGAACAGGCGCCCTGGATGTCTGTTTTTCCCGGCATCGCCATATTCCTGGCGGTGCAGGGCTTTAATTTACTCGGTGACGGCCTGCGCGATGCGCTCGACCCGCGCCACGACTAAGGAGTCATGATGACCAAAGCGCTTGATTTTACGACCGGTTACGATTCTCGCCGTCCGCCCATGATGGGACATAACGCGGTGGCTACGTCACAGCCGCTGGCGGCGCAGGCAGGTATGCGTATGCTGCAACTGGGCGGTAATGCGGTCGATGCCGCGGTCGCCACCGCCATGGCGCTGACCGTGGTGGAGCCAACGGGTTGCGGCATCGGCAGCGATGCCTTCGCCATCATCTGGGATGGCGAAAAGCTGCATGGTCTGAACGCCTCCGGGCGCTCGCCGGCCAGTTGGCATGCGGATCTCTTTGCCGGGAAAACCGCCATGCCCGAGCTGGGCTGGGATGCAGTAACCGTGCCTGGCGCGGTCTCCGGCTGGGTCGCTCTGGCAGAGCGTTTCGGCACGCTGCCCCTCACCACGCTGGCACAGCCTGCCATTGAATATGCGCGGAATGGCTTCCCGGTATCGCCGCTGATTGGCCATCTCTGGCAGCGCGGTTACAACAAACTAAAAGATCAGCCCGGCTTTAGCGCCTGCTTCGCGCCGGAAGGCCGCGCGCCGCGCGTGGGGGAGATCTTCCGCAATCCGGCGCAGGCGGAGTCGCTGGAGCTGATTGCCAAAACCAATGGCGAGGCCTTTTACCGGGGCGAGCTGGCAGAGAAAATTGCCGCCTTTGCAACCGAGCATGGCGCACACCTGACGAAAGACGATCTTGCCAACCATCGCGTGGATTGGGTGGAGCTGCTGTCACGTGATTTTGCCGGCGGTTCCGTTCAGGAGTTACCGCCTAACGGCCAGGGCATTGCGACGCTGATCGCGCTGGGCATTCTGGAGCAGTGCGGCATTGAGAAGCATCATCCGGACTCCGTGCAGTCGCTGCACCTCTCCATCGAGGCCATGAAGCTGGCGCTGGCGGATCTTGACCGCTATGTGGCCGATGAAGCGCATATGGAATTTGCCGCCAAAGAGCTGCTGAGTGACCATTATCTGAAATCACGCGCCGCGCTAATCGACCCGGATAACGCCTCTGACTTTGTCTACGGTTCACCGACTCAGAGCGGCACGGTCTATCTTTCTACGGCCGACGCCAGCGGAATGATGGTCTCGTTCATCCAGTCTAACTTTATGGGCTTTGGCTCAGGCGTAGTAGTGCCAGATACCGGTATCAGCCTGCAAAACCGCGGTTGCGGCTTTGTGCTGGATCCTAAACACCCGAACACGCTGGCGGGCAGCAAGCGTCCGTTCCACACCATCATTCCTGGCTTTGCGATGGACGGCAACGGCAAACCGCTGATGTCCTTTGGCGTGATGGGCGGGCCGATGCAGGCGCAAGGGCATATGCAGATGGCGCTGCGTATTATGTTGCACGGCCAGAACCCGCAGGCCGCGATCGATGCGCCGCGCTGGCGCGTAGTGCAGGGCAGGGAGGTGATCGTCGAATCCACCTTCGATCGCAATACCATCGCCGCGCTGCGTGCGCGTGGGCATCAGATTGTGGTGGAGGATCCGCTGCAAGAGTACAACTTTGGCGGCGCACAGGTGATCTATCGCTTGCCGGAGGGGCACTATGTTGCCGCGACGGAGAGCCGCAAAGATGGGCAGGCGTTAGTGAGTTAATAACTGACCTTAGGGGGGAGGGAACGGCATTGCACGGTTCCCTCGCCCCTTTGGAGAGAGGGTCAGGGTGAGGGGAACTCACTCAATACGAAACGGATCCGCATCCTGCCAGGCAGGGAACTTCTCCCGATACTCTTTTAACGCCGTTAGCGAGAGCTCAGCGTCAATGCGCGTCGCCTGATGTGGCTCGGCAGTGGCAATGATCTCGCCCTGCGGGCTCACCACCCGGCTATCACCACGATAATGGTGACCATTGCCGTCGGTGCCTACCCGGTTACATCCCGCGACCCAGGCCTGGTTTTCAATGGCCCGCGCGGTCAGCAGAGCCTGCCAGTGCAGCGAGCGCGGAGCGGGCCAGTTGGCAACATACAGCGCAAGGTCATAATCGTCGCGGTTACGTGACCAGACCGGGAAGCGCAGGTCGTAACAGACCAGCGGCAGAATACGCCAGCCGCGCCACTCAAACACCACGCGCACGTTACCCGCCTCGTAATGCTGATGCTCATCGGCCATTCTGAAGAGGTGGCGCTTGTCGTAGAAATGCACCTTACCTTCAGGCTCCACCAGCAGGAAGCGGTTCACCGGGCCACGTTCAGTTTGCAGGGCAGCGCTGCCCGCGATCAACGCGTTGGCTTGCTGTGCCTTTGCCTGCATCCAGGCCACGACCTCTTCCTGTGCCAGCGATTTTGTCGCGGCTTCCATGGCAAAGCCGGTGGTAAACATCTCCGGCAACACAATGATATCGCGACCGGAAATCGCCTCCAGTTGACGATCAAAATGACGCAGGTTGGCAGGGCCATCCATCCAGACTAAGGGTTGTTGTAACAGCGTAATTTTCAAACCAGGCACAGTTAAGACTCCTCACAGGACCGCATCAAAACACTGTAGCACGAGGCCCGTCGAAATGGGGGCAATAAAAAACCCCGCACGGGGCGGGGTTTGTCGGTCCGATTTGGCTTACGCCGCTTCAGGCTTGCGGACCTTCTCCGGCAGCTTTACCGGCTGGGTCGCCAGCTCTTCAGCATCGAAATCATCAACGTTGATACTGCGCAGACGACTCTCTTCCGCTTTCACCAGCACAGCCGCTTCATCCGGGGTGATGATCCCACCCGCCATCGCCTGCTGAGCCAGTTCATCCAGACGGGTAAACGGCAGGTTTTTGCCCAGCTGTTTACAGATTTTCTGGTGAATCGGGTCGGCCGCCATGACATCCAGCAGCGCCTGTTCCAGCAGACCGACCGGGTTATGCTCCGTCGGGGCCAGATACTGACCGCGGCCGATACGGGAGCGGGTTGCGCTCGGTATTTGCAGGATCTTCGCCACTTTATGATCCAGCTTATCGCTTGGCGCCAGGTAGTGACGTCCGGTCGGGAAGATCACCACGCGCAGGGCACCGGCCACAAAGCGGTTCGGGAAGTTCGCCAGCAGATCATCAATGGCCTGTTCTGCCTGATAAAGCGCATCCTGTACGCCCCAGTGCACCAGCGGCAGATCCGCTTCATGACGGCCTTCATCGTCGTAGCGTTTCAGTACCGCCGAGGCGAGGAAGATCTGGCTCAGCACATCGCCCAGACGGGCTGAGATGCGTTCACGACGCTTCAGGCTTCCGCCCAGCACGGCCATGGAGACGTCCGAGAGCAGCGCCAGGTTAGCACTCAGGCGGTTAAGGTGCTGGTAGTAACGTTTAGTGGCATCGCCGGTTGGGGTGGCGCTGGTGAGGCCGCGCGTCAGACCCAGCCAGAAGCTACGCATTTCGTTGCTTCCCACGTGACCAATATGTTTAAAGAAGAGCTTATCGAACGCGTCGAGATCGTTGTTCTGCGCCGCCGCCATCTCTTCCAGCACATAAGGATGGCAACGAATCGCCCCCTGGCCGAAGATCATCATGCTACGGGTCAGAATGTTTGCCCCTTCTACGGTGATGGCAATAGGCGCACCCTGATAGCCTCGCGCCAGGAAGTTGCCTTCGCCGAGCATAATGCCTTTACCGCCTGCGATATCCATCGCATCAATAATCGACTGCTGCGCACGGTGGGTACAGTGATACTTCACAATCGCCGACAGCACCGCCGGTTTTTCGCCGAGCATGATGCCGTAGGTAATTAATGATGCCGCGGCGTCCATCACGTAGGCATTGCCTGCGATACGCGCCAGAGGCTCTTCGATACCTTCCATCTTGCCGATGGCAATTTTGAACTGACGACGGATATGCGCATAAGCACCAATCCCCATCGCCACCGATTTCAGGCCACCGGTAGAGTTCGACGGCAGGGTAATACCACGCCCGACCGACAGACACTCCACCAGCATACGCCAGCCCTGGCCGGCCATTTTCGGACCGCCAATAATGTAATCAATTGGGACAAAGATATCCTGCCCGCGCGTCGGCCCGTTCTGGAACGGCACGTTCAGCGGGAAGTGGCGGCGGCCAATTTCAACGCCAGGCGTGGAGGTCGGGATCAGCGCACAGGTAATGCCCAGCTCTTCATCACCGCCCAGCAGTTTGTCCGGGTCAGAGAGTTTAAAGGCCAGCCCCAGCACGGTGGCGATAGGTGCCAGCGTGATGTAGCGCTTGTTCCAGGTCAGGCGCATACCTAGCACCTGCTCACCCTGCCACTCACCCATGCAGACCACGCCGGTATCCGGAATGGCGCCCGCATCGGAGCCCGCTTCCGGGCTGGTCAATGCGAAGCAAGGGATCTCCTGGCCACGGGCCAGTCGCGGCAGATAGTGATTTTTCTGCTCTTCCGTACCGTAATGTTGCAGCAGCTCACCCGGGCCTAATGAGTTAGGTACCCCGACGGTGATCGCCAGGATGCCCGAAACCCCGGCCAACTTTTGCAGCACGCGGGCTTGTGCGTAAGCCGAGAACTCCAGGCCGCCGTACTCTTTTTTGATGATCATCGCGAAGAAGCGATGTTCTTTCAGATATGCCCACAGCTCAGGCGGTAAATCGGCCATCTCATGGGTGATAGCAAAGTCGTTTGCCATGCGGCACGCTTCTTCTACCGGGCCATCGATAAAGGCCTGCTCTTCTGCGGTCAGACGCGGCTGAGGATAGTTGTGCAGTTTTTTCCAGTCCGGCTTGCCCTGGAAGAGGTCACCTTCCCACCAGGTGGTGCCGGCGTCGATTGCCTCTTTCTCTGTACGGGACATCGGCGGCATCACTTTACGGAAACCGCGGAATACCGGGGCAGAGATCATCGACTTACGCATCGACGGTAAATTGAACGGCAACAGGATGATGGCCAGCGGCAGTACCACCCAGATATTCCACAGGCCAGCTAATCCCAGCGCTGCGGTCCAGGCCAGCAAAATCAGGCTGCTCAGCAGCAAATTGACGCGGTGATAAAAGAGCGCACCGATCAGAACAACGGTTGCGATAAGACTCAAAATCATCATAAAGAAAAGCTCCCTTGCTTGTAGGAGGTCTGACCACTTGTGATGATATGGTTGTAGTGGATGTCACTTCTTTTAGCAATGTGTTTACAAAGTAATTACAACCTGGTTCACATTGTTCATGTTTTACCCGGCACAAAAAATCAAAACCGCCGACGAATCGTGTGGCTTTAGCTTCTCGCTTTTCGCGCTATCCGTTACACTCGCACTGTTATTTCATCAATACTGAAGGATTATCCTCATGTACCAGGATCTTATTCGTAACGAACTGAACGAAGCGGCGGAAACGCTGGCCAACTTTCTGAAAGATGAAGCCAATATCCACGCTATTCAGCGCGCGGCGGTCCTGCTTGCCGACAGCTTTAAAGACGGCGGTAAGGTGCTCTCTTGCGGCAACGGTGGCTCACATTGTGACGCCATGCACTTCGCCGAAGAGCTGACCGGTCGTTATCGTGAAAACCGTCCGGGCTACCCGGCGATTGCGATCTCCGACGTGAGCCACATCTCCTGCGTGAGCAACGACTTTGGTTACGACTATGTCTTCTCTCGCTATGTTGAAGCAGTGGGGCGTGAAGGGGATGTTCTGTTGGGCATTTCCACGTCTGGTAACTCCGGTAACATCATCAAAGCGATTGAAGCGGCCCGGGCGAAAGGGATGAGAGTCATCACCCTGACCGGTAAAGATGGCGGCAAAATGGCCGGCACGGCGGACATCGAGATCCGCGTTCCTCACTTTGGCTATGCTGACCGCATCCAGGAAATTCACATTAAAGTGATTCATATCCTGATTCAGTTGATCGAAAAAGAGATGGTTAAGTAAATCTTCGCCGGGGGCATCATTGTCCCCGCTGTTGTGGAGGTCATGTATGTGCGAACTGCTCGGGATGAGCGCCAATGTGCCAACCGATATCTGCTTTAGTTTTACCGGGCTGGTGCAGCGCGGAGGAGGGACCGGGCCGCATAAAGACGGCTGGGGTATTACCTTCTATGAAGGCAAAGGCTGTCGCACCTTCAAGGATCCACAACCCAGCTTTAACTCACCTATAGCCCGTCTGGTGCAGGATTATCCGATAAAATCCTGCTCAGTGATTGCCCATATTCGCCAGGCAAATCGCGGCGAAGTGGCGCTGGAAAATACCCACCCCTTTACCCGCGAGCTCTGGGGACGTAACTGGACTTACGCGCATAACGGGCAACTGTCGGGCTATAAATCGCTGGAAACCGGCAACTTCCGCCCGGTGGGCGAAACCGACAGCGAAAAGGCTTTTTGCTGGTTGTTGCACAAACTGACCGAGCGCTACCCGCGCACGCCAGGCAATATGACCGCGGTATTCAAATACATCGCCTCGCTGGCCACCGAGCTACGTGAGAAAGGGGTATTTAATATGCTGCTGTCGGACGGGCGTTACGTCATGGCGTTTTGCTCTACCAACCTCTTCTGGATCACCCGTCGGGCGCCGTTCGGTGTGGCAAAGCTGCTGGATCAGGATGTGGAAATTGATTTTCAGACCGAGACCACACCCAACGATGTGGTCACGGTGATCGCCACTCAGCCGCTGACGGGCAATGAGTCCTGGCAAAAGATCATGCCAGGAGAGTGGGTCTTATTTTGCCTCGGGGACCGCGTAGTTTGACGCCAGCTGTGGATGAACCACTTCGTGGCTAAGCGGCTTGCTGACCACATAGCGGCCATCCACGACTGATACGGTCGGCGGCTTACGCGTTTGCTGGAAGTAGTCATAACCCGGTTTGAGCTGTTTCCAGAAATCGGCGTAATAAGAGTATTTATGACGCTGCATATTGGCATCGGTCATGCGGAACGGATAGATACTCACCTGAACGCCAGGCTGGCCAAACACCAGTGCGCCGGTCACAAACTGGAAGATCTCATCAATTCCGCTGTCGGTCATGGCGTAGCAGCCAACTGAGACGCAGGCACCGTGGATCATCAGGTATTTGCCGTCATAACCATGCGCACGGTCGTACTGATTCGGGAAGCCGATATTGATCGCTTTATAGAAGCGGCTATCGGGTTTGAGCTGGCTGCGCTGCACGGTATAGAACCCTTCCGGACTCTTAAAATCGCCCTGGCGCTGTTTCGGGCCTAGTCCGCCGGAATAGTTACAGATTTTGTAGCTGTCGAGCAGCTGATACGTCTCACCCATCTTCACGTAAAGATCGAGCGTCCGCTCCTCTTTAAAGATCTGGATATAGACAGGGGACCCCATCAACTGCTGCTTATACTCTTTGCTGACCGGCGTTGTCGAGCTATCGCTGCTGAGCAGCCCGGCAAATGACACGCACGGAATCAGAAGCATCGCAATGAACAATGCGATTTTGCGCATACTACATGTTCCTTGATAAAACTAAACCAACTTGCCAGGACGGCAAAAGAGACCCGAAATCAGATTTATCTGCATTTAGGAGCGCTCACATTAGCACCACTGGAGTTTTTCGCAAGATCCAGGGCGCGGGTTTACAAAATAGTTTTACGTTATATCCCATCTCGTCTGCGATGGCTGTGAGAACTTTGCGCATTAGCTCGCATTTTAGTGCCCGGGACGCCGCAATTCCTGCCGCCTAAACCCGGGAAATGTTACACTTCGGCAGCCTTAAGACCGAAGGATTAGAAAGGATGCTTTTCTCAGGAGTTGGCTCAACTCCGCCGCTTATCCGGGTGCCTCAACCCTCCCTTTCTTCCTGTGTATCGATTATTGACCCGTCTGGCTTGTTGGCCGGTTAGGTCGTTTATGGGTATTGCTAACACTATGATAAGAATCAAAAAAGGACTTGATTTGCCGATCTCCGGCATTCCAGTGCAGCAGATCTCTCCAGGCTCGCGCTCGCATCATGTCGCTGTTCTGGGGGATGACTACGTGGGGATGCGGCCTGCCATGCTGGTACAGGAGGGGGACAGCGTTGTAAAAGGACAGGCGCTGTTCGAAGATAAAAAGAACCCGGGCGTGCTCTTTACCGCCCCGGCCAGCGGCACCGTGGTGGCTATTCATCGCGGCGAGCGGCGCGTTCTGCAATCGGTGGTGATTCGCATTGAGGGCGACAGCCAGCGTGAGTTCGCCCACTACCCGCTCGCTGAGCTGCCAACGCTCAGTCGTTCGGCAGTGCAAGCGCAACTGTTGGCTTCTGGTCTCTGGACGGCGCTACGCACGCGTCCTTACAGTAAAACGCCGGTTCCCGATACGGTCCCGGCAGCCATTTTCGTGACCGCTATCGACACCCATCCCCTGAGCGCTGACCCGCAGCCGATTATTCTGGCCCAGCGTCAGGACTTTGATGCCGGGCTAACGGTACTGACGCGTCTGACCGACGGGCGGGTACATGTCTGCCAGGCCAGCGGCGGGAAGCTGGGCGGTCATGCACAGGGGCAAGTGACCTTTAATGCGTTTGCTGGCCCGCATCCGGCCGGGCTGGTGGGTACGCATATCCATTTCCTTGAGCCAGTGAGCCTGACAAAACAGGTCTGGCATCTCAATTATCAGGATGTCATCGCCATCGGTAAGCTCTTTACCACCGGGGTGCTCTCCAGCGAACGCGTGATCGCGCTTGGCGGCCCACAACTGAAAACGCCGCGACTGGTGCGTACTGAACTGGGTGCCGATCTTAACGAACTGCTGGCCCAGGAGACCCTGGATGGGGAAAACCGTCACATCTCCGGTTCGGTGCTGAGCGGCAGGCATGCCACAGGTGCGCAGGCATACCTCGGGCGTTTTCATCTGCAGGTCAGCGTCGTGCTGGAAGGGCGTGAAAAAGAGCTTTTCGGTTGGGTGATGCCGGGCGCGGAGAAGCATTCCGTCACCCGCACCACCCTCGGCCATTTCCTGCGTAAAAAGCTGTTTAATTTCTCGACGTCTACCCATGGTGGCGAACGTGCCATGGTTCCCATCGGCAACTACGAGCGAGTAATGCCGCTCGATATTTTGCCCACTCTGCTGCTGCGCGATTTGCTGGCCGGTGATACCGACGGCGCGCAGGCGCTGGGCTGCCTGGAGCTGGATGAAGAAGATCTGGCGCTCTGCACCTACGTTTGCCCAGGAAAATACGAATATGGACCGGTGTTGCGCGAGGTATTAACCCGCATTGAGCAGGAAGGATAACCGATGGGCCTGAAACATCTCATTGAAAAACTGGAGCCGCACTTTACGCATGGCGGCAAACTGGAAAAGTATTACCCGCTGTTTGAAGCGACCACAACGGTGTTTTACACCCCGGGTCAGGTGACGAAGGGGGCTGCGCACGTACGCGATGCCATCGATCTCAAAAGGATGATGATCCTCGTCTGGTTTGCCGTCTTCCCTGCGATGTTCTGGGGCATGTACAACGTGGGCCTGCAAACCATCCCGGCGTTGCATCATCTGTACGACGCCCAGCAACTCCAGCAGGTTATTCAGGGCGACTGGCACTACCGCGTGGCGCAGATGCTCGGCGTGAGCTTTGCTGCCGATGCTGGCTGGATAAGCATGATGACCCTGGGGGCCGTCTACTTCCTGCCTGTTTATATGACGGTTTTCCTGGTCGGTGGCTTCTGGGAAGTGCTGTTTGCCATCGTGCGCAAGCACGAGATTAACGAGGGATTCTTCGTCACCTCAATTCTGTTTGCCCTGATTGTGCCCCCCACGCTCCCTTTGTGGCAGGCGGCGATGGGCATCAGTTTTGGCGTGGTAATGGCGAAAGAACTCTTCGGCGGCACCGGACGTAACTTCCTCAATCCGGCCCTGGCCGGCCGTGCTTTTCTCTTCTTTGCCTATCCGGCCCAAATTTCTGGCGACCTGGTCTGGACGGCGGCTGACGGCTTCTCGGGCGCAACGCCGCTTTCGCAGTGGGCGGCACACGGCGGTGAGACGCTGGTCAATAACGCCACCGGCCAGCCCGTTAGTTGGTTTGATGCCTTTATCGGCACCATTCCGGGGTCGATAGGTGAAGTATCAACGCTGATGATCCTGATTGGCGGTGCCATCATTCTGTTTGGTCGCGTCGCCTCCTGGCGCATCGTGGCCGGGGTCATGATCGGCATGATTGCCATCGCCTCGCTCTTTAACCTGATAGGTTCCGACACCAACCCGATGTTCTCTATGCCATGGTACTGGCACCTGGTACTGGGCGGTTTTGCCTTCGGCATGATGTTTATGGCAACCGATCCGGTTTCGGCTTCATTTACCGACAAAGGGAAGTGGTGCTACGGCATCCTGATCGGTGCCATGTGCGTGTTGATCCGCGTGGTCAACCCGGCTTATCCGGAAGGGATGATGCTGGCGATCCTGTTTGCCAACCTGTTCGCGCCGCTGTTCGACTACCTGGTGGCGCAGGCCAACATCAGACGGAGGAAGGCGCGTGGCTGAGAACAAAAATAACGATAGCATCGGCAAGACCTTGATGGTGGTGCTGGTGCTGTGCCTGGTGTGCTCCATTGTGGTGGCGGGCTCTGCCGTAGGGCTGAAGTCGCGCCAGCAGGAGCAGCGAGCCCTGGACAAACAGCGCAATATCCTGGCGGTAACGGGACTCATGCAGGGTGAGATGAGCGCTGAAGAGGTCGCACAGACCTTTGCCGAGCGTATCACGCCGAAGCTGGTGGAGCTAAAAACCGGCGCGATACTCGACAAGGATCCAAACAGCTATAACCAGGGGCTGGCGCTAAAGGATCCCAAAATGAGTACGGTACTGGAGGCCAGCGAAGATCCGGCGGGGATTAAGCGTCGCAGCAACGTTGCTGAAATCTACCTGGTGCGCGATGAACAACAACGTGTGCAGCAACTGGTTTTGCCGGTCTATGGCAACGGTCTGTGGTCAATGATGTATGCCTTTGTGGCCCTTGATACCGATGGTCGCACCGTTAAAGGCATCACCTGGTACGATCAGGGAGAAACCCCGGGGCTGGGCGGTGAAGTCGAAAACCCGGGCTGGCGTGCGCAATTTATTGGCAAAAAAGTGCTGGACGATAACGGGCAGCCGGCGCTGAAAGTGATGAAAGGCGCTGCGCGGCAAGGCGACGAGTACGCGGTAGATGGCCTTTCTGGCGCCACGCTCACCTCGAACGGCGTACAACACAGTTTCGATTTCTGGATGGGCGAACTGGGTTTTGGGCCCTTTCTTAAAAAAGTACGTGAAGGAGAGCTGAATCATGGCTGACGCGGGCGAGCTGAAAGAAGTCAAACGGGTTTTGATTGGGCCGTTGATTGCCAATAACCCTATCACCCTGCAGGTGCTGGGGGTCTGCTCGGCGCTGGCGGTGACCACAAAACTGGAAACGGCGGTGGTCATGACTCTGGCGGTGACGCTGGTGACGGCGTTCTCCAGCATGTTTATCTCGATGATTCGCCACCATATCCCCAACAGCGTACGCATTATTGTGCAGATGGCGATCATCGCCTCGCTGGTGATCGTGGTGGATCAACTGTTACGCGCCTTCGCCTATGAAACCTCGAAACAGCTGTCGGTGTTTGTCGGCTTGATCATCACCAACTGTATTGTGATGGGCCGGGCTGAAGCCTACGCCATGAAAATGCCGCCGTTGGCGAGCTTTATGGATGGCATTGGCAACGGCCTCGGTTACGGGGTGATTCTGCTGACCGTGGGCTTCCTGCGAGAGCTGATTGGTAGCGGAAAACTGTTTGGGATTACGGTACTGGATACCGTGCAAAACGGTGGCTGGTACCTGCCGAATGGCCTGTTTTTGCTGGCACCAAGCGCCTTCTTCATTATCGGTTTGTTGATCTGGGCGGTGAGAACCTGGCGCCCGGAGCAGCAGGAAAAGGAGTAACCGACAATGGCTCATTACCTTAGTTTGTTTGTGCGCGCGGTGTTTGTCGAAAACATGGCGCTCGCGTTCTTCCTCGGGATGTGTACTTTTCTTGCCGTCTCCAAAAAGGTATCGACCGCGTTTGGTCTTGGCGTGGCCGTGACGGTGGTGCTGGGGTTGTCGGTCCCGATTAACAATCTGGTCTTCAACCTGGTGCTGCGCGACGGTGCGCTGGTGGAAGGGGTGGATCTCAGCTTCCTTAACTTCATTACCTTTATTGGCGTGATTGCTGCGCTGGTGCAGATTCTGGAGATGATCCTCGATAAATACTTTCCATCCCTTTACAACGCGCTGGGGATCTTCCTGCCGTTGATTGCGGTGAACTGCGCCATCTTTGGCGGGGTGTCATTTATGGTTCAGCGTGATTACAACTTCACCGAGTCGGTCGTGTACGGATTTGGCTCGGGTATTGGCTGGATGCTGGCGATTGTCACCATGGCAGGGATCCGCGAAAAAATGAAATACGCTAACGTGCCGGCCGGTCTGCGCGGCTTAGGGATCACCTTTATCACCACCGGTTTAATGGCGCTGGGCTTTATGTCCTTCTCCGGTGTGCAGCTATAAGGGCTTAATAAATGGAAATTATTCTTGGCGTCGTGATGTTTACGCTCATCGTTCTGATGCTGTCCGGGTTGATTCTGGTGGCGCGTGCGAAGCTGGTTAATGCAGGTGATGTCACGATCGATATTAACGATGAAGCGGACAAACAGATTCGCACCGCAGCGGGTGATAAGCTGCTCAATACGCTCTCCGGCAACGGCATTTTTGTCTCCTCCGCCTGCGGCGGCGGCGGCTCCTGCGGACAGTGCCGGGTTGTCGTGAAAGAGGGGGGCGGTGACATCCTCCCCACCGAGCTTGCGCATATCAGTAAGCGCGAGGCGAAAGAGGGATGTCGTCTGGCCTGTCAGGTGGCGGTGCGCCAGAACATGAAAATCGAACTGCCTGAAGAGATTTTCGGCGTTAAGAAGTGGCAGTGTGAAGTGATCTCCAACGATAACAAAGCCACCTTTATCAAGGAGCTGAAGCTACGGGTACCGGAAGGCGAAGATGTTCCCTTCCGTGCAGGGGGTTATATTCAAATCGAATGTCCCGAACACACCGTGGCTTACGCCGATTTTGATGTGCCTGACGAGTACCGTGCGGACTGGGATAAATTTAATCTTTTCCGCTTCGTCTCTGACGTCAAAGAGCCCACGCTGCGGGCGTACTCCATGGCCAACTATCCGGACGAGAAGGGCATCATCATGCTCAATGTGCGTATCGCCACGCCGCCCCCGGGCGTGCCTGATGCGCCGCCGGGAATTATGTCCTCCTATATCTGGTCGCTGAAAGCGGGCGATAAGGTCACGATTTCCGGGCCGTTTGGCGAGTTCTTTGCCAAAGAGAGCGAGGCCGAAATGGTCTTTATCGGCGGCGGTGCTGGCATGGCGCCGATGCGCTCACATATCTTCGATCAGCTAAAGCGTCTTGGCAGTAAGCGTAAAATCAGCTTCTGGTACGGTGCCCGCTCGCGGCGTGAGATGTTCTACGATGACGAGTTTGAACAGCTGGCGCGAGAAAATCCTAACTTCAGCTTCCACGTTGCGCTCTCCGATCCGCAGCCGGAAGATAACTGGACGGGCTATACCGGCTTCATTCACAACGTGCTGTATGAGAACTACCTCAAGAACCATGCCGCGCCGGAAGATTGCGAGTTCTACATGTGCGGTCCACCGGTGATGAACGCGGCGGTTATCAGGATGCTGAAAGATCTTGGCGTGGAGGATGAGAACATCATGCTGGACGACTTCGGAGGCTGATATGTTTGTTTTTATCGCCACCTTTGCGGTATTTGTGCTGGTTATCTTTGCCATGTCGCTCGGCTGGATCATCAAGCGTAAAAGCCTGCAGGGCAGCTGCGGTGGGATCTCCTCCCTGGGCATGGAGAAAGTATGCGACTGCCCTGAACCGTGCGATGCGCGGAAAAAACGGATGGAACGTGATGCCCGGCGTCAGCAGGGCAGAATACTCTAAAATCATCAGGCCGCGCTCGCGGCCTGATTAACGATTAATGCCACTGGCTGGCCTGCGCAGGGGAATCGACCACGACACCGTCGGCACCCAGCATTTTTGCAGTCTGAAAATCCTTGCTGGCGTTGATGCCCAGTAAAATAATGTGCGCATTCCCCTGCGAACGGAAACAGGTCATCGCCTCTTTGTCCCACGTCAGCGTCGCCGGCGAAATGCCTTCGCCGAGCGTGAATTTTTCGACTATCTCAACCTTACGGTTAAGCTCCAGGCCATACCAGTATTCATCCATGGTTTTGGCTGGGGCATCGCACAGATGATTCAGCGAAATATTTGCCAGACGAGTCCGGGTTTCACTGCGGGTCACAAAACGCGGTACCGTAGGCGGCAATGCGTCCAGGTAACGATCTTCCGTGGAGTAAACGCGAACCCGCTGTAAGCTATTCGTCTCTTGCAGGGTGGCCGTCAACTGTTTCGCCATCTCCTCCGGCGCCGCGTCCGGCGATTTAATATCAATAAAGAACCGGGTCTCTGGCCACTGTTCCAGTACGGCTTTTAGCGTCGGGATGGTGGCATTTGCAATCGTCTCTTTCCATTTGGTACCGGCATTAAAGGTCGTAAGCTCGGCAGCGGTGTAGGCAGAAACTTTTCCCTTCATTGACGTTAACGCCTGCAGGTCGCTGGGACGATAAAGCACCGGCACGCCGTCACGGCTAAGCTGTACGGTTATCCAGATGGCCTGAGCCTGATTTTGCAGCGCCAGCTTAATGGCCGGCAGGGTATTTTCTGGCGCGTCGCCCGTGCCGCCACGATGCGCAATGATTTCTGGGCTGGCCCAGAGCGAGGTGCTGAGAAACAGCAGCGAGGCGGCAATCCGTTTGTTCATGAAACGATCTCCAGATATTTTTTAACGTAATGAATTATAAGGTTTTTATAGGGTTCTCTTTTTAACATAGCCGTATGACGGTAATGAGACGCTAAAACGGCTGTCGCATTAAATGTTGTTTGTTATACTGTATGCAATTACAGGTATGGTGAATGGAATGCGCAAAATCATTCATGTCGATATGGACTGCTTTTTTGCTGCGGTAGAGATGCGGGACAATCCGGCGCTGCGGGATATTCCCATTGCTATCGGCGGCAGCCGCGTAAAGCGGGGCGTCATCAGCACGGCAAACTACCCGGCGCGCAAATTTGGCGTGCGCAGCGCCATGCCTACGGCGATGGCCCTGAAGCTATGCCCCCACTTAACCCTGTTGCCGGGTCGCTTTGAGGCCTACAAAGAAGCGTCGCTGCATATCCGCGATATCTTCTCCCGCTACACTTCTCTCATTGAGCCCCTGTCGCTTGACGAAGCCTATCTCGACGTTACGGAAAGCCTGCATTGCCACGGCTCGGCAACGTTGATGGCGCAGGAGATTCGCCAAACCATCTCTAACGAACTCAACCTCACCGCCTCGGCGGGGGTGGCGCCGGTAAAATTTCTGGCCAAGATCGCGTCCGATCTTAATAAGCCCAACGGTCAGTATGTGATCACGCCCGATGACGTCCCGGCGTTCTTAAAAACCCTGTCGCTCAGTAAAATCCCCGGGGTGGGCAAAGTCTCTGCGGCAAAGCTGGAGAGCATGGGGCTTCGCACCTGCGAAGATGTGCAAAATAGCGATCTTGCTATGCTCCTTAAGCGGTTCGGTAAATTTGGCCGGGTGTTGTGGGAGCGAAGCCAGGGGATTGACGATCGCGACGTCAACAGCGAGCGGCTGCGAAAATCGGTTGGTGTGGAGCGCACCCTGAGTGATGACATTCATGACTGGGCGGAGTGTGAAAAAATCATTACCGAACAGCTCTATCCCGAGCTAGAGCGGCGACTGGCGAAAGTGAAGCCAGACCTGTTGATTGCCCGTCAGGGGGTCAAACTTAAATTTAACGATTTTCAGCAGACGACCCAGGAGCACGTCTGGCCGCGTCTCAACAAAGACGACCTTGTCGCCACCGCGAAGAAAACCTGGGCAGAGCGTCGGGCAGGGCGGGGCGTACGGCTGGTGGGTTTACACGTCACGCTATTGGATCCGCAATTAGAGCGGCAGCTGTTGCTGGGGTTATAAAAAAGCCCGGCGGAGCCGGGCTTGATGGCGAGAAGAAATGCTTACTTCGCCGGGATGGCTTTCAGCAGTTCTGTCAGCAGGGTCCAGTAGTGGCCCACGCTTTCAATATGAACTTGCTCGTCTGGCGAGTGCGGACCCGTAATGGTTGGGCCGATAGACACCATGTCCATATCCGGGTACGGTTTTTTAAACAGACCGCACTCCAGACCGGCGTGAATCACCTGAATGTTCGGGGTGCTGTTGAACAGACGCTGGTAGGTTTCACGAACCAGGGCCATTACCGGCGAGCTTGCGTCCGGCTGCCAGCCTGGATAGCTGCCTTTTGCGGATGTTTTCGCTCCGGCCAGGGCACCCAGTGATTCCAGCATACTCACAACGTACTCTTTACCGCTGTCGATAAGTGAACGGATCAGGCAGATGATTTCTGCGCTGTCGTCGCTCATGGTCACCACGCCCACGTTCAGGGAGGTTTCCACCACCCCTTTCGCGACGTCGGAGTTACGGATCACGCCGTTTGGTGTGGCATTCAGCAACTGAACAAAGGCGTCACGGGATGCGGTAGTCAGCGCCGTTTTGTCGCTGGAGACGGCTTCGAGCACCACGGTCAGGTTCTTCTCTTTCACCGAGAGTTCGTTTTTCAGGATATCCAGATAAACGTTCGCCAGGTTTTTCAGCGCGTCGGCTTTGTCAGCCGCAACGGCGACGGTAGCGAAGGCTTCGCGCGGGATGGCGTTACGCAGGGTGCCGCCATTGAAATCGACAAGGCGCAGATCCAGTTCGGCCGCGTGGCCTGCCAGGAAGCGTGCCAGCAGTTTGTTCGCATTGCCCAGGCCCAGGTGAATATCGCCGCCGGAGTGGCCACCTTTCAGCCCTTTCAGGGTCAGCTTAAAGGTCTGGAAATTGGCGGGTACCGCTTCACGGGTCAACGGCAGGGTGGCGATGAAATCGATACCGCCAGCGCAACCCATGTAGATCTCACCCTCTTCTTCGGAGTCGGTGTTGATCAGGATATCTGCCTGCAGCCAGTTCGCCTGCAGACCAAATGCGCCGTCCATACCCGCTTCTTCCGTCATGGTCAGCAACACTTCCAGCGGGCCATGCTCAACGCTGTCATCAGCCAGTACGGCCAGGGCAGAGGCCATGCCGATACCGTTATCCGCGCCCAGCGTGGTGCCGCGCGCTTTAACCCACTCGCCGTCGATGTACGGCTGAATCGGATCTTTAGTGAAGTCGTGGACGGTGTCGTTGTTTTTCTGTGGAACCATGTCCAGGTGCGCTTGCAGTACAACTGCTTTGCGGTTTTCCATGCCTTTGGTGGCAGGTTTACGGATCAGAATGTTACCAACCTGGTCGCGCTCGGCGTGAAGCCCTTTTTCCTTCGCCCAGCCCATGATGTGTTCGGCAAGCTGTTCTTCGTGATAGGAAGGGTGAGGAATGGAGCAGATTTTGGCAAAAATATCCCACAGCGGTTGTGGAGATAGTTGAGACAGTTCAGACACTATGAGTCTCCTTGTCGATATCCTGCAACAGGGATGCAGGACACGGGGTTAGCAGGTTTAGAGTCACCACAAGTCAGACTTGCGAGATGCGGTTGAGAATACCACTTTCTCTGGCAACGCATAGTATTAAGCATGCAAAAACTCCACCCCATGCCGCTTAACACTGGTTTTTAGTGCGTCAGATCTCTATAATCTCGCGCAACCTGGTTCACCCCTCATTTTTTTAAGCCGTATACAAACAGGCTGGGACACTTCACATGAGCGAAAAATACGTCGTCACCTGGGACATGTTGCAGATTCACGCACGCAAACTGGCTGCGCGCCTGATGCCTTCCGAACAGTGGAAAGGCATTATCGCCGTTAGCCGTGGCGGTTTGGTACCGGGGGCGCTGCTGGCACGTGAGCTGGGTATTCGTCATGTCGATACCGTCTGCATCTCCAGCTACGACCATGACAACCAGCGTGAGCTGACAGTACTCAAGCGCGCCGAAGGTGATGGCGAAGGCTTTATCGTTATTGACGACCTGGTCGATACCGGTGGCACCGCGGTCGCTATTCGCGAAATGTATCCAAAAGCGCATTTCGTCACTATCTTCGCAAAACCGGCGGGTAAACCACTGGTTGATGATTATGTGATTGATATCCCGCAAGATACCTGGATTGAGCAGCCATGGGATATGGGCGTGGTCTTCGTACCGCCTATTTCAGGCCGCTAAATCCTCTTTTTAACGCCCGGTGACGCCGGGCGTTATTGTTTTTGCCTGTAGCACGTTACAATAGCCTTCTCTGACGTATCTCTAGAGGCAGCGCGAAATGACCCAGGCGAATCTCAGCGAAATTCTCTTCAAACCCAAATTCAAACATCCGGAAACCTCGACCCTGGTTCGCCGCTTCAACAGTGGCACAGAGCAGCAGGTGCAGTCCGCGCTGGATGGCAAAAATATTCCTCACTGGTATCGCATGATTAACCGCCTGATGTGGATTTGGCGCGGGATCGATCCGCGTGAAATTCTGGAGGTGCAGGCGCGCATTGTGATGAGTGATGCCGAGCGTACCGATCCGGAACTGTACGACACGGTGGTGGGATATCGTGGCGGCAACTGGATCTATGAGTGGGCAAAACAGGCGATGCTCTGGCAGCAGAAAGCCACGCAGGAGCCAGATCCGGCCCTCAGCGGCCAGCACTGGCTGCATGCCGCCGACCTTTACAGTATCGCGGCATATCCGCATCTGAAGGGCGATGAGCTGGCAGAGCAGGCGCAGGCGCTGGCGAATCGCGCCTATCAGGAGGCCGCGCAGCACCTGCCGGGGCGGATACGTGAAATCGAATTCACCATTCCCGGCGGCCCCTCCGTGACCGGATTCCTGCATATGCCCGCAGGCGAGGGTCCCTTCCCGACGGTTATGATGTGCGGCGGCCTCGATTCTCTGCAGACCGATTATTACAGCCTTTATGAACGCTATTTCGCCCCGCAGGGCGTCGCGATGCTCACCCTGGATATGCCCTCTATTGGCTTCTCTTCGAAATGGAAGCTGACCCAGGATTCCAGCTTGCTCCATCAGCACGCCCTGAGATCGCTGGAAAAAAATCCCTGGGTCGATCATACCCGCGTCGCGGCATTTGGTTTCCGCTTTGGTGCGAACGTGGCGGTGCGTCTGGCCTATCTGGAGTCGTCGCGCCTGAAGGCGGTGGCCTGTCTTGGTCCGGTCGTCCACGCCCTGCTTAGCGAACCCGCCCGGCAGGGGGGCGTGCCAGAGATGTATCTGGACGTGCTCGCCAGCCGCCTGGGCATGCAGCAAGCCTCCGACGAGGCGCTGCGCATCGAGCTCAACCGTTATTCGTTAAAAACGCAGGGCTTGCTGGGGCGACGCTGCCCAACGCCGATGCTCTCGGGCTACTGGAAGAACGATCCATTCAGCCCGGAAGAGGAGTCACGTTTAATCACCTCGTCATCTGTCGATGGCAAGCTGCTGGAGGTGCCGTTTAGCCCGGTTTACCAGAATTTTGACAAAGCACTGCAGCAAATCTCGCGTTGGATCCATCAGAGATTGTGTTGATTGATTGCTAATTTTTTGTGGTTTGGTAAAACAGTGGCTTCACAAAAGGAGATCGCAATGACGTTACCGAGTGGACATCCGAAAAGTAGAATGATCAAAAAGTTCATGGCTCTTGGCCCGTATATCCGGGAAGAGCAGTGCGAAGGGGCACGCTTTTTTTTCGATTGCCTGGCAGTTTGCGTCAATGTTAAGCCCGCGCCGGAAAAGCGCGAATTCTGGGGCTGGTGGATGGAGATGGAAGCAGAAGAGAGCCGATTTACTTACAGCTACCAGTTTGGTCTGTTTGATAAAGATGGGCACTGGCAGGCGGTCGCCATTAAAGATCCCGAGGTGGTGCAGCGTCTGGAACACACCCTGCGTGAATTCCATGAAAAAGCACGCACTCTGCTGGCAAGTTTTGAACTGAAACTGGAACCTGCCGATGATTTCACCAATCAACCGGTGAAACTTACCGCCTGATTGCGGGGTCACCAATACAAAATAAAAAAGCCCGGCGCTCTGGCAGCCGGGCTTTTTTTTAGTCTGAATTAGAACTGGTAGGTCATACCCACGGCAACGATGTCGTCGCTGCTCACGCCCAGCGCATTATCGTCGTCGATCTGGTTGATTTTATAATCAACAAACGCGGACATGTTTTTGTTGAAATAATAGGTCGCGCCCACATCAATATATTTCACGAGATCTTCGCTGCCGATCCCTTCAATATTTTTGCCTTTAGACTGGACATAACCCAAGGATGGGCGCAGACCAAAGTCAAATTGATATTGTGCCACTACTTCAAAGTTCTGTGCTTTATTCGCAAAGCCACCGGAAATAGGGGTCATATTGCGGGTTTCGGTATACATAGCCGCCAGGTAGATATCGTTAGCGTCATATTTCAGACCGGTACCCCAGGCTTCGGCTTTGTCGCCGTTACCACGTGCCAGCAAGTTCTGATCGTTAGTACGATCGGAGTTGGTATACGCGCCGCTCACCGCAAACGCGCTGCCGCCGAAGTCATAGCTTAAAGAGGTACCGAAGCCGTCGCCGTTCTGTTTCTTGGCGTCGCGACCTTCGTTTTTACCCTGATATTGCAGGGTCAGGTCCAGGCCGTCTACCGCACCGAAGAAGTCGGTGTTGCGATACGTCGCCAGGCCGCTGGAGCGTTTGGTCATGAAGTTATCGGTCTGACCAGAGGAGTCGCCGCCGAATTCCGGGAACATATCGGTCCAGGCTTCTACGTCGTACAGAGCGCCCAGGTTACGGCCATAGTCGAAAGAACCAATATCTTTAATTTTAAGACCGGCGAAGGCCAGACGGGTCTTTTGCGTAGCGTCGCTCTCGGCTTTGTTGCCAGAGAATTCTGCTTCCCAGCGACCGTAACCGGTCAGCTGATCGTTAATTTGAGTTTCGCCTTTAAAGCCGAAACGGACGTAGGTCTGGTCACCATCTTTGGCGTCGTCATCACTGAGATAGTGCATGGCTTTTACTTTACCGTACACATCCAGTTTATTTCCGTTTTTATTAAAGACTTCTGCTGCGTGAACAGATGCGGAAGCAACAACGCTCATTACCACTAATGCCAGAGTACTCTTTTTCATTTTCAATCCTGAGTGTTTTGTAAACGCGCTAATATTCGCTGAGCAATAAGAATCGACTTATTACCCCGTGAAAAACAGGAAGGGTTTTAACGTCCGCGGGTGAACGTTTTATGACAATTTCAGAATAATTTCAAAAAGCGCTGATTTATTATTTCAGTAATAAAAATGTAAAAATCTGCCGCTACGCTTCCTGATCCCGCGCAACAAAGTGTTCCCCTCTGCGCAAAGCCTGTTGGCAACGCGGCTCAGTCCTGCTAAAACGTCTGATTAACATCATTTTCCCTTATTGTTGAACGGCAGAGAATCATGAGTGATAGCCAGACGCTGGTCGTAAAACTCGGTACCAGTGTATTAACAGGCGGATCGCGCCGCCTTAATCGCGCCCATATCGTTGAGCTGGTGCGCCAGTGCGCGCAGCTGCATGCCGCAGGGCATCGCATTGTTATTGTTACCTCCGGCGCGATTGCCGCCGGGCGCGAACATCTGGGCTACCCTGAACTCCCCGCAACGATTGCCTCCAAGCAGCTTCTCGCCGCCGTGGGCCAAAGCCGTCTGATTCAGCTTTGGGAGCAGCTCTTCTCCATTTACGGCATTCACGTAGGCCAGATGTTGCTGACCCGCGCAGACATGGAAGACCGCGAGCGTTTCCTGAACGCGCGGGATACCCTGCGCGCGCTTCTGGATAACAACATTGTGCCGGTCATCAACGAAAACGATGCGGTGGCCACAGCCGAAATCAAAGTCGGCGATAACGATAACCTCTCTGCACTGGCGGCTATTCTGGCGGGGGCCGATAAACTGCTGCTGCTGACTGACCAGCAAGGGCTGTTCACCGCCGATCCGCGTACCAACCCACAGGCTGAACTGATCACCGATGTGAAAGGGATCGACGATGCGCTGCGCGCGATTGCCGGCGACAGCGTTTCGGGCCTGGGGACGGGCGGCATGGGCACAAAACTGCAGGCTGCGGACGTGGCTTGCCGCGCGGGCATCGACACCATTATTGCGGCGGGCAGCCGTCCTGGCGTGATTGGCGATGTGATGGAGGGTATCTCTGTCGGCACGCGTTTCCATGCCGAAGCGACGCCGCTGGAGAACCGTAAACGCTGGATCTTCGGTGCTCCTCCGGCGGGGCAGCTCACCGTGGACGAAGGCGCGACCGCGGCAATTCTGGAACGCGGGAGCTCATTGCTTCCGAAAGGCATTAAAAACGTGACAGGTAACTTCTCCCGTGGTGAAGTGATCCGTATCTGCAATCAGGAAGGGCGCGATATTGCCCACGGCGTTTCTCGCTATAACAGCGATGCGCTGCGCCGTATCGCAGGCCATCACTCCCAGCAGATTGACGCGATTCTCGGGTATGAATATGGCCCGGTTGCTGTTCATCGTGACGATATGATCATTCGCTAAGGAGCCAGAAAATGTTGGAACAAATGGGCGCCGCCGCCAAAGCCGCCTCGTACAAGCTGGCGCTCCTCTCCAGTCGCGAGAAAAATCGCGTGCTGGAAAAAATCGCTGATTATCTGGAAGCGCAGTCCGCTGAGATTCTGCTCGCCAACGAACAGGATCTGCTGGAAGCCCGTCGCAATGGTCTGAGCGAGGCGATGCTCGACCGCCTGGCCCTGAATCCGGCGCGTCTGAAAAGCATCGCCGACGATGTGCGTCAGGTCTGCAATCTGGCCGACCCGGTTGGACAAGTTATTGACGGCGGCCTGCTGGACAGCGGCCTGCGCATTGAACGTCGCCGCGTACCGCTGGGCGTAATCGGCGTGATTTATGAAGCCCGCCCGAACGTGACGGTGGATGTTGCCTCCCTGTGCCTGAAAACCGGCAACGCCGCGATCCTGCGCGGCGGGAAAGAGACCTGGCGTACCAACGCCGCGACCGTGAAAGTAATTCAGCAAGCGCTGGAAGAGTGCGGCCTGCCAGCCGGTGCCGTACAGGCGATCGAAAGCCCGGATCGCGCGCTGGTAACCGAAATGCTGCGCATGGATAAGTACATCGATATGTTGATCCCGCGCGGTGGCGCTGGCCTGCACAAACTGTGCCGCGAACAGTCAACGATCCCGGTGATCACCGGAGGGATCGGGGTGTGTCACATCCTGGTCGATGAGAGCGCCGAGATCGACCCGGCGCTGAAGATCATCGTTAACGCTAAAACCCAGCGTCCCAGCACCTGTAACACCGTTGAAACGCTGCTGGTACACCGGGGCATCGCCAGCACCTTCCTGCCGGCGCTGAGTAAGCAGATGGCGGAAAGCGGCGTCACCCTCCACGCGGAACCGGATGCGCTGGCACTGCTGCAAAACGGCCCGGCGAAGGTTGAGGCGGTGAAAGCGGAACAGTACGACGACGAATACCTGTCGCTGGATCTGAACGTCAAACTGGTGGCCGATCTGGATGAGGCCATTGCGCATATCCGTGAACATGGCACGCAGCACTCTGATGCTATCCTGACCCGCACGCTGCGCCATGCCGACCGCTTTATCAATGAAGTGGACTCATCGGCGGTGTACGTCAATGCCTCTACCCGCTTCACCGACGGCGGCCAGTTTGGCCTGGGCGCGGAAGTGGCAGTAAGCACCCAGAAGCTGCATGCGCGTGGCCCAATGGGGCTTGAAGCCTTAACTACCTACAAGTGGGTCGGCTTCGGCGACGACACGGTGCGTCGCTAACGACGCTGATGCACGCGGGTGGCTTGTAGGGCCGCCCGCGTTACTCCTCCAGCCGCTGCCCTGTGCGCTCTTGCGCCGCCGAATCGAGCGCGGCCATCTGCTCCTGCAACGCTGCCAGACTGAGCGGCCGCCCAATCAAGTACCCCTGGGTTTCATCGCACTCCATCATCATCAGTTTTTGCAGCTGTCCTTCCGTCTCAACCCCCTCCGCCGTGATGCTCAGCGAAAAAGCTTTGCCGAGGCCGATAATATTTTCAACGATGGTGTTGGCACTGTCGCTCTCCGGCATGCCGGAGATAAAGGACTTATCGAGCTTGATCCCATCGAACGGGAAGTTGCGCAGATAGCTGAGGGAGGAGTAGCCGGTGCCAAAATCGTCCATCAGCAATTTCACCCCCAGCTTCTTAAGCGCCAGCATCAGCTCAAGGCTATTTTCTGGGTTCCATAGCGTGGCGTTTTCAGTGATCTCAATCTCCAGCCGCGCCGGGTCGAGCCCGGAGAGGGTTAATGCGTCACGGATGCGCTCTACCAGACTCCAGGACTGGAACTCCACGGCGGAGATGTTGACCGACACCGAGAGGCCATTCAGAGATTGCTGCGCATCGCGACAGGCGGTCTTAAGCACCCAGTCGCTGAGCGCAACGATAAGGCCGGTCTCTTCTGCCAGCGAGATAAACTGATCGGGCATGAGCAGGCCAAGCTCAGGATGTTCCCAGCGGATGAGGGCCTCCACGGCGATAATCCGCGATGAGTTGTGCCCATAGCGCGGCTGATACACCAGGCGGAACTGCTCTTTCTTGATGGCCTCACGCAGGCCGTTTTCCATCTCGCGGCGTTGTACCATCTGCTCGGCCATTTCCGCAGTGTAAAAGAGCCATTTGTTGCGCCCGCTGCTTTTGGCTTTATAAAGCGCGATGTCTGAGAAGCGCAGCAGTTCGCCCGCGTCGACGGCATCCTGCGGGGCCATCGCAATCCCGATACTGGCGCCGATAAATATCTCATTGCCGTTGATAAAGAACGGTCGCGCCAGCTCGGCGAGAATACGTTCACACAGATGTTCGATATCCTGCCGATCGAGAATGTCAGAGATAATCAGAATAAATTCGTCTCCCCCCTGGCGTGCCACCAGATCGTAGTCGCGCACACAGTGGCGTAGACGGGCCGAGACCTCATGCAGCACGGTATCGCCAGCACCGTGACCGAACAGATCATTCACCGGCTTGAACTTATCCAGATCGAGGCTGATCATTGCCAGCGGATGCGCCTGCGTAGGCTGCGCTTGCAGCTTACCCTCCAGAAACTCGCGCATTCTTACCCGGTTAGGCAGGCCGGTCAGTTCGTCATGGCGCGAGAGATACTGCACGCGCGCCTGGGCTTCGACTTCGAGCGTGACGTCCGTGGCGGTGCCCCGGTAGCCGGTAATCCCCTCCGGCGTGATAACAGGCTTCAGGGCGATATGACAATAGCGCTGGTGGCCCATTGCCGAAAGATAGCGGCAGTGAAGCAGCCGGCGATGGCCCGTCTGGCCTGGCAGGGTGATCCACTCCGCCAGCGGTTGACCCTCAGCCTCTAAAAATTCGGTCACCGGCCGGCCAATCCATGCCGATATGCTGTGCCCGGTAATGCCGGGAAAGCGGTCCGAGAGCCAGGTAAAACGCAGGTCAGGGTCCGTTTCCCAGATCCAGTCCGTGGTGGCCTCGGCCACGTCGCGAAAGCGCCTTTCGCTGGCGGTGAGGGCAAGACGACTTTGGGTCAGCAGGAAGGTGTTTTCATCAAACATCCGGGCTTTTTTTAGCGCGTTGCGCCCCAGAATCACCCCGGCAAAGCCGGTACAGAGCGCCAGTAAAATCAGCAGCGGCAGGATGTAGCGCATCAGTTCCCGACCAGGGTTTTCACTTTTCCACTCAAAAGCGATCTGCTGCCCGTCGATAGGCAGGGTGGCAACGCCGCGACGCCCCGCTAACGCCGGCGCATTGCTACGTTGCACGCGGGCCTGGGCGATGCCGTACTCTTCCCCCATCGCCATCAACTTTTTATCATCCAGCACGTCCACAAACACCAGTACAGGCGCCGGGCCGGGAATACGTGCTATGCGTGAGTCATCGCCAGGGGTAATGCGCGCCGCTGACACCAGGGCGGGATGTCCAGCTTTCATGACGATGGTGCTGGCCAGCGGTTCCCCGTCCGGCCTGTCGATTTTATGCAATAGCTCTGGAATGGGGTTATCCCCCAGCCACGCTTGCAGAGGCCGCGTGACCAGCGCGCCGTCGATAACGCTATAGCGCGTCTGGCCGGCACCGTCGAGTACGAATATCCCCTCGTACTCAAAATCACGCCAGAGCGTAGCGCCCATATTTTGCCGGGTATAAGCCCATTCAACGTCCACGTAGGGGTGAAGGTGCTGATAGGCCTCGCCCCACCAGGCATAGTCTTTGATATGGGTGGTTAGGGTATCAATGCGGTTATGGATCGCTTTTTCCAGCAGCAGGGCGCTATGTTTATCGGTTTCCTGATTGATATTGTGCACGATAATCAGCAGCACAATGATGGCGATGGCAAACAGGGCCGATAGCAGTGACACCATGAGCATCAGGGCGCGTTTGATAAAGGAGGCCGTACTTTTATGCTCCAGAACCGGCCCGGTCGTCTCATCATTGACAAAAAGTTTCTGCATCCGATACCCACTCCCGATTTTATTGCCGCGGTCTGGGAAGTATCGACCTGCGCTCACGGGGCTTTATTGTAGAGAGATAAAATTGAAGATAGCTGATTTCGAAAGGAAAGAGGGGAGGGAGTGGCCGCGAGCGGGTCTTTTAATGATAAATGTGAAGGCAGGGGGGACCGGGTTTCGGTTAGGGTTACCCATACATTTTGTGCTGATTATTCAGGGCTTGATGCAAAAAACATCAACTGGAAGGCGAAGGTGTTGACGGAGAAAGCGCTTTTTCTTAACCTTACAAACCGTTGTCACGTTCGTGGCAGGCCTGAAAAGCCGATATAGCTCAGTTGGTAGAGCAGCGCATTCGTAATGCGAAGGTCGTAGGTTCGACTCCTATTATCGGCACCATCAAAGAAAAAGCTAAGAGAATCAAGGGGATACTTTGATGTTATCTTCTTTCATTGCTTTTCCTTCTGCACTGATAAACGCCTGTGTGCGTTGTATCGGCGGTTAGTATTATACACCACATGGGCGAGTGTTCGGAGCGTTCAACTCGTAGAAAGCACTTATCTTTGTATTTGCTTTCGTCAACTGAACGTGCAGACAGGGCAGCCAGGCCCACACAACATACTAACGAAGCTATAACGTGATCCCCTTCGTGCGGGGGCTACTTGATCATTCTTGCTGTGAAGCAACACGAGGATCAGGCAGTTCATACCAGATTCATTCGTAAGCCTCTGGGCTTTGTGTGGCGCTGTGATGGATGGATAAACAGGCGTAAATGATGGGACACTAACCGGATCGGGAAAGAATCCGGCTCTGCCACGGTAGCGATCACCGGAACACAACGATCACCTGATAAATCACGTTACTGATACATTGCCGGATCTTCTAACGAAGTCGCTACGCTCCCCGTTTTCATATGTGCCCATCACGGCACGTAAAGGTGGGGTATTACCCAAAGGTTTTGTATTTGTCATTGTTCCTCAATCCCTGTTAGCGTCTACCTCTTTGACCTGTATAGAAAAATGTGAGGTGCAACATGGCGGTAATCATCCCATACAATGCCGAAAGAGAAGCTAAGATCGCCCGTAAGAAGTGGTTGAAGAGTCCAGCGGGTAAGAAGTGGAAGAAGGAACAAAAAGCGGCGAAGGCTCCCGCTAAAACTCCTGCAAGCGTAGCGGCGAAGCGCAAAGCGTTTATGGCCACTGAGAAGGGCAAAGCCTGGTTAGCTCAAAAGAAGCAAGAAGAGGCAGAGATTAAGTTAGCCAGGGCCGCTAATACTATGTTCTAAGTGCGTACTGCACCCAGCCTAAGACCAGTGTAAAAAATCCAGTGAGAGCGGATACAAGGTATGCGAGGGTGGTGGCTGTGGTTTCTGGCTTCAACGCAAAGTAACCGATGATCAAGCTGAAGAGGAGGATGAGTAAGAAGACGATAGGTAATAAAATGCCGCGCATAAGTATGTCCTCCATTAGATTGGAGTTACGATACAGCGCCTTGTTGTTATGTGGCAACAATAAAATCTTTCCAATTATACATGAATTACCCCTCGGGTAAACAAATAAGTTGCAATTTATTTTATCATATTGAAATGTAATACTTTATCCCGTGTCACGGGCTATGATTTTAGGTGTGTAAAGATTTGTAAGCACCTGGCTGATAGCTTCAACAACGAAATTTAGATACTAACGGATGTGTGACAGGCCCCAGATGACCAGCCCAGCCAATATGATAGCGCCGACGATGTTGATCGCGTTAACTGCGTTCTTCGTTGTCTGGGTGTAGCCTTTCCCTTTACCAGCATTGGCATGACACCAATCATTGAAAGCCTGAAGATGTTTGAGCTGTGTCTCTGATGCAGTTCTGGTGAGTTGACCGCTACGGGGTTTGTATAGCAATACCATGTCTTCCACGATCACCGTGGCATCTGGCGGGAAGTCTTGAGGAATGTCGTTCAATTTTTCAGGGTAGAGCTTGCGGAAATCCTCAGCTAATAATTTCCGTTCCCCGTAGGCGTAGATTTCGTTCTGGCTCCCATTCTTTAGCTCAATGTCGCTGAATCCACGGCGCACCATGTCATCAAGTTTTGGGGCTATTTTCTCGTATGTTTTGGTGATTGTGACCATTCTTTGCTCTTCCTTGAAGGGTTAAAAGGGGGCAATGCCCCCTCAGATCATGCTTTCAATGCTCGTATGTAATCAAGCAGGGCTTTCAGTTGGCTACCCTTCATAGCTGGCACACGAAGCGGTTTACTCTCTATGCAATCTGTTCCAGCGTTGCACAGCGCGAGTGGTTAACGCCATGTTCTAACCTACCTATCACGGCATTAAACGGTTTGTATTGTCCAAAATCTGTTAGTTGCGCACTTTCTATCACCTGGTTAACCTAAGATTAATCCTAATGAATCAAGGGTGAGCATGGAGATCAGGAAGAGACAGATTCAAGAGGAATCACCCAAAGAAGAGTTAGATCGCTTGCTAGATGAGCTTGCACTCACACCGAAGCAACGGGAGTTTATAGAATCCATGCGGCAAGAGGGTGGAGATGATAACAATGAGGAGTAGTGTTTATGGCGTTGATCTGTGAAGTAGGCAGCCGTAGTGCTGCTGATATTGCTGTTTGCGTAGTTGGTTCCAGGTCTGTAGCTGATCTACTGGTTTGTAAGGTGGAATCACGCAGTGTTGCACAGGGCATTGATGGGCTGTGGTGTGAGGTTATGTCTCGAAGTGTAGCTTCCTCGAAAGTGAAGTTTGTTGCTTCGCGGTCTTCTGCTGATTTACTGATTTGCTATGTTACATCACGTAGTGTTGCTGGGTGGACGAGAGAACATCCATTAAAAGGTAAACTCTGAACCTAAGGAATCATAATGAGTATTTACTTTAATGAGCACGGTAGCGCGATCGGATTCCAGGTAGAGGGACGCTGGCTAATTAAGGGGGATTATTTGCAGGTTGAGCATGGTGCTAACATTCCAGGCGGTTTGTACAAAATCAACGACAATAAAGTGAAATTCCCATTCGACTACAAAGAGGTTGAGGGGGTGATTGATACAGAGAAACTCACCTTCACCGTGAATGGTCAAGCGTACCCAATGAGGAAAATGAAAACGAATCCGTGGGATGTATAGCGGTAAAGGTAGTCAGGCTTCTTGGTGGTTGGCGGCCCCAGCCACCTGGTTACCTGTCCTATCTACTTCGTACTGATCGTGTTTATAATCCAGTCTCTCTCCTGCTTTGTTAGCTCCAGTTTGTTCACTCGTGTTAAAAACGTATTGATTACCTGAATGTCAGAATCAGTGATCCGTTTTAACAGGTCGGAAGGAATTCCCTTACTAACAATCGCTTTACGGTGGCTTTCATAGTTTTTGCTACTCATCATCAATCCTCGAAGGTCATTGTGTGGCGGCATTGAGCGCTGGCAGCCACTTTTATTTGCTCGCTTCTTACAGCATTCTCATAAAGACAAATCTTACCATCAGTCGTTTCGATTTCGTCACTAAGAATTAAGGTTATGCGCCCTGCGTGAGCTTGTAAGCTCATGAGCGCCAGCGTCAGCACAAGATACTTCATGTGTACCCCCTTATAAGTCCATCTCATTGATCACCCGGCTAACGGCTTGCTTGTCTAAGTCCAGATAGCGCTTGGTGTCGGTGATGTTGCTGTGATTGAGCACGGTCATAGCTAACGTGATGTTGTTTGCAGAGCGCTTGTAAATTGCATTGCCTCCCGCCTTTCGAAAGCTGTGAGCCGATACAGTGCCATGAATCCCTATAGCTTTCGCGGCTTCTGCGATTTGCTTGCTCACTTCTTCACGGCGTACAGGTGCTTGCTTGTGCATCGAGCGGTTACGCTGGCTTCTGAACACATGCACATCATGCGGATACTCAGCACGGCGACGTGCAATCATCTGCACCACTGGAGCAGGGAGAGTGAGGGCTTTACGCTTCCCTGTCTTCTGTTCTTCTATGTCAATCTCACCGTTGATCACTTCGTCGAAGCGCAAAGCTACGGCATCCCCCACACGCAATACGGCAGCTTGCATCATTAACGAAACGTCTGCTATCAGACTTTTGTTATGAGCGTTTAGCCACTCCCTGATCGTTTTGGCTTGCTGTTCATCTAACACCACGGCTCTGTTCAATTTACGCTCCTTCAAGGTCACACATCTAAACTTATTAAATAAACAATATGATCAATTTCAGTAAGTTGCAATGTAAATGATCAAAAATCGAACTATATTGTGTGTGGTAAATAGCGCGATTGCGTCCACTGCTTAACGCGAAGATCAGGCACACCCAGATCAAAATCTGCATAATTTCATAATATCTTCATTAAAATCAGGTGCTTGTCATTTATAAACATGTGTTTGAACATTGCCAAATCCTCAACTCTGCACGAAGAACAGCGGCAACACCAGAACATCACACTACCAATGCTTGTGTGTGGTTGTTATCTATCCCATTGATTTAATGATAATAAATGTAGAGTCGTTAGGCGAGGGCGGGGCTAACCTGCCTGTATGCACTGATTATGCGGAGTTTATGCACTTGAAACTGATTGCATCAAGAAATGATTAGAATGCTAATTAACTGGCGGGTTTCGGCATGGAAAATCGCAACTAAAATAAATTTGATAAAACACAAAAAGTCTTTAAGCACATTGCACCTATCATGAAAGTGTACATTGTGGACAATGATCGCTGTAAGCCTTATGCCGTGCGGCTTTACGCACAGTGAGTGATAGTTACTATGGCAACTTTCCCCCTGTAACAACGGCATTCATTACCTGCCAATTACCAGCGGATTAGATGCCTGTTTGGTAGGGATAACCCCTGGTTAACCTCGGATTAATCTTAGGTGTTGTTGTATGGACGATTCGGAGTGAGCAGGGCGACTATCTATCGTTGGGTGAAAGGCTGAGAGTACCGTTTTGTTACTTTCGTAATATACGGGAAAAAGCCGTAAATTCGGCACTCCAGATCCCACTGAAAACCCCTATCAAGATTGATACCCCTATCAGAACTGATACCCCCACCCCTATCAACTTTGACAGGAGTACCCCTATCAAGTCTGATACCCGATAAGAATAAGTTAATAACAATTAACCTAATAAGAATGATCTTTATTCTTTTATGGTTTTGCGCTGGTCGCAAAGATCTTTTGCCTGGCGTCTCTCGCCGTCACTCCTGGCAAGCAGCCTTACTCCGCTACCTTTCGGGCTACGTTGGCTGGCCTCGTTCCGCTCTCGACGCAGCAAAGCGTTTCTCTGTACCTTCTTGACTCGTGCAAACTTCGTTTATGACGAACGTCAGGCACGAATGATTTTATGCCGTAGGCAAAGTACCATTGCGCTGTGCGCGTAATAATCGTGTGCTTCGCCAGTGGCTAAAGCTCACTTACCCTCGTACCTCGTGCAAGTTCACTAAGCCTCAATCCAATACCAACTAACTACAATCCTGATAACTACCGTTATCCCTCTGTAGTTGTGCTATTGGTTTCGGGAGTAAGTGCCAGAGGCGCGCCCGTATGCCGTCAGGATGCACAGGAAGCCCGTAGAGCGATTTTGAGAGGGTAGGGAATGCAGATGTACTATTAAGGGCTTAGAATCGCTTATAGAGCGTCTGGTGGCGTTTAATGATGTGACGCCTCCTCAGTTCTTTTCTATTTTACCACAAATCCTGTATTGGTCATAGTTGTTTATTTATAGTTCATCTATTGACATTTGAAAACTCCTTAAAAAATATTATGTTAGGCATTGACTTTTTATAGAAAGTAGTGTAGAGTAAGTATTGAAGGTAAGAAAACTTAATAACAGGAGAACAATGTACTTAAACAGACAAGATGTGATTGATTCACTTCTCTCCGGGGATCTCTCCCCGCGCCAATGTAACGTATACATCCACAACAAAAACCTACGACCCGAACGCCGTCAGATGTTCAAGACCGCGCTTATCCAATTCCGCATTCTGGAACTACAAGCAAAGTTAAAGAGAGTAGAAGAAGAAACACCCTGATCACCGATAGGGCGATCCTCATTAGCCACTCGTGGCTATACATAAATTCTCACGAAGGAGAAGACACGATGAAAATCAATTTCACACCAGAAACTTACGAGGCGTTGATCAACCGTGCCAACAAAGAAGACAAACCCGCTGCCGCTCTGGTATCGGAACTCATAACAGCGATCCTTAGCAAAGAGGAAAATAATGAAGACAACAAAACACGAAAAGCCATTTCTGGCGATTGACTATGATTTACTCGGAATCACTTCTGTAGAAGTTAACGGCGAAACTCACGAAGTAAAACTTCACCACAAGATCGTTTATTCCTATCTGCAAAGCCTATCCGGTACATTTCAACAAGTAACCCCCTCATTAACCGGTATCGGTGATCGGCTTGGACTCGGTACAGATCAAACTGTACGCCGCCACATTAAAGACCTCGTATCTTTTGGTTGGCTATATGTGAAAGAGCGTCCAGGGTGTACAAGTATCTTCACCGTTCTACCGTACGCACCAGAAACGAAGCCAGAAGCCTTAGAAGAAGCGCCACTGCCGACAATCACCGAAGTTATAGAGGAAGCTGTTATCGTGCCTGAAAGCGTTTCAGCGGATGTAGCGTCGCCTCGCATCCGTACTTCTGAAGCAGTGAAATACCTGTTTGAAAATCTGTCACAACGACGAGAGGACGAGAGTTTTTATTCTTGGTCATCAAGAGTGCTTCAACGAATCGGAATAGATCATTCAATGGGAATTGAGCAACTATTTCAGGAAACACACCTGTATGAATACACCCAGATTGAACAATCAACGATACCATTTTAACCAGGAGGATTATGAATAGCCTATACCTACTGAACGAAGATACAAAGTTTCAACTCGGATGCAATGAAGTATGCAGACGCATTTATAATTACCTGTCATCTCTGCATAGAGAGAATGGAACATTCCGTTCCAGCGTGAAACAACTTTCAAGCGCCCTGGGCTACAGTGAATCCGGCATACGATATTGGTTGTCCCTGATGAAGGATGCCAAAGTGCTGACGCTAACGCGCCGTGGTGGATATTACGACTTTGACGTGAATGAAAATGTCTCTTTCGTCACCTCTAACAATTAACACGAGGTGCAATGAGCCGTAAAGAAAGAAATACACTATCCCGCCTTGAGCGAGAGAACGGAAACAGAATCAAATCATCCCGCCTCTACATTAAATCTCTTGAGGAAATCCCAGGGGAATTAATAGAACACGTTGAAGAAGTACATTCAACACCGCCCTCTGTGGAAGAGTGGGCCGCGTTAAATGATCTTCTCGAAAGTTCGAGCGGAGTGTATTACAAACCACGTAAACGCAAAGTTTATAGTTGGGATGATTCAAATTTAAAGAAATGGCAATGCCTGGGCTTCTCATCCCTCAACCACTACCTCACGTATAACGCAATGAATAACACCGTTGCAGGAGTTAGGGAACTGGACGGATTGTTTTTTATGGAGAATGACAACAATGATTGAAGAAATCACAGAACAAGCACACTTTAAAGAACGTATTGAATACGTGGAATACCTTTATGAACAAGCTCTATCGCTCGAAGAAGAAAAAAACATTAACGATATTGATCACCTGATTGATGTGCTGGCTACAGAGGCAACGCCATTCCTGGCAGGGATTCAGGCTATCAGAGGTATTAAGGAGCGTATGCAGAATGCTGAATGACAATAGCCAGTGGCTACAGGATGTTTTAGAACAATTCCACTATGAACACCATATCCCGCTTCTGGAAGCCGTAAACGTGATGCAAAGAGACAGAACGCCGGAGAGTGTGAGTGATGTTATCACCCTCCTGATCGGGGCTTGTAACGCCCTGGGAAGCATCTCAAGCGCCTGTATGCACGTTGACGGGCTACGTGATGACCCTGCACTTATGGAAGAGATTGAAGAGGTTGTAGTAAGTATGCAGGATGTGAAGGGGCAAGTTAATGAAATTATTGAAGAATTAAAAAATAGTTGACATTTGATGATGAATGTGATTGACAAACTTTAACAAAAATGTTAAAGTAGTAATAGGGATATATTAAACGTATTGTTGTGTCTCTCTTCTTCTACTCCCATAGCAAGAATTTATTTTCCTCCCTGGAAATGGGAATGGCTATTCCTCCCCCTTGTTGGTTTAGCCCTCTTCTCTAAAATCATTCCCCTTGATTTTTGGTTGTGTTCTTTATTGCTACGTTTCGTTTGTTTCTAACAAGGATTCTCCACTGCCTTATTTACTGCCTCTTCTCGATAAATAGGGGATATCCGGTGGAGAACACCTTCCCTTTGAAAGCAATAATTCACAACGAGTGATTTTATAGAAGAGCTTTCCGCTCTTTACAAATCAAGCCCCGTTAGGCTTGAGCAGCATATGAAAGTATGCCCCCTTATTAATTATTAAGTCGAAAGGCTCAGTATTGATAAGAAATTCCACTGACTATTATTGCCAGCGTGGAAACACGTTTAATAGTTAGGGCTGGATTTCCTCCTAAGATTGCCAGCCTCCCATAAGCCCCTTTATAGGGGTTTATTTTTATTTTGTATTAACAAATTTGTTATAAACACAAGGAAGCAGAAAAATGTTTCTAATGAACTACAACCGTGTAATAACTCATAAATCCTCTTCAATTATCCTCACTGAAAAAATGCTTAAACAAGCTGCTGATGTTTTCGGCGTAAGTGTAGAAGAGATTCGAGCGGCTACAGAAAAATTCTGGCCTACCGCCACGATCACAAAATCAAATACCCCTCACCCATTATCAGGGCTTGAGAAACGAATGAAGAATTTAGCTAAAAAAGGAAAATAACCAATGCAATTTGGAACATTTCAAACATTAAACGGGGATAACAGCCACGCCCGTTATAAAGTGGTGGCTTACGCATCTGATGCAATTATGCAGGATAAGCTGATCCGTGTGGAATCCGGTATTCCTGCCGATCTTATTGTTGGCGATCTTGTTGATTCCAGTGGGAATCTTGCAACGTCAGTTGATGCAATTGCGTATGTTGTCGTAGAACCTGCACCAGTGGGCGCTAAAGCGTTTGTTGTAGCTTCTCCAGAACATACGATCCTAAGCCTGGCGGGTATTGAATTTGGTAGCCTTGATAAATCATTAGCTCAGGCACAATTAGCAACTCTTGGCTTTACTTTCACTGATTTTGACACTGTAGCGCTACGCACTACCTAATAATAAGGAAATTACATAATGTCTAAAGATTTATTCTCTGGTGTAGTGTACGACAGCTTTACAAGCCCGTTTACTTTCAGCACTCAGCTAAACCGTATTATCTCGAATCTTGGCTTATTCCGTCAGGAAAACCACACGGTAAACACTATTGCTCTTGAGCAAATTACAGATGTTAAGAATCTTGTGGCTAAGGAAAACAGCCCATATGCTCAAAGCGATTGGAACAGCGCCCAGCGTCCTACGTTCACCAATGCCCTCTATCAACTTAAGCACTTTGCTACGCTTAATAGCGTCACTTCTCTTGACCTGCAACAGTATGCCGCGCGCGGGATTGCCGACACTGGCGACCAAGTGTCAATTGCATTGAGTGATTTCTCAGATAGCCAATATTCTATGGCAGAAAACGCCGTTGAAATTGATCTGGTGAATGCTCTGCTTGGTCTGCGTGTCGATAGCGACTACGCCGGACAGGGTGATCTTGATTTCCTTGCTGGCGGTACTCGTACAGAATACACCATGGACACTTCCGACACTGCGAACATCTTCGAACAACTAAGCGAGATTGCCCGTATTCAGAATGTGGCTCTTGGTGAAGGGCTGGCACAACAGAAACAAGGCGCTGTGATCCTGGCTTCTGGCGCTGCTGCTAAAGCACTTCGCTATCATCCTTCTATCAAAGATTTCATGGTCTATACGCAGAACGTTAACGCAAGTGACAACTTCTACACTCGAACAGTAGAAAGTAATCCGGCTTACGAAGTGTGGACTCTGAACGGGATCACCGTGATGGATGTGACCGGATACAGCCTCATCACGGACAAAATCGGTGTGGACGGTTTCGCCGTAATTCCTCGTATGGCTGACACTGCAAACGCTCTTGTTCTCCACACTGGTGTGGGATTGAGACACCTCACTCTTGGCAAGTCTACCGCCCTGCATAATCAATACGTCGTATCCGATAGCAAATGGCAGTTCCCATCTATTGCAACGGAATCCAGCTTCCTGCCGATCAATAATATTCCTATGGCTATTGTTTTCGGTAGCATTGCGCCAGCGGCGAAGAAATAGAACTTTAAAGTTTAGAAAACTATGAGCACAGGGGGAGCATACGAGAGTATGCCCCCTTTTTTATTTTGAAGGAGTCCAAACTTGGAAATAATTTTAAAGAGTAAAGGTGTACATCTGCACATAAACAATGAAAGTGCAGAGGAATTGTTAAATCTCTCTGCTGTGGCGCGTCTGCTGGAAGTGAGTCCTACACATTTACGTCAGCTTATACACCGTGGAATGAGTGTTAGCGATGCGCTTCACTATCTGACAAACAAGGATGATAAATAATGTTAGAGCTGAACGTTTCTAAAATAAGCAATGTCATTACGTTTAATGTGGATAAGGCTAGCCTTGCAGAGGCTAAAAAAACGGTAGCGGATCTGCAAAAAGCATTTGCGAAGATTCAAGACCCTAAAATTAGATTTAAGACATTTAAACAGAATCAGCGTAGAGCGGAAGCCTTTTCAGATGATGTTAAACTAAAAAATGCTGTTAAATCGTCAGAAGCAAAACAACAACGTATTGCAGATAAAGCCGCTAAAACTCAGGCAAGAGAACAAGCCAAAATAGCTAAACGTAATGAAATGGCTGACATTAAATTTAAATCTGCTGGCTTACAGCTTCGCGGCATTGCTGGAAAATACGGAATTGATCCAGGTAAACAGTATGAAGCCCTTAAATTCATTCAGGAACAAACTGAACAATTCCGTAAAGGGATTATCTCTTCTCAGAGAATGAATTTCACCATTCGTGAAAGAATTACAGACCTCAGAAGGGAAGCGGCATTACAGGCAAAAATAACGGCGTCCACACAGCAACAAGCGGCAGCACAAAGAGCGGCAAAGCGTACAGATTACAAAGGCGCGGCGGCTGGCATCAAAGAGCGTGGGCTGAACGTCATCGGCGGCAGCAGCGGCTTCATTGCTGGTACAGCGGCGTTAGCTGCTGGCGCTGGCATATTGGCTCGTGTTCGTGAGACAGCCAATGATAACCTCGCCCTGGTGCGTAAGTCTGCAAGTGTCCACGTAAACCCTAACGCCGTGAAAGCGATTGTACAGGCTAACCGTCAGCGCGGGATTGATTCAAACTACGACACTGTTACCGACAATTTCAAAGATGTGCGCGAGCGCCTCGGAGAATCCGTAACTAATAGTAAATTTGATTCTAAAGCAGGGAAATTTAAGGGTGGTAATGGAGCGATAGACAATATCCTGAATTTGTTCGGATGGACTCCTCAAATGATAGCTAAATATCAGGATAATCCTCTCGACTTCGTTCAGGCTGTTAGCAACGAAGGGCAGCGTAGAGGGATGAGTGATGCTTCCTTGGGCCACCTGTTGGAGGATCTCGGAAACGATATGTCCTACCTGGTGCCAGTGTTAAAAAATAACGGTGAAGAATTTAACACCACTCTGAAACATCTTGTAGATAGTGGTCAAACCCTTAACAATGAACAGATAAAGCAAACTTATGCTTCTGGCGAGTTATTTACCACGTTGCAAGCGATCAACAATGGTTTTAATCAGAATCTAACCTCCGGCTTCCTCGAAGGTTTCGGTAACGCTGGTAAGGGATTAGCGGAAAATACAGCCGCCCTTAACGAGACAGCAAAATCATTAGGCTCTGGGCTTGGAAACCTGTTAGCACAGGTGACAGGATTCACGCAGGAAATCACTGCTGATCTCAGCAAATTTAACGGCTGGATGAAAGATACCTTCCCATCGCTGTATTCTGATCCTGATAAAACAGCGCCAGATACTATCTATGATAAAGCCGTGAATGGCTCAGCTAATGCCGCAGCCGATTGGATTTATGACCATACAGGCTGGAATCCTCAGAGTGTCGGCCCTGCTGTAACTGGTTGGGCTAAAGATTGGTTGGGGCTGGGTGATCATCCGACAGGAACAGCGATAGCACAATACAGCCTGAACGGTGATTCTCTGCAAGGGGGATCGCTCCGTGAAACTGCTGTGTCATCCCTAACTCACACTGATAGTGCACCAGCTTACAACCTTGCACCTGTATTTAATCTGACAGTAGCGCCTCAAGTACCGCTAACGATTCAAAGCGATAGCTCAATGTTAAGCAAATACATTGATTTCCAGGCTAAAGCCTCACAAGCCAGCTTTGCACAGTCATTAACTCTGCAAATGTTATCCGGTCAATCACTGACGAGCGGATGAAGTTAGGTTGTGATACCATATATTGTATGGCGTTTGTATTACTCCCCTATATGTTGTATTTTTTGCTTGACCCCGCTTCGCTTATCCTTTAGTCTTACAATGGCAAGCAGTTCAATCTTTATCCTAAGATGAGGTGTTTTTATGACTAAGCAAAAAGTAGTTCGCTCTGCGATCACGGGTCAGTTCGTAAAGCCTATAGAAGCTAAGCTGCATCCCAATACTACGGTAACTGAAACTGTCAAAATCCCCTCCAAAAAAGGGAAAAAGTAAAAACATCTCAAGCGCCCATAGTGGCGCTTTTTCTTTTGAATTTATGGAGAGAATCAAATGGCTAATAATTTGTTCATTACCTACGATCTGATTAAGACCAAAGATTATCCTGCTGTTTATGAAGCTATCAAAGCATTGGGTGGAGCGGTCAAAGTTACAGAATCAAATTGGTATGTGAATTCACATTACAATTCTGAACAGGCAGCGCAAATAGTTCACAAAGCTATGGATAGTGATGATAAATTGATAGTCGTAGATGCAACAAACAATTACGCTTACTGGTATAATGTTTCATCTGAAGCATCGCAACATATGCAAAGCGTATGGTACAAATAAGGTGGAGGGGGACTTCCCCCTCACGATTACGATATTTTAATATTTGATTAACTCGATATATTCTTTTAATTCTTTCACTATTCGCTCAGGAACGGATTTCGAATACGTCTTGAAAGACTCCGTTTCTCCAAATGAGTGACCCGCGAGCAAGGCAATACGAGATTCATCCACTCCAGCGGCGTTTAGCTTGCTGATCCAGGTGTGGCGGTAGCTGTGAAACACCTTGTTTTCACTGCCTGGCAGAATGTCACGTTTCAACACTCCAAAGCGGTTTACATACCATCCTGAGCGCTTGCCGTCTTTACGTTTAGTGATGCTGGCACGGTAGAACAAAAAGCCGTTGTAGGGGTTATCTCTTCGAGATAGCACCATCGGCAGAATATGAGAATGTATAGGAATAATCCTAATGCCGTTCACCGTCTTACTTTCCAGCACTTGGAAGCAGTGAACACCGTCAATCATAATGATGTGCTCAGGCTTTAAATTGCAGATTTCCCCGATTCTCATCCCGCTATAAGCGGCAATGCTTGCCACTTCGAATAGCTCCACCTCTCCCGCTTCCTTTAAGCCTTTAAGCAGGGCAATCACATCCTGATCGGTAAATGCTTCATAGCTTTGCCTGGCGGCGGCTGTGTGGAGCTTATGACCTCTGAAAGGGTTTTTCTCAAGCGGCGGGGCATCGTGATAACGAGCAGCGGCAAGATCGAGGATACACGCCATTGAAGAGAGGAAATTAGCCTGTGTTTGAACGGCTCTACCATTATCTTTCATAGCGTCGATCCATCCGGTGATGGTTGTCCTGGTTATGTCATTTAGCTGAATATCGGAGCGTTTCAAATAATCGAGAAACACCGTAACGGCTCGTTTATCCTTTGACAGTGTGCCAATCTTCTTCACATCGGCATTCTGCAACAGATACACATCCAGCATACCTACCAGTGAAGGGCAGGGGGGTGCGAGTTTATTAGCCTTATTATTGGGTGCTGTGGAGGGTTCCAGCCTGTTATCTCTTGTTCCTGCATTTTGCGTCACTGGTGACGCTTTGGCATACTTCGCCACGCTCTGGAGATAGCTGATCGTGTCCTGGATGCTGTCCGGCTTAGGTGGAGCGGCTAACTCTCTCACTCGTTCGTATTCAATCACGATAGCATCACGCTTGCGCCGTGCCACACGGAGATCGCTAGTTTTAAGGCTTCTAACAAGAGTCTTCTTTCCTCCGAAAGCGTCATGCAAATACGCCGGAAGAATAATCCGGCAATAGTAGATTCCGTAAGCGTCTGTTATCAGGTAGCGATCTTCTCTGTTTACTTTCATGATTTCCCCGTCTAAAGTGTCGGGGCGTTTATCTTATGCTGATGTATGTCCACATAGTAACGTTGAGAAACAGTTTATAAATCATTCGGTTGCGAAGGTCGTAGGTGAAGACCCGAACACAAGATTTATCGCTGTGTTTCACTCCTATTATCGGCACCATCCCCCTTTCAACCAATCCGCTTAGCAAAACAGATCGCATCATCGCGCCCCACATACACCCCGTAATTGGGAATCTTTTGATATCCCTGTTTTAAGTAAAAATCTACCGCCCGGGTATTCACGACACGGGTTTCTAAGCAGAGCTCCTGATACCCGAGCTCGCGCGCGGCCTGCTCCAGCCAGGTCAGAATGGCTGTGCCAATACCGGGTTGTGTTCTGCTCGAAAACATTCTTTTTAGTTCGGCAGTGGTAGCCGACACCGGACGAAACGCGCCGCAGCCGACTGGCGTTTGGCTGGCATCTCTGGCGATAACCCACCGTGCCCCCGGCGCCATGACATCGTCCAGCTTGAAATTGCTTACCCCGCTGGAGCCCGTAATGCGGGATAACTCAGCCGATAGATATTCAGTAAGTCGCTGCGAGTCAGCACTGCGTGGGTCGGATTCTTCAATCGTGATCATGTCGAGCCTTGTGTTGCATGGGCATTATAAGGTTGTCTATGCACAATATGATAACGATGTTATTTATACAAATATGAAATATTAATCATTTCTGAAAAGGAAATCTCTCTGTTGAATTAAGTTTAAGCTGCCTATAGCCTGGTCCATTATGACTTTAGCTTAAGATGAGTATATGGCGCTGCAAGGAAGTTTGATTCTTAATGGCGCTGATTATGCGCCTTTCAATTTATTTGGTGTCGGTGTTTTTATGGCTTTTTCAGGTCAAGGGTTTTGTCGAAATAATCTCTCATGTATGGCAAATGCAGGAGATGGCCCTATTCCTTCAGGAAAGTACTGGATCGTTGACAGGCAAGAAGGCAACTGGTTATCTCAAAAACGCGTTGAACTCAAAGACTCGGCTAATAAAATACTTGGGCGACGTGAATTCGGCAAATCCGATTGGTTTGCGCTCTATAGAGATGACTGGGGGATTGATGATGGAACCTGGGTCGAAGATGTTTATCGGGGATTGTTTCGTTTGCATCCTGGGCGAGTTTCAAAAGGTTGTATCACCATCGCCCATGATTCAGACTTTGCAATAATCAGACAAGCACTATTAAATACTCAGCTTGTTCAGGTTCCCTGTATGCGCTCACTTAAGGCTCGTGGGTGGGTCGAGGTTCAGGCTAGTGGTTAATAAACATTTCCTATACTATGCTTGCCACATACCATTGTTTTTAATAGTTATGATGGCTGTGGGTCGAGTCTTGCCAGGCCCCGAAAGTTATATCGACGGTAGTCTGGCAACAATGTTTTGTCGATTTCTTTATAGCGATGTCAATTGCGAAACTCTATACGATACGCTGTTTTATATAGATATGTTTGTCATCCTCTCATTAGCAGTGCTTATTTATTTAGCATTTTTAAACTTAATCAATAGATACAGGTAGAGATAACATGCCAATTCCACCCTATATGTGGCTTAAAGATGATGGTGGTGCAGATATTAAAGGATCTGTTGATATTAGATATCGCGAAGGCAGTATAGAGATCATTGGCCTCGGCCATGGTATAAATTTACCGGTAGACAATTTAACAGGTAAGATTACAGGTAGTCGACAACATTCATCAATGATGATTGAAAAAGAGGTGGACAGTTCTACACCCTATTTATATAAAGCCGCCGCGACTGGACAATCAATGAAAAGTGCGGAAATTAAGTTTTATAAAATAAATGATGCCGGTCAGGAGGTGTGTTACTACACGGTTTTGATGGAAAAAGTAAAGGTTACAGGCGTTAATTGTAGCGTACCTAATATAAAGTTAGCAGGAAACAGTAAAATCAATCACGTTGAAAGCGTCAGCCTTCAATATGAAAAAATAACCTGGAGAATCGAAGACGGTAATATCCAGTTTACCGACGCCTGGAATGAGCGAAATACGGCATAAAATTGTCTGAGGAAGAGGTAAATTGTGATCATGTAATCACGTCCATTGAATACGGCTATGCAAACTTAGTTTCGCGGCTGTAGGAATAGTGAAAAAGGGCTGTATGAATCATTATGCTTAAATATTGATTAATCATGCTATTTGTTCGTGGATAACTTCTTATCAACAATGTTAAGGTATGGAACCCACCCTCTGGAGGTCACCATGCTGGATATTACGCATTTTGGACTGTTTGCTCTGTCTGTTCTTCTTCTTTCCATCACGCCGGGGCCAGATATCGCCTACGTTGTCGGGCAGAGCGTGGCCAATGGGCGCCGGGCCGGGGTGATCTCTGCGGCGGGGGTGGCGTTAGGAAGTTGTACCCATGCGGTTGCCAGCGCGGTAGGTCTCACCGCGTTAATCGCCGCCTCTCCGCTGATGTTCACCGTGATTAAATATTTAGGTGCAGCCTATCTGATGTATCTGGGCAGCAAGATGATCCTCGGCACGCTAAGCAAGAAGAAGGCCGAGGATACAGCGCGGCCGACCATTAAGCCGCTACTGCATCCTTACAGTTTGCTGTCGAAAGGCTTTATTACTACCCTCACCAATCCGAAGGTACTGCTGTTTTTCATCTCCTTCTTCCCGCAATTTGTCTCCCCGGGCGGCGAGCATCAGGCGGTCTCATTCCTGCTGCTGGGGCTGGTTTATGCGCTCATTGCGTTTCTCACCGATGTGACTTTTGCCGTTCTGGCGGGAAGCGCCGCAGGAGCGGTATCGCAAAATAAAACGCTGCAAACGCTGTTGGATCGCGTTGTTGGCGCGACCTTTATCACCCTGGGTATTCGCCTGGCGCTGACCCGTCGATAATCAAACGATTCAGAAAGGGCATCCCCTCAATATTCAGGATTGCCCCTTTGATGGCTTAACGTTAACCTCTGCGTTTTCGGAGCTCCTGAATGACTGTTACCGATGCCCTGCTGGCCTTTACTCTCGCTGCCACGCTACTGACACTGACTCCCGGCCTTGATACCGCCCTGATCCTACGCACCGCCACTGCGGAAGGTGGCAAAAAAGCCTTTCATGCAGCACTGGGGATAGATGTGGGCTGTTTTATCTGGGGAGCAATGGTGGCTTTTGGGCTGGGGGCGCTGCTGGCAGTGTCTGAATTCGCCTATACGCTACTGAAATGGTGTGGGGCAGCCTACCTTTGCTGGTTAGGCATTCAACTCTTACTGCGCCCGCGTCAGCAATTTACCCTTAATCAGGCTGCAACCCATGCATCGGGTAACTGGTTTGTTCGCGGGATGCTGGGCAACGTGCTTAACCCAAAAATGGGCGTGTTTTACGTCTCGTTTTTACCGCAATTTATCCCGAACGGTCACTCGCCGCTGCTCTGGACGTTTTTGTTGGTGGGTATCCACGTGCTGATTGGCACCCTCTGGTCGCTGACCTTGATTGTGGCGACGCGCTACGCCGCCGGAGTGCTAAAAAAGCCCGCCGTGGTGAAATGGATGGATCGCACAACGGGCTGCGTCTTTTTGCTGTTTGCCGCCAAACTGGCCATCAGTAAGCGCTAGCATTACGCTGGCCGCTTCGCATGCACCCGGGTAAGAGAAGCGGGGAATTTCTCAAGTTTGTTGGCCGGGCGAATCGGCCGTCTCACCAGTTCGCCTCCGCAATTTGGGCAGCGATTGTCCAGCGCGTGTTCAGCGCACTCTGCGCAATAGGTGCATTCAAAAGAGCAGATTCTTGCCGCCGTTGATTCAGGCGGCAAATCTACATCGCACCATTCACAGTTGGGACGTAATTCCAGCATTGCGTGCTCCTGTAAGCGAAAAAACAGACAGCGTTATCGGCCCTGACTTTTTTAGCGCGGGTCGTTAACCCGCCTCCAGCATGCCAAAACTGACAATCCGCGAACGGCCCAGCTCCTTCGCACGGTATAGCGCTACGTCGGCCGCGCGCAGCAGGGTATCGCTCTGAGCATGTTCCGGGTAGCTGGCGATGCCGATAGAGACGTCAACCGGGCCGAGTTCAGCCAGGCCATAGCGCAGCGACAATCCCCGTACCCCGTCATAAATTTCCGTTGCGCAGGCGTGGGCGGCAGCTTCATCTGCCCCGGCGAGCAGCACCAGAAACTCCTCGCCGCCATAGCGGAAAGCCAGGCCGGATTCATGCACGGCGCGCTGCACAATCGTCGCCACGCTTTTAATGACCAGATCGCCCGCCTCGTGACCAAAACGGTCATTAATGCTCTTGAAGTGATCAATGTCGATCATCAGACAGCTCACCGGCTCCTTATTACGTACGGCCTGCGCCATTTGGGTTCGCAGAGTATCTTCCAGATGATGGCGGTTGCGCAGGCCGGTCAGCGGATCGAACAGGGCTTTTTCCAGCAAGGCATCGCGCAATCTCTGGTTAGCCAGCGCCAGGCCCAGCGCCTCTGCCATTAACTCCAGATAAGCACGCGACGGAGCGTTTTCAGGGGTAAGGTTCTGGAAAGAGAGCAGCCCAATGGCTTCTCCCTGGGCGATAAGGGGCACGCATAAGGATTGATGTGCGCAGGATGCTGGCAAGTGATAGCAGGTGATATCCGGCTCACCGCTCCTCGGAGGGTGGCTCTGCCCGCGCCGTACCGCCCAGCACGCATCCGGATGGAACGCCGTTTTGTCCCCCTCTGGTGCCAGCCATTCCGCGGCGCAGCGCATCTCCCAGAGTTCGCGATCGAGAATATATAAGCGCCCGGAAACGCCAGGCGCGATATTGGGGGCAAACAGCTTCGCCACGTTAATGACATCCGCAAAGTTCTCGCATCCCTGCAGGCGCTGCGTCATCCGTGCCAGCAGTTCGCGGATGGCCCAGTCGGCATCGCGCTCTTTTTCCAGCCGCTGTCGGGCCAGGCCGTTTTCACGGAAGATACGGATGGCCTGCGCCATATCGCCAATTTCATCGATCTGATTGAAGTTCGGCGTTTCAACGGCGTAATCCTGTGAAGCCAGCCGGTGCACCACGTCGCTCAGGCGCACCACCGGGTGCAGGACGCGGCGTTTAAGAATAAAGCCCAGCACGAACAAGAAGAGCAGGGCAGTGAGGCCCACCATCACTTCCGAAGCGGTGCGCAACGTTTTTGATTTGTTGGTGGCGGCGTGAACGTCGGCGATGATTCGTTTGTCCAGCATCTGGCGAAAATGGTCAATTTGTCGCTGGGCGCGTTCAAGCTCTTGTTCATAAGGTGAGCCATAAAGCAGGTCCAAGGCCTGTTGCTCTTCCCCCCTGGCCATATCCGCCAGTGCCGCCTGCTGTTCGTCCTGCAACTCATCGATAATTTGTAATCCGTCACGCAGCAGGGAGAGCTCTTCAATAGAGGCGCCATTATCCTTCAGCTGCGTCAGCCGGACTTCCACGTTCTTCAGTTCGCGGGCCTCCTGCCGGTACGCTTCCAGTGCGGAGGGATCTTTTTTGATGACAAACAGGCGGGCTAAGTCAGACAGCCTCCAGGCATCTGTTTCGATCTCTTCGCTGAATTGATCAAACATCTGCCGCTGTTTCACGGCCTGACGCTCAACGTTGTCAGCATGAGAAGCCATTAGCATCACAATGCCTGAGGCGATAGTCAGACAGACGGTGGCGCCGTAGGCCCAGTTGGTAATCGTAGCGATTCGCACCTGTTGGATCCTTTTACGACGAAAGTGGGGTGGCGTTCTTTCAAATTATAGAAAATGTTTGATTTCAGCTAATAAAAAAGGCGGCACAGTGCCGCCTGGTTTATCGTTTACCGATGCCCCTTCACAAATCGGGCGGGGTTTTCCCCTCTTCAAGGAAATCGGCATCCAGCTCTTCGGTGTTGCCAGCATGGTCACGTCCGGAGAAGAGATTCCAGCAGGCGATAAACAGCGCCGCAATCAGCGGGCCAATCACAAAGCCGTTGATCCCGTACAACTCCATGCCGCCGAGGGTGGAGATAAGGATCAGATAGTCTGGCATTTTGGTGTCCTTGCCCACCAGCAATGGACGCAGAATGTTATCCACCAGCCCAACGATAATCACAAAGAAGCCGACAATAAACAGCCCTTGCCACAGCTGGTGCGTGGCGAAAAGGAAGATGGCGGCAGGCACCCAGACGATAGCCGAGCCGACGGCCGGGACGAGCGAGAGGAACGCCATCAGCGCGCCCCACAATATGCTGCCGTCGATGCCGACAATCGCGAATGCAATCCCGCCAAGCGTGCCCTGAACGACCGCCACTACCGCCGTACCTTTCACCGTTGCCCGTGAGACGCCGACGAATTTGGCAAACAGGTGCTCTTTCGCAAAGTTGCTCAACGGCAGCGAATCCAGGATCTGGCGTACCAGGTAAGGCCCATCCTTCAGCAGGAAGAAGAGCAGATAGAGCATAATGCCAAAGCTGATGGCGAAGCCAAATGTGCCTTTGCCGATCAGGAATGCGCTGCCAGCCAGGTACTGCCCACCCCGCAGCGCGGCTTCAGAGAGTTTTTTCTGGATCTCCGCCGCGTTCGCCAGGTTGTGATCGGCAAGAAAGCCGCTCGCCCAGCCGGGCAGGCGGTTAAGGATACCGGCCACCACTTCCGGGAACTGAGTGTTGTTTTGCTGAAGCTTGGTGTACACCACGTTCAGCTCAATGGCGAGCGACGAGAGGATCACCATCAACGGAATAAAGACGATCAGGCAGATAATGCACAGGGTCAAAAACGACGCCAGACCGTTGCGCTCGCCCAGCAGGGTGCGCAGCTTGTTTTTCACCGGGTTGAAAATGATGGTCAGGATGGCCGCCCACAAAATGGCAGAGAAGTAGGGGGAGAGCACATCAAAAAAAGCCCAGGTGACAAGGGCAAGAATAAAGATGAAGAAACCTTTGGTCAGTCCGTTAAATCGCATAGTGAGTCCTGATAACTAAGTAACTGTGACGACTATAGAACCCTTTAACGGATTTACCAATAATTGCGCGCGTGCTTCATCAGATAAGCGGGCGGGCGGGGCCCTGGTCCAATGATGGCCTCTAAAGACTGCGTAAGGCATACAAAGGTTTAGCAAACAGAAAACAGATACCACTTTCGCCTGACCGAGAAAGTTTGCCCCCCGCGCCATGCTGTAAGTATCTTCTTGCGGAGGACATTATGGCCTGGCGACCAATACTCTACGTGATCCTCACAGCTCACCCCAGACTCAGCGCACGACGTGCCCGGCTGCGGCTGGTTGGCTAGCTTTTTGTTAACAATCGCGGTATAACACACCTTCTTTGGATGTTTAGATGTCCATACGTTTAGAAGGTAATATGCAAACAGAACACGAAAATGGGCAGCTAAAGCGCACCATGAAAACACGCCACCTGATTATGCTCTCGCTGGGTGGGGTCATTGGCACAGGGTTATTCTTCAATACCGGATACATTATTTCGACGACCGGCGCGGCGGGCACGCTGCTGGCGTACCTGATTGGCGCACTGGTTGTGTGGCTGGTGATGCAGTGTCTGGGCGAACTTTCCGTCGCGATGCCGGAGACCGGCGCATTCCACGTCTATGCCGCCCGCTATCTGGGCCCGGCGACCGGGTACACCGTCGCCTGGCTTTACTGGCTCACCTGGACGGTCGCGCTCGGGTCGAGTTTTACCGCCGCCGGATTCTGCATGCAGTACTGGTTCCCGCAGGTGCCCGTCTGGGTGTGGTGCGTGGTGTTCTGCGTCGTGATTTTTGCCCTTAACGTCATCTCTACCCGGTTTTTTGCCGAAGGGGAGTTCTGGTTCTCGCTGGTGAAAGTTATCACCATCATTGCCTTTATCATTCTCGGCGGCGCGGCGATCTTTGGGTTTATCCCGATGCAGGACGGCTCTCCCGCGCCGGGCCTGAGCAATATCACCGCTGAAGGCTGGTTCCCGCACGGTGGCCTGCCGATCCTGATGACCATGGTGGCGGTGAACTTCGCCTTCTCGGGAACGGAGCTGATCGGCATTGCGGCGGGGGAGACCGAAAACCCGCACAAAGTGATTCCGGTAGCGATCCGTACCACCATTGCCCGGCTGATCATTTTCTTTATCGGCACCGTCTTTGTGCTGGCGGCCCTGATCCCTATGCAGCAGGCCGGGGTAGAGAAAAGCCCGTTCGTGCTGGTCTTTGAGAAAGTGGGTATTCCTTACGCGGCGGATATCTTTAACTTTGTGATTCTGACGGCAATCCTTTCGGCGGCGAACTCGGGGTTATATGCCTCTGGCCGGATGCTGTGGTCGCTCTCGAACGAGAAAACGTTGCCGCGCTGCTTTGCCCGGGTTAACAAAAATGGCGTGCCGCTGACGGCGCTGTCGGTATCGATGCTGGGCGGCGTACTGGCGCTGTTCTCAAGCGTGGTGGCCCCGGATACGGTATTCGTCGCGCTCTCTGCCATTTCCGGTTTCGCGGTGGTGGCGGTGTGGATCAGCATTTGCGCTTCGCACTTTGTCTTCCGCCGCCGTCATGTGCAGGCTGGCCTGCCGCTCTCTGACCTGCACTATCGGGCGCCGTGGTATCCGTTAGTGCCGGTGCTCGGTTTTATCCTCTGCGTAGTGGCCTGCGTCGGCCTGTGGTTTGACCCCAGCCAGCGCATTGCCCTTTATTGCGGACTCCCCTTCGTCGCCCTGTGTTATGGTGCGTACTACCTGACCCGAAATCTGACAACGCAGGAGCATCAACATGTCGCAGAATAATCCGCTTACCGCCATCCTCGAAAAACAACCCTTTGTGGTGCTGGATGGCGCGATGGCAACGGAGCTGGAAGCGCGCGGCTGTAATCTTGCAGACGGCCTCTGGTCTGCCAAAGTGCTGGTGGAAAACCCGGATCTTATCCGTGAAGTGCATCTTGATTACTATCGTGCTGGCGCGCAGGTGGCGATCACCGCCAGCTATCAGGCCACGCCTGCAGGCTTTGCGGCACGCGGGCTGGACGAAGCGCAATCCCGGGCGCTGATTGGTAAAAGCGTGGAGCTGGCGCGCAAAGCGCGCGAGGCATATCTGGCCGAGAACGCCCAGGCGGGCACGCTGCTGGTGGCGGGCTCCGTCGGGCCCTATGGTGCTTACCTGGCGGATGGCTCCGAATACCGCGGCGACTACGTGCGCAGCGCGGAAGAATTTACCGCGTTCCACCGCCCACGGGTAGAGGCGCTGCTGGACGCGGGGGCCGATCTGCTGGCCTGCGAAACCCTGCCGTCATTCCCTGAAATTAAAGCGCTGGCCGCGTTGCTGACAGAATACCCCCGCGCCCGGGCATGGTTCTCGTTTACCCTGCGCGACAGCGAGCACCTGAGCGACGGCACGCCGCTGCGTGAAGTCATTGCTGTGCTGGATAACTTCCCACAGATTGTGGCGTTGGGTATCAACTGTATCTCCCTGGAGAACACCACGGCGGCGCTGCAACATCTGCAAGGCCTGACGGCATTGCCGCTGGTGGTCTACCCGAACTCGGGCGAGCACTATGATGCGGTGAGCAAGACCTGGCATCATCACGGTGAAGCGTGCGAGACGCTGGCGGGGTATTTGCCGCAATGGCAGTCGGCCGGAGCGAAGTTAATTGGCGGGTGTTGTCGGACGACGCCGAAGGATATTGCTGAGTTATATGCGCTGCGCTGAGTTTTGTGCAGCCTGATGCCCTCACCCCGGCCCTCTCCCACAGGGAGAGGGAGAAAATCGGGAAAAGACGAAAACCGAATGCTCCCCTCTCCCACAGGGAGAGGGAGAAAATCGCGAAAAGACGAAAACTGAACGGTCCCCTCTCCCACAGGAAGAGGGAGAAAACCGCGAAAAGACGAAAACCGAACGGTCCCCTCTCCCTTGAGGGAGAGGGTTAGGGTGAGGGGGAGACGCGCGCGCAACCTCACGCCACGTCTGCCAGCACAAACATCCCGTACGGATGAATCTCCAGGTAATACGACTCCCCCAGGTCCGGCTGTAGCCGCGTGGCATTCACCTGCAACAAAATTTCCTGCCCGTGCCACTCCACAATCACTTCATACTGCGGTCCCATATAGGCCACGTGGCGAATCACGCAGCGCTGGCTTGCCTCGCCGTGCTGACTCAAGGTGATGGCCTCCGGGCGTACCCCAACGGTGCCTGTTCCCTGCGCGGCGAAATGCAGCGGACGGGGCAGCCGGTAGCCGTGGATTTCCACCGCCTCTTCACTGAAGTTCGCCGGAAAGAGGTTGGCATCCCCCATAAAGCTCGCCATAAAGCGCGACGCGGGCTGACGGTAGAGATCCTGCGGGGAGCCAATCTGCATAATATTGCCCTTGTTCATCACCAGTACGGTGTCAGAGACCGCAAACGCCTCGCTCTGATCGTGGGTCACATACAGCGAGGTGATGTTGAACTGCTTCTGCAGCTCGCGAATTTTATCGCGCATGCTGCGTCTGAGGTTGGCGTCGAGGTTACTCAGCGGCTCATCAAAGAGCAGAACTTTGGGTTTGAGGATCAGCGCACGGGCCAGCGCCACGCGCTGCTGCTGCCCGCCGGAGATCTGATCCACATAGCGATCTTCAAATCCCTCCAGGTCCACCATCGCCAGCGCCTCCTGGACGCGGGTTTTAATCTCCGCGCGCGAGACGCCCAGCATCTTCAGGCCGTAGCCGACGTTTTCCCCCAGCGACATATGCGGGAAGAGGGCGTAGGACTGGAACACCATACAGATATCACGCTGCTGAATGGAGCGGTGTGTCACATCTTCACCGTCGATATAAATCTGCCCTTCGGTCGGCTTCTCCAGTCCGGCCACCAGACGCAGGACGGTCGTTTTGCCGCAGCCAGATGGGCCGAGCAGCGTCACCATTTGTCCTTGCGGAATCGCCAGGTTGATATTCTCAATCACCGTGTTAGCGCCAAAGCGCTTGGTCACGTTACGCAGTTCAACAAAATGTTTCTGAGTCATAGTGTTACGCCTGGTTTTTGGCTTTTGAACGGGAGATACGTGCCTCACCGATCAGCCAGTCAAAGAGGAAAATGATCGCCAGCATGACCACAATCAGGATCGAGCCGTAGGCAATCGCCACGCCATATTCGCCGTCTTCCACGCGGTTCAGAATGTAGGCCGTTGCCACGCGGGTATCCGGCGTGACGAGGAACACAATGGCGCTGACGGTGGTAATAGCGCGCACAAAGCTGTAGATCAGCGCCGACAAAATGGCGGGGCGCAGCAGTGGCAGCAGGATGTGGGTAATGGTTCGCAAGCTCCCGGCACGCAGACTGAGCGAGGCTTCATCCAGCGACTTGTCGATCTGACCCAGCCCGGCGATCCCGGCGCGAATGCCCACCGGCACGTTACGCATTACCATGGAAATAATGACGATGGCGGCGGTGCCGGTCAGGTACACCGGCGCGCTGTTAAAGGCCAGAATATAGGAGACGCCAGCCACGGTGCCCGGTACGGCGAAGCAGAGCATGGTGGTGAACTCGATAGTCTTTTTCCCTTTAAACTGCTGGCGCACAACCACCCAGGCAATCAGCAGACCGAAGGCGGCGGTGATCGGCGCGGCAATCCCGGCGTAGAGCAGTGTGTCGAGCAGCGAAGGCCATGCGCCGTCGCTCATGCCCTGGCCGAACAATTTGATAAAGTTATCCAGCGTCAGGGTGTAATCCACCCCCCAGTTGACGGTGAAGCTGCCGTAGAAGATGCTGCCGTAAAGCAGGGCGTTGAAGGCGATCCACACCGCCAGCAGCGCGATGACGCTCCACACCAGCGTCACCGGTAGCGGCTGCACATCACCGCGGTAGGATTTACCGGAGACGGTCACGTAGGAGCGTTTGCCAATCCACATGTACTGGACACAGAACACCAGCAGCGAGAAGAGCAGCAGGAAGGCACCCAGCGTACTGGCCGCCTGATAGTCCAGCTGCGAACCGGTGATATAGAAGTAGATTTGCGTCGCAAGCACGTCGAAGTTGCCGCCCAGCACCAGCGGGTTACTGAAGTCCGCCAGCGACTGGACAATGACAATTAAAAAGGCGTTGGCCAGCGCCGGTTTCAGCAGCGGCACGAAGACGCCGTTAAAGGTCTGCCAGCGGCTGGCGCGCAGCGTATAGGAGGCCTCTTCCAGCGACGGATGAATGGTTTTGATGGCCCCGTCGAGGATCATAAAGGCCATCGGCGTAAAGGCCAGCACCTGCGCCAGCCAGATGCCGGTAAAGCCGTACAGCCAGTTGGTATTGGTTAAACCGAACCACTCCACCATAAATTCGGTCACATAGCCGGAGCGCCCCATCATCAGCGTTACGCCTAAGCCCACCACAAACGGCGGGGTCACAATGGGCAGAATGGAGAAGATGCGGCCGATGATCGCGCTGCGTTTGGCGATACGGGTGGTGTAAATGGCCAGCACCAGCCCGAAGAAGGTGCAGCCGATACCGACGGCAATCGACAACAGAATGGAGTTAATGATCACCTGAATGATGTGCGCCTGCGAGAGCACATTCATAAATGCCAGCGGAGCAAACTCGCCGGCATCGTTGGTAAACATCGGAATAAAGATGGCGATGCTGGGCCAGACGATAAAAATGCCGATCAGGGCAACAATGGTGATAAGGGATCCAATGACAAAGCGGTCACCGCCCAGCCACTCCAGGCGGGTAAGGGCCAGGGTCATGATGGCACCCAGCGCCACGAACAGCACGATGGTGGCATAGCCTAAACCGCGCCCTTCCAGGGTAGCGCTTATGACCACAAACGCCATGCACAGTAGCGCCCAGCCGGCGTCCAGATAATGGCGGCTGCGCTGTTCGCGTTTCGCTTCGTTAAACGGACGCACCAGCAGCAGGCTTGGCAGCACGTACCACAGCCAGCTGATATTAACCTGCGACCAGCTGTAGGCGTCGAGGATCTCGTCGCGGGTGGACTCCAGCAGGCCGTAGTCAAGGCTCCAGCTCGGCAGCAGCGCAAAGGCCAGCCAGCCGAGTAAAACCCAAAGGAATACCGCATCCCGTTTTTTGACGGGATGGAGAGCGAGTGTGTGTGACATAAGTTTTCCAGGTGTTGGAGACCCGGCGGCAAAATGGCGCCGGGTGATAACCACTGTTTGCGGGCTTATTTACCCATCTTCACGTCGCTGACCCATTTGTTGATCAACGCTTTTCGCACATCCGTGGAGCCATACTTATCCATGTCGTAACTGATCAACTTCAGATCGTCGAGCTTGAGGGAGTTCGGCGAAGTTTCCGCCGTGGTGTTGGTCAGGATCTGATAGGATTTGCCTTTCTTCCATGCCAGCTCCTGAGCCTCTTTCGACAATACCCAGTCGACGAACAGCTTCGCATTCTCTTCGTTACGCGCCCCTTTCAGAATGCTCACGCCGCCAATTTCATACCCGGTGCCTTCGCACGGGGAGATCAGCTCCAGCGGCGCCCCTTGCTCTTTTTCCAGGGAGTAGTCGTGCAGGAACCCGATGCCGATGGCCGTTTCGCCGCGGGCGGCGTTACGCGCCGGGGCGATACCGGATTTGGTGTACTGAGAGACGTTACCGTTAAGCTGCTTCAGGTAGTCGAAGGCCTGATCTTCACCCCACAGCTGGACAAAAGTTGCCAGCGCGGTGTAGGCGGTGCCGGAACTTTGCGGATCGGCAATCTGGATCTCACCTTTGTATTCCGGTTTGGTCAGATCTTTCCAGCACTGAGGCACCGGCAGGTTCTTCTCTTTCAGACGCTGGGTATTCACACCAAAGCCGAGGATCCCGACGTAGACCGCCGAAGAGAGGTTGCCCTTCACTTTGGCCGGATCGCGGAATTTCTCCATGATCTGCTCAAGGTTCTTCGATTTGTACGGCTGCAGCAGCCCCATTTCGCCCGCCTGAGACTGCGGATCCAGGGTGCCGCCATACCAGACGTCGGCCTGCGGGTTTTTCTTCTCGGCATCCACCTTCGCCAGCGTGCTGCCGGAACCGTTGCGGATAAACGAGGTTTTGACGTCGTACTTATCGCCGAACGCTTTGGTCTCGGCTTCGCACATTTCGTTGGTTGCGCTGCAGTAAACCACCAGGCGGCCTTTAGCCTGTGCGGCACCCGTTAAGGTAGCCAGCGCGATCCCGGAAGCAATGAGGGTAGAGAGAAGTGTCGTTTTCATTATTCAGCCTTTTATGACGTTATGTGACTGCGAGAAGCGGTGATGCCCGCCATCAGCAATGGCATCAGTAACAAACCCATCAGCACGGCGGCGATCGAGAGCAAACTGAACATTCCCGACCAGCCGTAGCGTTCGATAACCTGCGACAGCGGCCACCCGGCTAGCGCGGCCCCCAGATAAGCGAACACGCCAAGAAAACCGGTAATCGACCCTGCAGCCTGTTTATGTCCGCACTCTACGGCGGCAAGGCCAATGAGCATCTGCGGACCAAAGACAAAAAATCCCACCGTAAAAAAACACATCGCCAGCAGGGCGTAATGGTGGACCGGCGCCAGCCACAGGGCGGCCACCGACACCATCAACCCCAGCGTGAACAGCAAAATCATCGGCGCACGCTGACCACTGAACAGCAGATCCGATCCCCACCCGGCAAAGAGCGCCCCCAGCAGTCCGCCCACTTCAAAGAGCATCACCGTAGCGTTAGCGCTCAACAGGTTTACCCCGTGGCTCTCTGCCAGCCAGATATTCCCCCAGTCGTTCAGGGCGATGCGGATGAGATACACCAGCACATACGACGCCCCGAGCAGCCAGATCATCGGGTTTTGCAGCATGGTGCTGCGTAACATCTGCCACAAACCCATCGGCGGGCTCTGCTGTTGCTGGCGTAACTCGAGCGGATCGTTACGCCATTCGCCGACCGTCGGCAGACCCTCTTCCTGCGGTGTGCCCCGCAGTTGTGTGGTCAGCCACAGGCCAAGCACGATGCTGATTATCCCCGGTGTCAGCATCGCCGCCTGCCAGCCCCACCAGTGGGCGGCAGCGGCACAAATCAGTGGAATAATTGCACCACCAATATTGATGGAGGTATTCCAGCATCCCCACCAGAAGCCGCGCTCATTGCGCGAGTACCAGTGGGTCAACAATCTGGCGCAGGGCGGCCATCCCCATCCCTGGAAGAAGCCGTTCAACGTCCAGATAAACAGCAGCAGCGGGAAGGCATCGCTAAAGGTGAACAACACGTTCAACACCCCTGTCGCCAGCAGCCCGATGCCCATAAATGCCCGCTGGCCGTGGCTGTCGTGCCAGAGTCCGGCGGCAAATTTCGACAGCCCGTAGCTCAGGTAGAAGAGCGAGCCAATCAGCCCGATATCACTCTTACTCAGCCCCAAATCCATCTGCAGCGCGGGTAACACATAGTTAAGGCTTTTACGCGTCAGGTAGAACGCGGCGTAACCAATCACCATACACAGCAGCAGCCTGGGGCGAAGCGCCCGATAACGTTGTGAAACCTGTTCGGCAGACAGTACGTGCATGATCTTCTCCGTTTGAGCTGACTCTAGTTAAGCGCGACTGAAATGGGATGAGAGAAAGTCTGGAGTGACTAAGACTTTTTCCTGGTTAATGCGGTGTTTGTTGCAAATTTGTGGGCAGGTTAACAATTACGCGCGTCCCCGCGTGGGATTCCAGCGTCAAATCGCCACCCAGGGCAGAGACGCGTTCACGCATCCCCTGAATACCAAACCCTGCTGGCTGCTGTGAACCCATCCCGCTGCCGTTATCACGCACCTCAAGATGCAGCTGATCATGGCGCTGACAGAGCAGGATCGTCACCTCGCTGGCATCGGCGTGCTTGCTTACGTTATTCAGCAACTCTTGCAGCAGGCGGTAGAGGGTGAAAATGACGGTTTCACTCTGCGGCGGGGCGGGGAGCTGGTAGTCAAACCGGCAGGTGATGCCGCGCTCGGTAAAGGCAAACTCATTCACCAGATGATGTAGCGCCTCCTTCAGGGAGAGTTCATCCAGCACCGGTGGGCGAAGCTGGCGCAGTAGCTGGCGGGTGGAGTGATGAATACGACGTGCCAGTTCGTTAATCTGACCGGCGGCTTCCACGGCCAGCGGCGTATCGCCCGCCCGTTTCACCAGCTGAGACTGGATCTGGATAGCGGTGATGTTCTGGCCAATCTCATCATGCAGTTCGCGCGCAAGGTGCTTGCGGGTGTCTTCCTCGGTATGGATCAGCTTTTCTGTCAGCTCTCGCCGGGCCTGTAACTCCGCTTCCAGCCGGCGGCGGTAGCGGTCAAGGTTCATCGCCAGATGCTGCTGGCGGCTGATGGCGATCCCCAGACCCATCCCCAGCAGAGACTGGGTGGCGAGGAAAATCTCCAGCTCCAGCAGATCGCTAAATCCGATCCCGACCTGGCGGGCTATGGTGATCATCATGCTGCCGAGTAACCCAGAGAGTACGCCGCCCTGCCAGCCAAATTTCCACGCCATCACCACGTTGGGCAGGAATACCACAATTAGCAGTAACCGCTCCAGCGATGGTGAGAGCACCATCTGGGTGCCGATGCCGATAATGAAAAAGAGGCTGCACCAGATAATAAGGGACGTCCGCAGCGGCGGGTTGCTGGTATCCAGCCCCAGCAGATGATAGCGATGCTGCTGGCGCAAAAATTCAAACACCAGATAGACAAACGGAGTAAGCAACACCCCACCGGTAAACGAGGCCAGTAATAGCAGGGTAGCGGGGCTTTCCAGAAACGGTGACAACAGCAGGGTTTGCAGCAGGGCATTAACCGTTACGGCCGCAATCAGCATCGAGAGACGTTGCCAGTAGAGGGGAAACGAGTGCCAGTAGCGCTGGGCTAACCAGGCGCTGAGCAGGCCGGTTAGCGGCACCGCGAGCATGACGTGGTGGGTAAGTAATTGCTCCTCGTGCAGCCACAACAGCGCCGCCAGCACGGGCAGGATCAGCGCCGGCCAGTAGCGGCGTGCGAGCAGAATCAGCAGGGCCAGATAAACGCCCTGTGGCAGAAAAAGCGCCGCCTGCTGGCCATTGTGGGTGAGGTAAAAACTGAGCGTCCATAGCATCAGCCAGCCGGTGCCCCAGGCCAGCATAATAAACAACGAAAGAATAAGATGTCGCAGGGGGCGCCGCATCAGTGGCCCGTGAGTAACTGGTTGTCGAGGGCAAAATGCACCAGCTCAATGGTGCTATTGCACTGTAATTTGCCAAGCACGTTGGCGCGATGGACGTGTACGGTTTTGTGGCTCAGGGCCAGTTTAAAGGCAATCTCTTTGACGCTCTCGCCTTTGACCAGCAGCTCAAACACCTCCCGTTCGCGTGGGGTGAGCACGTTGAGCACGCTGGACGTCGGCTCGCCGCCGCGCAGCGCTTTTACCGCATCGGCACATAAATAGTGGCCACCCATGCCGACGGAACGTACCGCCTGTACCAGCTCTTCCGGGCCGCAGCGTTTGGTCAAATAGCCGCTGGCGCCCGCATCAAGCGCGCTTTGAACAAACGCCGGCGTGTCATAGATGCTCAGAATAATGGCGCGAAACTGAGGGCGTAGCTGACGCAGTCGCTTAAGCAGGCTCAGTCCGTTCTCATCGGGCATGGCGACATCCATCACGGCGACGTCAATCGCGTCCCGTGAGAGGGCTGGCCAGGCCTCAGCGGCGCTGCTGTACTGGCCTTCGACCACCAGATCATCTTCCAGATTTAATAGCTGGGCGAACCCGGAACGGACCACCACGTGATCGTCTACCAGCACGACTTTGATCATTTCAGCACCCATTGCACAAGAGTAACTCTATGATGCCCGTTGCCGCCGGGCTGGCAATGCTGTGGCTGCGGTTATGTAACGGATGTAACAGAATTGCAATAAAGCGTTCTGTCAGTTTTTAACTATCTTTTGCCGCTTTTTTTCTAAAAACGAATCGGAATGAGCGATGCGATTTTGTTCCTTTATGAAAATGATCTCGCCGGAAATACTGCTCCCATAACAACAAGGGGGACAGAGACTATGGCGATTTCATCGAGAATGACGTTACTCGGCGCGTTGGCGCTGTGGGCATTTCAGGCGCAGGCGGTGGATGTCACCGTCGCGTACCAAACCTCTGCCGAGCCGGCGAAATTGGCCCAGGCGGATAACACCTTTGCCAGGGCGAGCGGCGCCAACGTGGACTGGCGCAAATTCGACAGCGGGGCTGCTATCGTGCGGGCGCTGGCTTCCGGCGATGTACAGATTGGTAACCTCGGCTCCAGCCCGCTGGCGGTGGCGGCCAGTCAGCAGGTGCCAATTGAAGTTTTCCTGCTGGCGTCCCAGCTTGGCCAGTCTGAAGCGCTGGTCGTAAAGAAAAGCATCACGAAGCCCGCCGATCTTATCGGCAAGCGCATCGCCGTTCCCTTTATCTCCACCACCCATTACAGCCTGCTGGCAGCGCTCAAACACTGGGGCATCAAGCCGGGGCAGGTCCAAATTCTTAACCTGCAACCCCCGGCAATTATTGCCGCCTGGCAGCGCGGCGATATCGATGGCGCCTACGTCTGGGCACCTGCCGTGAATGAGCTGGAAAAAGAGGGTACCGTGCTCACCGACTCCGAAAAAGTAGGGCAGTGGGGGGCGCCAACGCTCGACGTATGGGTTGTGCGCAAAGACTTTGCTGAAAAACATCCCGGGGTCGTCAAAGCCTTTGCCAAAAGCGCCATCGACGCCCAGCAGCCCTACATTGCCAATCCGGATGAATGGCTGAAACAACCCGATAATCTGGAAAAACTCTCTCGTCTGAGCGGCGTACCGAAGGCGGACGTGCCGGGGCTGGTGAAGGGCAACACCTACCTGACCCCTGCCCAGCAGGCTCAGCAGCTGGCCGGGCCGGTGAATAAAGCGATTGTGGATACCGCAGGCTTCCTGAAAGAACAAGGCAAAGTGCCGGCGGTAGCGGCAGATTACAGCCAGTACGTTACCGACCGCTTTGTCAAATAAGGTTGCCCGCGATGCTGAATATTACCCATCTGTCTGCGGATTACGCTGGAAAGCCCGCACTGGAAGAGATCAATCTGACGCTCGACCGCGGTGAGCTGCTGGTCGTGTTGGGGCCGTCTGGCTGCGGTAAAACCACGCTGTTGAATCTGATTGCCGGGTTTCTTCCTTATCAGCATGGCAGCATCCAGCTGGAGGGAAAAAAGGTCGAAGGGCCAGGCGCGGAACGTGGCGTGGTGTTTCAGAACGAGGGGCTGTTGCCCTGGCGTAACGTGCAGGAGAACGTGGCCTTTGGCCTGCAGCTGGCGGGCCTTGGGCGTGAGCAGCGCCTGACCGTTGCCCGGGAGATGCTAAAAAAAGTGGGGCTCGAAGGGGCGGAAAAACGCTATATCTGGCAGCTTTCTGGAGGCCAGCGCCAGCGGGTGGGGATTGCCCGCGCGCTGGCGGCGAATCCGCAGCTTCTGCTGCTGGATGAGCCCTTTGGGGCGCTCGACGCCTTCACCCGTGAACAGATGCAAACCCTGCTGCTGCGTCTGTGGCATGAGACCGGAAAACAGGTGCTGTTGATTACGCACGATATTGAAGAAGCGATATTTATGGCCACGGAACTGGTGTTGTTATTGCCCGGGCCTGGACGCGTGCAGGAGCGCTTGTCGCTCAACTTTGCCCGTCGCTACGTGGCGGGTGAGCCGGTGCGCAGTATCAAATCCGATCCGCAGTTTATCGAGCAGCGCGAATATGTGCTGAGTCGCGTGTTTGAACAACGGGAGGCATTCTCGTGAGCATTGTCTTCGGTGAAAAAACGCGGCGCTCGCGCCTCGCATTACGCTGGCCCTTCTCCCGTCAAATAACGTTGAGCGTGAGTACGCTGGTGGCGCTGCTGGCCGTGTGGTGGGCTGTTGCGGCCCAGCAGTGGATCAGCCCGCTCTTTCTCCCCCCGCCGGGTCAGGTGCTGGAGAAACTGATCAGCATCGCTGGCCCACAGGGCTTTATGGACGCCACGCTCTGGCAGCACTTAGGGGCCAGCCTGGCGCGTATTCTGGTGGCGCTGCTGGCGGCAGTGGTCGTCGGCATCCCGGTGGGGATCGCGATGGGGTTAAGCCCAACGCTGCGCGGCATTCTGGATCCGCTGATAGAGCTTTACCGGCCGGTGCCGCCGCTGGCCTATCTACCGCTGATGGTTATCTGGTTTGGGATCGGTGAAACCTCAAAAATCTTGCTGATCTATCTGGCAATTTTTGCTCCTGTGGCGATGTCGGCCCTGGCGGGGGTGAAAAGTGCTCAGCAGGTGCGGATTCGTGCCGCGCAGTCGCTTGGCGCCAGCCGCGTGCAGGTGCTGCTTTTTGTGATTTTGCCCGGTGCTTTGCCGGAAATTTTAACCGGGCTGCGTATTGGTCTTGGCGTGGGCTGGTCGACGCTGGTGGCGGCCGAGCTTATCGCCGCCACGCGTGGGTTGGGGTTTATGGTGCAGTCGGCTGGAGAGTTTCTGGCGACTGACGTGGTGCTGGCAGGTATTGCGGTGATTGCCGTGATTGCCTTCGGATTAGAACTGGGGTTGCGCGCGTTACAGCGTCGTCTGACGCCCTGGCATGGAGAGATTCAATGAGTGAACGTCTGACCATTACCCCGCTGGGGCCGTACATTGGCGCTCAGGTCTCGGGCCTGGATGTCAGCCGCCCGCTGAGCGATAACCAGTTTGAGCAGCTGTATCATGCGGTGCTGCGCCATCAGGTGGTCTTCCTGCGCGAGCAGGCCATCACGCCACAGCAGCAGCGCGCGCTAGCACTGCGTTTTGGCGATCTGCATATCCACCCCGTCTATCCCCATGCGGAAGGGGTGGAGGAGATAATTGTGCTGGATACCCATAACAATAACCCGCCGGATAATGACAACTGGCACACCGATGTGACCTTTATTGATACGCCACCTGCCGGGGCGATTCTGGCGGCGAAACTGTTACCCGAAACGGGTGGAGACACGCTGTGGGCCAGCGGTATTGCAGCCTTTGAGGCGTTATCGGCACCCTTCCAGACGCTACTGAGCGGACTGCGAGCGGAGCACGATTTTAAGAAATCGTTCCAGGAGTATAAGTACCGTAAGACCGAAGAGGAGCACCAGCGCTGGCAAGAGGCGGTGGCGAAGCATCCTCCGCTGCTGCATCCGGTGGTGCGTACCCATCCGGTGACGGGCAAACAGGCGCTGTTTGTGAACGAAGGGTTTACCACCCGTATTGTGGACGTCACCGAAAAAGAGAGCGAGGCGCTGTTACACTTCCTCTTCGCGCATATCACCAAACCGGAGTTTCAGGTGCGCTGGCGCTGGCAGGAGAACGATCTGGCGATCTGGGATAACCGCGTGACGCAGCACTATGCCAACGCGGATTACCTGCCGCAGCGCCGGATTATGCAGCGAGCGACAATTTTGGGGGATAAGCCGTTTTATCGTGCGAGCTGATTCCCTTTACCATCTCCTCGCCCCTTTGGGGCGAGGAGATGGGGTAGTACGGTGTTCAGCTTTTCCCTTTTAGGGTGAGGGAGGTAAATGCGCCTCAATATACCGCTGATAGCGGTTCGCCTTCAGATAACACAAATCCACCAGCACCAGCCCATCGACGCAGTTGTTGAAGGCCGGATCGCTGCCAAAATCGATAAATTGCACGCCGCCGGGTTCGCACAGTTCAGAGTACTGTTTATAGAGCGGCGGAATGCCGCAGCCCATATTACCCAGCAGTGATTTCAGCCGGGTCAGGTCATCAACGTAGTCTACCCCACCAAACTGCGCCAGCACGTCAGGCAGTGATGCCGGATAAGGCTGGCGAGAGGCCGCCAACGGGTGGCTCGCCGGGAACCAGAGGCGGTAAAAGGCCACCAGTAAATCCCGGGCGTCGGGCGGTAGTCCCCCTGAAATTGAGACCGGGCCAAACAGATAACGATACTGCGGATAGCGAGCCAGCCAGGCGCCAATGCCAGACCAGAGATAATCCAGCCCGCGACGCCCCCAGTAGCGTGGCTGAATGAAGCTGCGTCCCAGCTCAATGCCATGCGCCAGCACCTCTTCCATTTTGTCGTCGTACTGGAACAAGCTGTAGCTATACAGCCCCTCCACGCCACGTTTTTCGACCTGAGCGGCCGTGGGCATAAAGCGGTAGGCACCAACGATCTCCAGCTCCTCTTCATCCCACAGGATCAGGTGCAGGTAGTCATCGTCATAGCTGTCGGTATCGCGTCGTCTGCCGCTGCCTTCGCCCACGGCCCGGAACGAAATTTCCCGTAAACGCCCCAGTTCGCGCAGAAGCGGGGCCTCTTCCTGCCCGTTGCGTTGCCATAAATAGATGATTTTCCCGTCGCCGGTTTTCCCGAGACACTCCGCCAGCGCCAGCTCTCGTTTGAGCAGCGCCCGATCTTCGGGGCGGGCAATCGCAGAGACAGTTTTAAAGATACCGGGCAGTCCTCTCCCCAGACGTACTACGTGCCGGCGGCACTGCTCTGCCATCTCACGGGGCGATAAGGTGGGGCTAAACCAGCTGTGCCAGGTAATCTGCTCGCCGATCTTAATCGGCAGCGTACTGTGGCGACGGCGGAACATTTGCTGCATCAATAACAGCAGGGGAAGGGTAGGGGAGATCAGCGTGGTGGCATAAAACAGCAGGCTGTTACGTGCCTGAATGTGTACCGGCAGCAAAGGGGCCCGAAGTTTACCGGCGAGTTTGATAAAGCCGGAATGCCACTTTTTATCGCGGATCCCTTTGCGGGTAGGGCGCGAGACCTCGCCCGCCGGGAAGAAAATAAGTACACCGGCGTTTTGCAGATGCTGTTCCATCTGTATCAACGACGTTTTCGCCGTTTTACCACCCAGGTTATCCACCGGGATAAACAGCGAACTTAACGGCTCAAGGTGCGTCAGCATACGATTGGTTACCACTTTGACATCGCGGCGAACGCGCGAGACGGCGTACATGAGCGCCAGCCCGTCGAGAGTACCTGTGGGGTGATTTGCCATGATGACCAGCGGGCCGTGTTCGGGGATTTGTTGGAGATCGCGGGCGGAGACGGTGCAATGAATATCCAGGTGCTCCAGAACCTGCTCCACCATATCGAGTCCTTTCAGGTGGCGGTGAGTAGCGGCGAACTGCTGAAACTCTTCTTCATAAAATAGCTTTTTTAACAGGCTTTTTTGCCAGGGCGCAGGCCTCGCCTGAGGCCAAAGGTCATCGAGAACGCTGTCGAGACTAAACATGGTGGCTTCTCCTCCTGTCCTGCCGAGACAGTAGTAGGGCCAGATGTCGTTTCTATTGCAGATTAGTGAAGATTCGTGCGGGGAGGTTCAGGCCGGGCAGGGCAAAGCCGCTACCCGGTCGAGTGGGGGATTAGCGCAGAATTTTCTTCTCAGCCAGATCCAGCGCGAAGTAGCTGAAGATCAGATCCGCGCCCGCGCGTTTGATCGCGCCCAGGCTCTCCAGGATCACTTTCTCTTCGTCGATGGCGCCCGCCTGTGCCGCGAATTTGATCATCGCGTATTCACCGCTCACCTGATAAGCACCCAATGGCAGCTCGGTACGCTCGCGGATGTCGCGCAGAATATCCAGATAGGCCCCCGCCGGCTTCACCATCAGGCAGTCGGCACCCTGAGCTTCGTCGAGAAGGGATTCACGGATCGCTTCGCGGCGGTTCAGCGGGTTCATTTGATACGTTTTGCGGTCGCCTTTCAGCGCAGTTCCTGCGGCTTCACGGAACGGGCCGTAGAAAGAGGAGGCAAACTTAGTGGAGTAGGACATGATGGCGGTGTCGGTAAAACCCGCTGCATCCAGCGCCTGGCGAATCGCCTGCACCTGGCCATCCATTGCCGCCGATGGCGCGATGAAATCAGCCCCTGCGGCAGCGGCGACAACCGCCTGTTTGCCGAGATTAAGCAGAGTGGCGTCATTGTCTACGCCGTGATCGCACAACACGCCGCAGTGGCCGTGAGAGGTGTATTCGCAGAAGCAGGTATCGGACATGACGATCATCTCCGGCACGGCCTCTTTGCAGATACGGGACATACGGGCGACGAGGCCATCCTCTTTCCACGCATCGCTGCCGGTGGCATCAGTGTGATGAGAGATACCAAAGGTCATCACCGAGCGGATCCCGGCGTTGGCGATACGCTCGATCTCACGTGCCAGATGCTTTTCCGGAATGCGCATCACGCCCGGCATGGCATCAATGGCTTTGTAGTCATCGATCTCTTCTTCAACAAAAATCGGCAACACCAGATCGTTTAAGCTCAGTGTTGTCTCTTCAAACATAGCGCGCAGTGCGGGTGACTTGCGCAGGCGACGGGGACGTGCAATTAAATCGGTCATGGTATGCCTGACGTTTGCGAAAATAAGGAGCACCAGTTTACCTGAACTGCTGCCGGACTGTTTTACTAAAGTTGTCGTTTAGCCTTAAGCCCCGGATCGGTACGGTACCCGCGGGTTTATGAACCTGATTAATGCCAGGAAATAAGTAGGGCAATAATATTGTCATCCTCAAAAAGTGTTTTCTTGATGTTATTTCTTATCTAACGCCTTGTGATTAACGGGCAATTTATCTTTCATGTTTCATTTTAATATTCATGATAATTGTTTGTTTCGCTTTGTTGATTTATTTTTCTGATCTTTCGTTTTTTGCGCTGTATCTTTTGTTTTAATATAAGCTATTGTTTTTAAGTTATTTTTTAATTTATTTTTGTCGATTAAAAAGTGTTTATTAATTCTGTCTGTTTTCGGACATAATTCATCGATTCATTGAACCATTTTGTTTTGAGGCGGCATAATTCATTGCGCAATTTATTTGCTGTGTATTTATGGACAAACTTGCTTACGTCCCTGAGGAGGGATGACCCAATGCAAAAATGGAAAAAGAAACTTGTTGTATCTCAAATTGCATTAGCCTGCACGATGGCTATCGCTTCTCAGGCAAATGCAAAAGATATTTCTGGTACAACCTATAATACCTTTGGCTACGATGGTACCGCCGCCTCTACGCTGTATAACGGTTACACTGACTGGCGCAATGCCAGTGCCACGGTTGATGGCGATATCTATCCGGTTATCAACAAATCCGTCGTAAACGGGGTGATCTCTGGTTACTACCTTGATGATGCAGTCGGCGGTAAAAGCAACTCGCTCTCCATCAGCAACAGTACCATTAATGGTATGGTCACCTCTGAATGTATCACCACGGAGTGTGCGGGCGGCGTGAATCGCGACGGTTCTACCCACTACCAGTATGACCGCTTCGCATTGACGGTGAATAACACCACCATTAACGACACCTATGAGCATTACGCTTACGACGTGGTAACAGGCGGCACCACCACCACCAACTACTGGGATACCTACGCGCTCGGCAATGCGATCAGTCTGGATGTTGAGTCTGATATCGTTATCGAAAACAACTCCCGCATCGCGGGTATAACCCTGACTCAGGGTTATAACTACCCGGACAATACCCCTTACGACAGCACCGTTGGCATCGAAAACAGCGCGCATGTCTTCAATAACACCCTCAAAGTGACCGACTCTGCTGTCACATCCGGTGCCTACAGCGACCTGGGAACCACCGGTTTTTATGGTCAGTCAGCGAAGCCGAGCGACTACGGCAATCCGGGTGCCACCTCACAGGATGATGCTGCGCTCATCGTTGCGGCTGGCGCAGCAGATAACGCCATGCAGACGGTGGCAAGCTTTGACCACTCGACCCTGACAGGCGATGTGTTGTTCTCCAGCACCTTTGATAATAACTTCTTTGTCAATGGTGACCCGGCGACCGATACCACTGCCGACGGCGTTTACAACCCAACCACCAACGGCTGGGACGGTACCGATAAACTGGATCTGACCTTAACCAATGGCAGCAAGTGGGTCGGTGCGGCGACCTCCAGCGTGGAAATGATCGCCCCGTCTCAGATGTATGGTCTGGGGTATAGCAGCGTTGATCTGACTACCCTGTTACCAAACAGCATCTGGCCTGATTCAACCTTCAACAGTAACAACCATCTGGTGGGTACCCAGGTTTATCAGAGTGGTATTTTCAACGTTACACTGGATAACGGTTCAGAGTGGGACACGCGTAAAGAGTCGAACATCGATGCGTTGACCGTGAAGAACCATTCTCAGGTTAATGTCGAAAACTCCGGCCTGCTGGCCGATAGCATTACGCTGACTAACGCCTCTACCCTGAATATCGGTGATGCCGGTAGTGTGGCAACCAACAGCTTGTACCTCGACAGCAGCAGCCAGGTAACCCTGACTCAGGAGCTTGCCGATCTGTACGCGAACACCATCACCGTTGATAACCGTTCTGAGCTGGCGCTGGGTCTGGGCCAGGTTGATACCCATAAACTGGTGCTGACCGACGGCGGCGTGCTGAACGTTGCCAGCCGCGATTATGTGTTCAATTCCGATCTGAACAACGCGCGTTATATCACTAATGACAGCACGAAGAGTGGGTACGATTACGGTGTGATTGCCATCAACGCTGATGGTCATCTGGCCGTTAATGGTGAAACCTCAGGTAACTACAAAGTGCGTCTTGATAACGCGACCGGTAAAGGCGGCGTTGCAGATTATCGCAACAAAGAGCTTATCCGTGTTTATGATAACAACGCTGATACCCGCGTCTCCTTCACGGCGGCTAACCGCGCCGATCTGGGTGCATATACCTACCAGGCACAGCAGAAGGGCGATACTGTTGTTCTGAATCAGGAACGCTTAACGGATTACGCCAATATGGCGCTGAGCATTCCTTCTGCGAATACCAATATCTGGAATCTGCAGCAGGATACCGTAGGCACCCGCCTGACCAATGGGCGTCATGGCCTGACGGATCAGGGCGGCGCCTGGGTTAGCTTTTTTGGCGGTAACGTCGATGGCGACAACGATGTCATCAAGTACGATCAGGACGTGAGCGGCATCATGGTGGGTGTAGATACCCAGATTGATGGCAACAGCGCGAAATGGACCGTCGGTGCAGCTGCAGCCTTCGCTAAAGGCGACATGAATGACCGTTCAGGTCAGGTGGATCAGGATAGCCAGACGGCGATGATCTACTCCGCTGCTAAATTTGCCAACGATATGTTCCTCGATGGCAGCATGAGCTATACCCGCTTCAACAATGATCTGAGCGCGACCATGAGCAACGGCGAGTACGTTGATGGCAGCACAAATACCGATGCCTGGGGCTTTGGCCTGAAGCTTGGTTACGACTGGATGCCGAACGACGCAGGCTACTTAACGCCATATGCCGCGGTTTCTGGCCTGTTCCAGTCGGGTGATGACTATCGTCTAAGCAATGACCTGCAGGTGGGTTCGCAGTCTTATAACAGCATGCGTTATGAACTCGGTTTAGATGCGGGTTACACCTTCGGTTACGGTGACGATCAGGCGTTAACGCCATACTTCAAACTGGCTTATGTCTATGACGATGCCAGCGAGAATGCTGATGTTAACGGCGATAGCATTGATAACGGCGTGAAAGGCTCTGCGGTACGTGCAGGTCTGGGAACGCAGTTCAGCTTCACCAAAAACTTCAGCGCTTATACTGACGCCACCTACCTGGGCGGCGGCGACGTTGAGCAGAACTGGGGTGCTAACCTGGGTGTGAAATACACCTGGTAGTCGTTGTAAAATGGGGAGGCTTTGCCTCCCCATTGTATTTTCAAGGATGATTTGAGGTCTGCATGAACCGTTACGCAAAGCCGGTTCCTGAATTCTCCCGGCTTGAAAAGTGCCTTTTTGACCATAGCAAAACGTTCAAACTGGCAGGACAACACTCTGTATTTGGGGAAGTCTTCGAAGAGGAGCAGTTTGCGTTATTGCTGCAAACCGGCACGCTGGCAATTCATCGGCAGCAAGATGACTTGTTGATGGAAATAGTGACCGCACCCTATATCTTTGGCATTAATGCCGGAATGATGGGCTGTAGTACCGAATACAAACTTATCACCCATTCACCCTGCACGGGTTTTTACCTTCCTGCGGCCACGGCCCGCACCCTCATACAACAAGCCGGCCTGTGGCGGGAGGCCTTTTGCTGGCTCTCCTGGCATCATCGGGTCATGGAAATACGCGATAAACAGCTAGTAGGGAACAACTCCTATAGCCAGATCCGCTCGACACTGCTGGATATGGCCCAGTGGGATGAGACGCTGCGTATGCGCGTGGGGGTAATGAATTACATCCAGCGACGCACGCGGATTTCGCGCTCTGTGGTAGCCGAGGTGCTGGCCGCGTTGCGTCAGGGGAATTACATCAATATGGTTCGGGGTAAACTGGTCAGTATCAACCGTTTACCCGCAGAGTATTAACGCGATCAGGAAGCAGGAACAACCTGAGCTTTGTTGTCACTGAGTTCCGTGACCAGTTTATTAATACCATCGCTCATGTTGACGAAACGGGTATTGGGGGAGCGAGTGACCACCACAAAGGCGCCAACGTTCGATTGTGGGATCATCGCCATATAGGTAATAAAACCGCCACCGCCGCCTGTTTTCTGAATAATTCCCGGATGCCCGTTCTTTGGCGCCATATACACCCAGCCCAGACCCAGCGCGTCCGCTTTGCCCGGTACATCCATGCCAATGACGCGCTGGAACTGGCTGCGCTGATATATCAGCGTCTGCATCCGGTCAGCCTGAGTGCTGCGCGAATAGAAATCGGAAGAGAGGAACTGCTGCATCCAGCGCATCATATCGCCGGGTGTGGAATAGACACCGCCGCTGCCAATGGCTGCCAGCGTGTTGTTACATGGGCTGGCCCCTTTCTCTGCCACCATCAGGCGTTTGCACTGATCCGGTGAGGGGGTAAAGGTGGTGTCTTTCATGCCCAACGGGCGCGTAATCTGCTCTTCAAACAGCTGGGTATAAGGTTTACCCGAGGCGGTAGCCAGAGCATCGGCCAGTAAATCGAATGCCAGGTTAGAGTAGGCTGCCTGGGAGCCCGGCGTGGTTTTCAGGTTCGCGGTGCTCAGATAGTTCCAGCGCTGTTCGCGGGTTGGCCAGACGAAGACCGGCCGATGCGCCGCACCGCCCGGTTGTTCACGCGGCAGGGCGCTGGTGTGCGTCGCCAGATTAACCAGGGTGATAGGGGTGCCCTGATAGGTTGGCACCCGTGCACCCGGTGGCGCATATTTGCTCAGCGGGTCGTTAAGCTTCACGACCCCCTGATCGAGTAATTTCACCAGCATCTCGCTGGTCATTAATTTGGTTAAGGACGCAATACGAACCACGGAGTCCAGCTGCGGATGAATATTATTGCCTGGACGCGTTTCGCCAAAGCTCCGAAACACGCGCTGATTACCATCAATAACAACCAGTGCCATACCGGTTGCGCCGCTGCCGTAATAGATCAGGTTTGCGTAACGGTCGGCAATATCAGAGGCAAGTGCCGGGGTGGTCAGCGGTTGGGCAGCCTGAACCGTCGAAAGGCTCACCGCACACAGCGCGGCAATAGATAGCAGACAAGATTTCAACGAAAAGCATCCATAAGAGAAATGAAGATAATTAAGCGTATTTATACTACTAACGTGCCCGGTGCAATGGGCTGAATAGCCTAACGATAGCGGGAAAAACGTAACCGCGAGTAAATAAAAACAATTTCATTACGTGCCATCTCCCATTTTGTGACATCGGGCTTATGATAGACCCCTATGTAGCTCAGCGACCCGGAGAAGGTGATGTCAGAAAAGCGTGTGGTGATGGTTGTCGATATGCAGCAAGGTGTTTTTGCGACCCCTCGTATTCAGCGCGAACAATGTGTTTCACGTATCAATCAGTTAACCCAGGCCGCCGATACGGTCATTTTTATCCAGCATACCGAAGCCGGTGGGCTGGAAGAGGGGAGCGAGGGGTTTGCGTTGTTACCTGAACTGCACCAGCCGGAAGGGGCGCACTACGTGACCAAAACGGCGTGCGATGCGTTTTACCGCACCTCGCTCGCCGCGTTATTAAGCGAGCTGGATATTCATCATTTTGTGCTTTGCGGCTGTGCTACCGACTACTGCGTGGATACCACCCTTAAAAATGGCGTTAGCCGGGGATACTATATTACTGTCGCCGGTGATGCGCACACCACCGCCCACCGTCCTGCCGCCCGGGCAGAAACGCTGATAAACCACTATAACGATGTCTGGCGCGATCTGATTGCTCCCGGCAATCCGCCGGGTGTGAAACTCACCGAAACAATTCTCGCCCACTGGAAAGCGAACTAATAATTACCCGTCAGGTCTGATTTTTTTGCACCGGCCGGAGACCGGCTGGTGGATGCAATGTCGTGTGGTGATGTGTTGAACACAGCAACAGCCATAATTACAAGAAGGAAGTTTTATGTTTAAGTCATTTTTCCCAAAGCCGGGGCCCTTTTTCCTCTCGGCATTTATATGGGGCCTTATCGCCGTTATTTTCTGGCAGGCCGGGGGCGGCGCCTGGCTTGAGCGCCTTATTGGTGCCTCCGGCGACGTACCCCTTAGTGCCGCACGTTTCTGGGCGCGTAGCTATCTGTTGTTCTACGCCTATTACGCCCTCTGCGTTGGGCTGTTTGCCCTTTTTTGGTTTACCTTTTCACCCCATCGCTGGCAGTACTGGTCCGTGCTGGGAACGGCATTAATTATTTTTGTCACCTGGTTTTTAGTGGAAGTCGGGGTCGCGGTCAACGCCTGGTATGCCCCCTTTTATGATCTGATCCAGAAGGCTCTCAGTTCCCCGCACAAGGTCTCCATCGACCAGTTTTATCATGAAGTGGGGGTCTTCCTCGGCATCGCGCTGATCGCCGTGATCATTGGCGTGATGAATAACTTCTTTGTCAGCCACTATGTGTTCCGCTGGCGTACCGCCATGAACGAGCACTATATGGCCCATTGGCAGCAGTTACGTCATATCGAAGGTGCCGCCCAGCGTGTGCAAGAAGACACGATGCGTTTCGCCTCTACGCTGGAGGATATGGGGGTGAGCTTTCTCAACGCCATCATGACGCTGATCGCTTTCCTGCCGGTGCTGGTTACCCTGTCGGCTCACGTGCCGGATCTGCCCATTATCGGCCATGTCCCGTACGGTCTGGTTATCGCCGCGATTATCTGGTCGCTGATGGGCACCGGTTTACTGGCGGTGGTGGGGATCAAACTGCCAGGGCTGGAGTTCAAAAACCAGCGCGTTGAAGCCGCCTACCGTAAAGAGCTGGTTTACGGTGAAGATGACGCTAACCGGGCCTCGCCGCCTACTGTGCGTCAGCTGTTCAGCGCGGTACGTCAAAACTATTTCCGTCTCTATTTCCACTACATGTACTTCAACATTGCGCGCATTCTCTATCTGCAGGTCGATAACGTATTCGGCTTATTCCTGCTGTTCCCGTCGATCGTTGCCGGTACCATTACCCTCGGTCTAATGACTCAGATCACCAACGTCTTCGGCCAGGTTAGGGGCTCGTTCCAGTATCTCATCAGCTCCTGGACTACGCTGGTAGAGTTGATGTCTATCTATAAACGTTTACGCAGCTTTGAACGCGAGCTGGATAACCAGCCACTGCAGGAAGTGACCAACACGTTAAGCTAATACAGGGAGTCGTTATGCCTTTTGCCGTATCACGCGCCTTACCGTTATCACTCCTTGCTGCCCTGGTGCTGGCAGGCTGTGCTGAGCAAGGTGCAGCCCCGCTTAAAAAGGGCGAGAAACCCGTCGATGTCGCGAGCGTGGTGCGGCAGAAAATGCCCGCCAGCGTGAAAGATCGCGACCAGTGGGCCAGCGCGCTGGCAAAGACCTTCGATAGCCAGAAGATAGCCCCGACCGAAGAGAATATCTGTTCGGTACTGGCGGTAGCGCAGCAGGAGTCAATGTATCAATCCGACCCTAAGGTGCCCGGGCTGAACAAGATCGCCTGGAAGGAGATCGACCGACGGGCAGAATCGATGCATATACCGGCGTTTCTGGTCCATACCGCCCTCAAAATCACCTCTCCTGATGGCAAGAGTTATAGCGAGCGGCTGGACACGGTGAAAACCGAGAAGCAATTGAGTGAAATCTTCGACGATATGATCAGCATGGTACCGATGGGGCAAAAGCTCTTCGGCTCGCTTAACCCGGTGCATACCGGCGGGCCGATGCAGGTTAGTATCGCCTTTGCCGAGAAACACACCGACGGTTACCCATGGAAGTATGACGGTACCGTGCGTCAGGAGGTCTTTTCCCTGCGCGGAGGCTTGTGGTTTGGGACTTATCATCTGCTCAATTACCCTGCCAGCTACAGCGCGCCGCTGTACCGCTTTGCTGACTTCAATGCAGGCTGGTACGCGAGCCGTAACGCGGCATTTCAGAATGCCGTCAGCCGCGCCAGCGGTGTGAAGCTGGCGCTGGATGGCGATTTAATTGCGTATGGTAGCCGCACGGCGGGCAAAACCGAGATGGCGGTTCGCAAGCTGGCCGGGAAGCTGGATATGAGCGAGAGCGAGATTCGACACCAGCTGGAGAAGAGCGATAGCCAGAGCTTCGAGAAAACGAAACTTTATCAGCAAGTTTATGCGTTAGCGGAGCAGAAGAGTGGAAAGACGTTGCCGCGAGAGATGTTGCCAGGCATTCAGCTTGAGAGCCCGAAGATCACGCGCAACCTGACCACAGCCTGGTTTGCGAAGCGTGTCGACGAGCGTCGGGCTCGCTGTATGGCAATGAATTAGTGGTAGCGACGCCAGCGGTTAACTAGCGCGACAACACCCAGGATGACGCAGCCCACCAGGAAGGGAATCAGTCCAAAGATGGTTCCCACGCCCAGTCCGATTTCAACGCGCGGGCGGCCGCTGTCCTCTACCTGCATCAAATGTTCATAGACGCCAGGTGCATGCACCAACATGTTCAAAAACTGCGAACCCGCCCAGAAGCAGAACAGTACAAACAGGGCATAGGCGATATTACCTGACGTGGAGGTTTTCGGGTGTTTACCATTAAAGATCGGCTTCGACATAGTAAAGTCTGCCATAAAGACCTCCGTATAGTTCGTTCTGGCCATACACCAGTGATATAAGCGAAGTTTGACAGGTCATCGCATTTGTCAATATCGGAATCGTGGTAATTTGCAGCATGGATTTCTCCTGGATCGCCGATTTCTGCACCAACTCACAATTTCGCAACCTTAAGTTAAATTCATTAACATTTAAGAATTTCCGTATTGGACACAGACCTGACGCGGAAACTATGCGAGGATGTTTTTTTTATTCAGGAGCGACCATGAAACTGCCTGCCAAAATTCGCCGTGACTGGCATTACTACGCCTTTGCCATTGGGCTGATCTTTATTCTTAATGGGGTTGTGGGGTTACTGGGATTTGAAGCGAAGGGTTGGCAAACCTATGCGGTAGGTCTGGTGACATGGGTCATTAGCTTCTGGCTGGCAGGATTGATTATTCGCCGTCGCCCGGAAGAGCCGACGGCGAATAATGTCGATTAACCGTTTACCGTAATATTAAGCGCGCTATCGGCGGCATGCTGCTCCAGCGCCAGCTCAATCAGGCGGGTAATCAGCTCTGGATAGCTGATGCCGCTCGCCTGCCACAATTTCGGGTACATGCTGATATTGGTAAAGCCAGGCAAGGTGTTAATTTCATTGATGATGACGTCATTTTCAGTGGTTAAAAAGACATCTACGCGGGCCATCCCGCGACAGCCCAGCGCCTGATAAGCCTCAATCGCGATGGCCCGGATGCGGTCGTTTACCGCCGAGTCCAGGGCTGCCGGCACGACGACCTGTGCGCCTTTGTCATCAATGTATTTGGTGTCATACGAGTAGAAATCGCTGTTCAGTACCACTTCGCCACAGGTACTGGCCTGGGGGAAGTCATTGCCCAGCACCGCACACTCGATTTCACGTCCTTTGATACCCTGTTCAACCACCACTTTATGGTCAAAGGTAAATGCCAGACGTACGGCCTCGTTGAATTGCGCCTCGCTGCTGACTTTACTCACGCCAACGGACGACCCCTGATTTGCCGGCTTCACAAAGAGCGGCAGGCCAAGCTCTGCCTGTAGAGCGCTAAAGCTGTGTTTGTCGCGATTGGCGCGGGTGAGGGTAACGAAAGGCGCTACGTTCAGACCGGCGTCGCGCAACAGACGTTTGGTGACATCTTTATCCATGCAGGCGGCGGAACCCAGTACGTCGGAGCCGACAAACGGCAGGTTTGCCATGCGCAGCATGCCCTGCAGCGACCCATCTTCGCCCAGCGTACCGTGCAAGATCGGGAAGATGACGTCGAGTTGCAGAAGGGCCTGTGCGTTGCTGGCGTTAATCAGTTGATTCTGTGCCACGCCCGGCACAACCGCGACGCTCATGTCAGAAGGATTCAGGGCGATGTGTGCCGGATCGTCAGCATTAAGCAGGTAACTATTGGCGTCATTAACATGCCACTGTCCCTGCTTATCGATACCCAACAGCACAACGTCGAACCGGCTCTTATCAATCGCATTGACGATGTTTTTGGCCGATTGCAGCGACACTTCGTGTTCTGCTGATTTTCCCCCAAATACAATACCCACACGCAGCTTTGCCATTACTCTCACTCATCCAGTCTGACTCAAAACCCATACCTTACCACGATGCCCGGCGGGATTCGCCGCCTTCTGCCATAATGTTTTAGCAAGCAACGGAGGGGGGAAAGTGCGAGGAAAAGGTCTAATTATCTGTCTTGTTATTATCGGCGCGGCAGCGGTGGGATATCGCTGGTTGCCGTCTTACTACAACCCTTTTGCGCCTCTCTCGCTTGACGATCCCCCCGGAAAAATCACCCAGTTTAAACTGCGGCGACTCACGCCCGAGCACTGCGAAACCTTGCTCAGCCAGGCGAACGATTCAAAGCTGATCCGTACCCAGACGGTTGCCGACAGTGGGGGGGAGTGTCCCCTGGTGGATGTGGTGCGGGTGCGTGACTTTGGCCGCGTAGGGCTGAGCAGCAGTTTCCTGGCCAGTTGTCCCCTTGCGCTCAGTGCGGCGCTCTATATTCACCAGCAGGCGCAACCGCTGACACAGCGCATGATGGGGAGCCGCCTGACTCGCGTTGACCATTTTGGCAGCTTTGCTTGCCGAAATATCTATCATCGACAGGATGCGCGACGCAGCGAGCATGCCAGCGCCCAGGCGCTCGATATTAGCGGCTTTCAGCTGGCAGACGGGCAGAAAATTACGGTGCTGCAAGGCTGGAAAAACGCCCGAACGCAGCCCTGGTTAAAGGCGATGCTTAGCGCCAGCTGCGGCTATTTTGGCAATGGGCTTGGGCCAGAGTACAACAGGGCGCATGCTAACCATTTTCATCTGGGTATGCGGGGATATGGTTACTGCCCGTAAGCATAAACCCCCCGCTAAAAGAGGATAGAGTGTGATTTGTTTCACATTTTTGATGACTGGGAAGATAAAACACTAAACTTCATCCCGACAGCATCAGCTGCGCTTTGTGATGAGGCGTAACTTGCTAATCTATGAGCGAATTCGCTCAAAAAAATGAATGTGTCGCGCTATAGAATCCTGGAAGGTTAACCTTATATCGGTCTGGTTCGGTTGTTTCTTCACCGGGCTTGCCATCAGTCAGATCTTACCTTTTCTGCCGCTGTATGTGTCTCAGCTGGGGGTCTCCTCCCACGAGGCGCTTTCGATGTGGTCCGGGCTTACCTTCAGCGTGACGTTTCTGGTCTCTGCCATCGTCTCGCCTATGTGGGGAAGCCTTGCCGATCGCAAAGGGCGGAAGCTTATGCTGCTGCGTGCCTCCCTGGGAATGGCCATTGCTATTCTGTTGCAGGCCTTCGCCTCCAACGTCTGGCAGCTTTTTCTGCTACGAGCGCTGATGGGGCTGACCTCCGGTTATATTCCTAACGCCATGGCGCTGGTGGCGTCGCAGGTACCACGCGAACGCAGCGGCTGGGCGTTGAGTACGCTCTCAACGGCGCAAATTAGCGGCGTAATTGGCGGGCCACTGATGGGCGGTTTCCTGGCCGATCACGTAGGGCTGCGGGCGGTCTTTATTATTACCGCTATCCTGCTGATGGTCAGTTTTCTGGTCACGCTGTTTCTTATTAAAGAGGGGGCGCGTCCCACCGTTAGTAAAGCGCAGCGCCTGAGCGGGAAAGCGGTCTTTGCCTCACTGCCTTATCCGGGGCTGATGATCGCTCTCTTCGTCACCACGATGGTGATCCAGCTCTGTAACGGCTCGGTGGGGCCTATTCTGGCGCTGTTTATCAAATCGATGGAGCCAGACAGCAACAATATCGCTTTTCTGAGCGGCATGATTGCCGCCGTACCGGGTGTTTCTGCCCTTATCGCTGCACCGCGACTGGGCAAGCTGGGAGACCGTATCGGCACCGCACGCATTTTAATGGCGACGCTGGTGGTGGCCGTGGTGCTCTTCTTCGCAATGTCGTTTGTCACCACCCCATTCCAGCTTGGTGTGTTGCGCTTTTTACTGGGCTTTGCCGACGGCGCGATGTTGCCAGCCGTACAGACCCTGCTGGTTAAATACTCCAGCGACCAGGTGACCGGACGCATCTTCGGCTATAACCAGTCGTTCATGTATCTCGGTAACGTTGCCGGGCCGCTGATTGGGGCGTCGGTTTCGGCTATGGCAGGATTTCGTTGGGTCTTTGCCGCCACGGCGGTAGTGGTGTTGCTGAATATTCTGTACCTGGCGGTGGTATTACGCCGTCGCCGTCAGCAGGAGGCTAATAGAAGCGTCGGTAACAGAAGATAACGGTGCTGTATTATATATTCTTATACTTAAACCTGACGGTAATAACTAAAATGGCTTTCTGTTTTTTTAATGACGCAAAGCAATTCAAGCTCTGGCGCTAATATAAAAACGTTTCGCTGAACCTGGATCGCATTTATTTAAAATAATGGATTTTATTTGTCTGAAGATAATACTTTTCCCTCTTTGCAACCCCCATCCTTAGTGCTAAGTTCAGAGCAAATCTGATAAGGAAATAGCACGATGAAAAATCTCATTGCTGAGTTGTTAGTGAAGCTCGCCCAAAAGGAAGAAGAGTCAAAAGAACTGGTAGCCCAGGTTGAAGCGCTGGAAATTGTCGTCACCGCGTTATTACGCCAGATGGCTCAGTCCGATCAGCAGGCGTTGATCCGAAGCGTTGAAGGGGCGCTGGATGCGGTACGGCCAGATTCACTGGTGCCGGAGCAGGATAGCGAAATGCTACAACAATACGTAAAGAAGCTGTTGCGGCACCCGCGGAGCTGATTGGTTTGCGTATCTAAAACGCTGTCATCGATCTGTCACGTCGGTTGCCTATAGTCGCTCTGTTTTATTTTTTATGTATTTTTACATGGAGAAAATAAGTGAAACAGAGCGCTCTTGCTATTGCATTACTTCCCCTGATGTTGACTCCTACAATTTATGCAGAAACGGTAACATCATTCCCCGTTCTTGAAAATCGTGCAGCTCAGGGTGATATCACCCAGCCCGGCGGTGCGCGTCGCTTGTCGGAAGACCAGACCGCCGCATTGCGCGCCTCCTTAAATGATAAGCCAGCAAAGAATATTATCCTGCTGATTGGCGATGGAATGGGTGATTCAGAAATTACTGCTGCACGAAATTATGCTGAAGGCGCGGGCGGATATTTTAAAGGGATTGATTCGCTGCCGCTTACCGGCCAGTACACCCACTATGCGCTGGATAAAAAAACCGGTAAGCCGGATTACGTCACGGATTCCGCCGCGTCTGCCACGGCCTGGTCAACCGGCGTAAAAACCTATAACGGCGCGCTGGGCGTGGATATTCACGAAAAAGATCACCAAACTATTCTCGAAATGGCAAAAGCGGCAGGCCTGATGACAGGTAACGTCTCGACGGCGGAATTGCAGGACGCGACCCCGGCGGCGCTGGTGGCGCATGTGACGTCACGTAAATGCTACGGCCCGAGCGTCACCAGCGAAAAATGCGCCACCAATGCGCTGGAAAAAGGCGGTAAAGGCTCTATTACGGAGCAGCTGTTAAACGCCCGTGCCGACGTCACGCTTGGCGGTGGCGCCAAAACCTTTATGGAGACCGCCACCAGCGGTGAATGGCAGGGCAAAACTCTGCGCGAGCAGGCCCAGGCGCGCGGCTATCAGCTGGTTAACGATGCGGCCTCACTGGCGGCCATTACCGAAGCCAGCCAGGATAAACCGCTGCTGGGCCTCTTCTCCGAGGGCAATATGCCTGTGCGCTGGGAAGGGCCAAAAGCCAGCTATCACGGTAATCTCGATAAGCCTGCCGTCACCTGTGCGCCTAACCCGAAACGCAATGAAAGCGTACCGACACTGGCAGCGATGACCGAAAAAGCGATCGCGCTTCTGGATAAGAGCGAAAAAGGGTTCTTCCTGCAGGTTGAAGGTGCATCCATCGACAAGCAGGATCACGCCGCTAACCCTTGCGGCCAGATTGGCGAAACCGTCGATCTGGATGAAGCCGTGCAGAAAGCGATGGCCTTCGCGAAGAAAGATGGCAATACGCTGGTGATCGTGACGGCTGACCACGCTCACTCCAGCCAGATTGTGGCGCCGGATACCAAAGCTCCGGGTCTGACCCAGGCGCTGAACACCAAAGATGGCGCTGTGATGGCCATTAGCTATGGCAACTCCGAAGAGGAGTCGATGGAACATACCGGTAGCCAGCTGCGCATTGCTGCCTATGGTCCACATGCCGCAAACGTGGTGGGGCTGACAGATCAGACCGATCTCTTCTACACCATGAAAGCGGCTCTGGGTATGAAGTAAAACGAAGGCCCGGCGGGAATCTTCTCTGCCGGGTGGTTTTTTTACCGCAAACGACCAGACTTAATGTGATCATTCACAGAAGGATAGTGCTATGAAAATCACATTACTTGTTACTTTGATCTTCGGCCTGTTTTTCATCGCCACGGTGGGTGCGCAAGAGAAGACCCTCACGCCGCAACAGCAACGTATGACCACCTGCAACCAGCAGGCGACGGCTGATGCGTTGAAAGGCGATGCGCGAAAAACTTACATGAGCGACTGCCTCAAAAATGGAGCCTCGAAACCGGGCGAAAAGAGCCTGACGCCACAGCAGCAAAAGATGCGTGAATGTAACGTTAAGGCGACAGAGCAGTCTCTTAAAGGCGATGACCGTAATAAGTTTATGAGTGCCTGTCTGAAGAAAGCTGTCTAGTGCTAATGGGTGAGCGGGCTTCCCGGCTCACCCAAAATCTCATACTCCCCCGTCGGACCCCCTCTCTATAATTTGGGAAATTGTTTCAGAATGTTCCCAAAAGATAATGAATGACGAAAACTTTTACCAGAAAGGGCTGACGCGCGAAGAGTGGGATTATCCTTTTCCCTCGGATGACCATCATCGTTCCGGCATACGCTTCGCCCGGCGGGTTCGCCTGCCGCGGATGGCTGGCCTTGCGACGATGTTTTTCCCCATTGCTGGCGTTCTGGTGACGCAACCTGTGGCCGGCGGCTGGTGGCTGCTGCTGGTTGGCTGGGCGTTCGTCTGGCCACATCTCGCCTGGCAGTTGGCGTCACGCTCTGCCGATCCCCGCAGCAATGAATTCTATAACCTGAAAGCTGATGCCATTATTGCCGGGATCTGGATTGGCCTGATGGGCGTTAATGCGTTTCCTACCGCTGCGCTATTGATGATGACCAGCATGAACATGATGGGGGCTGGCGGGCTACGGCTGTTTACTGCTGGCACGCTGCTGACGACCCTTGCCGCCCTGGCGACACTGCAGATGGCCAGCATTCCCCCCCTCTTTGTGAGCTCAGCGCTGCAGGGGTGGCTCACGCTGCCGGTGTTCATTTTCTACCCGGTGCTCTTTGCCTGGGTCAGTTACCAGACCGCAATCCGGCTGGCGGAACACAAGCGACGGCTGGAATTAATGAGTACCCGCGACGGCATGACGGGCGTCTTTAACCGGCGGCACTGGGAAGACCTGCTGCGCAATGAGTTTGATAGCTGCCGCCGTCATCACCGTGACGCCACCATGCTCCTTATCGATATCGACCATTTCAAAACCATCAACGACACCTGGGGGCATGATATTGGCGATGAAGCCATTATTGCCATTACGCACCAGCTACAACTCACGCTGCGCGGAAGCGATATCATCGGCCGGTTTGGCGGGGACGAATTTGCGGTGATCATGAGTAACACCGCGGCGGACAGCGCTATCGCCGCGATGTCGCGAGTCCATGAGCGGCTGGCGCAGCTAAGCCTGCCGGGCGCACCGCTGGTGAAGCTCTGTATTAGCGTTGGGGTGGCACCGCTCACGCCGCCGATGGGGCACTATCGTGAGTGGCTAAAGGCGGCAGATGTTGCCTTGTACAAAGCGAAGAACGCCGGACGAAACCGCACCGAAGTGGCGGCCTGACGCCCGGCATGCGATCAGGACTTACTCAGCTGTTCTGATTTTTCCATACACTTATTCATGGCTTCAATAACCGCCGAGCGGAACCCTCGCTCTTCCAGCACCCGTACAGCTTCAATGGTCGTCCCGCCTGGCGAGCAGACCATATCTTTCAGTTCACCCGGATGCTTACCGGTTTCCAGCACCATTTTGGCCGAGCCCATCACCGCCTGAGCTGCAAATTTATATGCCTGCGCCCTTGGCATTCCACCCAGCACGGCGGCATCCGCCATCGCTTCGATGAACATAAAGACATATGCAGGCGCCGAGCCGCTCACGCCCACTACCGGATGGATCATCGCTTCCGCAATCACTTCCGCTTCGCCGAAGCAGCGGAAGATATTCACCACGTCGGCCACATCTTCCGTGGTGACCAGCGCATTAGGGGTGATGGAGGTCATGCCTGCGTTGACCAGCGAAGGGGTGTTTGGCATCGCGCGCACGATTTTGCGATCGTGGCCCATGGCACGAGCCAGCTGATCCAGAGTGACGCCTGCAGCAATCGATACGACAACGGTATCCTTGTTCAGGCTTGAGGTGACGTCGCTCAGCACTTTGACCATGATATTAGGCTTTACGGCACCGAAGAGGATATCCGCTACCTGGGCCACTTCCTGGGCGCTCTGCGCCGCATTGATACCATACTGATCGTGCAGGGCAGCGACTTTATCTGGCGACGGGGTATAGACCCAAATCTGGCCAGGCTGCACCTGGCCGCTGGCAATCAGGCCGCCCAGGATGGCTTTACCCATGTTACCGCAGCCGATAAAACCGATTTTCTTCTCCATCACGTCTCCCTCTTTTATGCCTTGTTATGTGTATGGAAGGCTAGCTTAGCGCGGATTGTTACGCAGCGCTAAAGCTTCCGCCTCATCCGCTGCTTTGCCTGAGAAGAAAAGCAGGCGACAATGGGGCAGTTATCGAAAGGAGAGAATATGGCGATTTGGGTGGATGCCGATGCGTGTCCAAATGTGATTAAAGAGATTCTGTTTCGCGCCGCCGAGCGCGTGCAAATGCCCCTGACGCTGGTGGCTAACCAGAACCTGCGAGTCCCACCGTCACGGTTTATTCGCGCCATGCGCGTACCGGCCGGCTTTGACGTAGCGGATAACGAAATAGTGCGTCTGTGCAGCGCGGAGGATCTGGTTATCACCGCCGATATTCCGCTGGCGGCTGAAGTGCTGGAAAAGGGCGCCGCCGCGCTAAATCCAAGAGGTGAGCGTTACTCTCCGGCCACCATCCGTGAAAAACTGACGATGCGTGATTTTATGGACACCCTGCGCGCCAGCGGCGTACAAACCGGGGGGCCGGATAGTTTATCTCAGCGCGACCGACAGCTCTTTGCTGCTGAGCTGGATAAATGGCTTCTCGAGGTGAAACGTCGTCAGGGATGAGCCCAGCATTGTCGTCGGATTGTGCTCCCGTTATGCCACTGGGGTTGTCAGCCCCTGCCGCAATCAGGTATGGTGTGCGGCATCAGGTATGCAATCATTTCTTTACAGTCGCTATCCCTAACTATCAGGGGATAAATCTACATTTGTAAAAATAAATTTACACTGACTTCTGTACTAGTTAAATGGTATCATTGGCCACTTTTCGACGTTACGCTCCGCATCTTTGCGGCCTTAAGGGGAACACCAGGTTATGACCCAGCCTATATTCTTGATCGGCCCCCGCGGCTGCGGCAAAACAACGGTGGGGCATGAGCTGGCGCGTCTGTGCGGCTGTGAGTGCATCGATACCGATCGCTGGCTGCAAACCCACGCGCAAAAAAGTATTGCTGAAATTGTTGAGCAGGAAGGGTGGGAAAGCTTTCGCGCTCGCGAGACCGCAGCCCTGGAAGCGGTGACGGCGGTCTCAGGCGTCATTGCCACCGGCGGCGGTATTATTCTGGCTCCTTATAACCGGCAGTTTATGCGCGAGAAAGGCACTGTTATTTATCTCTCTGCGCCCGTGCCGGTGCTGGTTGAGCGCCTTGTGGCATTTCCAGAAGAGGGTCAACGCCCTACGCTTACCGGCAAACCGATCAGCGAAGAGGTGAGCGAAGTACTGGCAGAACGCGACGCCCTCTATCGCGAAGCGGCTCACCATGTGGTTGATGCCTCGCTCTCCCCGTCAGAAGTGGTACAAAATATTGCTACTGCGCTGCGTCTGGCTTGTGTTAGCTAACTGATGTCTATACTGATAGTTCACCCCAGATAAAGATAAAAAGGATGAACTATGCCAACAAGACCTCCCTATCCGCGTGAAGCCCGTGTCGTTGCCGTTGAGAAAGGCGCTACGGGCCAGACCGTCACCTGGTATCAGCTGCGTGCCGACCATCCAAAACCCGATTCGCTCATTAGCGAGCATGAAACGGAGCAGGAAGCGCTCGACGCCAAGGTCCGCTACGAAGATCCCGATAAGACTTAAAAAAAATCTGAAAGCGGGAAATACCACGCCTAAATCACATTTATCACTCATTGAATAAGTTAAGCAGAGGTTAATATCTAGTTATTACAGATACCTTCTGCCAGGCGTCCGGATCTTTACATTCCGGCAGGCACATACGCTGCTACGCTATTGTGCTGTTCATATCAGAACAGCGAGCCGCGCAGCGTTGTGAGCCTGTGCCTGTTTTACGTAGTGGTAGTGGAGAAAGGCGAGAAAGATGAAGGCCACCTTGGCGATCCTCACGATTGGGGTAGTCCCAGTAAGCGAAGTGTTACCGCTCTTGACCGAGCATATTTCGGAACAGCAGATCACCCATCATAGCTTGCTGGGTAGTCTAAGCCGTGAGGCGGTCATGGAGACCTACGGCGTTGCGTCGGGAGATGATTCCCTGCCGACACTGTTAAGCGACGGTAAAATGGCGACGGTATCCCGGCAAAAGATCGAACGCGATCTGCAGGCCGTTATTGAAGTGCTTGATAATCAGGGTTATGACGTCATCCTGCTGATGAGTACCGCCCCGGTATCCGGGCTGGTGGCCCGTAATGCGATCCTGCTTGAGCCGATGCGGATCATCCCGCCGCTGGTGGCCTCGATTGTGGATGGTCATCAGGTGGGGGTGATCGTGCCGATCCCCGAATTGATGCAAAACCAGTCCCGAAAATGGCAGGCGTTAGAACGTCCGCCGCTCTACTCGCTGGCGAACCCTATCTGGGATAGCGAGGCCAAATTGATCGAGGCCGGGCGCGATCTGCTGGCGCAGGGAGCTGATGTATTGATGCTGGATTGCCTCGGTTTTCATCAGCGTCATCGCGATCTATTACAAAAAGCGCTCGATGTGCCCGTTTTGTTATCAAACGTACTGGTGGCGCGGCTTGCCTCGGAGCTGCTGGGGTAATGATTTTGCGTGACAGGCAGTGAGTGTGCCCCCTATATTGGATTGACATCCAACAACAAAAAGGGCCAGTTCATGCTTCAAAGTAATGAGTACTTTTCCGGTAAAGTGAAGTCCATCGGTTTTACCAGCAGCATCACTGGCAATGCCAGTGTCGGCGTGATGGCTGAAGGGGAATATACTTTTGGTACCGCTCAGCCTGAAGAGATGACCGTCGTCAGTGGCTCTCTGAAGGTATTGTTACCGGGTGAGACGGAGTGGAAATTGTTTACTGCGGGTCAGATCTTTAACGTTCCGGGCCATAGCGAGTTCCACCTGCAGGTGGCTGAGCCGGCCTCTTATCTCTGCCGTTATCTGTAATTTTTTTTACCCTCTCCCGGTTGGGAGAGGGTGAACAGCATGGCCGATTAGCGCTGTGCTTCTCCGCCGAGACCCTCTACCAGGCTTTGAATCAGTGCGGCTAACTCGCCCGTCATCAGAATAAAGTCGGCATCAAAACGCTGCGCCGGATCGTCACGGTCGATGTCGTCGTTCTGATCGCGCAGTTCGTCAGAGAACTTCAGCCGTTTTACGGAGCCATCGTCGCAGATCATGAACTGGATCCGTTGCTGCCAGTCGAGCGCCAGCTTGGTTACCAGTTTGCCCGCTTCAATGTGTACGGCAATTTCATCGCTCACCAGATCCTGTTTTTTCGCGCGGATCACACCGCCATCTTCCAGGATCGCCTTCAGTTCTGCTTCATCCAGCAGCTGGAAGCCCTGCGGTACGGTACCGCCGCGAACCCATTCGGTGAGCGTCAGCTCAATGGGGTTTTCCATGGTCAGCGGCACGACCGGAAGGGAGCCCAGGCTCTTACGCAGCAGCGCCAGGGTATCTTCCGCTTTTTTAGCGCTGGCACAGTCGACAATAATCAGGCCGTTAACGGTGTCGATCCACATCATCGTCTGGCTGAAGCGGCTAAAGGCGCGCGGCAGCAGCGAGTGCAGTACTTCATCTTTCAGCGAGTCTTTCTCGGTTTTTTTCAGCTTGCGGCCCTGTTCTGCCTCCAGCTTGAAGATCTTCGCTTCCAGCGCCTGTTTCACGACCGGCGCGGGCAGAATTTTCTCTTCTTTGCGGGCGCAAATGATGATTTGACCATTGGTGGTGTGGGTCAGCGCATCGCTCTGAGAGCCCATCGGTGGAACCCAACCGGTTTTGGCCATATCCTGGCTGCCGCAAGGGCTAAACGTATAAAGGGCTAACTGTTTTTCCATCTCGTCAGCGCGCAGCGGGACATCGCGGCTGAGACGGTAAACCATCAAATTTTTGAACCACAGCATGATAATTTCCACGGCCTTGTCGTTAAATGCAGCGGGCATGATAACGAATTGTCGCATCGCTTGCATTGCTAATCGGGATGCCGACTTCTACTCTGTTGATAATCAAAAAAATGAGGAACGTCCTGTGCGAATTGGTATCGATTTAGGCGGCACGAAAACCGAAGTGATTGCGCTGAGTGAGCAGGGGGAGCAGCTGTTTCGCCACCGTCTGCCCACCCCTCGTGATGATTATCAGCAAACCATAGAAACCATTGCCACGCTGGTGGAGATGGCGGAGCAGGCCACAGGCCAGAGTGGTAGCGTGGGTATGGGGATCCCGGGTTCGATTTCGCCCTATACCGGCGTGGTGAAAAACGCTAACTCAACCTGGCTCAATGGCCAGCCGTTTGACAAAGATCTGAGCCAGCGCCTGAATCGTGAAGTGCGGCTGGCAAACGATGCCAACTGCCTGGCGGTATCCGAGGCTATCGATGGGGCGGCGGCGGGGGCACAGACCGTTTTTGCGGTCATAATCGGCACCGGTTGCGGCGCGGGCGTGGCCTTTGGCGGTCGCTCTCATATCGGCGGCAACGGCACGGCGGGCGAGTGGGGGCACAACCCTTTGCCGTGGATGGACGAAGATGAGCTGAAATACCGCGCAGAAGTGCCCTGCTATTGTGGCAAGCAGGGGTGTATTGAAACCTTTATCTCCGGCACGGGCTTTGCCACCGATTACCACCGACTGAGCGGCAAGCCGCTGAAGGGGAATGAGATCATCCGTCTGGTTGATGCGCAGGATCCCCTTGCTGAACTGGCCCTCAGCCGCTACGAAACGCGACTGGCGAAATCTCTGGCGCACGTGATCAATATTCTGGATCCGGATGTGATCGTGCTGGGGGGCGGCATGAGCAATGTGGATCGTCTTTATGCCACCGTGCCTCAGCTGGTGAAGCAGTGGGTGTTCGGCGGCGAATGCGAGACCCCGATTCGCAAAGCGGTGCACGGGGACTCCAGCGGGGTGCGCGGCGCCGCCTGGCTCTGGCCGCAGTGACGATGTCGCCCTCTTGCAGCGCAAGAGGGCGCAGTCTTATTCGACCGCAAACGCGCGGTCTAGCTTGCTGAAGCCCAGCCCGTTGATCTTCTTAACCTTAATCTGCACCGGAATGCGCTCCTTCATCGCCTCGACGTGACTGATCACCCCGATGGTCTTGCCGCTGGCGTTCAGGGCATCCAGCGCATCCAGGGCTGTGTCCAGCGTCTCGCTATCCAGGGTGCCAAAACCTTCATCGAGGAACAGCGAGTCGATACGCGTTTTATGACTCACCAGGTCGGAAAGCGCCAGCGCCAGCGCCAGGCTCACCAGGAAACTCTCACCGCCTGAAAGGGTGCGGGTATCGCGTACGGCATCGGCCTGCCAGGTATCGACCACCTCCAGCTCCAGCGCGTCGCTGACTTTCCGTTGCAGGAGATAGCGGCCGTGCAGGCGGATTAGCTGCTGGTTTGCCAGCCAGACCAGGTTATCCAGGGTCAGCCCCTGCGCAAATTTACGGAAGCGGTCGCCCTCTTTTGAGCCAATCAGCGCATTCAAATATCCCCAGTCCTCCGCCAGACGTGCGGCCTCTTCAATTTGCTGCATCAGCACCTGCTGGTGCTGGCGATTGTCGGCGTCCTGTTTTAGCTGCTGGCGTATTTCGCCCTGACGGGTAGTGTTTTCACGCAGTTTCAGCGCCAGGTGGTGTAACTGCTCCTGCAGGGTCTGCATCGCGACCTCATCAGGAAGATCTGCAGGGCGTTGTGCCGCATGCGCTTTACACTGCTGCTCTGCCTGGTGAGCCAGGGCGCGTGATTGCTGGATCTGCTGCTCCAGCGTCTGTTTCAACTGCTCCAGCTTGCTCACGCTCTCATCGTCCAGCACGGCGGCCAGGAAGGCCTGCTGATCGGTAAAACAGCTGGCGGCCAGGGCTACCGCAAACTGCTCTTGTAATTCCGCCAGCCTGTCGGCGTCCACTTTCTCTTGCGCCTGCAGCGTATTCAGTTGGCTCTGCAGCGAGATGCACTCGGTGTGGATCGCCTGCCAGTTTTCAGGCACCGGCTCTTCTTCTTCCTGCTCTGAAGGCGGTAGGGTATCAAGCAGGGGTTTCAGGGCCTGGATACGCTCCTGGATGGCCGCAAGCTGTGTCTGTTGCGCTTGCCAGCTATTCACCTCGGCTTCACGCTCGGCGAGCCAGGCCGCAGCTTCGCCCTCGGCGGGGGCGGTGAGTGCCAGCGCCTCTAGCGCGCTCTGCAGCGACTGTTGCTGGGCGTCGAGTTGTTGTTTGCTCTGCTGTCGCTGCTGTTCCAGGTCGTTTAACTGTACCTGTAGAGCGTGAAGCTGGCTTAGCTGGTAAAGCTGCTGCTCGTACTGCTCCTGCTCGTTCAACCAGTGTGTAATGTCGTCCTGAATCGAGTGGGTGATGGCTAGCTGGGCGCAACTCTCCTGCCACGCTTTAGTAAGTGCTTGCTCATCTTCTGAGAGCGTCTGGATCAGCTTCGCCTCGCGTTGCAACTGCTCAACACGTGCGTTCAGTTGCCCGCGCAGCAGCAGACCCTCTTCCTCAAGCTGCTTAACCGCACGCTCAAGTTCATCACGACGTCGCTGATTTTCCGTTAACTCCAGCGCCTGGTATTGTGATACCGCAGGATGGTGGGTCGAGCCGCAGAGCGGGCAGGCTTTGCCGGCCTCCAGCGTGGCGCGATAACTTTCCAGCGCTTTAATCTGTTCTTCCTGCGCGCAGAGCGTTTTGACATCCAGGTAGTGTTGATGCTTCTCTTTATACTGCAGGCGGCGCGCCGTCAGGGTCTCTTCCAGACGGGTTTTCTCTGCTTCTCCTTTCTGCTGACCGTCGCGATTTTCAGCCAGTTGTTTTTGCAGCGGCTGGTAGCGAGCCTGCAGGGTGGCGAGGCGCTGGCGCACCGGGCGCAGTTGCACCTGTCGCTCAATGGCGGCGGCGGTCTCCTCTGGCGACAGCGCCAGAGCAGGCTGCGGCAACGCAGCGCGTTTTTGCTTAAACTCCGCAAGCCGTTTGTTGAGGCCATCATACTGCTGTTTATCGCGTTGCTGCTGGCTGAAAAGGGCCCGCCAACCGGCAATGTGCGAACTCCAGAGGCCAAACTGACGATGCGCTTCCATCCAGTGGGTCATCTGCTTTTGTTGCGCCTCAAGCTGCGCCATGCTGCGGGCTGCACCGTTACGGACGCGCCCCCGCTGTGCCATCCGGTCACGTAAGCGAGCATTCACTTCTGAAATTTGCTGGCGGGTACGGGTGAGAGAGGCACTCTGCTCTTGCTCGCGCGTCCATAGCGGGCGCAGCGCCTGTGCGGGAAGGGCTAGCTGCAGCCTCGCCAGTTGCGGCTGGGCATCCGTTTGCGCGTGAAGCGCTTGCTGATGTGCAGCCTGCGCCTGTTGCTGGGCGCGGGCCAGCTCATCACTGCGCACCCACCACTGATGCCAGCGCTGCTGGCGCTGCTGTTCGGCCAGCAGTGAGGTTTCTTCGTCAGTAAGTGCCTGCAAACCTTGAACTAACTGCTGCTGTTGTTCTTCGCTTAACAGCACCACCCCGGCGGCTTGCGCTTCGCGCATTTCAAGCTGTTGGCGAGCGGCTTTGTGTTTTTCAAATACCTTCGCCGAAATCTGGCCGTAGATCTCCGTTCCCGTCAGCTCCTCTAACAGCTCCGCACGCTCTTTCGATTTTGCATTGAGAAAGGCGGCAAACTGACCCTGCGAGAGCAACATTGAGCGGGTAAACCGGTCGTAATCCAGCCCGGTCAGGGAGGCGGTCAGTTCCAGTTTATCTTTCACTTTGTCGGCGAGGATTTTGCCATCTTCACAGCGGGCCAGCTCAACGCGCGGCGCCTGCAGATTGCCGTCAGGCTGGTTGCGGGCGCGGTTCTGGCTCCAGAAGGCGCGATAGGCCACCTCTTTGACCTCAAATTCCACTTCAGCAAGACACTCGGCGGTGTCCCGGGTCATGAGATCGTTTTGTGACTGTGAGAGCGTGTTCAGGCGCGGTGTTTCGTGGTACAGCGCGAGGCAGATGGCGTCCAGCAGGGTGGTTTTCCCCGCACCGGTCGGCCCGGTAATGGCAAACAGACCGTTGCTGAGAAAGGGCTCGGCAGTGAAGTCGATTTTCCACTCACCCTTTAATGAATTGAGGTTCTTCAGGCGCAGACTCAAAATTTTCATGGGTGCGACTCCTCGTCATTCAGGGAATTCAGCGCATCGTTAAACAGCTCATTCAGCCGCGCGCGCCGTGTCTCATCCAGCTCTTCCTGGGCCAGTCGCCGTTCGAAGACCTCTTCCACCTTCAGTTCACTCAATGTTTCGCGCTGGGCGGCGAGCAGACTTTTCTGGCGCTGTTCCCGGCTGCGGCGCACCAGTAACACTTCTACTGGCAGATCCTCGGTGAGCGCCTGAATTTTACGCTGCATATTGTGCAGGTATTCGTCGGTAGTGATCTCAATATCGAGCCACACCGGCGGGGTTTGCGCGACGCCGCGCCACTGTTCAAGCTGCTGGGTAATTGACGCCAGGTCGCCTTTCAGGACGGCCAGTTGCTGGGTTACTGGCACCTCCAGCGTCTCGACGGCGCTCAGCTTGCCGTCGTGGAAGCTGACCAGATGCACGCTTTTGTTTTTCCCCGTCTCGTCAAAGCTAAGGGCGATAGGGGAGCCGCAGTAGCGGATATGCTCACAGCCGCCGATGACCTGCGCCCGATGAATATGGCCCAGCGCGATATAGTCCGCCGCCGGGAAGTTCTGCGCCGGGAACGCGTCCAGCGTGCCGATATAGATATCGCGCACCGCGTCGCTTTTACTGGCGCCCACGGTCGTCAGATGGCCCGTGGCGATCACCGGCAGGGCGCTATCGCTCCGCAGGGCACAGGCGTCGGCATATTGTCTGGCGTAATAATCGGTAATGGCCTGCAGGAGATGCTGCTGCTTCTCTGCACCGGACATCCCCGCCTGGCTCTGCACCACATCGCGAGGGCGTAAAAACGGTACCGGGCAGAGTATGGCACCCGGGGTGCCGTCGCGTTTTTTTAACACCTGCGGTGGGTGTCCGGTGCTGGGGATGACGGTCGTATTCAGAAACGCCAGCAGATCGCGGGATTCGTTCAGGGTCGCCACGGAATCATGATTGCCTGCGACAATCACCAGATGGCAGCCGGTCTGCTGCAGGTTCACCACAAAACGGTTATAAAGCTCACGCGCATAGCTGGGGGGCGATCCGGTATCGAAGATGTCTCCGGCGACGACGATGGCATCTACCTGCTGCGCTTGCGCTACCTCCAGCAGCCAGTTGAGGAAGGCTTCATGTTCATTGGCGCGGCTCTTACTGTAAAAATTCTGACCCAGGTGCCAGTCTGAGGTGTGAAGTATGCGCATAACAGATCCGTGGCAAAAAGAGGGGAAGGGGATTATAAACGTCTAAGGGCAGGAAAATCACGGCTGCCAGAAAACAACAGCTTGCCATCTGAGCCGGAACAGTTTTTCATAAATCTGTCACAAATCTGACGCATAATGACGCCGCATTACAATCATGTAACCTAATTAAGACAGGGCAATGTATGGCGAGACGTATTCTGGTCGTAGAAGATGAAGCACCTATCCGTGAAATGGTCTGTTTCGTGCTTGAGCAAAATGGCTTTCAGCCCGTTGAAGCCGAGGATTATGACAGTGCGGTGAACCAGCTCAACGAACCCTGGCCCGATCTTATTTTGCTGGACTGGATGCTGCCTGGCGGCTCGGGTCTGCAATTTATCAAACACATTAAACGTGAAGCCCTGACCCGGGATATCCCGGTGGTGATGCTGACCGCGCGTGGTGAAGAGGAGGATCGTGTCCGCGGTCTGGAAACCGGCGCGGATGATTACATCACCAAGCCCTTCTCGCCAAAAGAGCTGGTGGCGCGTATCAAAGCCGTGATGCGCCGCATCTCGCCGATGGCGGTGGAAGAGGTGATTGAGATGCAGGGACTTAGCCTGGATCCTACCTCACATCGCGTCATGACCGGCGAAAACCCACTCGATATGGGCCCCACCGAATTCAAATTATTGCACTTCTTTATGACCCACCCGGAGCGTGTCTACAGCCGCGAACAGTTGCTCAACAATGTCTGGGGAACTAACGTCTATGTCGAAGACCGGACGGTGGATGTCCATATCAGGCGCCTTCGCAAAGCGCTGGAACTCAGCGGGCACGATCGCATGGTGCAGACGGTCCGCGGCACGGGTTATCGATTCTCGACCCGTTACTGAACAATGACAGGAGTGTGACGCGTGCTGGAACGTCTGTCATGGAAAAGGCTTTTATTTGAACTGATCTTATGCTGCATTCCGGCCCTGATTCTGGGGGCCGTGTTGGGTTATCTTCCGTGGTTTTTACTTGCGGCAGTGACCGGCCTGCTTATCTGGCACTTCTGGAATTTATTGCGTCTCTCCTGGTGGCTATGGGTAGACAGAAGCATGACCCCGCCGCCGGGTAGCGGCAGTTGGGAGCCGCTCCTGTATGGCCTGCACCAGATGCAGATGCGTAATAAAAAGCGTCGACGCGAGCTGGGTAGCCTGATTAAGCGCTTTCGCAGCGGCGCCGAATCGTTGCCGGACGCGGTGGTGTTGACCACCGAAGAGGGGGCGATCTTCTGGTGTAATGGCCTGGCGCAGCAGCTTCTTGGCCTGCGCTGGCCGGACGATAACGGCCAGAATATCCTTAACTTGCTGCGTTATCCGGAATTCGCCCGTTACCTGAAAGCGCGCGATTTTACCCGCCCGCACAATCTGGTACTGAACAATAGCCGTCATCTTGAGATCCGCGTCATGCCTTACAGCGATCAACAGTGGTTGATGGTGGCGCGTGACGTGACCCAGATGCACCAGCTGGAAGGGGCGCGTAGAAACTTCTTTGCTAACGTCAGCCATGAGTTGCGTACGCCGTTAACGGTGTTGCAGGGCTATCTGGAGATGATGCAGGAGCAGACGCTGGAGGGGGCACCGCGCGAAAAAGCGTTGCACACCATGCGTGAACAGACCCACCGGATGGAGGGGCTGGTTCGCCAGTTATTGACGCTTTCGCGTATCGAAGCCGCACCAACGCTGGCGCTGAACGATACCATTGATGTGCCGATGATGCTGCGCCTGCTCGAACGTGAAGCCCAGACCTTAAGCCACGGTAGACACCAGCTGAGCTTCGACGTGGACAACACGCTAAAAGTGCGCGGCAGTGAAGATGAACTGCGCAGCGCCATCTCGAACCTGGTCTATAACGCGGTGAATCACACCCCTGAGGGCACCTCGATTAAGGTGCGCTGGCAGCGTGTCGCTTCCGGCGCGGAGTTTAGCGTTGATGATGATGGACCCGGGGTGGCACCAGAACACATTCCGCGTTTGACTGAACGCTTCTACCGGGTGGATAAAGCCCGATCCCGGCAGACCGGGGGCAGTGGCCTGGGGCTGGCGATTGTGAAACATGCCATTAATCACCATGAAAGCCGGCTCGATATCTCCAGCCAGCCCGGCGTAAGCACGCGTTTCAGCTTCGTTATTCCGGAACGTTTGCTTGCCAGTTGAAAGGGCTGAGAGGAGTGCTGTAATCGGAAGTTGCCACAGGCCAGCGAAAGCTGGCCTGTTTACTTTGCAGTCAGGCGAAGCGAGCATGATTTTCATACTGCTGTTGCTTTTTTGTTCGCATGATTAGCCATGAGTTTTTCTTATACATGGTTCATTGTTCCAATCACTCTTTTCATTCCGGCATAATGTTCTGGTTTTGAGATCCTATATTGCCTTTAAACGTTATAAGCGTTTAAATTGCGCCCCAGATATCGTCATACCGACTATATTTGCGTGGTAAATCGAAAAACTATTCTTCTCCACGCCAGTACGGGAGTATATCCCACTGAAATTGAGTATTTTTTCCGCTGTTTTGTCCCGGCAGGGATGGCGAAAAATTCATCGTTTTCAACACCACATCCACAGGCAGTAAGGTTTTATGACCCATCATCTGAAATCGCGCGACATCGTTGCGCTGGGCTTTATGACATTTGCGCTGTTCGTTGGCGCAGGCAACATCATCTTTCCTCCCATGGTTGGCTTGCAGGCGGGTGAACACGTCTGGACGGCAGCCATTGGCTTCCTGATCACTGCCGTGGGTCTGCCGGTGCTAACCGTTATCGCGCTGGCGAAAGTGGGCGGCGGCGTGGACAGCCTCAGCACCCCGATTGGTAAAGTGGCTGGCATTCTGCTGGCGACCGTCTGTTATCTGGCCGTGGGCCCGCTGTTTGCCACGCCACGTACCGCGACCGTCTCATTCGAAGTGGGGATCGCGCCCCTGACGGGCGACGGCGCGATGCCGCTGTTTATCTACAGCCTGGTCTACTTCGCGCTTGTGATTCTGGTTTCTCTCTATCCGGGCAAACTGCTGGATACGGTAGGTAACTTCCTGGCTCCGCTGAAAATCGTGGCGCTGATCGTTCTGGCCCTGGCCGCCGTGATGTGGCCTGCTGGCCCCATCAGCGATGCGATGGATGCCTATACAAACGCTGCCTTCTCTAACGGCTTCGTGAATGGCTATCTGACGATGGATACGCTGGGCGCCATGGTATTTGGTATCGTTATTGTCAACGCTGCGCGTTCCCGTGGCGTAACGGAAGCGCGTCTGCTGACCCGTTACACCATCTGGGCGGGTCTGATGGCCGGCGTGGGCCTGACGCTGCTCTATCTGGCATTGTTCCGTCTGGGTTCCGATAGCGCCACGCTGGTGGATCAGAGCGCTAACGGTGCGGCGATCCTGCATGCTTACGTGCAGCATACCTTTGGTGGTGCAGGTAGCTTCCTGCTGGCGGTATTGATCTTCCTGGCCTGTCTGGTGACGGCGGTAGGGCTGACCTGCGCCTGTGCAGAGTTCTTTGCGCAGTATCTGCCGCTCTCTTACCGCACGCTGGTGTTTATCCTCGGCATCTTCTCAATGGCGGTCTCGAATCTGGGACTGAGCCACCTGATTCAGGTGTCCATTCCGGTACTGACGGCCATTTACCCGCCGTGTATTGTACTGGTTGTGCTGAGCTTTACCCGCCCGTGGTGGCATAACTCCTCACGAATTATTGCCCCGGCCATGTTTATCAGCCTGATTTTTGGTATCCTTGACGGGATTAAAGCATCCGCTATTGGCGACGTACTGCCTGCCTGGACACAGCGTCTGCCGCTGTCTGAGCAGGGGCTGGCCTGGCTGATGCCTACCGTTGTTGCACTGGTATTGGCTGTTATCTGGGATCGTGCTGCAGGACGCCAGGTTACATCGAACGCGCATTAATCAACGGCAGAATGTACAACCACGGGGCTTATGGCCCCGTGGTTTTTTGTTTTTTTGTGTTGAATGGCAAGACATAAATGGAAAGCTCTAACAAACTCAAGCGGGGTCTCACCGCCCGTCACATTCGCTTTATGGCACTGGGTTCTGCAATAGGCACGGGCCTTTTTTATGGCTCGGCAGATGCCATAAAAATGGCCGGTCCCAGCGTATTGCTGGCCTATATTATTGGCGGCGCCGCGGCCTATATCATCATGCGTGCCCTTGGGGAGATGTCGGTTCATAACCCCTCAGCCAGCTCGTTCTCACGCTATGCCCAGGAAAACCTCGGGCCACTGGCCGGGTATATCACCGGCTGGACTTACTGCTTTGAAATTCTGATTGTGGCCATCGCCGATGTGACCGCGTTCGGAATTTATATGGGCGTCTGGTTCCCCACGGTGCCGCACTGGATCTGGGTCTTAAGCGTCGTGATGATCATCTGCGCCGTTAACCTGATGAGCGTAAAAGTGTTCGGTGAACTGGAGTTCTGGTTCTCGTTCTTTAAAGTCGCCACCATCATTGTGATGATTGCTGCCGGCTTTGGCATCATTATTTGGGGCATTGGCAACGGCGGCGAAGCGACCGGAATTCATAATCTCTGGAGCAACGGCGGCTTCTTCAGCAACGGCTGGATTGGAATGGTGATGTCGCTGCAGATGGTGATGTTTGCCTACGGCGGGATCGAAATCATCGGTATTACCGCGGGCGAAGCGAAAGATCCTGAAAAATCTATTCCTCGTGCGATTAACTCAGTGCCAATGCGTATCCTGGTCTTCTATGTAGGCACGCTGTTCGTCATTATGTCCATCTACCCGTGGAATCAGGTCGGCACCAACGGCAGCCCATTTGTCCTTACCTTCCAGCATTTGGGGATTGCCTTTGCCGCCAGCATTCTTAACTTTGTGGTGCTGACCGCTTCGCTCTCGGCCATTAACGCCGACGTATTTGGCGTGGGTCGTATGCTGCACGGCATGGCCGAGCAGGGCAGTGCGCCGAAGATCTTCGCCAAAACCTCCCGTCGTGGTACGCCGTGGGTGACGGTGATGGTAATGACAGTCGCGCTGCTGCTGTCGGTCTACCTGAACTACATCATGCCGGAGCGCGTCTTCCTGGTGATTGCTTCGCTGGCTACCTTCGCCACCGTATGGGTGTGGATTATGATCCTGTTGTCGCAGATCGCCTTCCGCCGCCGTCTGGGGCCAGAAGCCTCGAAAGCGCTGAAGTTTAAAGTGCCGGGCGGGGTAGCGACGACGATCGTTGGGCTGATCTTCCTGGTCTTTATTATCGCGCTGATCGGTTACCACCCGGATACCCGCATTTCGTTGTACGTAGGCTTCGCGTGGATCGCTCTGCTGCTGGTGGGCTGGCTCTTCAAACGCCGCCACGAACGTCGGATCGCCCAGGTACAGTAATCAGAATGCCCGGCACCTGCCGGGCATTTTTTCTCCTCCCCCGATCTCCTCCCCTAATAATTGTCTCCGCGATGAGTGAACATCCTCTACCCTATGGCAAGGTGGCCTCAATTCTGGGAAAGGGGATACGAAATGTTGAAGGCATGGCACCTCGCGGTTGCCCCATTTGTTAAGCAAAACAAAGACAAGCTCGTGATTACGCTCTGGCTGGCAGGCGACAACCAGCCTGAGCGGGTGACGCTTCGCGCCGAAGTGGACAATGAAGAGACGACGCTGAAAATGCACAAACAGCGTAGCCAGCCGCAGCCGGGGATCACGGCATGGCGGGCCACGATCGATCTGAACAGCGGCCAGCCGCGTCGACGCTACAGTTTTAAACTGCTCTGGCACGACCGCCAGCTGTGGTTTACCCCCCAGGGCTTCAGCCGTTTTCCACCGGCTCGTCTGGAGCAATTTGCCGTCGATTATCCCGATAATGGCCCTCAGTGGGTGGTGGAGCAGGTCTTCTACCAAATCTTCCCGGATCGCTTCGCCCGCAGCCAGCAGCGTACGGCATTGCAGGATCAACGCTATTATCACCACGCCGCCGGGCAGGAGGTTATCTTCCGCCAGTGGGATGAGCCCGTCACCGCGCAGGCGGGCGGCTCCACTTTCTATGGCGGGGATCTGGACGGTATCAGCGAAAAGTTACCCTATCTGAAAAAACTCGGCGTCACGGCGCTCTACCTGAATCCGGTCTTTGCCGCGCCCAGCGTGCACAAATACGATACCGAGGATTATCGCCGGGTAGATGAGCAGTTCGGTGGCGATGGAGCATTGCTGCGCCTGCGTGAAAATACTCACCGTGAGGGGATGCGCCTGATTCTGGACGGCGTCTTTAACCACAGCGGCGACTCTCATGCCTGGTTTGATCGCCACAACCAGACAATGGGCGGCGCCTGTCATAATCCGCAATCGGCCCAGCGTGACTGGTATAGCTTCAACGACGAGGGCTACGCGCTTGACTGGCTGGGTTACCCCAGCCTGCCGAAGCTGGACTATGCCTCGGATGCGCTGGTGCAGGAGATTTATGGCGGCGAGGAGAGTATTGTCCGCCACTGGCTGAAAGCCCCCTGGAACATGGACGGCTGGCGGCTGGATGTCGTGCATATGCTTGGCGAAGCGGGCGGCGCGCGGAATAATTTGCAGCACGTCGCCGGTATCACCCGTTCGGCGAAAGCCGCCCGGCCAGATGCCTTTGTCTTTGGCGAGCATTTCGGTGATGCCCGTCAGTGGCTGCAGGCCGATGCGGAAGATTCGGCGATGAACTATCGCGGTTTTACTTTCCCGCTCTGGGGCTTTTTGGCGAATACGGATATCTCTTACGATCCGCAGCGTATCGACGCTGAAACCTGCATGGCGTGGATGGATAACTACCGCGCCAGCCTGTCGCATCAGCAGCAGCTCCGGATGTTCAACCAGCTGGATAGCCACGATACCGCACGCTTTAAAACGCTGCTGGGCAAAGATGTGGCGCGGTTGCCGCTGGCGGTCATCTGGCTCTTTAGCTGGCCGGGCGTGCCGTGCATCTATTATGGCGATGAAGTCGGGCTGGATGGCAATAATGACCCCTTCTGCCGCAAAACCTTCCCGTGGGAGCCAGAGAAGCAGGATAAACACCTGCTGGCGCTCTATCAGCGGATGACGAAGCTGCGCAAACAGAGCCAGGCCCTGCGCTACGGCGGTTGTCAGGTGATCTATGCGCACGATAACGTGGTGGTGTTTATACGCGTCTATAACCAGCAGCGGGTGCTGGTAGCGATAAATCGCGGTGAGGCCTGCGAAGTAGTACTGGACGACACGCCGTTATTAAGCGTGAAGACGTGGCTTCTGAAAGAGGGGAAAGGCAGCGTGCAGGATGGCGTGCTCTCTCTGCCGGCGATATCGGCCACCGTCTGGGTAGGCAAACATTAATAACAAAAAGGCCCGCATGCGCGGGCCTTTTGCGTAAACCTTGCCAGTTACAGGCTGGATACGTTCTCGGACAGGTATTTTGCTACGCCGTCTGGAGAGGCGTTCATACCTTCTTTACCTTTTTCCCACTGAGCCGGGCACACTTCACCGTGCTCTTCGTGGAACTGCAGCGCGTCAACCATGCGCAGCATTTCGTCGATGTTACGACCCAGCGGCAGATCGTTCACAACCTGGTGACGAACGATGCCGTTTGCGTCGATCAGGAAAGAACCACGCAGCGCAACGCCCGCGTCCGGATGTTCGATACCGTAAGCCTGCTGAATTTCACGTTTGATGTCCGCAACCATCGCGTATTTCACCGGACCGATGCCGCCGTTGTCGACAGGGGTGTTACGCCATGCGTTGTGTACAAACTCAGAGTCGAAGGAGACGCCAACCACTTCCACGCCACGCTTCTGGAATTCTTCATAACGTTTGTCGAACGCGATCAGCTCAGACGGGCAAACGAAGGTGAAATCCATCGGCCAGAAGAACAGAACGGTCGCTTTACCGTTGGTGTGCTGTTTGAAGTTGAAGTTCTCAACGATTTCACCGTTACCCAGTACAGCTGCTGCTGTAAAATCCGGAGCCGGACGAGTTACCAGAACCATATGATTCTCCTGTATTTACTAAGGTTATTTGGAACGCAACGCCGGCCAGTATAGAGAGTGTGGCGCCTTAACTCAAAGAGGCCCTAACAATCGTTCGATGAGCTTTTGCCTATCAATGACGCACCGGTTACAGCTGTCTGCTTTTTGCCTGCGCCATCATGCGTGGATAGAACTGCCAGAAACGGGTTTCGAGTGCGTCATAATGGTCGTCCAGATCTTGCCAGGAGTCGCGCAGGGCATCCAGACGCGGGCGGCGGCTGGCCATGCCATTAAGCACGTTCTGAATAAAATCCATATCGCGATAACGTTCCATCCAGCGCTCTGACCATAAGTAATGATTCAGATTCACAAAGCGTGGGGGAGAGTCGGGCAGGATGGTTGCTATCTGCGTCTGGGCATAGCGAACAAATTCTGACAGCGGCATCTCGGGTGAGAGCTGTGCCCAGTGCCGAGAGAGAAAGTGATCCCACATGACGTCCAGGGTAATCGGCGCGACGCGGCGGGTGTGAGGACGGAACCAGCCTTTCGCTTCGGTCACTTCGGGCAGGTTATCGGTCAACACGTCGATGCGCCGATGCATAAAAATACCCTCTACAACCTCAGGAGGGTACTCTTCTGCCGGGTTGCCGCGGACGAAATCGGCCAGCAAATTACCAGAAAGCGAGCTATCGGCCAGGTGAGCCAGGTGCAGGTGAGCGAGAAAATTCATGCGATTCGGTATCCGGAGTCGGCTAGTTGTTGCAGCAAAGTGGTGTGAGCACTAGACTAAGCCGCCTGTTTTTAAGTCACGAGTATAAGTCATGCGCGTCGCCGATTTCTCCTTTGAATTACCTGATTCCCTGATCGCCCACTATCCAATGCCTGAGCGCAGTAGCTGTCGCTTACTCTCTCTGGACGGGCCAACGGGCGCGCTGACGCACGGTACTTTCACCGATCTGCTCGATAAGCTCAACGCGGGCGATCTGCTGGTCTTTAACAATACCCGTGTGATCCCGGCCCGCCTGTTTGGTCGTAAAGCCAGCGGCGGAAAGATTGAAGTGCTGGTTGAGCGCATGCTGGATGATAAACGTATTCTGGCACATATTCGCGCATCCAAGGCGCCAAAACCGGGCGCGGAACTGCTGCTGGGCGATGACGAGAGCATCAACGCAACCATGGTTGCGCGCCATGATGCCCTGTTTGAAGTGCAGTTCAACGACGAACGTCCGGTGCTGGATATTCTGAATGCCATTGGCCATATGCCGCTACCGCCCTATATTGAGCGCCCGGACGAAGAGGCCGACCGCGAGCTGTACCAGACCGTCTATAGCCAGAAGCCAGGCGCAGTTGCTGCGCCGACGGCGGGCCTGCACTTTGACGAACCCCTGCTGGCAAAACTGCGCGACAAAGGTGTTGAGATGGCCTTTGTAACGCTGCACGTCGGCGCGGGCACCTTCCAGCCCGTGCGCGTGGACTCTATCGAAGACCACATCATGCACTCGGAATACGCAGAGGTCCCGCAAGAGGTTGTGGATGCGGTAATGGCGACCAAAGCGCGTGGCAACCGCGTTATCGCGGTGGGGACCACCTCTGTACGCTCGCTTGAGAGCGCGGCGCAGGCGGCGAAGAGCGAATTGATTGAACCCTTCTTTGGCGACACGCAAATCTTTATCTACCCGGGCTATCAGTACAAAGTGATTGATGCGCTGGTGACCAATTTCCACCTGCCTGAATCGACGCTGATTATGTTGGTTTCCGCCTTTGCGGGTTATCAGCATACGATGAATGCCTATAAGGCTGCGGTAGAACAAAATTATCGCTTTTTTAGCTACGGGGACGCGATGTTTATCACGTACAATCCGCAGGCTTTGAATGAGCGTGTCGGGGAATAAGTCCGCGGCACCGGAATAATGTGTTGGACTGTTTTTCTGACACAGAGGAAAAAAAATGAAATTTGAACTCGATACCACCGACGGTCGCGCACGCCGCGGTCGCCTGGTGTTTGATCGCGGCGTGGTAGAAACCCCCGCGTTTATGCCTGTGGGCACCTACGGCACCGTAAAAGGGATGACGCCGGAAGAAGTTGAAGCCACTGGCGCACAAATCATCCTCGGTAACACCTTCCACCTCTGGCTGCGTCCTGGCCAGGAGATCATGAAGCTGCACGGCGATCTGCACGACTTCATGCAGTGGAAAGGCCCCATTCTTACCGATTCCGGCGGTTTCCAGGTCTTCAGCCTCGGCGATATCCGCAAAATCACCGAAAAGGGTGTGCACTTCCGTAACCCAATCAACGGCGACCCGATCTTCCTGGATCCTGAAAAATCGATGGAAATCCAGTACGATCTCGGCTCCGATATCGTGATGATCTTCGATGAATGTACGCCATACCCGGCAGACTGGGATTACGCGAAGCGTTCCATGGAGATGTCACTGCGCTGGGCGCAGCGTAGCCGCGACCGTTTTGACTCGCTCGGCAACAAAAATGCGCTGTTCGGCATTATCCAGGGCAGTGTTTACGAAGATTTACGTGATATCTCGGTTAAAGGTCTGGTAGAGATAGGTTTTGATGGCTACGCTGTCGGCGGTTTGGCTGTGGGTGAGCCGAAGGAAGACATGCACCGTATCCTGGAGCACGTCTGCCCGCAAATCCCGGCTGATAAACCGCGATACCTGATGGGTGTGGGTAAACCAGAAGATCTGGTTGAAGGCGTTCGTCGCGGTATTGATATGTTTGACTGCGTGATGCCAACCCGCAATGCCCGTAATGGTCACCTGTTCGTGACCGATGGCGTGGTAAAAATTCGTAATGCGAAGCATAAAAGCGACACCAGCCCACTCGACGCCGAGTGCGATTGCTATACCTGTCGCAATTATTCTCGCGCGTACCTGCATCATCTTGATCGTTGCAACGAGATTCTGGGCGCGCGTCTCAATACCATTCACAATCTTCGTTATTATCAGCGCTTAATGGCTGGTTTACGTAAGGCCATTGAAGAGGGTAAATTAGAGAGCTTCGTGACCGATTTCTACCAACGTCAGGGCCGTGCTGTACCACCTTTGAACGTTGATTAATTTTAATAATGAGGGAATTTAAATGAGCTTTTTTATTTCTGATGCGGTAGCAGCAACTGGCGCTCCGGCGCAGGGCAGCCCAATGTCTCTGATCCTGATGCTGGTTGTGTTCGGTCTGATCTTCTACTTCATGATCCTGCGTCCACAGCAGAAACGCACCAAAGAGCACAAAAACCTGATGAACTCCATTGCGAAAGGCGATGAAGTGCTGACCAACGGTGGCCTGGTGGGTCGCGTGACCAAAGTAGCGGAAAACGGCTACATTGCTATCGCCCTGAACGACACCACTGAAGTGGTTATCAAACGTGACTTCGTAGCTGCCGTTCTGCCGAAAGGCACCATGAAGGCGCTGTAATCCAACCATTTCCCAAAGGGAACTGCCGTGTTAAACCGTTATCCTTTGTGGAAGTACATCATGCTGGTCGTCGTGATTATCGTCGGCCTGCTGTACGCGCTTCCCAACCTGTATGGTGAGGATCCGGCTGTTCAAATCACTGGCGCGCGCGGTGTCGCCGCCAGTGAGCAAACGCTGATCCAGGTCCAGAAAACGTTACAAGAAGAAAAAATTACCGCTAAGTCTGTGGCACTGGAAGAGGGCGCTATTCTTGCTCGCTTCGACTCCACCGATACGCAGCTCCGCGCTCGTGAAGCGCTGATGGGCGTGATGGGTGATAAATATGTCGTGGCGCTGAACCTTGCTCCTGCAACTCCGCGTTGGCTGGCTGCGCTAAACGCAGAGCCAATGAAACTCGGTCTCGACCTGCGTGGCGGTGTGCACTTCCTGATGGAAGTGGATATGGATACCGCGCTGGGCAAGCTGCAGGAACAGAACATCGACAGCCTGCGCAGCGATCTGCGTGATAAAGGCATCCCTTACACCACCGTGCGTAAGGAAGAGAACTACGGCATGAGCATCGCGTTCCGCGACGGCTCTGCACGCGACCAGGCGGTCACTTACCTGACGTCGCGTCACCGCGATCTGGTGATCACCTCGCAGGGCAGCAACCAGCTGCGCGCCGTGATGACGGATGCCCGTCTGAGCGAAGCGCGTGAATACGCCGTTCAGCAGAACATCAACATTCTGCGTAACCGTGTAAACCAGCTGGGGGTAGCCGAGCCGCTGGTACAGCGTCAGGGTGCTGACCGTATCGTGGTTGAACTGCCTGGTATTCAGGATACCGCGCGTGCGAAGGAGATTCTGGGCGCGACCGCGACCCTGGAGTTCCGTCTGGTAAACACCAACGTTGACCAGTCCGCAGCCGCCTCTGGCCGCGTACCGGGCGACTCTGAAGTGAAGCAGACCCGTGAAGGTCAGCCGGTGGTGATGTACAAACGTGTGATCCTGACCGGTGACCACATTACCGACTCCACTTCCAGCCAGGATGAATACAACCAGCCGCAGGTGAACATCTCGCTTGATAGCGCAGGTGGCAACATCATGTCTAACTTCACTAAGGACAACATCGGTAAACCGATGGCAACCCTGTTCGTGGAGTATAAAGACAGCGGTAAGAAAGATGCGAACGGTCGCTCAGTGCTGGTGAAAGAGGAAGAGGTGATTAACATCGCCAATATCCAGTCCCGACTGGGTAACAGCTTCCGTATCACCGGTATCAACAACCCGAACGAAGCACGTCAGCTGTCGCTGCTGCTGCGTGCCGGTGCGCTGATTGCGCCAATCCAGATTGTTGAAGAGCGTACCATTGGTCCAACCCTGGGTATGCAGAACATCAAACAGGGTCTGGAAGCCTGTCTGGCCGGTCTGGTGGTCTCCATCATCTTCATGATCTTCTTCTATAAGAAGTTTGGTCTGATCGCGACAAGCGCGCTGGTGGCGAACCTGGTCCTGATTATCGGCATCATGTCTCTGCTTCCGGGGGCGACGCTGACCATGCCGGGTATTGCGGGTATCGTTCTTACCCTTGCGGTGGCGGTCGACGCCAACGTACTGATAAACGAACGTATCAAAGAAGAGCTAAGCAACGGTCGTTCTGTGCAGCAGGCGATTGAAGAGGGCTACAAAGGGGCGTTCAGCTCCATCTTCGATGCGAACGTAACAACACTGATTAAGGTTCTTATCCTGTATGCAGTGGGTACTGGCGCTATCAAAGGCTTTGCGATTACTACCGGTATCGGTGTAGCAACGTCAATGTTTACCGCTATTGTCGGCACCCGTGCCATCGTGAACCTGCTGTACGGCGGCAAGCGCGTTAAAAAGCTGTCTATCTGAGGAGTGCGTTGTGGCACAGGAATATACTGTTGAACAATTAAACCACGGCCGTAAAGTCTGGGACTTTATGCGCTGGGACTACTGGGCCTTCGGCATATCAGGTTTTCTGCTGATTCTGTCCATCGTCATTATGGGCGTGAAAGGCTTCAACTGGGGTCTGGACTTCACCGGTGGTACGGTGATTGAAATCACCCTGGAAAAACCGGTCGATATGGACCAGATGCGCGAATCGCTGCAGAAAGCGGGCTTTGAAGAGCCGCTGCTGCAGAACTTCGGCAGCAGCCGCGACATCATGGTGCGTATGCCACCGGTACACGATGCCAACGGCAGCCAGGAGCTGGGCAGCAAGGTCGTTCAGGTTATCAATGAATCGACCAGCCAGAATGCAACGGTTAAGCGTATTGAGTTTGTTGGCCCGAGCGTGGGTGCAGACCTGGCCCAGACCGGTGCCATGGCGCTGCTGGTGGCGCTGATCTCCATCCTCGTTTACGTTGGCTTCCGCTTCGAGTGGCGCCTGGCGGCCGGGGTGGTTATTGCTCTGGCGCACGACGTGGTGATCACCATGGGCGTATTGTCGCTGTTCCACATTGAGATTGACCTGACGATTGTGGCATCCCTGATGTCCGTTATCGGTTACTCACTGAACGACAGTATCGTGGTATCTGACCGTATCCGTGAAAACTTCCGTAAGATCCGTCGCGGTACGCCGTACGAAATCTTTAACGTGTCGTTGACCCAGACGCTGCACCGTACCTTGATCACCTCCGGGACCACCTTGATGGTGATCCTGATGCTGTATCTTTTCGGTGGCCCGGTACTGGAAGGCTTCTCGCTGACCATGCTGATTGGTGTCTCTATCGGTACGGCGTCGTCCATTTACGTGGCGTCCGCACTGGCACTGAAACTCGGCATGAAGCGTGAGCACCTGATCCAGCAGAAGGTCGAAAAAGAAGGGGCGGATCAGCCGTCCATTCTGCCGTAAAGGCAACAGCGCGTTAAAACAGAATCCCGGTCGCAAGGCCGGGATTTTTTTTGGTACAGCGCGTACGGATTTGGGTACTCTCCAGTGTGAATGCGAAATGACATGGAGCAATACCGATGGCCGTCATCACCCTCTCATCTGTTCCCCAACCGACCCTCTGGCACGATGTGCCATCTGTAACGCTAAGCGATGAAACGCTGCAGCAGCGCAAGGCGAAAGTCCTTAGCCGCATGGTACAGCAGGGGCTGGATACGCTGGTTATCTATGCCGACAAAGAGCACGGCGGCAATTTTGAATATCTCACCGGGTTTATCCCGCGCTTTGAAGAGGCGCTCCTGATACTGCAACAGACGGGGGAGGCGGCCCTGGTGCTGGGTAATGAAAACCTTAAGCTGGCGGCGCATGCCCGACTGGCGAACCGCGTTATCCATGCGCCGTGGTTTTCACTGCCAAACCAGCCGATGGATAATCAGCACTCCTTCCCGGAGTTGCTTCGTGAGGCGGGGCTCTCAGGCGCGAACACCGTTGGGCTGGCGGGCTGGAAGCTATTTACTGGCGCGCGCGACGACAGTTTGCAGATGTTCGATCTCCCCGCGTTTATTGTCGATGCCCTGCGTCTGGCGGCACCTCAGGCGCGGTTATGCAATGCAACGGGGATCTTTATCTCGCCCGAGAGTGGCGCCCGCATCACCAATAATGCAAACGAACTGGCGCACTACGAATACGGTGCCAATCTCGCCTCCACGGCAATTCTCACGGCGCTGAATGCCATCGCGCCCGGTAAAACCGAGAAGCAGATCGGCGCGCTGCTGGCGGCAGAGGGGCAGGCTAATAACGTGGTGATGATTGCCGCCACTGGCGAGCGCTTTGCTGATGCCAGGCTCTATCCGGGGGACAAAATTATTCAGCGCGGAGATAAATTCTCGCTGACGACCGGTTATAAAGGCGGCTTAAGCAGCCGTGCGGCTTATGTGGTGGCAGATGAAAATGAGCTAACACCGGCGGTAGCAGACTACCTCGAGGTGGTCGCCAAACCCTATTTCAATGCGGTGGTCTGTTGGCTGCAGCATCTGCGTATTGGCCTGCGTGGCGGTGAGATGTATGACCTGGTCGAACGGGTGTTGCCGAAAGCAGACTACCACTGGCATCTTAATCCGGGACATCTGGTGGCGGATGAGGAGTGGCTCTGTTCCCCCATTGGCCCGAATTCAGCCGCGACGTTACAAAGCGGTATGATCCTGCAGATCGATATCATTCCCTCCCGCGCGGGGTACGCCGGCGCCAGCATTGAAGATACCGTGGCGCTGGCGGATGAAGCGCTTCGCCACGAGATTCAGACCGCCTGGCCTGCGCTCTGGCAGCGTATTTGTACGCGCCGGGCCTATATTCAGACGCAGCTGGGCATCAGGCTGCCCGAGCAGGTTTTACCGCTCTCTAATACCGTCGGTTATCTGCGCCCGTGGCTGCTAAATCAATCACTTGCCCTTATTTTTACTGAGTGAGCCACTCTGCTGACAGTATGCTGTCAGGAGGCCAGGCGTACACTCCTTCTGAACTTACTCAACAGGCAGGAGGATGTATGAATAACGTCATTAACTGGTTTGAGATTGCGGTTACGGATATGGAGCGGGCCATTGCCTTTTATGAGCCGGTGATGCAGGTCTCGCTAAAACGTGAGGCGATGGACTGCGCGGAACTGGCCGTGTTCCCGCACGATGATCCGGCCGTCGGCGGTGCGCTGGCTAAATTTGACGGCATTGCGCCGTCGCAGCAAGGGGCGATTATCTATCTTCATACCTCAAACCTTGCGGCAACGCTCGATCGCGTGGCCTCAGCCGGGGGAGAATGTGTTTTCGGCCCGCTGGTCCTGCCGCGCGGCATTGGCACTATTGCGCTGTTTACGGACAGCGAAGGCAACCGGGTAGGGCTCCATCAGCCCGCCTGATAACAAGTGAAGGTGAAAATCGATGACCCGACGCGCTGACCGCCTGTTTCAGATCGTACAGATTCTGCGGGGCAGACGGCTGACCACCGCCGCGCTGCTCGCTGAACGACTGGGCGTGTCGGCGCGCACGGTGTATCGCGATATCCGCGATCTGTCGCTGTCGGGCGTGCCGATAGAGGGCGAAGCCGGAAGTGGTTATCGACTGCTGTCGGGCTTTGATTTGCCGCCGTTGATGTTGACTAACCGCGAGTCCGAAGCGCTGATCGTTGCCATTCGCCTGCTCAAAACCTGGGGAGGTGAGTCGCTCTCAAAAGAACTGGAGTCGGCGCAGGAGAAAGTGCTCGCTATTTTGCCCGAAGAGAGCCGTCGCAAGGCCGAGCAGACCCGCATTTACGCGCCGGATATTGCCCTGCAACCCCATTCGAGAAGCGGCTTTGATGTCATTCATCAGGCGATATCTTCCCAGCAGGTGCTCGCGTTACATTATCGGGATGAGGCCGGGCAGCTCTCCTGGCGGGAGGTGCAGCCGTTAGGGCTGTTTTTCTGGGGAGAGCACTGGCTACTCGCAGCCTGGTGTGAGCGACGCAATGACTACCGCTGTTTTCGCCTCGACCGTTGCCTGACCATCACCCTGACTGGGCGACGCTTCAGCGAAAGTGCAGAACGTTCTCTGGCCGACTTTTTGCGTAAAGTGAAGCAATAAAAAAGCCAGCCCGGAGGCTGGCTTTCATACATTGAAGCGATGCTTAGAAGTTGTAACCGACAACCAGATAACCACCCCAGCCGGTAGTACGTGTGTTGAAGTTGCCATTGCCAAAGTTCAGCTCAGCATCGTCGTTCCACTGACCACCGTTGTGCCAGTAACGCGCAACAACAGAGTAATGCCAGTGATCGTAGTTCAGCGCCAGAATGTGGCTGGAGGCGATAGAGTCGTTGGTACGGGATTTATTGCCGTTCAGATCGGTGGCGCTGTCATCGCCTAAATCGGAACCCCAGTCAAAGTTGGTGAAGCCGATGTAGCTCAGGTTACCGCCCCACAGCTGGGTAATCGGCACGAAGTATTTCACTTTGAAACGGTAGCCATCCCACTCGTTTTCGTTCGCAGCACCGTAGTTCTGCCACTGGTATTTCGCGTACACGTTCAGGGAGAGGCTCATCGGCAGACCGGTATCGATGTCGGTACCCAGACCCATATACCAGGTGCTCTGGCGGCCATCTTTATTGCGACCCATGTCGTAGATGTAGTTGTTCGCGATGTACCACTCTTTGAATGGACCAAAGCTCAGGTCGGTGCCGGTCAGCTTATCGATAGAGAAACGCGGCTCGATCTCCATGAACAGCGGAGAGCCGTGGTTCCAGATACCTTTCGCATCAGTGTTACCACCGAAGAATACCGGCGCATCCAGGTAACCATAGAAATCAAACCAGTCTTTCTTGGCAAACGCTTCGTATTCAAGGTAGGTATCGTTACGGATCTGAGGTCCGAAGCGGGTGTGGTAGCTACCGACCACGTTCACGCTCTGGTGCCACCAGTCGGAGACATATTCAGGTTTATCGTTTTCCGCTGCGTTAACAGAGAAAGTGGTTGAGAGCGCCAGAACTGCGCCAGCTGCCAGTAATGTTTTTTTCATAATGATGCCACTGATTTGAAATCCCTTACGGGAGTGAAAAATGCGCGAATAGCGTTTCTAAATATTTCGTGTTTCTGCGAGCCTATTATAGGAATCCGTGCTCACAAAAATATGTGTTGTTTCACATATCTCTCACATACGTAATCGATTGCGTTCACGTTTGCGTACTTTAAACGGAGCGGATTGTACTGGCAAACATTTATGTTGCCAATCTTTGCGGAATTTAAATGAAAGCGGAACGTGGTTACGTTCCGCTGAAGAGATTACTGCGCGACGGGCTGGATATCGTGGATGCGGACAAAACTGAGCTGTTCTGGGGTAACGCCATTCAACTGCAGTGGGATATCCACATCGCTCGGGGCGAGTACGCTGGCCGGCGCATTAATCAGCTGGCTTTGCACATTCACCTCCTGGAAATTATCTGTGGTGCCCTGGATCTGGCCCCACTCCACGGTGCCGCTAAAAGCGGGTAAGGGATCGTTAGACTCGCCCTGAATGCGCAGCGTGGCACGGGTACCGTCAGCATTGGGCGCCACGTCTACCAACGACATTCGCAGCGTGCCGATCTGGCTTTTCAGCCGCGCCGGAGTGTTAGCGCCCGGTAGCAGATAAACACCGCTGGTCGATTTCACATTCAGCGCGTTCTGCTGAGTGATCTTTACGGTTTCCTGGTTGAGCTCGCTCATGGTCTGGTTTAGCGCGCTCACGCTCTGGTTCATCTGGCGAACTTCGCTTTGCTGTGCACAGGCGCTAAGGCTAAAGAGGCTCCCCACCAGGAGAATTTTCAGGTAACGTCTTGTCATTGCGTTTAATTCCTTGAAATAACGGATGGTGATAATCGTAGCCAACGAAGCAAGGCAGGGTATAGATCCATTATCTCAAAAACGCTCTTCCTTTGTTGTCAGCCCAGTTCAGGGTAAAATGGAACTCAGTTAACCCGAAAGTCAGGACACCGTATGCATTGCCCATTCTGTCTCGCCGTGGATACCAAAGTAATCGACTCCCGTCTGGTGGGGGAAGGCTCCTCCGTACGCCGCCGCCGGCAATGCCTGGTATGCAACGAACGTTTTACTACCTTTGAAGTGGCAGAGCTGGTTATGCCGCGGGTAGTGAAAAGCAACGATATTCGCGAACCCTTCAATGAAGAGAAGCTGCGAAGTGGAATGCTGAAAGCGCTGGAAAAACGCCCCGTCAGCGCAGATGACGTCGAAACGGCACTTAACCACATCAAATCCCATCTGCGCGGTACCGGTGAGCGCGAAGTGCCGAGCAAGATGATCGGCAACCTGGTGATGGAGCAGCTGAAAAAGCTCGATAAAGTGGCCTATATCCGCTTCGCTTCTGTCTACCGCAGCTTCGAAGATATTAAAGAATTTGGCGAAGAGATCGCCCGCCTACAGGATTAAGCCCATGCAGGATGAAATGTACATGGCGCGAGCCTTAAAGCTGGCGCAGCGCGGACGTTTTACTACCCATCCCAATCCCAACGTTGGCTGTGTAATTGTGAAAGAGGGCGAAATCGTCGGAGAAGGTTTTCACTTTCGCGCCGGCGAGCCGCATGCCGAAGTACACGCCCTGCGGATGGCCGGCGAGAAGGCGCGTGGGGCGACGGCTTACGTGACGCTTGAGCCTTGCAGCCATCATGGGCGCACGCCACCCTGCTGTGAAGCGCTGATTAACGCAGGGGTGACGCGTGTGGTGGCAGCGATGCAGGATCCTAATCCGCAGGTAGCCGGCCGTGGATTGTTCCGCCTGCAGCAGGAAGGGATTGAGGTGAGTCATGGCCTGATGATGCAGGACGCCGAAGCCATTAATAAAGGTTTCCTGAAGCGCATGCGGACGGGCTTTCCCTTTATTCAGTTAAAGCTCGGCGCCTCTCTTGATGGCCGTACGGCGATGGCCAACGGCGAGAGCCAGTGGATCACTTCTGCGCAATCAAGGCGAGATGTGCAACGTCTGCGCGCGCAAAGCCATGCTATTCTCACCACCAGTGACACCGTGCTGGCGGATAACCCGTCAATGACCGTGCGCTGGGACGAACTTTCTGCCGATACGCAGTCCTGCTATTCCCAGGATGACCTGCGTCAGCCGCTTCGCATCGTGCTGGACCGCCAAAACCGCGTCACGCCAGAGCATCGTATTGTCCAGCAGCCAGGTGAAACGCTTTTTGTCCGCACCGGGGAAGATAGCCGCGCATGGCCGGAGGGCGTTCGAACGCTGATTGTACCCGAGCATAATGGCCACCTCGATCTGGTAGTACTTATGATGCAGCTCGGCAGGCAGCAGGTGAACAGCATCTGGGTTGAAGCAGGGCCGACCCTTGCCGGGGCGCTACTGCAGGCGGGGCTGGTGGATGAACTCATTGTTTACGTTGCCCCTAAACTGTTAGGCAACGACGCGCGTGGTCTGTTTGTCCTGCCGGGCCTTGAAAAACTGGCCGATGCACCGCAGCTTAAGTTCAGCGAGATACGCCCGATTGGACCCGATATTTGCCTGCATTTAATTCCCGCGTAAGGCTTACTGAAATAGGGAAGCAGTACGCAAATTATTATGATAAAATCCGCCCCCCTGCGGGGCCAAATGAACCCGTTAAGGAAGAGTATGAACATTATTGAAGCCGCTGTTGCTACCCCGGACGCTCGCGTCGCCATCACCATTGCGCGTTTTAACAACTTCATCAACGACAGCCTGCTGGAAGGTGCGGTAGACGCCCTGAAACGTATCGGTCAGGTGAAAGACGAAAATATTACCGTTGTCTGGGTTCCAGGCGCTTATGAACTGCCGCTGGCAGCAGGCGCGCTGGCGAAAACCGGCAAGTATGATGCGGTAATTGCGCTGGGTACGGTTATTCGTGGCGGTACCGCGCACTTTGAATATGTAGCAGGCGGTGCCAGCAATGGTCTGCTGCACGTTGCGCAGGATGCTGAAATTCCTGTCGCGTTTGGCGTGCTCACCACTGAAAGTATTGAACAAGCTATCGAACGCGCTGGCACCAAAGCCGGTAACAAAGGTGCAGAAGCTGCACTGACCGCGCTTGAAATGATTAATGTATTGAAAGCCATCAAGGCCTGATTTTTGTAAGGGGAATTCCGTGAAACCTGCTGCTCGTCGCCGCGCCCGTGAATGTGCCGTCCAGGCACTTTACTCCTGGCAGTTGTCCCAGAACGACATCGCTGATGTTGAATACCAGTTCCTGGCGGAACAAGACGTCAAAGGCGTTGATGTCCTGTACTTCCGTGAACTGCTGTCGGGAGTGGCGACTAATAGCGCGTATCTCGACGGACTGATGAAGCCATACCTGTCCCGTCTGCTCGAAGAGCTGGGCCAGGTTGAGAAAGCCGTACTGCGTATCGCCCTGTTCGAACTGTCCAAACGTGACGATGTGCCGTACAAAGTGGCCATCAACGAAGCGATCGAACTGGCGAAAACCTTCGGTGCTGAAGACAGCCATAAATTCGTCAATGGCGTGCTGGATAAAGCCGCTCCTGCGATCCGTCCCCACAAAAAGTGATCCGCAAACCGGAGTACTGTGCTGCCTTCGTGCGGTGTAGTCTCCGGTTTTTTCTTTTCTTAGCGAGGCATAACGTATGGCATGCGGCGAATTCTCCCTGATTGCCCGTTATTTTGACCGCGTCAGATCTTCTCGTCGTGATGTTGAAACCGGCATCGGTGACGACTGCGCACTGCTCAATATTCCGGAAAAACAGACGCTGGCCATCAGCACCGATACGCTGGTGTGTGGCAACCATTTTCTGGCGGACATCGATCCTGCCGATCTGGCGTACAAAGCGCTGGCGGTGAACGTCAGCGATCTGGCGGCGATGGGGGCCGACCCGGCGTGGTTAACGTTGGCGCTCACCCTGCCGAAGGTAGATGAAGCGTGGCTGGAAGCGTTCAGCGATGCCCTTTTCGAGCAGCTTAACTACTACGATATGCAGCTGATTGGCGGCGATACCACAGCGGGCCCGCTGTCGATGACGCTGGCGATCCACGGCTATGTCCCGGCTGGACGGGCTCTGAAGCGCTCAGGCGCGAAGCCGGGAGACTGGATCTATGTGACCGGAACCCCTGGCGACAGTGCGGCCGGGCTGGCGATTTTACAAGACCGTCTGGTGGTCGAAGAGGCTGCTGATGCCGACTACCTGATAAAACGTCATCTGCGTCCGACGCCACGCATTCTTCATGGGCAGGCGCTACGGGATCGTGCCAGTGCGGCAATCGATCTCTCTGATGGCTTGATTTCCGATCTTGGCCACATACTTAAGGCCAGCGGCGTTGGAGCGCGTGTCGATCTCGATACCTTCCCGCTTTCGGCGCCGCTGCGCCGCCATGCTGAGCCTGAACAGGCTCTACGCTGGGCGCTCTCGGGTGGTGAAGACTACGAGCTGTGTTTCACCGTGCCTGAACTGAATCGCGGTACGCTGGATGTGGCCCTTGGCCATCTGGGCGTTCCCTTTACCTGTATCGGCCAGATCCTGCCGGAAAGCGAAGGGATGCAGTTTGTGCGTGACGGAGAGCCTGTCACGCTGGACTGGAAAGGCTACGATCACTTCGCACAGTGAATAGTGTGTCCCCTCTCCTTGCGGGAGAGGGGATTCGGGGTTATTTAAACCCCACGACCGGATGCTGCTGATAGGGCGTCTCGAGTTCGGCGATCTGCTCCGGCGTAAGTGTTAGCTCAACCGCACGCAGCAACTCATCCAGCTGATCCTCGCGTGAAGCACCAATAATCGGTGCCGCGACCCCACGTTTACTCAGCAACCATGCCAGCGCCACCTGCGCGCGGGTTGCATGGGTCTCTTCTGCAATGGCGGCCAGACGTTCGGCGATCTGCGCATCGTTGGCGTCACTTTCTAAATAGAGGGTTTTGCCAAACTCGTCCGAAACCGAGCGGGCCGTCGTCTCGCCCCAGGGACGGGTTAACCTGCCGCGCGCCAGCGGGCTCCAGGGGATCACCGCAACGCCTTCCTGATAGCAGAGCGGCAGCATCTCGCGCTCCTCTTCCCGATAGATGAGGTTATAGTGATTCTGCATTGTCACGAAGCGCGCCCAGCCATGTTGTGCCTGTAAATCCAGCGCCTGGGCAAACTGCGCAGCGTGCATGGAGGATGCGCCGATAAAACGTGCTTTCCCGACTTTAACCACGTCGTTCAGCGCTTCGAGCGTCTCTTCGATAGGGGTGTTGTAATCCCAGCGATGGATTTGCAGCAGATCCACATAATCCATATTCAGCCGACGCAGGCTATCGTCAATCGATCGCAGAATCTGTGCGCGGGAGAGCCCTTCCGGCAGGTCGCCTACCTGATGGTAAACCTTAGTGGCGACAACCACCTCGTCCCGACGTGCAAAGTCGCGCAGGGCGCGACCGACAATCTCTTCGCTGCTGCCGTCGGAATAGCTGTTTGCGGTATCAAAAAAGGTAATGCCGCCATCAAGGGCGTGCTTGATGAGCAGGCGACTGCTCTCTTCCGGCAGCGTCCAGGCGTGTTTACCCCGATCCGGCTCGCCAAATGTCATACAGCCCAGACAAAGACGGGAAACCTTAAGGTCTGTTTTTCCTAATGTTGTATATTGCACGGTTCCACTCCTGCTGTTTTAAACATGAGGTTTAAGCATAGCAGGAGCGGAAAGGGGAGAGGTGGGGTCAGGCCAGCCAGCTGCGAATTCTGGCTTCGATACCGGCAGCATCAAGACCAATTTCTGCGCGGGCTTCATCCTGGGTGCCCTGGGCAATGAAGTGATCCGGCAGACCAAGGTTCAACACCGGTACTGGCTTGCGGTTCGCCATCAGCACTTCGTTCACGCCGCTGCCCGCGCCGCCCATAATCGCGTTCTCTTCCAGCGTGACCAGCATCTCGTGACTGGCGGCCATTTCAAGGATAAGCGCCTCGTCGAGCGGTTTCACAAAGCGCATATCAACCAGAGTCGCGTTTAGCGCGTCGGCGGCCTGAGCGGCTTCCGGCATCAGCGTGCCGAAGTTCAGGATCGCGACCTTTTCACCGCGACGCCTGATGACGCCTTTGCCAATCGCCATTTTTTGCAGAGGTTCAAGCTCAACGCCCAGCGCGTTACCGCGCGGGTAGCGAACCGCACTTGGACCGTCCTGATAGTGATAGCCGGTAAACAGCATCTGACGACATTCGTTTTCATCAGACGGGGTCATGATCACCATGTCAGGAATACAGCGCAGGAACGACAGATCGAATGCGCCCTGATGGGTCTGGCCGTCGGCACCGACAATGCCTGCGCGGTCGATAGCAAACAGCACCGGAAGCTTCTGGATAGCCACGTCGTGGATCACCTGATCGTAGGCGCGCTGCAGGAAGGTAGAGTAGATCGCCACGATCGGGTTATAGCCGCCAATCGCCAGACCAGCCGCGAAGGTCACCGCGTGTTGCTCGGCGATCGCCACGTCAAAATATTGATCCGGATATTTTTTAGAGAACTCAACCATGCCGGAGCCTTCGCGCATGGCGGGCGTAACGGCCATCAGCTTGTTATCTTTCGCTGCGGTTTCACACAGCCAGTCACCAAAGATTTTGGAGTAGCTCGGCATGCCGCCGCTGCTTTTCGGCAGACAGCCGCTAGTCGGGTCAAACTTCGGTACCGCGTGGAAAGTGATCGGATCTTTTTCCGCCGGTTCGTATCCGCGACCTTTTTTGGTCATGATATGCAGGAACTGCGGGCCTTTGAGGTCTCGCATGTTCTTGAGCGTAGTGACCAGCCCCAGCACATCGTGGCCATCGACCGGACCGATATAGTTAAAGCCCAGCTCTTCAAACAGCGTGCCTGGCACGACCATGCCTTTGATATGTTCTTCCGTACGCTTGAGCAGCTCTTTGATCGGCGGTACACCGGAGAAGACTTTTTTACCGCCTTCACGCAGGGTGGAATAGAGCTTACCGGAGAGCAGTTGCGCCAGATGATTATTGAGCGCGCCGACATTCTCGGAGATCGACATTTCGTTGTCGTTCAGCACCACCAGCATATCCGGTTTGATATCGCCCGCATGGTTCATTGCCTCGAAGGCCATACCCGCGGTGATCGCCCCGTCACCAATTACGCAGACGGTACGGCGCTGCTTGTTCTCTTTCTCTGCCGCGACGGCAATGCCGATACCGGCGGAAATCGAGGTGGAGGAGTGACCGACGCTTAAGACGTCGTATTCGCTCTCACCGCGCCAGGGGAACGGATGCAGCCCCCCTTTCTGGCGAATGGTGCCAATTTTATCGCGACGGCCAGTAAGAATTTTATGCGGATAAGCCTGATGGCCAACATCCCAAATCAGCTGATCGAAGGGGGTATTGTAGACGTAGTGCAGCGCTACGGTGAGCTCCACCGTGCCAAGCCCGGAGGCGAAGTGGCCGCTGGAACGACTTACGCTGTCGAGCAGATAGCGACGTAACTCATCGCACAGCTTCGGCAGGCTCTCTTTCGGCAACAGACGCAACTCCTGGGTGGAGTCAACCAACGCCAGTGTCGGGTATTTGGCAATATCAAAACTCATCAAAGGCTCATCGAGATATATAGTTTATTTATCACGCTGGATTATGTAGTCCGCTAGCGCTTCCAGTGCCGAGGTGTCCAGTGACTGCGCGGCCAGTTCATTTAGCGACTGGCGGGCATCATCAATCAGATCCCGGGCTTTACGTTGGGCTTGCTCAAGACCCAACAGGGCGGGGTAGGTACTTTTGCCAAGCTGCTGATCGGCACCCTGACGTTTACCCAATATTGCAGTATCGCCCACGACATCCAGAATGTCATCCTGAACCTGGAAAGCCAGACCGATACTTTCTGCGTAGCGATCCAGGATCGGCAGGGCGTTACGCCCTTGTTCGCCCGCGCTCAATGCTCCCAGACGAACGGCGGCGCGAATCAGTGCCCCGGTCTTGTGGCGATGAATGCGCTCCAGCTGTTCCAGCGTCACCTGGCGCCCTTCGGCTTCCAGATCCAGTGCCTGACCGCCGCACATACCCGCCACGCCGCTGGCCTGCGCCAGTTCGGAGATCATGGCCAGGCGGTCACGATCGGCCACCTCTGCCATCGGCGCATCACTCAGGATAGCAAACGCCAGGGTTTGTAGCGCATCGCCCGCCAGAATGGCATTCGCTTCGCCAAACTTAATGTGGCAGGTTGGCTGACCGCGGCGCAGATCGTCATCATCCATCGCCGGTAAATCGTCGTGCATTAATGAGTAAGCATGAATACACTCAACGGCGGCCGCGGGGGCGTCCAGCGTTCCGGTGCTGATACCAAACATGTTGCCGGTGGCATAGACCAGGAACGGGCGCAGACGTTTGCCGCCCAACAGTGCGCCATAGTGCATGGCGCCGACCAGCGGAGTGTTCTGAAAAGGCTGTGGCTCAATGAAACGGCGAAGCGCGTCGTTAGCACGCTCGACGCACGTCTGAAGCTGATTCGCAAAATCCATTTACTCAGCGTCCGGTGTAAAAGGGGTGGGGGCAGCATCTTCGCTATTAGAAAGCAGGATCTGCACGCGCTGTTCAGCTTGCTGCAGCTTAACTTGACCCTGACGCGCCAGCTGCACGCCGCGCTCGAACTCATTCAGCGCCTCTTCCAGCGGCAGGTCGCCACTTTCCAGACGGGTAACGATTTGCTCTAGTTCACCCAGCGCAGTTTCGAAACTGGCGGGTGCGTCATTTTTCTTTGGCATAGTGAATTGACTCTACTGTTTTTGCCTGTTCATGGTAACGGACTCAGGCTGATAAGCAAATAACGCGCAATATGCACAGGAGCCGCGCGATGGTGGTATACTTGCGCGCCTGGATGCAGTCTTCGGTATAGGGGCTGCTGTACTTTTCCATCACAAGCCTCTCAGGGCTTGCCAAAGAACCATTGCCGCCATGAAGTTTATCATTAAATTGTTCCCTGAAATCACCATCAAAAGCCAATCTGTGCGTTTGCGCTTTATTAAAATTCTGACCGGGAACATTCGTAACGTATTAAAGCACTATGACGAAACCCTCGCTGTGGTTCGCCACTGGGACCACGTTGAAGTGCGCGCCAAAGATGAAAATAAGCGTATTGATATTCGCGATGCGCTCACCCGTATTCCGGGCATCCACCATATTCTGGAAGTCGAGGACGTGCCGTTCACGTCTCTGCATGACATCTTCGAGAAAGCGCTGGCGCAGTACCGCGACCAGATCGAAGGCAAAACCTTCTGCGTTCGCGTAAAGCGTCGCGGTAAACATGAATTTAGCTCAATTGAAGCTGAACGCTATGTGGGCGGCGGGCTGAATCAGCACGTTGAATCGGCGCGCGTGAAGCTGACCGACCCGGATGTGACCGTTCACCTTGAGATCGAAAACGATCGCCTGTTGCTGGTGAAAGGGCGCTACGAAGGGATTGGCGGTTTCCCCATCGGTACCCAGGAAGATGTGCTGTCGCTTATCTCCGGTGGGTTCGACTCCGGCGTATCCAGCTATATGCTTATGCGTCGCGGTTGTCGTGTGCACTACTGTTTCTTTAATCTGGGTGGCGCCGCGCATGAAATCGGCGTTCGTCAGGTTGCGCACTATCTGTGGAACCGCTTTGGTAGCTCCCACCGCGTGCGTTTTGTGGCGATAAACTTCGAACCCGTGGTCGGCGAGATCCTCGAGAAAGTGGAAGATGGCCAGATGGGGGTGATACTGAAGCGCATGATGGTGCGTGCGGCCTCCCAGGTTGCTGAGCGCTACGGCGTGCAGGCGCTGGTCACTGGCGAAGCGCTGGGACAGGTTTCCAGCCAGACGCTGACCAACCTGCGCCTGATCGACAACGTCTCTGATACTCTGATTCTCCGCCCGCTGATCTCTCACGATAAAGAGCATATCATCGACCTGGCGCGTGAAATCGGTACCGCCGACTTCGCCCGCACCATGCCGGAATATTGCGGCGTGATTTCAAAAAGCCCGACAGTGAAAGCGGTGAAGGGAAAAATCGAAGCGGAAGAAGAGAACTTCGACTTCAGTATCCTGGATAAAGTGGTCGCCGAAGCGTCCAATATCGATATTCGCGAGATTGCTCAGCAGACCGAGCAGGACGTCGTGGAAGTGGAAACCGTGAAAGGTTTTAGCGCTAACGATGCGATTCTGGATATCCGCTCTATTGATGAACAGGATGACAAACCACTGCAGGTTGAGGGTGTGGAGGTAGTTTCACTGCCATTCTACAAACTGAGCACGAAGTTTGGTGACCTCGACCAGAACAAAACGTATTTGCTGTGGTGTGAGCGTGGGGTGATGAGCCGCCTGCAGGCGCTCTATCTCCGCGAGCAGGGCTTTGCCAACGTGAAGGTGTATCGCCCGTAATACGATAACGGCAACCCCAGGGTTGCCGTTTTTTTATTCGTAGTAATTATAAATGCCCGCCGCCATAACCAGTTGAGATGCCACTTCATGGGCTTTCTCGCGTCCAGCCAGTAGCTGAATAATCTTCAGCGCAAAATCAATCGATGTACCCGGCCCCTGGCTGGTTAACAGATTGACGCGCGGATCCCAGACCACGCGTTTATCCACCCATTGCTCTTCGGGGATACGATCTTTAAGCGTCGGGAAACCCGTCATGTTGCCGACAGGAAACAGGTTATGAGGCACAAGCACCGTGCCCGCTGCGGCGCAAATGGCCGCGACGATACGCCCGGAAAGATGGAACTGACGTACGGTCTCTACCAGCAGGGGGCTGTCCCGAAAACACTCTGCCCCCTTCAGGCCACCCGGTAACACGATGATGTCGTAATCACCATCCGCCACCTCTACCAGCGGGGCATCGGCCAGGAGCTTCACGCCGCGTGAACAGACAATTGCCAGGTTACCATCGCTGGCTACGCTGGCGGTGGTAACGTTAATGCCGCCGCGCACCAGTAAATCAATGGTCGTGACTGCTTCGGTCTCTTCGCTACCAGGGGCGAGGCATACCAGTGCCGACGCGCTCATACTCACTCTCCTTACGTTTAACCATGTCATACAGACGGGCGTTTTCCGGCACGCTAATGCCGTGGGCTCGCGCCCGTTTAAGTAAATACCCGGTAATATAATCGATCTCAGTGTGACGCTGGGCACGCACGTCCTGCAGCATTGAAGAGATATTTTCTGCTGTACTTTCAATAACCTGATCGACGTAATAACGGAGATCGTCAGCGGAGGTGTGTAAGCCTTCCCGCTCCACCACCGACGCGACCTCCGCGCAGAGCGTGGCCACCAGTTGCTGATGATTTTTTAATTCGCCGTTTGGACAATTCCAGAGCGCCGTCAGGGGATTGATCACGCAGTTTACCGCCAGCTTACGCCAGAGCTGTGGACGAATATGATTATGCCAGGCCACATCGGGTAAAACGTCCTGCAGCGTATCGGCCAGATAGCTGTAATCCCCATCCTGCGCCCGGGCCGGGCCAATATGGGTGACGCCGCCAGCTACGTGAACAATGATATTGCCATCGCGCCGCGCCGCGTGCGTGGTGGTGGCCATCAAAAGCGGCTGGTGGATACTTTTTAGCTCATCAATGGTGCCCATACCGTTATGCAGCAACAACACAGGGGATGAGGCGGGTAGCGTGGCGGCCAGCGCTTTAACGGCATCGGAAACTTGCCAGGCCTTCAGGGTCACCAGCAGCATATCGCTCTGGGCGAGAAAATCGGGATCGTTGGCGGTAAGCGATTCATTAAAAATCGTCCCGTCCTCTTCAATCAGGTTCACACTGCAATAAGGCTGGGGCACGCGCAACCAACCCTGAACATCGTGACCATGCTTACGCAGCGCAGTAAGCCAAAGCTGGCCCAGGGCTCCGCATCCAAGCACAGTAATTTTCATTGTTCCTCCTCACCTGCAACTGCGCCAGGTGTTACGGCCTAAGTATAGCGCCGTCAGCTAAGCTTCTGTTGAGTTATGCCTCGTAGCGGGTATTATGCAACGCAACAAATATGAAGGGAGAAGAAAAGATGCCATCTTTCGATATTGTTTCTGAAGTGGACATTCAGGAAGTGCGTAACGGCGTGGATAACGCTAGCCGTGAAGTCGAGTCACGTTTCGATTTTCGGGGCGTTGAGGCCACTTTCGAGCTGAATGACGCAAATAAGACCATTAAGGTGCTCAGCGAGTCCGATTTCCAGGTAAACCAGTTGCTGGATATTCTGCGTGCCAAGCTGCTGAAACGCGGCATTGAAGGTACCTCACTGGATGTTCCGGAAGAGTTCGTCCACAGCGGTAAAACCTGGTTTGTTGAAGCCAAGCTGAAGCAGGGCATCGAGAGCGCGGTGCAGAAGAAAATCGTTAAGCTCATCAAAGACAGCAAGCTGAAAGTTCAGGCGCAAATCCAGGGTGAAGAAATTCGCGTAACCGGTAAATCCCGTGACGATCTGCAGTCTGTGATGGCGCTGGTGCGGGGCGGCGATCTGGGACAGCCGTTCCAGTTTAAAAACTTCCGTGATTAAAAAAAAAGCCCGGTCAGACCGGGCTTTTTTTTAGGCTTTCACTGCCTGTTCCACTTCGAAACGGTTAGTCACCTTGCTGTCTATTTTGACGTAGGCACTGCGCTCTTCCGCGGCAATAAGGACTTCACTTACGCCTTCAGTGGATTCAAGACGCTGTTTCAGCGCCTCATTTATCTCAACGCCATCAGGAATTTCGATCCGCAGGCTGCTTACGTAACGGGGCTCTTTCATGGTGGTGGCAACAAACAGCCAGACCATGGCCAGCAGTGCGCCCGCGAGGAAGACCGTCTGTGAATCAAACAGACCATCTACCCAGCCGCCAAGCGAGCCGCCAATGGCCACCCCAAGAAACTGGCTGGTGGAGTAAATGCCCATCGCCGTCCCTTTATAACCGGCCGGAGACTCTTTACTGATCAGCGACGGCAGCAGCGCTTCCATCAGGTTAAAGGCGAGGAAGAAGAGTTGTACGCCAGCTACCAGCTCCCAAAAGTGCGGGCCGGAACCCCAAAGCACGATCTCGGCAATGAGCAATATCGCCACGCAACCGATAAAGACGCGCTTCATCTTACGCTTCACTTCGGCATAGATAATAAATGGCACCACCGAGACGAACGAAATCAGCATCGTCACGAGGTAAATCTTCCAGTGCTCTGCCGCCGGAAAACCTGCCGCTGCAAGCTGTCCTGGCAGGGCGACAAAGGTCGACATCAGCAGAATATGCAGGCACATAATGCCGAAGTTAAGCTTGAGCAGGCGCGGCTCCATGAGCACTTTGCTGAAGCAGCCTTTCACCATCCCCGACTCACGGTTGAGGACATGATTTTTACTGTCCGGCACTACCCACAGCGTTAAGGCAATACCGATAGTCGCCAGTATGGCGATCATCCAGAACAGGGCATGCAGACCCAGCTTGTGCGTAATAACCGGGCCGAGCACCATCGCTATGGCAAAGGTCACCCCGAAACTCACGCCAATAAAGGCCATTGCTTTGGTGCGATTTTGTTCGCGCGTTAAGTCTGACAACAGTGCCATCACGGCGGCGGCTATCGCCCCGGAACCTTGCAGCGCGCGGCCAAGAATAATGCCCCAGATAGAGTGGGAGAGGGCGGCGATAACGCTACCCAGCACGAAGACCAGCAATCCGCCCACAATTAACGGCTTGCGACCTACGCGATCAGAGAGCAGACCGAAGGGGATCTGAAAGATGGCCTGGGCCAGGCCATAGATGCCAATCGCCAGACCAATCAGTGCTTCGCTGGCACCCTGCAGCGCCATACCATACGTAGTCAGAACGGGCAGGACCATAAACATGCCGAGCATACGCAGTGAGAAAACAGTCCCTAAACCCCAGGTGGCGCGCAACTCGCCCGGCGTCATTTTATAATCGTTCATTACCACCTCAACCTAAAAGCAGGCCATAGTTTAGGTGGGGTGATAAGTACGGTAAATAGATGTTTGTTAAAATATATTAAGTAAACGTTAATGTTAGCGTTTTTCAGCCAGATAAATGTGGGCATTGAGGCACGAAATGCAAAATTGTAACGTTAGCAGAGTCAAGAAAGGCTTCTGTCTTGTTAACCTTTATCTCTCTTGATGTGTTTGAATCAAATCTCTTCCAACCGAATGCGGTTTTGTTCAGGCATTATCTTGTTCGCCCAAAAGTTCATAACAATAATAAGTTTGGCTACCTGCGTCGTAAATGAAGGGGTTTAATGATTTCTTTACCCGTTATAAGTTATTTAAAAGTTTATGGCGGCTATCTGCTACCAACGCAAAGTCATGAGCATAGTGATGCTGTCATGCAGGTGATCGCACTGACAATCCGCATTGACTGGAATGCAATATATTTATCCAATTTATAAGTCTGATGCTATCATTTTCATTCCGAATGTATTCTTTTGGCCTGCTTTTATAGAGTGGGTTGAATATAAGCAGGGTATTTAAACTACAAAACTATTGAAATTATTTAATGGTATCTTGCATTGTATTTATCGGTAACTGTTAAAAGGATATTCATTTTGGGTTTGCAAGGGTGGGGCTCCGAAACAGTTTTGACGCTAAAGCAACGATTTTAATGAGTAACTTTTTAAAATAACAAAATGTATTGATGGTTCGAAAAGCAGACTAATCGAATATAAACATGATATGAATCATAGTGGTTTTGTCTCTTCAGTATGTGAAATGGGTATGAATATACGGCGATGAAAGTTTTAGATAAAGCATGATTTACTTCATTAATGGTTCATTGTGGTTGAATGTTACTGAAAAACATAGATTTATTTTGCATTTGCCCATTACTAAAAAGTTGCGAATAAATTCACTCTCATTTTTTTATATAATTCATTAAGAAAAGTGTTGATTCACGTTTTTGTCACAGAATTCAGGGCTTATTCACTATTGTATTAAGCTCGTTACGATTAAAATTCTGCTGTCAAAGAGGTTGGGTGACTTTATTTAGATGTTCGATTTGAACATCTAATAAAGAAGATCTGCAACGAAATTTTGCTCAGTAACTATACGTATCCTGAACAGGGAGGCGTGAGTTCCTAGGCATATTTACTTTGTGGTGAAGCTATTGGGTGGTGTTAACTATTGCGCCATGAAATTAGTTTCATTAAAGGCAGGTTTAAATTCATTATTTTTCCTGATCTTTTGAGTTAATGAGGTCGGCATGGCATGACCTTGTAGCATAGTTTATTAACACATAATTGAATGTACCTGCGGCATTAAATGGCCAAAAGGGAGACGCTTTTGAATTAAAGTTCAGTGTTCGGGTTTCCTTTGGTCTGGGTATTAACAACATAATCTTTACTTGATAGGTTTATATGAAAAATAGCGAAAACAAATGTAAGGCAATCAGATTAAATCCTATTGCTGCTTCACTGTTAATGCTGATGCCGGTAATGGCGCAGGCGGCCGATATTACAATGGTTGATGGCAATGTAACCAGAGCAGCTAACGGTACAACTATTGTCAATATCAAAGCGCCAAACAGCAAAGGCATTTCTCATAACATTTATCAGACTCTGAATGTCAATAAAGAGGGGCTGATCTTAAATAACGCCGGTAACACCACAACGTCGCAACCCTCTCCGGGCTCAATATCTATCTTTGAAAAGTTGGGTCTTTCTCCGGCGACCAGTAATCCTGGAACGACGGTAGCGGGAAAAGTCACAACGACTCTGGGTGGGCAGATCGATAGCAACCCGAACCTGGCGGGAGGAAGTACTGCACGCGTGATTTTGAACGAGGTCACCTCCCGTAAACCGAGTGCACTGAATGGCATGATAGAGGTCGCAGGCGATGCTGCTCATGTGATTATCGCTAACCCTAACGGTATTACGACCAAGGACAGCGGTTTCATCAACGCCTCAAAAGCAACCCTAACCACCGGGACGCCAGAGATTAAAGATGGCGAGCTGAAAGGCTACATCGTGAGTGACGGTCTTATCACGGTTGGAGGTTTGCAGAGCACATCTCCAACGGAGATCCTGGCGCGTCACGCTAAAATAACAGGGACCATCCAGACGGGTGAACTGACGGTTATTGCGGGCACCAACAAAATTAACACGCAAGGTGTCGTGACGGCGACGTCAGTGCCGCGCACAAAAATATCGGGCTTTAGTGTGGATGTCTCCCGCTTAGGCGGCATGTACGCAAACAAAATCAGCCTGATAAGCACAGAAACAGGTACCGGCGTGCGTAACGAAGGCACCATTGGCGGCGGCGCGGGCGGAGTCAAGATTACAAATACCGGCAAGCTGGTTAATAGTCGTGGAACACTCACGTCCAACGGCAATATCGAAATAGCGAATAACGGTAAAATTGACAATACCGCTGGTAGCATCCTGGGTGACAGAATGATTTCGATCGACTCCCATGGACAAGCCTTCACGAACATTCGCGGTGGACGCGTTTATGGCGTCTCAAATGTCAATATCAGCAGCGGTGCACTCGATAACTCCAACGGTAAGTTAGCTTCGGGCGCGACCTTAGCTGTCAATACCAATGATAAGAACCTGACTAACACCGGCAAAGGCCCTACTGCGGGTATTGAGGGTGCAGTTGTTGCGCTTGAGACAGGCTACATGAGCAATATCAATGGTCAAATTAGCGGCGGCTCGGTGAGGGCAAAAAACTCCTCCGTTAACAACTATACAGGGACGATATCGTCGACTAATGATATTACGCTGGAAAGCAAAAATGTTCTTGATAACCAGCGTGGTATGATTCGTTCCACCGCAGGCAATGTGGTTATGAAAGCTACCAACATGAACAGCGTAGGGTCATACATCGAGGGTAAAAATGTCACCATTGAGTCCGCTGTAGATATAGACAGTAAGTATTCTCTGATCGCTGCTACCGAAAGGTTGAATCTGAAAGCAGGTGGAACTATCGATTCAAGTTCTGCAGATAAGTTTAATGATAATGCTGGAAAGCAATTTAACCTCGAAAAACAAAAAGGCGGTTTAGTAGGCGGCCAGGGCGTCACAATCACTTCTCGTAAATTGAATGTCGATGACAGCCGCATCCTTGCCCAGAGAGGGGATGTTAATATTACGACCAGTAATGCGCTGCTTAGCAGTCGTGCACAGATTGCCGCAAATGCTGGCAGCATGCTGATTAATTCAGAACGTGTATATGCCGATTATTCAACACTCTATAGCTCAGGCGACCTGCGCATCAATACGACGGGCCTGTCTTTAAATGGGGCAGGTAGCGTTGAGAGCAATAATAGAACAGGCATGATAAGTTCTGATCGTAATGTTTTATTGAGTGTTAATGGTAATTTCAGTAATTCCGGATGGATTAGCGGTAAAGAGGGCGTTACTTTAACAAGTACAGGTTATATGACCAACCATGGCACTATCAACTCCGAAAAAGATATTGCTATTACGGCTAAGTCATTAACTAATAACAAAGATATTACGGCGGGAAGAACGCTTAATATCAATACTACTTATGATGTGACAAACAATGCCGATAGTAGAATTTCGGGTTTGACCACACGGGTTAGCGCTGAAAATATTTCTAATCGGGGCAAGTTAGAAGCGGGTTCACGCCTGAATGTTACAGCTAATAAAAATGTGTATAACTACGACAGTATGTTTACTGCAGGGAATGCGGTTATTCATGCTCAAACTATCTTTAACTCTGGTTCATCGGCTGTCATGGGGGGCACCAGTGGTCTGGACGTCACCCCTGCTACAATCGGTGGTGAAGGCGGTAGAGTAGTTGGTCTGTAGTTAATTAATAGATGGAAGCAGAGTTCTTTTCTGCTTCCATCCTCTTAAGGATGAGAATGGATACTCGCTCGTTTATTGGTCTTGCCGCAGTGTTTTTTCTGGTTAGTGTTGAGTCCGTAGCTGAAGTGCAGTTGGGGCGGCTTGTCAAAGAACAGCAAAGTCAGGATAACGCGGTTCAGCAAGAAAATAAGGTTGAAAAGAACGACGTCTTTGCCAAAGCGCCACAACAATCTTTCGAAGTGAGTGATTTTCCGTATGAAGCTCAATGTTTTCAGATTGATGAGCTGATACTGGAAAATGATTTTCTTAAGAAGCGTGGTTTAAACCAAATTAAAGAAAAAATAGCAGGGAAATGCTTAGGTATAAAAGGTATCGAGAAAGCGGCTATCCTTGTTCAAGATTATTATATCAATGCAGGTTTTGTTACAACGCGCGTTGAGACACCTTCACAAGATCTTGCCACTAAAAAACTTATTTTAAAAATTACTCCTGGCTTGATTGAAGAGGTCATTGTTATCAATGATGATGTCATTAAGTCACTTCTTCCTTTCGGTAAAGGCGACGTGCTCAATCTGCGCGATATTGAGCAAGGTTTAGAGAATATACAACGCACACCTGGCGTCGATGTTAAAATACAAATTCTACCAGGTGACCAAAATGGGATGAGCAAAGTTCTTATCGATCCCCAGCGGAGTTCACGCTGGAATATTCGAACGTCTTATAGCAATTTTGGCGATGAAAGCACAGGTCGACAGCTTCTGGGGATGACGGGCTATTTGTATAATATAGCCAGAATAAGTGATCTCTTTTATTTGGCTGGGACAAGTAGCCAGACTGGGGGATATAAAAACCTCAGTACTTACTATAGCTTCCCTGTGGGTTACACCGAGCTTAGCGCCTATTATAGTACCAGTAAATCTCGTCAAGGCATTGGTTTGGCAGGCTACGTTTTCGACTATATAGGCAAGACTGAATATCTCAACCTTAAAGGGTATCGGATGTTACGTCGTGATGCAGATTCTAAACTGGCTGCAACGGCTGAAATCATACGGCGTAAATACAACTATACGCTGGCAGATACGGAGCTTGAGCTGCAAAAGCGCAACATGACGAACTTGCGTTTAGGGGTGAACTATAAGCAAAACTTCACCGGTGCAACCCTGGATACCACATTAACATGGCAGCGATTCGTCCCCTGGTTGGGAGGAGAGAAAACCCCCGATATGCGCTATGGTGACGTCAGTTCCCGTAGTCAGATAGTGAATTTCAACGCCAGCTACGTTAAATCAATGACTTTCTTACCTGTGGCCGCGTACTACGAGCTCAATGTGGGCGGACAGTACTCACCTGATAACCTGACCTTGCAGGATAGACTTACTATCGGCGATCGCTGGAGCGTTCGCGGTTTTGAGAACAGTGGCGGAATTGATGGTAACAGAGGCTTCTGGTTACAGAACACGCTAAATATGTTTACGGGCTTTAAAGATAGCGTTGCGTATATAGGCACGGATTATGGACAGATCGTCAGTAGCGACTCAACGCAGGACGCTGGAGGTAAAAAAATGATGGGGGGCGTTGTCGGTATCAAGGGGGATATCAAATCTCTTCAATATGATTTCTCAATGACCAGCCCATTCCTTTATTCTAAGAACCTGGATGTGGATAAATATACCGTTAATATGAATTTAAGTTACCAGCTATAATCCCGGTACCTGAGTATTAAAACGGCATTATTGCATGGCCGCTCTTATCCACGGCGGTCATGTAGTGATATAAAACTCTGCTTATAACAGGTGAGGGGCAGTATGCTACATTCCCCGGCGTCTCGTAGGTGCAGGTTATGATACCGGGCTTGCCAGCAATGCCAGAGTAGTCTGGCTAAGATAACATCTTAGGTTTCACTTATGATGCGTTAGTTCAGAGCGTAGAGTGAATGAAACCGCTAATTTTTTCTGGCAGGCAATTTTACCTGCCAGAAATTTCACTCTGCGTTAGGCAGAGGCAGCATCAATAAATTTATTCCAGTCATTTCCGGCATTGCTGACGAAGTTAGACCAACTGTCTCCAGCGGTACTGGTAAAGTTATTCCAGTTACTCGAGCCAGTCGAAACGACAGATGTCCAGCTGGACTGGCCAATCACATACTTACCGAACTCCAGTGCGCTATCGGCGACAAAATGCGTAAATGCAGTACCAGACGTCCAGACAAACGAGGCAAAACCGATGCCTGAATTAAAGACAAAGCTGGAAAACCCGGTGACGGCGCCAAAGAGGTCGAAGCCCCCTGAGACATATTCCATTTCAATTATAGATAATTCTTTCATGTTTATTCCCTTAATAAATAATCCTGAATACATCAGTTATGTATCCATTTCGGGAGGCTAACACTGTCGATAGCGTTAAGCTATAGCGTCTTCAAAACTAAGAATTAGTAAATATACAGGGGTCACCTTGCATACTCTTAGCCTGGCATATGACCGTGACATCCTTCTCAGAACCTTACGCAAAAAAAAGCCCCGGGCGCAGGCCCGAGGCTTTTTTAACAGCATCCTGAACTTACCAGACGTAAGTGAGCAGGCTGTGTGAATCCGGTACCATAAAATCGACGGACATCATCACGCTCAATGCGGTAATAGCAATGATAGAGAAACCGAACAGCTTACGCGCCCAGACCTTATCATCTTCCACTTTATAACCGCGCAGTGCCATGCCCAGCCACCAAACGCTCACGACGGCAGCGACAACCAGATATTTATATCCAGCGTAACCGCCCAAAGAGAGCATCAGCGTCGCGATAGCGAAGGCAATGATATAAAGCGTGATATGGTTTTTGGCGACCGAAATGCCTTTCACGACCGGCAGAACCGGGATGTTCGCAGCCTGATAATCCTTAAAGCGGAAAATCGCAATGGCATAGGAGTGCGGCATCTGCCACAGGCTAAAGATAGCCAGCAGGATGAGCGCACCGCTGTCGAACTCGTTAGTGACCGCGCAGTAGCCAATCACCGGCGGCGCAGCGCCGGAGAGTGAACCAATCAGCGTACCGTAGACGGAGTGACGTTTCATATACAGGCTGTAAACGCCCACATAAACCACGAAACCCATCACCCCAAGCCAGCAGGCCAGAGGATTAGCACCGAACCACAGCAGCATAAAGCCAGCAATACCCAGCAAGGTGGCGTACACCAGCGAGACGGAAGGGGACATCAGGCCTTTTACCAGCACCCGGTTCTTAGTCCTTTCCATCTTCCTGTCGATATCCATGTCGATGTAGTTATTAAATACACAACCGGACGCAACCACCAGCGACACCCCAACCAGCGTATTGATAAAGAGGGTGTAATCAATGCTGCCCTTAGAGGCCAGCAGGAACCCTCCGATCACGGAGATCAGGTTGCCAAAGATGATGCCTGGTTTCGTAACTTGCAGGTATTGCTTAAACATACTCGCCGCTCTTAGTGAACCATCATGTTGTAGTTGAGGTTCCACATGATCCAGATGGAGCCGACTACCAGGATTGCGATGATAATCACAGTAAAGACGAAGGCCGTCATGTTCCAGCCTTCATCAGACTTGGTGTTCATGTGCAGGAAGCAAACCAGATGCACCAGAATCTGAATCACCGCGGTCACCAGGATTGCGCCCAGAATAACCGGCTTAGAAGCAGAACCGCTCATCACCATCCAGAAGGGGATAACCGTCAGGATGATCGACAGGATGAAACCTGTCATATAGGTTTTTACGCTGCCATGGGAAGCGCCATGATCGTTAGAATGACTCATTACATCGCCCCCATCAGATACACAACAGAGAACACACAGATCCAAACCACATCCAGGAAGTGCCAGAACAGGCTCAGGCACATAATACGGGTGCGGTTGGTGCTCGTCAGGCCACGACGGGATACCTGGAACATCAGTACCGCCATCCAGATCAGGCCTGAGGTTACGTGCAGACCGTGGGTACCCACCAGCGCGAAGAACGCGGACAGGAAGCCGCTACGATCCGGGCCGAAACCTTCAGCAATCAGGTGATGGAATTCATAGATTTCCATCCCGATAAAGCCCGCACCAAACAACCAGGTCAACGCCAGCCAGGAGACAACCTGGCTCTTGTTGTTTTTATACATGGCAATAGCGGCCATGCCGTAGGTGATGGAGCTGAACAGCAGCAGTGCGGTTTCAACCAGAACGAACGGCAGTTCAAAGATGTCCTTACCGGTCGGGCCGCCCGCTGTGCCGTTCACCAGAACGGCATAGGTTGCGAACAGACAGCAGAACAGAATGCAGTCGCTCATCAGGTAGATCCAGAAACCGAAAACTTTCATCGGTCCTGTATCGTGGTGCGCGTGTTCATGCGCATGGGCAGTTGAGTGCGCCAGAGTATCAGTTGCCATTTTTCAGCCCCGCTTTAGCAATCTCGTCGAAATGCTGGTTTTCCAGTTTTTCAACTTCACGGACTGGTACGTAGTAGTCCACGTCCTCGTCAAAGCTCTTCACAATCCAGCTAATTACGATGCCAGCAAAGCCAACAATCGCCAGCCACCAGATGTGCCAGATCATTGCGAAACCAAATACCGTAGCGAAGGCGGCAATCACAATGCCCGCACCGCTGTTTTTCGGCATGTGGATCTCTTCGTAATGTGCTGGTTGCTTGTACGCTTCACCTTTTTCTTTCATTTCCCAGAATGCGTCGCGCTCATGAATCTGCGGCACAATGGCGAAGTTATAGAACGGAGGTGGAGAAGAGGTTGCCCACTCCAGCGTACGGCCACCCCATGGGTCACCGGTCAGGTCACGGTTCTGGTCGCGGTCGCGAATAGAGACGTAGAACTGAATCAGCTGAGAAGCAATACCACAGGCAATCAGTACCGCACCGCCTGCTGCAATCATCAGCATTGGGTGGAACTGTGGATCAATCTGCTGGCTAAGACGACGGGTCATACCCATGAAGCCCAGCACGTACAGCGGCATAAATGCAACGAAGAAGCCGATGATCCAGAACCAGAAGGCGCGTTTACCCCATTTTTCGTTCAGGGTGAAACCGAACGCTTTTGGCCACCAGTAAGTCACACCTGCGAAGCAACCGAAGACCACACCGCCGATGATTACGTTATGGAAGTGGGCAATCAGGAACAGACTGTTGTGCAGTACGAAGTCTGCACCCGGTACCGCCAGCAGTACGCCGGTCATCCCACCAACGGAGAAGGTCACGATGAAGCCGATAGTCCACAGCATCGCTGAGTGGAACTGGATACGGCCCTGGTACATGGTGAACAACCAGTTGAAGATCTTCACCCCGGTCGGGATGGCGATAATCATTGTGGTAATACCGAAGAAGGCGTTTACGTTCGCGCCCGCACCCATGGTGAAGAAGTGGTGCAGCCAAACGATGAACGACAGAACGGTAATACACACGGTTGCCCACACCAGCGAGGTGTAACCAAACAGGCGTTTACGAGAGAAGGTTGCTGCGATTTCGGAGAAGACACCGAACACTGGCAGAACCAGGATGTACACTTCCGGGTGACCCCAGGCCCAAATCAGGTTGATGTACATCATCATGTTGCCACCCATATCGTTCGTGAAGAAATGGGTGCCCAGATAACGATCCAGGGTCAGCAGCGCGACGGTGACAGTCAGAATTGGGAAGGAGGCAATAATCAGGATGTTGGCGCACAGAGATGCCCAGGTAAATACCGGCATCTTGAACATGGTCATGCCAGGGGCACGCATCTTGATAATCGTCACAAAGAAGTTAATACCGGTCAGGGTCGTACCGACACCGGAGAGCTGAAGCGCCCAAATCCAGTAATCAACACCGACACCAGGACTGTACTCAATTCCCGAAAGCGGCGGGTAGGCCAGCCAGCCGGTCTGCGCGAATTCGCCCACACCCAGTGACAGGTTTACCAGGATTACGCCAACAACGGTGAACCAGAAGCTCAGGTTGTTCAGGAACGGGTAAGCAACGTCGCGCGCACCGATTTGCAGCGGTACTACAACGTTCATCAGACCGATTACCAGCGGCATCGCCACGAAGAAGATCATGATAACGCCGTGAGCGGTAAAGATCTGATCGTAGTGGTGCGGTGGCAGGAAGCCAGCTTCACCAGCAGAGGCGAGCGCCTGCTGGCTACGCATCATGATCGCATCCGCAAAGCCACGAATTAACATGACGATACCGACGATGCAGTACATGATACCGAGTTTTTTGTGGTCAACCGAAGTCAGCCACTCATTCCACAGGTAGCTCCACTTACCGAAGTAAGTGATCAGGCCAACTAAAGCCGCACCACCAATGATAATTGCAGCAATCGTAACCATGATAATGGGTTCATGGTACGGCACTGCATCCAGTGTCAATTTTCCGAACATTTTCTTCCTCGGCCCCTTAGTGAGCGGTTTCCGCGTGGCTCATGTCCATGCCTTCCATCCCTTCGTGCGAGCTATGCTCACCTTCAGGCTGGGTCACGTCCATGCTCTTGCCATGATCCATAAATTTGCCAATCACATCTTTGAACAAATTCGGTTTCACGTCAGAGAAGTACTCCACCTTGTTATATTCGCTAGGTGTTGCCACTTTTTCGAATGCCGCCATGTCAGACATGGTGTTCGTAGACTGCTTCGCTTTTTCAACCCACTGGTCGAAGGCGGCGCGGTCAGGAGTGGCAATGGCTTTGAACTTCATACCAGAGAAGCCTGGGCCACTGTAGCTGGCGGAGATACCATCGTAGGTGCCTGCTTCATTCGCGATCAGATGCAGGTTAGTCTGCATACCGGCCATCGCGTAAATCTGGCTACCCAGACGCGGAATAAAGAAGGAGTTCATCACGGAGTTCGAGGTCACTTTGAATTCCACCGGAGTGTTCGCCGGGAAGGCGATTTCATTCACGGTAGCAATGCCCTGTTCCGGGTAGATGAAGAACCATTTCCAGTCCATGGAGACCACTTCAATGGTAATAGGTTTCTCATCGTGAACCAGCGGTTTGCTTGGCTCGAGTGCGTGAGTGGTTTTCCATGTCAGCACAGCGAGGAACAGGATGATCAGAATAGGAACCGTCCAGACCACAGCTTCAACTTTGTTGGAGTGTGACCAGTTAGGGCTATACTTCGCATCTTTATTGCTCGCACGGTACTTCCAGGCGAAACCAACTGCCATCAAAATGGCAGGAATAACGACGATCATCATCAGGCCGAAAGCCGTCAGAATCAGGGAACGTTGTTCCAGTCCAATCTGTCCTTTGGGGTCTAGAAGTGCAGAATCACAGCCACTGAGTAAAACAGTGCCTGCAATTAACGACAACCATCCCAAACCTTTATTGTATTTCCTAAGTGTCATTTAACGACCTCAATTCCACGGGGACCTGGTGGCGTTTAAAGTGTGGGGGCATTTTACGGGAAGGTTACATTACTGTAAACATCATTAGCCCTGTGTCAGGAAGGTGTTACCGGGTTCTGCCGCACATGTCACATGTGTTGCAAAACGTGTCTAATTTTAAGACAAAAGTCGCGTGTTATGGGCTTTATAACGAAACAGTTTCTGAAACCGGTGCCAGGCGGGGAATTGGTATAACCATTGCAAAAAACACACAAATAATTAACAAATGATTATCAATAAAAGGACATTTAAAAAACGATAAATTAAACTTTCATCAGCTGAATCGTTTAATGGAAAATAGAGTTTATTATCGCTTCCAGTAATTTCCAAATTTCTATTGCGCACGAAACAACAAATATATTTTTTCATTCACCAGGGTTATTTGCCGTTATAATTTCACACTGTTATTACAACGGCAAATAACCTTTTCTTCTGGATTAGGCCATCTGATGTCTGCACAGCGCCAGGTAATCCAGCACCGCACCGATAAGGATACCCGTCACCGCCAGTAGGGCACCTACGTCGAGCAGAAGATCGGCCATCGGCAAGGCGAGCGTGGTGAGTGCATTGACGATCAGCACCAGCAGCCAAACGCCGAGTAACGCACAGCCGGCCATCAGCATGCGCAGAGCAAAACGGTACGCGGAAGGGAAGTCACTTCTCGGCATGAATTGCTCCGTTTGCTGGGTATATTCCAGTGAACGGCGGCAAATTAGCAAAAGGATCAACCCGGGAACGGCGGCGATAACTGAGAACAGATAGAACTGAGGCCAGCCGTGCGCTTCAACGAACCAGCCTGCCAGCGGGCCGACGTATACCCGGCCAACCGCCGAAAGGGCAGAGAGCAGGGCAAACTGGGTGGCTGAAAAGGATTTGTTGCACAGCGTCATCAGCAGGGCCACAAAGGCAGCTGTGCCCATACCGCCGCACAGATTTTCAAAGAAGACCGCGGCTGCCATGCTCATCATCTGCTTATCGGTCACTGACAGTAGCCAGTAACCCGCATTGGAGATGCCCTGCAGAATGCCAAAGATCAGCAGTGCACGGAATAGCGTTAAACGCTGCATCAAAACTCCGCCGTACAGCGCACCCACAATCGTGGCGATCAGCCCCAGGGTTTTATTCACCACGCCTACTTCGCCGGCATCAAAACCGACGCCACGAATAAGAAAGGTGGTGGTGAGGCTCATGGCAAACGCATCGCCCAGTTTGTAGAGCACAATCAACAGCAGGATCAGCCAGGCGTTATTACGGGCAAAGAAGTCACGTAGCGGCTCGGCCACGGCCTGCTCGAGCGTGCGTGGCACTGGAATAATATCGTCTGGTTCGGGCGCGAGTAGGGTGGCGATCATGCAGGGGATGATTAACGCGGCCATAAGCCAATACATGCCGTGCCAGCCGAGATAACGGTCAGCCAGCCAGAGCGCCAGTCCGCCAGATACCAACATTCCCAGCCGATAGCCCAGAACGCTGATCGCCGCGCCTGCCCCGCGCTCTTCTGCAGGCAGCACGTCGGTTTTCCAGGCATCAAAGACAATATCTTGCGACGCCGAGCAGAAGGCGATGACCACCGCCAGCGCCGCCATCCAGCGTAGCTGTGAAGAGGGATCAAGAAAACCCATCCCGGCGATGGCCAGTAAGAGCAGCGCCTGCGTTATCAACAGCCAGCCCCGGCGACGACCGAGCAACGGCGGCGTGTAGCGGTCCATCACTGGCGACCAGAGGAATTTAAAGACGTAAGCCTGGCCGACCAGAGAGAAGAAGGCGATAGTCTTAAGATCGATATTCTCAACCGTCATCCAGGCTTGCAGGGTGCCGGAGGTCAATGCGAGGGGCAAACCGGAGGCGAAGCCGAGGATCAGCAAAATTGCTGATTTAGGTTGCTGGAAAATGCGTAAGTATTGGCTGGACATGTATGCAATGAGAACTGACCCGGCGAAGTGCCGGGTCAGTGAACAGAATTAACGCGCGTTCTGTTTGATGAATTCATGAATGCTGGTGTCCTGCGCCATATCGGCGATGGTGTCAGTCAGCACGCTGTTAACCGCATTGGCAATATTCTTGTTGGTGGCCTGGAAGGCGCCTTCAACGGAATAGCTTGCACGGTAGTTTTTGTTCATCTTATTGCCGTTCTTCGCGGTTGCGATGATGGCGATATCTGCTTTGGTGGAGATGTTGTAGCGTACGTTGCCCTGAGAGACATCGGCATACAGATTGTTGACGATAATCTGCAGATCCACCGCACCGCTTGGGCCAATCATGTAGCCGCGAGAGGTCATTTGCTTCTCAAGCACTTCCTGCAGCAAGAAGCGCAGGTCGCGGGATGCGGTCAGGGTAACCAGCTGGTTATCGCGGGTCACTTTCGCCAGAGCCTGGTCGCGGCGCTGGTCAGCACCATTGATGCTTACGGTCACGCCCATCAGGCTTGGATCCTGCTGCGGCAGGGAAATTTTTGGCGAAACGTCAATTGTGGTTGGCGGTGTGGCGCAGCCGGCCAGCATGAAAAGTGCGACAAGCGGGAAAAGGAGTTTTTTTAACATGTTCGGGGTCTCTACGGATCGTAAGCATAAATAGACAAAAATTGCCGCCATCATAACATCGCCAACGGCGAGGGGAAGTGGTCAACGCATGTAAATTCATCGTCTTGACTGAAATCTGACCACCTGAACACAATTCCTTATGCCCCTGGGGCAAAACGCATGAGTCTCTTATAGGACTTCATCCCTTTGAATGAGAAAATCAGACGAAAGCTAAATTTTTGTTGTCTTCTTGTTATGCAAGCGGTAAAAGCGGCTAACATTTAAAGGGATGGGTGACATCTCAGCGTTGTCGGAGGAGTAATTTCATGATGATACGTGAACAGATCGAAGATAAATTAAGGGCAGCGTTCGAACCCGTGTTCCTCGAAGTCGTCGACGAGAGCTATCGTCATAACGTACCGGCAGGCTCCGAAAGCCATTTCAAAGTGGTGCTGGTGAGCGATCGTTTTGCCGGTGAGCGGTTCCTTAATCGCCATCGTATGATCTACGGTACGTTGACGGAGGAGCTTTCATCTACCGTACATGCGCTGGCGCTGCACACTTACACTATTAAGGAGTGGAAGGGCTTGCAGGATACCATCTTCGCGTCGCCACCGTGCCGTGGAGCCGGGACTATCGCGTAGTAAATCCCGTTTGCAACAGCGGGAGCTTTTCCAGTATGTTGCATAAAGATTACGTCAAAACGGCCTGCGGGCCGTTTTGTTTTGTCCGGGTTTTGAACCGGTGACGCGATTTTTAGGCGAAAAATAGCCAGAAATTGTGAAAAAAGCCGCAGCAACATGCGGCAACCGTTCTCGACTCACCTAAGTGATGCCGCTATAATGCCGCGTCTTAATGTATGTCTTCGGGATGATTCTGGCGACAGGGAATGTGAATCTGCACTAAGAGAGCATCCCGGCAAACTGACAGATTCAGAGTTGACCGAGCACTGTGATTTTTTTGAGGTAACAAGATGCAAGTTTCAGTTGAAACCACTCAAGGCCTTGGCCGCCGTGTAACGATTACTATCGCTGCTGACAGCATCGAAAACGCTGTTAAGAGCGAGCTGGTCAACGTCGCGAAAAAAGTCCGTATTGACGGCTTCCGTAAGGGCAAAGTCCCAATGAATGTTGTTGCTCAGCGTTATGGCGCTTCTGTACGTCAGGACGTGCTGGGCGAGCTGATGAGCCGTAACTTTATCGACGCCATCATCAAAGAAAAAATCAATCCAGCTGGCGCACCGAACTATGTTCCGGGCGAATACAAACTGGGCGAAGACTTCACCTACTCTGTAGAGTTCGAAGTTTACCCGGAAGTTGAGCTGAAAGGTCTGGAATCCATCGAAGTTGAAAAACCGGTTGTTGAAGTGACCGATACCGACGTTGACGGCATGCTGGACACCCTGCGTAAGCAGCAGGCAACCTGGAAAGACAAAGACGGCGCTGCTGATGCAGAAGACCGCGTCACCGTAGACTTCAGCGGTTCTGTCGACGGCGAAGAGTTCGAAGGCGGTAAAGCGTCTGACTTCGTACTGGCTATGGGCCAGGGTCGTATGATCCCAGGCTTTGAAGACGGTATCAAAGGCCACAAAGCTGGTGAAGAGTTCACCATCGACGTGACCTTCCCGGAAGAGTACCACGCTGAAAACCTGAAAGGTAAAGCAGCGAAATTCGCGATCAACCTGAAGAAAGTGGAAGAGCGTGAACTGCCAGAGCTGACTGAAGAGTTCATCAAACGTTTCGGCGTTGAAGATGGTTCCGTAGCGGGTCTGCGTGCTGAAGTGCGTAAAAACATGGAGCGCGAGCTGAAAGGCGCCGTGCGTAACCGCGTTAAGTCTCAGGCGATCGACGGTCTGGTTAAAGCGAACGAAATCGATATCCCTGCAGCCCTGATCGACAGCGAAATCGACGTTCTGCGTCGTCAGGCTGCTCAGCGTTTCGGTGGTAACGAGAAACAAGCGCTGGAACTGCCACGTGAACTGTTCGAAGAGCAAGCGAAACGTCGCGTTGTTGTTGGCCTGCTGCTGGGCGAAGTGATTCGTACCCACGAGCTGAAAGCTGACGAAGAGCGCGTAAAAGGCCTGATCGAAGAGATGGCTTCCGCTTACGAAGATCCAGCAGAAGTGGTTGAGTTCTACGGTAAGAACAAAGAGCTGATGGACAACATGCGCAATGTTGCTCTGGAAGAGCAGGCTGTAGAAGCCGTTCTGGCAAAAGCTAAAGTGACTGAAAAAGCCACTTCTTTCAACGAACTGATGAACCAGCAGGCGTAATTCCGCCGCGTTTGTTTAAAGTTTGTACAAAAACCCGTTGCCTTCCGGCGGCGGGTTTTTTTTATCACACTAATAGCCCAGGAAGAGTGCTAAAACGCCCTTTCAGTGTTAGCGTAACAGCAAAAGATTGTTATGCTTGAAATAGGGCGATGCCACCCCCATTTGTGGGAAAGTAGTATTAAAGAGACTGGCTGATAATCCGTCCACAAGGTTACAATCAGTACAGCAGGTATTTTCATTTTTTATCCAGGAGACGGACATGTCATACAGTGGCGAACGAGATAACTTTGCACCCCACATGGCGTTGGTGCCAATGGTTATTGAACAGACATCGCGCGGTGAACGTTCATTTGATATCTATTCCCGTCTGCTGAAAGAACGCGTTATCTTCTTGACCGGCCAGGTGGAAGACCATATGGCTAACCTGATCGTAGCGCAGATGCTGTTTCTGGAAGCGGAAAACCCGGAAAAAGACATTTACCTGTATATTAATTCTCCAGGCGGTGTCATTACTGCTGGCATGTCCATCTATGACACCATGCAGTTCATCAAACCGGACGTCAGCACCATCTGTATGGGCCAGGCGGCATCAATGGGTGCTTTCCTGCTGACGGCTGGCGCTAAAGGCAAGCGCTTCTGCCTGCCGAACTCCCGCGTGATGATTCACCAGCCGCTGGGCGGCTACCAGGGTCAGGCGACGGATATTGAAATCCACGCCCGTGAAATCCTGAAAGTAAAAGGGCGCATGAATGAACTTATGGCGCACCACACGGGTCAATCTTTAGAGCAGATCGAGCGTGATACCGAGCGCGATCGCTTCCTCTCCGCATCAGAGGCAGTTGAGTACGGCTTAGTCGACTCCATTTTGACCCATCGTAATTGATGCCCACGGCGCGCGTGTGCCGCTATACTAAGGTAGGGCGGCATTTTGCTTCATTAGAAGCATGCGTCTCAGAATGGCATTTGCGTCGTCATGTGCGGCACAAAGAACTTAAAAAGAGGTTTTGACTCATGACAGATAAACGCAAAGATGGTTCGGGCAAACTGCTGTACTGCTCTTTTTGCGGCAAAAGCCAGCATGAAGTGCGCAAACTGATTGCCGGGCCGTCCGTGTATATCTGCGATGAATGTGTCGATTTATGTAACGACATCATTCGCGAAGAGATTAAAGAAGTTGCTCCGCATCGTGAACGCAGCGCGTTGCCGACACCGCATGAGATCCGTCATCACCTTGATGACTATGTCATCGGTCAGGAACAGGCCAAGAAAGTCCTGGCTGTGGCGGTGTATAACCACTACAAACGTCTCCGTAATGGCGACACCAGCAATGGTGTTGAACTGGGTAAAAGTAACATTCTGCTGATTGGACCAACGGGTTCCGGTAAAACGTTGCTGGCAGAGACGCTGGCGCGCCTGCTGGATGTTCCGTTCACCATGGCGGACGCCACCACCCTGACCGAAGCTGGTTACGTGGGTGAAGACGTTGAAAATATTATTCAGAAGCTGCTGCAGAAGTGCGATTACGACGTGCAGAAAGCCCAGCGCGGTATCGTTTATATCGATGAGATCGACAAAATCTCGCGTAAATCCGATAACCCGTCCATCACCCGCGATGTGTCCGGTGAAGGGGTTCAGCAGGCTCTGTTGAAACTGATCGAAGGTACCGTGGCTGCGGTTCCGCCGCAGGGTGGCCGTAAACATCCGCAGCAGGAGTTCCTGCAGGTTGATACCTCCAAGATCCTGTTCATCTGTGGCGGTGCGTTTGCCGGTCTGGATAAAGTGATCTCACACCGTGTAGAAACCGGCTCTGGTATTGGTTTTGGCGCCACGGTGAAAGGAAAATCTGAAAAAGCGAACGAAGGTGAGCTGTTAGCGCAGGTTGAGCCAGAAGATCTGATCAAATTTGGTCTGATCCCTGAGTTCATCGGTCGTCTGCCGGTTGTGGCGACACTGAGCGAGCTGAGCGAAGACGCGCTGATTCAGATCCTGAAAGAGCCGAAAAACGCCCTGACGAAACAGTATCAGGCGTTGTTCAACCTTGAAGGGGTTGACCTGGAGTTCCGTGACGAAGCGCTGGATGCGATTGCCAAGAAAGCCATGGCCCGTAAAACCGGTGCCCGTGGTCTGCGTTCAATCGTTGAAGCCGCGCTGCTTGATACCATGTACGACCTTCCTTCTATGGAAGAGGTCGAGAAAGTGGTTATCGATGAGTCCGTGATTGCAGGCCAAACCAAGCCGCTGCTGATTTATGGCAAACCAGAAGCGCAGCAGGCGTCTGGCGAATAATTCACCAACTCATACAATCAGTTAATCAAAAAGGGGGGATTTTATCCCCCCTTTTATTTTTCCGTATTCATGACGTTGAATGTGTGGGAAACATCCCCATATACTGGATTACATGTTAATGGTTGGGTGAAGCACAGTCACGCAGCCTGATTACCTGGCGGACACTAAACTAAGAGAGAGCTCTATGAATCCTGAGCGTTCTGAACGCATTGAAATCCCCGTATTGCCGCTGCGCGATGTGGTGGTTTATCCGCACATGGTCATACCCTTATTTGTAGGGCGGGAAAAATCTATCCGTTGTCTTGAAGCCGCCATGGATCATGATAAAAAAATCATGCTGGTTGCGCAGAAAGAAGCATCAACGGATGAGCCGGGTGTAAATGATCTTTTCACCGTCGGGACCGTGGCCTCTATTTTGCAGATGCTGAAGCTGCCTGACGGCACCGTCAAGGTGCTGGTCGAAGGCCTGCAGCGTGCGCGTATTACCACTTTGTCTGATGATGGCGAACACTTCTCTGCTAAGGCTGAGTATCTTGACTCACCGCAGCTTGACGAGCGTGAGCAGGAGGTGCTGGTACGCACCGCCATTAGCCAGTTCGAAGGCTATATCAAGCTGAACAAAAAAATCCCACCAGAAGTGCTGACGTCGCTGAACAGCATCGACGATCCTGCGCGTCTGGCGGATACCATCGCTGCGCACATGCCGCTGAAGCTGGCTGACAAACAGTCCGTGCTGGAGATGTCCGACGTTAATGAACGTCTGGAATATCTGATGGCGATGATGGAATCCGAGATCGATCTGCTGCAGGTGGAAAAGCGCATTCGCAACCGCGTGAAAAAGCAGATGGAGAAATCTCAGCGTGAGTACTACCTGAATGAGCAGATGAAGGCTATTCAGAAAGAGCTTGGCGAGATGGACGACGCGCCGGACGAAAACGAAGCCCTGAAGCGTAAAATCGACGCCGCGAAAATGCCGAAAGAGGCAAAAGAGAAAGCGGAAGCCGAGCTGCAGAAGCTGAAAATGATGTCTCCAATGTCCGCCGAAGCCACTGTGGTGCGCGGCTACATTGAGTGGATGGTTCAGGTGCCATGGAATACCCGTAGCAAGGTCAAGAAAGATCTGCGCCAGGCGCAAGAAATCCTTGATACCGACCACTATGGCCTCGAACGTGTCAAAGATCGCATCCTTGAATATCTCGCGGTCCAGAGCCGTGTGAATAAAATCAAAGGGCCAATTCTCTGTCTGGTAGGGCCGCCGGGGGTGGGTAAAACCTCTCTGGGCCAGTCCATCGCCCAGGCAACCGGGCGCAAGTATGTGCGAATGGCGCTGGGTGGGGTACGTGATGAAGCGGAAATCCGCGGTCACCGTCGTACCTATATCGGCTCCATGCCAGGCAAACTGATTCAGAAGATGGCAAAAGTGGGGGTGAAAAACCCACTTTTCCTGCTTGATGAGATCGACAAAATGTCTTCGGACATGCGTGGCGATCCGGCGTCCGCTCTGCTGGAAGTGCTTGATCCAGAACAGAACGTGGCCTTCAGCGATCACTATCTGGAAGTGGACTACGACCTGAGCGATGTGATGTTCGTGGCGACCTCCAACTCCATGAACATTCCGGCACCGCTGCTGGATCGTATGGAAGTGATCCGTCTCTCTGGTTATACCGAAGATGAGAAGCTGAACATTGCCAAACGCCACCTGCTGCCGAAGCAGATTGAGCGCAACGCCCTGAAAAAAGGCGAACTGACGGTCGACGATAGCGCCATTATTGGCATCATTCGTTACTATACCCGTGAAGCGGGTGTCCGTAGCCTGGAGCGTGAAATCTCAAAACTGTGCCGTAAAGCGGTCAAACAACTGCTGCTGGATAAAACCGCGAAGCAGATTGAGATTAACGGTGAAAACCTGCATGAGTTTCTCGGCGTTCAGCGCTACGACTACGGTCGCGCGGATAGCGAAAACCGCGTGGGCCAGGTCACCGGTCTGGCGTGGACGGAAGTGGGCGGCGATCTGCTGACCATCGAAACTGCCTGCGTGCCTGGCAAAGGTAAGCTCACTTATACCGGTTCTCTGGGTGAAGTGATGCAGGAATCCATCCAGGCGGCGCTGACCGTGGTGCGCGCGCGCGCGGAAAAACTGGGTATTAATCCGGACTTCTACGAAAAACGCGATATCCACGTTCACGTACCGGAAGGGGCTACGCCGAAAGACGGTCCAAGCGCCGGTATCGCGATGTGTACTGCTCTGGTCTCCTGCCTGACTGGTAACCCGGTACGTGCTGATGTGGCCATGACCGGTGAGATCACTTTGCGTGGCCAGGTTCTGCCGATTGGTGGTTTGAAAGAAAAACTGCTGGCAGCCCACCGCGGTGGTATTAAAACTGTGCTTATTCCTTACGAGAACAAGCGCGATCTGGAAGAAATTCCAGATAACGTTATTGCCGATCTGGATATCCATCCGGTGAAACGCATTGAAGAGGTTCTGACATTAGCACTGCAGAATGAGCCCTCCGGAATGCAGGTTGTAACGGCAAAATAGTGACCTCGCGCAAAGAGCGTCAATAAAAACAAGGCTGGTGAGCCATTTCGGGCTTGCCAGCCTTTTTTTGTATAGCTAATTTAGATTGCTGATTAGGTCAGCCATCAACAACGGGTGTTGTAAGGTTATGGCAGGCCTGATATAACTGCTGCGCGGTCGCGTTGTGAAGGATTCAGGCGCGATATAAATTATAAAGAGAGGAAGAGAAGAGTGAATAAATCTCAACTGATTGACAAAATTGCTGCGGGTGCCGATATCTCTAAAGCTGCGGCTGGACGTGCGTTAGATGCTCTGATTGCTTCTGTTACCGAATCTCTGCAGGCCGGAGACGACGTAGCGCTGGTAGGCTTTGGTACTTTTGCTGTTAAAGAGCGTGCTGCCCGTACTGGCCGCAACCCTCAGACCGGCAAAGAAATCACCATCGCTGCCGCTAAAGTTCCAGGTTTCCGTGCAGGTAAAGCGCTGAAAGACGCAGTAAACTGATTGCTTTTTTGCTTCAGGGAATTCGACATCTCCAAGGGCGCATCATTTGATGTGCCTTTTTTGTTTGTCCAGGACTGTTTTCTGCGAGTTTCTGCGAGTTGTGGGCTGACAATCGCCCTGTTTTCTTGTCACAATACATTTTTACGCGCTGCGGTCAGGATTTCCGCCAGCGTCAGGTCACCAGTCACCTACAGCGGAGTGTGGTCACACCATGATGGACAACTTACGCACGGCTGCTAACAGTCTCGTGCTCAAGATTATTTTCGGTATCATTATTTTGTCGTTCATTTTGACCGGCGTAAGCGGATATCTGATTGGCGGTAGCGCAAACTATGCCGCAAAAGTGAATGACCAGGAAATTAGCCGTGGGCAGTTTGAGAACGCTTTTGCCAATGAACGTAACCGTATGCAGCAGCAACTGGGCGATCAGTTCTCTGAGCTGGCAGCAAACGAAGGTTATATGAAAACGCTGCGTGAGCAGACGCTGAACCGTCTTATCGACGAAGCGCTGCTTGATCAGTACGCCCACAATCTCGGCCTGGGTATCAGCGATGATCAAGTGAAAAAAGTGATTTTCACAACCCCTGCTTTCCAGACCGACGGCAAGTTTGATAACACCCGCTACAACGCCATTATTGGCCAGATGGGCATGTCAGCCGACCAATACGCACAAGCGCTTCGCAATCAGCTGACGACGCAGCAGCTAATCAACGCCATCGTGGGTAGCGATTTCATGCTGAAAGGCGAAACCGACGAGCTGGCGGCACTTGTTGCACAACAGCGAATTGTTCGCGAAGCCACTTTCGACGTTAACGCTCTGGCCGCGAAGCAAAAGGTGAGCGAGCAGGAAGTTAACGCTTACTACGAGCAGAACAAAAATAACTTCACCGCACCTGAGCAGTTCCGCATCAGCTACATTAAGCTGGACGCCGCGGCGATGCAGGAAAATGCGTCGGATGCCGATATTCAGTCTTACTACGATCAGCATCAGGATCAGTTCACTCAGCCTCAGCGTAACCGTTACAGCGTGATCCAGACTAAAACGGAAGCAGATGCGAAAGCCGTGCTGGACGAACTGAACAAAGGCGCAGACTTTGCCGCCATTGCCAAAGAAAAATCCACCGACATCATCTCTGCGAAAAACGGCGGCGATATGGGCTGGCTGGAAGAGGGCACCACCCCAGAAGAGCTGAAAAACGCCGGTCTGAAAGAGAAAGGCCAACTTTCAGGGGTGATCAAATCTTCTGTAGGCTTCCTGGTTGCCCGCCTGGACGACGTTGAGCCTGCTAAAACGAAACCGCTGACCGAAGTGCGTGATGATATCGCCGCCAAAGTGAAGCAAGAAAAAGCGCTGGATGCCTTCTACGCGCTGCAGCAGAAAGTGAGCGATGCCGCAAGCAACGATAACGAGTCGCTGGCGGGCGCGGAGCAGGCTGCCGGTGCCAAAGCGGTGACCACGGGCTGGTTTGGTCGTAACAATCTGCCAGAAGAGCTGAACTTCAAACCTGTATCAGACGCTATCTTCAACGGTGGCCTGGTGGGTGAGAACGGCACGCCGGGCAGCAACTCCGACATCATTACCGTTGACGGCGATCGTGCCTTCGTTTTACGCGTGGCTGAGCATAAACCAGAAGCGATTAAACCGCTGGCGGAAGTGAAAGATCAGATCACGGCAATAGTTCAGCACAACAAAGCAGAGCAGCAGGCCAAACTGGATGCTGAGAAACTGCTGGTTGAGCTGAAAGCAGGGAAAGGCGACGAGGCGCTGAAGGCGGCTGGTCTGAGCTTCGGTGAAGCCAAAACCCTGAGCCGTACCGGTCAGGATCCTGTTAGCCAGGCAGCCTTTGCGCTGAGCCAGCCGGCGAAAGATAAACCGAGCTTTGGTATTGCAAGCGATATGCAGGGCAACGTGGTTATTCTGGCTCTGGATGAAGTGAAGTCTGGCACCCTGCCGGAAGCGCAGAAAAAGGCGATGGTTCAGGGGATCACCCAGAACAATGCCCAGATCACTTTCGAAGCGCTGATGAGCAACCTGCGCAAAGAAGCCAAAATTAAGCTGGGCGATGTCATAACTCAGCAGCAATAATTTCAGCGTTGCTCGCAAATTTACGCAACGCATTGCAACTCTCAAAGGCCGCTTACGCGGCCTTTTCCATTTCTGCCATCTGCTGTTTGTTCGTTTGTTAGCGTCCGGCTATCGTGGCCTGGCTGTTAACAAACAAGGAGAAACAGTATGAAACGTGGAATCAAAGCTCTCTGTATTGCCCTGGCTTTCGCCGGTCTATCCACTAGCGTCTCTCTGCAGGCGGCCCCCGTCGCCTCACCGCAGAGTAAGACTGCACCAGCCGCAGCGGCCCCGGCAAAAGCGACGGAGAGTGCAGATGGACAAGTCAGTATCAATAGCGCCCCAGCTGAAGAGCTGGCCCGGATTCTCAACGGCGTTGGTCTGAAGAAGGCGCAGGCGATTGTAAGCTACCGGGAAGAGTACGGCCCCTTCAAAACCGTCGATGACCTGAAGCAGGTGCCCGGCATGGGAAGCGCGCTGGTTGAGCGTAATCTGGCGAACCTAAAACTCTGAGTTTTTTCTTGCACGGTGGCAAAAGTTTGCCAGGATAAAGAGGTCATACCAGTTATGACCTCTGATCCTATAAATAGACAATAAAGGCTATTGCGCTATGCAGACTCAAATCAAAGTACGTGGTTTTCATCTGGACGTTTATCAGCACGTCAATAACGCCCGCTATCTCGAATTTCTGGAAGAGGCGCGGTGGGATGGGCTGGAAAACAGCGAAAGCTTTCAGTGGCTAACGGCGCACAACATCGCCTTTGTAGTGGTGAATATTAACATCAATTATCGCCGCCCGGCCGTACTGGGCGATCTACTTACCGTAACCAGTCAGGTGCAGCAACTCAACGGCAAAAGCGGAGTCCTGAGCCAGGTCGTGACGCTGGAGCCCGAAGGGCAAAACGTAGCGGATGCGCTGATCACTTTCGTCTGTATCGATTTGAAGACACAAAAAGCGCTGCCGCTGGAAGGGGAGTTGCGGGAAAAACTGGAAAAGCTGATCAAATAAAGTGGAAACCTGCCGGGTGAGGGATTTCACCCGGCGAGTCCGGAACTACTGCAGCCCGGTTTTCGCTTTCAGCGAAGCCATCACGCCGGCTTTGTTCGCCAGGTATTGATTCAGGCCGTTTGCCCGGAGGTTACAGGCCGCGCACTGGCCACAGCCATCGCCCTTAATGCCGTTATAGCAGGTGAGGGTTTCATTGCGCACCATCTCCAGCTTGCCCCAGTGGTCTGCCAGCGCCCAGGTTTCGGCTTTGTCGAGCCACATAAGCGGCGTTTCAAAGCGAATTTCTTTCGCCATGCCCAGGCTCACCGCATGGTTGAGGGCTTTAACAAATTCATCGCGGCAGTCGGGGTAGCCAGAAAAATCGGTTTCACACACGCCGGTAATCACCGCTTCGGCCTGAACCTGATAAGCATAAATCGCGGTCAGGGTCAGAAAGAGAATATTACGCCCCGGGACGAAGGTATTGGGAATGCCACTGGCATCGGGTTCATAGTCTGGCACCGGGATGCTATCGCGCGTGAGGCTACTGACCGCCAGTTCGTTCAGCAAAGTGACGTCCAGCACCTTGTGCGCACGGGCGCCAAGCTTGATGGCCAGTTCACGGGCGACATCGATTTCAGCGCGGTGGCGTTGACCATAATCGAAGGTGACGCAGTGAACTTCATCATATTGCTGTAGCGCCTGAACCAGGCAGGTAGTGGAATCTTGTCCTCCGCTAAAGACGACGACGGCACGTTTCATATCTCTTCCCAACGTTAACGGTGTAAAACGCAATGGTAACGCGGGCAGGCAGCGGCGACCAGCTTCTTCACGTTCCCGGTGCCGGCAGCCAGGCTTCGGTAAATTCAAACCAGCCGCGCGGGTTGAGTCGAATACCGTTTACGCCCGGCGGCGCGCTTACCTGGTAGTGATAATTGAAGAGAGGGGTCAGCACGGCGCTCTCCATCAGACCCGCGAAGACCGCTTTTAGCGCTGAGTGACGAGCGCTGGCGGCGGGCTGCGCCTGTACTGCATCCAGCGTAGCCAGAAGATGGGAATATTGGGCCGGACTCAGTAATTGCGGCCACAGCACATCGCAGCGTAGCCACTGCTCAAGCGTGTATTCTGGTGCCTCGCCAATAAGCCTGTCGCCCATCATGATGTCGGCCTGGGGCAGTACGCCGCAGCCATCCCAGGTTTTGGCATCGTGAAAGATAATGTGCAACTGACAACCCTGCTGTGCCAGATAGCGCCTGAGCTGCTCTGCCATAGTGTGTAACTCCACGGGCAGGTGGTAGGCGAGGGTCAGCGTTTCTGGTAATGCCGTCTGTTGCGCGTCGGGCCACTCGGGAATGGCCCAGCCCGGCAAGAGCTCGTTTGCCGGTGTAATCAAATTTTCTTCCAGCGGTAACGTATGCAAAAGCGCGGTGTGATGAATGATTTGAATAAGACGACGGGCCTGCAGTTCGCTCAGCCGCGAACTCTGGCGCAAGGTCAGATAACAAAATCCCAGGCTAATGCTGTTGCTCACCAGCCGCAGGCTGGCAAGTTCATCGGGTTCGCCAATCGCGATCTGTACGGGATGGCGACAGCTGGTGCCCAGATCCTGCTCAAAGAGTTGCGGGGTAATCCAGTACTCGATCGCTTTCAGCAGAGGGTGGCTAAGATGGTACTGCTCATGGCTTTCAATTCGCACCAGCTCAGGCCCGAAGATCGCCAGTCGAAACGGACCGCAGCCGATGAGCGGCATGTTGGGGTGGGCCAGCCGACTGCAGTAGCTCGCCAGCCGATGCGCCAGCCAGTAATCGGGCTGATGCAGAATAAAGGTCAGGCATTGAGGATGGGTGACCTCAATGCGCGATACGCTGTTAAACAGCTTACGTAGCGCGGGCAGGGCAAGCAGCAGCGCCAGGCGGTTTTGCAGTTGCGCGGTCTCGACCTTATCGCCGTTATGCCAGTGCAGGGTTGAGCGGATGTAAAAATGCCAGCGCAGGCCATCGGGGGCGATCTCCCAGTGGTGTGCCAGATCGCCAACCGGCTCGCTGCTCGTGTCGTCAAACCGGGTGATACCGGAAAAGATCTGTCCCACCAGGTGCTGCTCTGCACGCCCCGGTAAAAAGCCCGGCTGCAGCGGCTCCAGTGGGCGGTAGTAAGGGATACGCAGCGTTGGGGTATCGTTCTGCCACTGACCGCCCATAAAGGGCTGCAGCAGTGTGTGTAGATCCTGCGGCGCCAGCTGCGCCAATTCCAGAGCCGTCTGTTGATGACCACGTTGAAGCGCCTCTTCCATCATCGCGTTGCGTAACGCGTCGGGGGTAACATGGAAGAGCAGATCGCCGCGTTTACCGCGCCCTGGCCGTGCCGTCCAGCTCAACCAGCCCGCCTCCTGCGCCTGTCGCAATAGCGTACGCACATGCCGTTCACTGCAAAAACAGCGGCCGGCCAGCTCAGCCACGCTCACTTGCTGCGGCGCCCCGGCTGAAGGCTGCCAGAGCCGTTGATACTGATTAAGACGGTTAAGAAGGCGCATAGAAAACCCGGAACAATATTATTTAACTATTCAGTATTACTTCCGTATATCTCAGGTGATACTGATCCACAAGTTAAACGCATCACACTTTCGGGAGTACGCATGGCTCGCCTGGCTGCATTCGATATGGACGGTACGCTATTAATGCCGGATCACCGTTTAGGTGAAAAAACCCTGAGCGCACTTAAGCGCCTGCGTGAGCGTGATATTACTCTTACGTTTGCCACAGGCCGCCACGCGCTGGAGATGCGCCATCTGATGGGTAAACTCTCGCTGGATGCGTTTCTGATCACCGGCAACGGGACGCGTATTCACTCGCTGGAAGGGGAGGAACTCCACCGTCAGGATCTTGATCCGCAGGTGGCGGATATCGTTCTGCACAGCACCTGGGATACTCAGGCCAGTATTCACGTCTTTAATGATGATGGCTGGTTTACCAACAGGGAAATCCCCGAACTGCTGCACGCTCATGCTTACAGCGGTTTTCATTATCAGCTAACTGACCTGCGTCGTCTTCCCGCCTATGCCGTGACGAAGATCTGTTTCTGCGGCGATCATGAGGATCTGTGTCGGTTGCGCATTCAGTTGAACGAGGCGTTGGGCGAGAGGGCGCATCTCACCTTCTCCGCAGAATATTGTCTCGAGGTGCTGCCGGTGGGATGTAACAAAGGCTCTGCCCTGGCGGTGCTGAGCGATCACCTGGGCCTTACCCTGCAGGAGTGTATGGCGTTTGGCGATGCCATGAATGACCGCGAGATGCTGGGCAGCGTTGGTCGCGGATTGATTATGGGCAATGCGATGCCGCAGCTGATTGCTGAGCTTTCGCACCTCCCGATTATTGGACACTGCCGCAACGAAGCCGTGTCCCACTATTTAACCCATTGGCTGGACACACCAAATCTTCCTTATTCCCCCGAATAGTGAGACCCTTCCAGCAAGCCAGACGTCCGTCTGGCTTTTTTTATTTCACGAGCCGGGCAATCTCTTGCTGCCAGGCTGAAATATCGCCAATGTTCGCGGCAACCCACTCCGCATTATAATAGGTGTCGAGATAGCGCTCGCCGCTGTCACACAGCAGAGTCACTATGGAACCGGTCTGGCCCGCGTCGCGCATCCGGGCTGCCAGCTGTAACGCTCCCCACATGTTGGTGCCGGTTGAGGCACCGACCTTACGCCCCAGTTGGGATTCCAGCCAATGTGCAGTGGCTACGCTGGCGGCGTCCGGCACGCGCAGCATCTCGTCTACCACATCGGGAATAAAGGAAGGCTCGACGCGCGGGCGGCCAATCCCTTCGATTTTACTGCCCACCGGGCTGCGCAGGCTGCTATCCCGGCTCTGCCAGTAATCAAGGAACACGGAGTTTTGCGGATCCACCACCATCAGGCGGGTGTCATAGCCCTGGCAGCGAATATAGCGACCAATCGTTGCCGAGGTACCGCCGGTACCGGCGCTCATCACGATGTGGGTCGGTACCGGGTTCGGCTCGCACTGCATCTGGCGGAATATACTGTCGGCAATGTTGTTATTACCGCGCCAGTCGGTGGCACGTTCAGCATACGTGAACTGATCCATATAATGGCCGTGCAGCTCGTGGGCCAGCATCTCTGAAGCCGCATAGATTTCGCAGGCGCTCTCAACAAAGTGGCAGCGGCCGCCATAAAATTCGATCTGTTCAATTTTACGCTTTGCGGTACAGGCGGGCATCACGGCGATAAACGGCAGGCCCAGCAGGCGGGCGAAATACGCCTCTGACACGGCGGTAGATCCCGACGAGGACTCAATAATAGGGGTACCCTCTTTTATCCAGCCGTTACACAAGCCATATAAAAACAGCGAGCGGGCGAGGCGATGCTTCAGGCTGCCGGTCGGATGAGTGCTTTCATCTTTCAGGTAGAGCTGAATCCCGGCAAACCCCGGCAGCGGAAGGCGAATGAGATGGGTATCTGCCGAGCGCTGATAGTCGGCGTTGATTTCGCTGATGGCATGTTTAACCCAGGTGCTATTCATCGTAATTATCCGTTTGTCATTTTGTGCCCAGCATAGCGAAAAGCACAGAAAAAATTGTTGCTATCTGGCCTTTAAAATAGAATGTAAGGAGAAAAATTTTCTCTGTGGGGGCGCTATGCTAGATAAAATTGACCGTAAGCTACTCTCATTACTGCAAAGTGACTGCACCCTCTCTTTGCAGGCGCTGGCGGATGCCGTTAATCTGACCACCACGCCCTGCTGGAAGCGCCTTAAACGCCTGGAAGATGAGGGCATTTTGCTGGGCCGCGTAGCACTGCTTGATCCCGAAAAACTGGGGCTTGGTTTAACCGCCTTTGTGCTGATAAAAACGCAGCACCACAGTAGCGACTGGTATTGCCGGTTCGTGAGCGAGGTGACCGGCATGCCGGAAGTGCTCGGTTTCTGGCGCATGGCGGGGGAGTACGACTACCTGATGCGCGTTCAGGTGGCGGACATGAAACGGTATGATGACTTTTACAAACGGCTGGTCAACAGCGTCCCCGGCCTGTCGGATGTCACCTCCAGCTTCGCCATGGAACAGATTAAATACACCACAGCGTTACCCATTGAATAACCTCCCGGCCTGGCCGGAACAATACCTTCAGGAAAAGACCGCGTGCGATTATTTGCTCAGTTAAGCTGGTATTTTCGTCGGGAGTGGCAACGCTACCTCGGCGCAGTTGCCCTGCTTATTATCATTGCCATTCTGCAACTTATTCCGCCTAAGGTGGTGGGGTACGTGGTGGATGGCGTTACGGAACAGCATTACACCACCGCACGGGTGTTGATGTGGATCGGCACGCTGGTGCTGACGGCGGTGGTGGTCTATCTGCTGCGCTATGTCTGGCGTGTCCTGTTATTCGGCGCGTCCTACCAATTAGCAGTGGAACTGCGTGAAGATTTTTATCGTCAGCTTAGCCGTCAGCATCCGGAATTCTATCTGCGTCACCGCACCGGGGATCTGATTGCCCGGGCCACTAACGATGTAGACCGCGTGGTCTTTGCCGCCGGAGAAGGGGTCTTAACCCTGGTTGACTCGCTGGTGATGGGATGCGCGGTGTTGATAGTGATGTCGACCCAGATCAGCTGGCAGTTAACGCTGCTGGCCCTGTTGCCGATGCCCGTCATGGCGCTGGCGATCAAACGTTATGGCGATCAGCTACATGAGCGCTTTAAGCTGGCGCAGGCAGCCTTCTCCTCGCTGAACGATCGCACCCAGGAGAGCCTGACCAGTATTCGAATGATTAAAGCCTTTGGCCTGGAAGACCGGCAATCGTCGCTCTTCGCTGCCGATGCCGCCGATACGGGCGCAAAAAATATGCGGGTAGCCCGCATCGATGCCCGGTTTGATCCCACTATCTATATCGCTATCGGCATGGCGAACATGCTGGCGATTGGTGGCGGAAGCTGGATGGTGGTTCAGGGCTCGTTAACGCTCGGTCAGCTCACCAGCTTTGCCATGTATCTTGGCCTGATGATCTGGCCGATGCTGGCGCTGGCATGGATGTTCAACATTGTTGAGCGCGGTAGCGCGGCCTATAGCCGTATTCGCGACATGCTCGCCGAGGCCCCGGTGGTAAATGACGGGAGCGAGCCGGTGCCGGAAGGGCGTGGCGAGCTGAAGGTCGCCATCCGTTCGTTCAGCTATCCGCACGCCGAACGGGTCTCCCTTGAGAATGTTCATTTCGCCCTGCGTCCTGGACAGATGCTGGGGATTTGCGGCCCGACCGGCGCAGGCAAAAGTACCCTGCTATCGTTGATTCAGCGCCATTTTGATATCGACCAGGGGGATATTCGTTTTCACGACATTCCCCTGACCCGCCTGCAGCTGGATAGCTGGCGCAGCCGGCTGGCCGTGGTGAGCCAGACGCCGTTCCTCTTCTCCGATACGGTTGCCAGCAATATCGCGCTTGGCTGCCCTGAGGCCACCCAGCAGGAGATTGAACATGTCGCCCGTCTGGCGAGCGTGCATGAGGATATTTTACGTCTGCCGCAGGGCTATGAAACCGAGGTGGGCGAGCGGGGCGTGATGCTCTCTGGCGGCCAAAAACAGCGCATTTCGATTGCCCGTGCCCTGTTGTTAAATGCTGAAATCCTGATTCTGGATGATGCGCTATCGGCCGTAGATGGGCGTACCGAGCATCAGATCCTGCACAACCTGCGTCAGTGGGGCGAAGGCCGCACGGTGATCATCAGCGCCCATCGCCTGTCAGCCCTGACTGAAGCGAGTGAGATCCTGGTGATGCAGCATGGGCATATTGCCCAGCGCGGGCAGCACGAGCTGTTGTCAGAACAACCTGGATGGTATCGCGATATGTATCGCTATCAACAGCTAGAAGCCGCGCTGGATGATGCGCCGGAAGTGAATGAGGAGGCCAGCGATGCGTAGTTTTGGACAGTTGTGGCCTATCCTGAAGCGGCTGCTGGCCTACGGCTCGCCGTGGCGAAAACCGCTGTCGCTGGCGGTGGTGATGCTGTGGATCGCCGCGATCGCTGAAGTGAGCGGGCCACTGCTTATCAGCTATTTTATCGACAACATGGTGGCAAAAAGTTACCTGCCGCTGGGCCTGGTGGCCGGGCTGGGGGGGGCTTACGTCGGCCTGCAGCTGTTGGCTGCCGGTCTACACTATGCCCAATCGCTGCTCTTTAACCAGGCCGCCGTGGGCGTGGTCCAGCAACTGCGTACCGACGTCATGGATGCTGCGCTGCGCCAGCCGTTGAGCGAGTTTGATACCCAGCCGGTGGGGCAGATTATCTCTCGCGTAACCAATGATACGGAAGTGATCCGCGATCTCTACGTCACCGTGGTCTCCACGGTGCTGCGCAGCGCGGCGCTGATTGGGGCAATGCTGGTGGCGATGTTCAGCCTTGAATGGCGCATGGCGCTGGTGGCGATCGCGATCTTCCCTGCCGTCTTTATTGTCATGATGATCTACCAGCGTTACAGCACGCCTATCGTCCGTCGTGTGCGTGCCTACCTGGCAGACATTAACGACGGCTTTAACGAAGTCATTAATGGTATGAGTGTGATCCAGCAGTTCCGCCAGCAGGCGCGCTTTGGTGAGCGGATGGGGGAAGCGAGCCGTTCACATTATATGGCGCGCATGCAGACCCTGCGGCTGGATGGCTTCCTGCTGCGCCCGTTGCTGAGCCTCTTTTCGGCCCTGATCCTCTGTGGCTTGCTCCTGCAATTTGGTCTGGGGGCCAACGGCACTATTCAGGTGGGGGTTCTCTACGCCTTCATTAGTTATCTTGGGCGTTTAAACGAACCGCTAATCGAACTCACCACGCAGCAATCAATGCTGCAACAGGCGGTTGTCGCGGGCGAGCGGGTCTTTGAACTGATGGACAGGCCGCGTCAGATGTACGGCCGTGACACCCGGGAGCTGCAAAGCGGCGATATCGCCATTGATAATCTCTCTTTTGCGTATCGCGACGATCGTCTGGTATTGCAGGACATCACTCTTCACGTTCCGTCCCGCAGCTTTGTGGCGCTGGTGGGCCATACCGGGAGCGGTAAAAGTACCTTAGCCAGCCTGCTGATGGGCTACTATCCGCTGACGCAGGGGGAGATCCGTCTTGATGGTCGTCCGCTGGCGACTCTGAGCCACAGCACGCTGCGCAAAGGGGTGGCGATGGTGCAACAAGATCCGGTGGTGCTGGCAGACACCTTCTTCGCCAACGTTACGCTGGGGCGTGATTACAGCGAAGAGCAGGTGTGGGCCGTGCTGGAGCAGGTGCAGCTGGCTGAACTGGCGCGGGGCTTACATGACGGCATCCATACGCGGCTGGGAGAGCAGGGCAATAATTTGTCGGTAGGCCAAAAACAGCTGTTGGCGCTGGCGCGGGTGTTGATTGAGACGCCGCAGGTGCTGATCCTCGATGAAGCCACCGCAAGTATCGACTCCGGCACCGAGCAGGCCATCCAGCAGGCCCTGGCGGCGGTTCGTGAACAGACCACGCTGGTGGTGATCGCTCACCGACTCTCCACCATCGTTGAAGCCGATACCATTCTGGTGCTGCACCGCGGACAGGCCGTAGAGCGGGGTACTCACCGGCAACTGCTTGAGGCGAAAGGCCGTTACTGGCAGATGTATCAGCTGCAGCTGGCGGGCGAGGAGCTGGAAGCCAGCACTCGCGAGGAGTCGCTCAGCGCCTGACGCACCAAAAACAGGCAATGCACTAACAGGTAAAACTGCTGGTGCAAAAATGAAACGCACCCTGCACTGTCATGGTGCGTTTTTTTTCGCGCTACTCACTCTCCCGCCTCGTTACGCCTTACCCTTAGCCAATCCCTCCTGATTACGCGGCGTCGGCCAGCTAATTTTCCTCTTTTAAGAATTCTGGCACAGCGCTTGCAATATCTCTTACGTGTTAGCTGAAGCCACTACCGAATTCTGACTGGAGGGGATTTATGAAGCTGGTTACCGTGGTAATCAAACCGTTCAAACTCGAAGACGTTCGCGAAGCGCTGTCTTCCATTGGTATTCAGGGGCTGACTGTCACCGAAGTGAAAGGCTTTGGTCGTCAGAAAGGCCATGCAGAGCTCTACCGCGGGGCGGAATACAGCGTCAACTTCCTGCCAAAGGTAAAAATTGATGTGGCGATTGCCGACGATCAGCTGGAAGAGGTGATAGATATCATCAGCAAAGCGGCCTACACCGGCAAAATTGGCGACGGCAAAATTTTCGTTGCCGAACTGCAACGCGTCATTCGTATTCGTACGGGCGAAGCCGACGAAGCAGCGCTGTAAAACACCGGGCACACAGTGATAGGGATCAAGATAATGAAGAAAACAACTCTTAACGCGGTTCTGGGATCGTTGGCGTTGTTGCCAGGCCTGGCAATGGCAGCGCCGGCGGTCGCCGACAAAGCGGATAACGCTTTTATGATGATTTGCACCGCACTGGTGCTGTTCATGACCATTCCCGGGATCGCGCTGTTCTACGGCGGCTTGATTCGCGGTAAAAACGTCCTCTCTATGCTCACTCAGGTTGCGGTAACTTTTGCGCTGGTCTGCGTGTTATGGGTGGTATACGGCTACTCGCTGGCGTTTGGCGAGGGTAACGCCTTCTTTGGCAGCTTCAACTGGGCGATGCTGAAAAATATCGAACTGACCGCGGTAATGGGCAGCTTCTATCAGTATATCCACGTAGCATTCCAGGGCTCTTTCGCCTGCATCACCGTCGGGTTGATTGTGGGGGCGCTGGCGGAACGTATTCGTTTCTCTGCGGTGCTCATTTTTGTCGTGGTCTGGCTGACGCTCTCTTATGTGCCCGTGGCGCATATGGTTTGGGGTGGTGGTCTGCTGGCTTCTCACGGCGCGCTGGACTTTGCCGGCGGGACGGTGGTGCATATCAACGCCGCCGTTGCGGGTCTGGTTGGGGCGTACCTGATTGGCAAACGCGTTGGTTTTGGCAAAGAAGCCTTTAAACCGCACAACCTGCCGATGGTCTTCACCGGCACCGCGATCCTCTATTTCGGCTGGTTTGGCTTTAACGCCGGTTCAGCAAGCTCAGCAAACGAAATCGCGGCGCTGGCTTTCGTCAACACCGTGGTCGCGACCGCCGGTGCGATTCTCTCCTGGGTATTTGGTGAGTGGGCCGTACGAGGCAAACCCTCTCTGCTGGGCGCCTGTTCCGGTGCCATTGCGGGCCTGGTCGGTATCACCCCCGCCTGTGGTTTCGTTGGCGTCGGCGGCGCGCTGATCATTGGTATCGTCGCGGGTCTGGCGGGTCTGTGGGGCGTAACGGCACTGAAACGTATTCTGCGTGTGGATGACCCTTGCGATGTGTTCGGCGTGCACGGCGTTTGCGGTATCGTCGGCTGCATCATGACCGGTATCTTCGCAGCCACCTCGCTCGGCGGCGTCGGTTACGCAGAAGGTGTGACCATGACTCACCAGGTGCTGGTGCAGCTCGAGAGCATCGCGATTACGGTAGTGTGGTCTGGCGTGGTGGCCTTTATCGGTTACAAGCTGGCCGACATGACCGTGGGTCTGCGCGTACCGGAAGAGCAGGAGCGCGAAGGGCTGGACGTCAACAGCCACGGCGAGAATGCTTACAACGCATAGTCAATAACGAAACGGCAACCCTGGGTTGCCGTTTTGCTTTTATGAGCATCCCCCTGTCTGGGTTAGCCGCGGTTGCGCATGACCCCTTCCTGTACCGTCGATGCCACCAGAACACCGTCCTGCGTATAAAACTCACCCCGCACAAACCCACGCGCGCTGGATGCCGAGGTGCTCTCCACGCTATACAGCAGCCACTCGTTCATATTAAACGGACGGTGGAACCACATAGAGTGATCGATGGTGGCTACCTGCATTCCTTTTTCCAGGAAGCCTACTCCGTGCGGTTGCAGCGCAACAGGCAGGAAGTTGAAATCAGAGGCGTAGCCCAGCAGGTATTGATGCACGCGAAAATCTTCCGGCACCGTACCGTTGGCACGGATCCACACCTGGCGCGCAGGCTCTGCGGTGTGACCTTTCATCGGGTTATGAAATTCCACCGGGCGGATCTCCAGCGGTTTATCGCAAAGAAACTTCTCTTTGACCTGCGGTGGCAACAGATGTGAAAGGTCGCGGGCGATTTCGGTTTCAGAACGGAGATCATCCGGTGCCGGGGCAGGGGGCATGGTTTTCTGATGCTCGTAGCCCGGTTCTGGTGCCTGGAAAGAGGCGGTCATATAGAAGATGGGTTTACCATTTTGCACCGCGGCAACGCGACGGGCACTAAAGCTGTTGCCGTCGCGCAGCACCTCGACGTCATAAACGATAGGTTTTTGACTGTCGCCCGGGCGTAAAAAGTAGCTGTGGAAGGAGTGGACCAGGCGTTCTGCGGGTACGGTCTCTTTAGCCGCATAGAGAGCCTGCCCCACAACTTGACCGCCAAAGACCTGGCGTAAACCCAGATCTTCGCTTTGCCCCCGAAAGAGTCCTTCCTCTATTTTTTCCAGGTTAAGTAATGTCAGCAGATTGTTTAGTGCCTGACTCATAATCGTCCTCAATAAATACGCCGTGGCGAAAGATAGCCAGAGTATAACGCAGAAATACAAGTGGTCCGATGGGTGCAATAGTCTGAATAACGAGGCGAATCCAGGCATAAATAAGTGATGTGTGCCACACTTACTCACGTTAACTTTGTTTAACCACTCTTCTGGCGGTATCGATCCCGCTGGTGCATTGAAGATAAGGAGAACTCAATGAAACTCGTGCACGCGTTAAGTGGTTTAGCGGTAGCGGTTGCTCTGACCGCCTGTGCAGACAAAAGTGCAGACATTCAGACGCCAGCGCCTAATCCAAATACCTCCGGCGTAGCGACACAGCCAACTATTCAGCAGCCATCAGTAACCGGTTCAGTCTGGATCCGTCAGAAAGTGGCGTTACCGCCTGACGCGGTGTTGACCGTCACCCTGTCTGATGCCTCGCTGGCCGATTCTCCATCAAAAGTTTTGGCACAGAAAGCGGTGCGAACCGAGGGCAAACAGGCGCCATTTAGCTTCGTCCTGCCTTTCAATCCGTCTGATGTGCAGCCCAACGCCCGGATTCTGTTAAGTGCAGCGATCTCGGTCGACGATAAGCTGGTGTTTGTCACCGATACGGTGAAACCGGTGATTAACCAGGGCGGTACCAAAGCCGATCTGGTGCTGGTGCCTGTACAGCAAATGGCAGTCCCGCTCCAGCAGAGCGGTGGCGCGACGACGACGGTGCCATCAACCTCACCGACGCAGGTTACGCCATCTTCCGCAGTGCCTGCACCAACGCAGTACTAAGACCCTATCCCCTCCCGCCCGGGAGGGGATTTAGTAAATCCACCGGTAGTGCTGCAAATCAATTTCACCCTTTCCCGATACCTGTATCCCTTCAGCCAGCAGTGCCTGACGCTGGCGTTGTAAATCCGGGCCTGTGAGGGAAATTTGCCCGTGGCGGTTGACCACCCGATGCCAGGGCAGAGTGCTGCCTTCCGGGAGCCGTTTAAGCACGCCGCCGACCTGTCGTGCGGCACGTGGCGAACCCGCCAGACGTGCTACATCGCCATAGGTGGTAACCGTTCCCTCGGGGATGGAGGCGACAATTTGCCATACCCGCTGCGGGAATCCGTCGTGCTGTTCCATGAATACTCCTGCTGACTGAGCGAAATAACGGAGAATAATAGCGCAATCACGGGCCATGCTGCGCAATAAACCATCATCCGATCGCGGTTAACTTGCAATTGCGATCCTGTGCAGGGATAATGCGCCAGCGCGTTGGTTATCAACGCTCTCAATGGGGGCTCTGTTGGTTCTCCCGCAACGCTACTCTGTTCACCAGGTCAGGTCCGGAAGGAAGCAGCCAGGGCAGACGACGTGTGTGCCGGGATGCAGCTGGCAGGGCCCCCACCCAATTCCCCCGCTGTAAATTCTCTTTTTCCCATTCAGGCTACAATAACCCTCTGGCAGATAGCTTGAGTATGGTTATTTATACAGTTAATATTGACGATAAACGTTCCTGGTGAGATGGCGCATGAAAATTGACATCAACGCAAAATATTACGGAGATAACAGCACTAAAATCGTCCATGGCGATGCGCTGACAGAGCTTAAAAAGCTGCCAGATGCCAGTGTCGATCTGGTTTTTGCCGATCCTCCCTACAATATTGGCAAGGATTTCGATGGCCTGCGTGAACTGTGGGACGAAAAGGAATTTCACGCCTGGCTGTTTGAGTGCATTGATGAGTGCCACCGCGTCCTGAAAGAGACGGGCACCATGTACATCATGAACAGCACTGAGAACATGCCCTATATCGACATCAAATGTCGCGAGCTGTTTGAGATTAAAAGCCGCATCGTCTGGGCTTACGACAGCTCTGGCGTGCAGGCAAAGCGTTTCTTCGGCTCAATGTATGAACCGATCCTGATGATGGTTAAAAACGCGAAGAAGTACACCTTTAATAGCGATGCTATCCTGGTCGAAGCGCCTACCGGTGCGAAACGCGCCCTCATTGATTACCGAAAAAACCCGCCGCAGCCCTATAACACCCAAAAGGTGCCGGGCAACGTCTGGGAGTTTCCGCGCGTGCGTTTTTTGATGGATGAATATGAAAACCATCCGACGCAAAAGCCGACGGCGCTGCTGAAAAGAATTATTCTGGCGTCCTCTAATCCGGGCGATGTGGTGCTCGATCCTTTTGCGGGCAGCTTTACCACTGGCGCGGTCGCCATTGAGTGTGGGCGTCAGTTTGTGGGAATTGAGATCAACGAAGAGTATGTGAAGATGGGGATCCGTCGCCTGGCGGTGGCCTCGCACTTCACAGAGCAAGAGCTCGAAAAGGTGAAAAAGCGCAAAACCAAAAACCTCTCTAAAAACGTAAGGGGCACCAATACCCCTCACGACGGGCCGACTAATCCAGAAGACCATATTCCAGTTTGAAGTTTTCGCAGATTACCGCTTTTAGCTGCTGGATCTGCGCCTCCGACTTCGCCACCGTGCCGAGGATAGCTTGCAGCGTCGGCACGGTGATAATCTCTTCAAACAGCGACATATAACCGTCTGCCACCGCCTGTTCCATCGATTTTAGCGCCTTGTTGCGAATGGCGTTAAAGGCCTCGTCGGGCGTCTTCAGCGTTTTGATAACAAAGCTGATCGGGAATTTGTTGGTCTTATCAAAGTCGAGAAAGTACTTCTTAAAATCCAGCACCTCAGTAACCTGGAAGAAGCGGCCTTCAGGACGTAACACGAAATCAATTCCGCCATCGTTGGCGTTGGTGCGCCCGGTCTTGAAAAGCTCGTAGGGCTTAACCACGTCATTAATTTTGACCGTCAGCCTGTCGTAGTGCAGCTTAAGCACTGAATAGGAAACCACTTCAAACAGTCGGGCATCGGCTTTCGGGTGCCATGATTTTTCAACAAAGCTCAGTATCTCCTGTGCGGTGGTGGCGCCTTCGATCTCTTTGAGAAAGGCGTTCTGATTTTCCGTAATTTCGGCGACATAGAGATCGATAGCACGGGTGATAAACAGCGCCGCCGAGTCGGCGTTCATACCATGCTGGGTCAGAAATTCTGCGGAGATTTTGCGCTTCTTTTCTGGCACGGCGCTAACCGGAAGTAACGCATCACTGGCGCCAAAACCGCGGCGAATTTTATCGTTCAGGCGGTTGTCCAGTGCATGGTTTTGTAATTTGGAGCCAAACGGCAGGCGACGCATCTCCTCCATTAGCGCGGTGAAGGTGGTGCCTTCACGCTGATTGTTGTTCCAGGCATTACAGAGCACGTAAAGCGCATAAAGCGTGCCGAGTGAGCGTCGGGCTTTACTACCGCGATCGGACGCCAGGGTGTTATTGATGATGAACTGATACGCAATGGTGTGGCGGGGGATGTTAAGTTCGTCTGCCAGCTGATCAATCTTGTCGCTAAAGGTGCTCATGCACCACTCCTTGTGGCCTTCCCGGATGGAAACTTATTATCTTATTGATGAACATGATTTTTTAGCTGATGTGACCCCCGTCAGGCAAATTTTTTTACGATAGCGCGAAGGCTTAATTAATTTATGGGTAATAAAAGTTTCACCTGACTATACTTAAGCTGTCATTCAACTGAAATGTAATTGTCATTATTTTGTCATAAAGGACGGGCAGGTTAATTATGATTTATCAGTAGGTATATAAGCTATGAATATATATCTGGATAATAATGATAACTTCGTGTATTAAATTAAGAAATTATGACAAAGGACGCCGCACCATGACAACAGCTGTATTGAATGTGAAAATTGACGGAACCTTAAAAGAGAGACTCCGTGAGTATGCAGAAGCTAATAACGAGAATCTCAGTGTTACGACAGAAAAACTGCTGCTGCTGGCGTTCGAAGCAGTAGAAGAGGCGGGAGTAACGGAAGAGGATATCGACAATCAGCATACGGAAGAAGAGAACGTTACGCCATTTACTCCTAAAGAAATCAAGGCATTGCGTAAAATTCTGAAGAAGAAAAAATGAAACATTCACAACAATCTACTGCCAGTGACTATCAGGAAGCCTGTTCACTCCTGCGATCTGGCTATGTCAAACATGTCCGCCTGGGCTGGAATGTAGGTAGTGATGAATTCTTTCGAATTGCGTCAGACTGGTGCGATACCGGCGCAAAAATACAGAAAGAGGGCGATGATTTTGTTATTTCGCTAAAAGGTTTCCCCATTCCTCCGCAGCACTGAACAGGCGTCGCCAGAAAGCGTCTGACTGTATCAGTTACAGTCAGACGCTTTTTACATTAGACCTGGAAAATCATAATTGTGCACGGCATCACTTTTCTGCCGAATAAAGCAAGCGCGTGCCGTTTGCTTTTTTTTATATTCAGGCTACACAATATTTCGTTTTATTGCCGACCCACCATTATTAAGGGGCTGCCACAGCGGTTTTATTCGTAAAAGTGCGCTCTCCAGCTCGGCCGGTTCCAGCGAAAAAGGCATACGCAGATAACGATCGAAGGCACCCGACAGGCCGAACCTTGTGCCGGTGCCCAGATGAATACCGACCGTTTCGGCGCGCGCGGCCAGTTGCGTTGCCAGCAGATCTGGCAGCTCCACCCAGAACGATAAGCCTCCCTGCGGCTGCTGGAAACGCCAGTCGGGGAAGTGCGCCTGCATCAACTCGCTACAGTGTCGCCGCCGTGCGTTAAGCATCTCTCGCCGGGCAGGCAGAAATTCGTTGCTCCGTTCAATCAGCCATAGCGTCGCCAGTTGCTCCAGTAGCGGCGAACCCAGGTCAAGCGTATCTCGCGTCTGAGTCAGGGAGGCGATGGTACGGGAAGAGGCGCGGATCCACCCCAGCCGCAGGCCGCCCCAGAAACTTTTTCCTGCGGACCCAAGCGTAATGACGTTGGCCTGCTTATCGAACGCGGCGAGGGGCGGCGGGGGCGGGGCGTCGTACCAGAGGTCAACCATGGTCTCATCCACCACCAGCGTCGTGCGGGTGCGGGCGGCGATGGCGGCGATGGCTTCTCGCGTATTGCTGTCCATGCAGCGTCCGGTCGGGTTATGAAAATCTGGCATCAGGTACGCAAGCCGCGGCGCGGTCTGGGCCAGCGTGGCGGCAAAACCGTCGATGTCCCAGCCTGTCTGGGGAAGCGAAACCCCGACCGGGCGACAAGCCGCTCCCTGAATGGCCGCAATGGCTAACGGGTAGGTAGGGTGATCCACCACCACCCGATCGCCCGGGCCGGTTAGCATCCGCAATACCAGGGCCAGGCCGCTGACGGCACCGTTCACCACCATGATCTCTTCTGGCCGGGTCGGTAACCCCCGGGCGGTGTAACGCGAGGCGATGGCTTCCCGCAGCGGCTGGAGGCCAGCCTGGTCATAACCGGTATGGGTCAGATGTTGGCTAAGCGCCGTAAGCGCATGCGTATAGGCCTGAAAGATCTCCGGCCCGGCGCCGAGGGCGGCAGTGGAGAGATCCAGCGCTTCGCTGGCAACTGCGCGGGTGGGAATGGCGCGACTATCGGGAAGGATTACGCGGGAACCGCTACCGAGCCGGCTTTCAAGATAACCCGCGTCACGCAGATGGGCGAGGGCGCTGCTGATCGTGGTGCGACTCACCCCCAGCGAGGTCGCCAGTTCACGCTCCCCCGGCAGGCGCGTATCGAGCGCCAGCCGTCCATCCAGGATCAGCAGACGCAGCGCGTCGGCAAGCTGGCGCCAGATCGGGGTGCGTGAGTGCTCTTGCTGCCAGTGCCCCAGCAGCCGCATTAATGACTGAGTTCCAAAGCGACGAGATGACATATGCAGTCCACTTTTTCAAAACTGGATATTAATCATAATGCCATTTCAGGTAATGATGAAAGCCGGGATATTCGGAGAGAAATCATGTTACGTCGTTTACTTCAGCTGTATGTGGGATTGAGTTTATACGGGCTCTCTACCGCTATGTTTGTGCGCGCCAGCCTCGGCGCAGATCCCTGGAACGTCTTTCACCTGGGGGTGACAAAATTACTGGCGATGGACATTGGTACCGTAATGATCCTGACCGGTGCGGCCGTGCTGCTGTTCTGGATCCCGCTGCGCCAGCGCCCTGGGTTAGGGACTATCAGTAACGTGATTGTGATTGGCCTTGCAGCGGATGCGTCTCTGGCGCTGATCCCCCCTATCGACTCGCTGGTAGTCCGCAGTGCCTTACTGGCGAGTGCGGTAATCGTTAATGCGCTGGCAACGGGTATGTATATTGGCGCGGGCTTCGGCGCCGGACCGCGCGATGGGCTGATGACCGGCATCCATGCCCGCACCGGCTGGTCGGTGCGCAGCGTGCGTACGGCGATTGAAGTCTCCGTTCTGCTTATCGGCTGGGCGCTGGGGGGCAACCTTGGCGTAGGAACCGTACTTTACGCACTCTGCATCGGCCCGCTGATTCAGCTCTGTCTGCCCTGGTTTCGTCATACGCCGGCGCGTATTGTTACCGGGCAGGCTGAGCGCTCTGTCTAATTTTGCGAAGCGCTCACAAGCTTTGTCTTGTGCATTGTGACAGAATGGACGCCTCTCTCCTCACCACGCAATGCGCATGAAATCGATCACGTTATATGACGTCGCTCGCCTCGCGGGCGTCTCTTATCAAACCGTCTCCCGCGTCATTAACGACGCGGAACACGTTTCCACCCGTACGCGGGAAAAGGTGCAGCAGGCGATGGCCGAGCTGCACTATGTCCCGAACCGTGGCGCACAGCAGCTGGCGGGAAAACGAACCCATACGCTCGGGCTGATTACCACCGATCTGGCACTGCATGCGCCTTCCCAGATCGCCTCGGCGGTGAAATCCCGCGCCGGGGAGCGGGGCGCCAGTGTCTTGATTTCGATGGTGGAGCAACCGCAGCAGTGTCTGGCCGCGCTTCAGGATCTTCTTGCCCAGCGGGTTGAAGGGCTGCTGGTTAACGTTCCGCTGGAAAACGCGCAGGCGGAACAGCTGCAGGCCCAGGCCGCGCCGGTCCCGGTGCTTTTCCTGGATGTTTCGCCCGATGCGCCAGTGCAGAGTCTGGTCTTCGATGCGGAACAAGGGGCACGACTGGGCGTCGAACATATTCTCGCGCTGGGACACCGGCAGATCGCTCTGCTGAGCGGGCCGGATAGTTCGGTCTCCTCCCGCGCAAGGCTGAGCGGCTGGCGAGAGGCGCTGGCGCAGGCTGGAATCGAACCCTGCGCGGTGGCCTGGGGAGACTGGAGCGCCGCATCGGGCTATGAAAAGGCGCATCAATTGTTAGCTGGACCCGCCCTGCCGCAGGCGATTCTGGTCGCCAACGATCAGATGGCGCTGGGGGTGCTGCGTGCCTGCGCTGAAAAAGGCGTGGCGGTGCCCGGACAGATCTCGGTGGTGGGCTTTGACGATACTGCAGACAGCGCCTGGTTTACCCCGCCGCTGACCACGATACGTCAGGCCTTCCGCGAGGCCGGGCAGCGTAGCGTCGAGTGGCTCCTGTCGCCACCAACAGAAAAAGAGGCCGGGCAAACGCAACTGCCCGTAAGCCTGGTCGAGCGCCATTCAACGGCGCGGCAGGGCGCGCAACAGCAAGGTAACGAGGAACTTGCTCAACAGTTGAAATCGCTGGCGATCCTGGCTGGCCAACTGGCACGTCGATAAGACTTTTGTGATCTGCCTCGCTTCACGAGGCGCTCCTGCTTTACCCCATCCTTTCTCCAGGGCATGTTAGCTAAAATTGTGAGCGCTTCGCAAAGAGGTAATTATGTCCTGTCCTGCTCCGCTGACTCTCAGCGCTATCCTTGCCCGCCGTGACTGGGAAAATCCCGGCGTCACTCAATGGAATCGACTTCCTGCCCATGCCCCCCTCAGCGGCTGGCCAGAGGAGAACAGCGCGCGTGACGAGCAGCCCTCGTCGGCATTGCGCTCTTTAAACGGTGAGTGGCAATTCAGCTTTTTCAGTGCACCAGAACAGGTTCCGGAGAGCTGGATACACAGTGATTGCCCGGATGCTGCCGGTATGCCGGTGCCTTCAAACTGGCAAATGCAGGGTTTCGATACCCCCATCTATACTAACGTTACCTATCCCATTGCGGTTAATCCCCCTTTCGTGCCTGCAGAAAATCCTACCGGCTGTTACTCGCTCACATTTGAGATGGATAGCGCGTCTCTGCAAAGCGGTCAGACGCGCATCGTCTTTGATGGAGTGAACTCGGCCTTTTACCTCTGGTGTAATGGCCAGTGGGTGGGGTATTCCCAGGATAGCCGTCTACCCGCTGAGTTTGATCTGACGAATGTACTGCGCGTGGGGAGTAATCGCCTGGCGGTGATGGTGCTGCGCTGGTGTGACGGGAGCTATCTGGAAGATCAGGACATGTGGCGCATGAGTGGCATCTTCCGTGATGTCACGCTGCTGCATAAACCGGACACACGCATTGCTGACTACCAGGTGGTCACCGCCCTGAACGCGGAATTTGACCGGGCGACGTTACAGCTGGAGGTGAAGCTGGAAGGGCCAGATTATGCGGATTGCGAAGTGCTGTTCACGCTTTGGCGTGATGATGCGCGGGTGGGCAATGTCAGCGGCAGAGCGGGTACCCCGGTCATAGATGAGCGGGGTAACTGGCAAGAGCGAGTGGTGGCGACCCTGCCCGTGGCGGAACCGGCCCTCTGGAGTGCGGAGTCACCCGAGCTTTACCGTCTGACCATTGCGCTCCACGATGCGCAAGGCAAGGTTCTGGATACGGAAGCCTGTGACGTTGGCTTCCGCCACGTGGAAATCAGCAACGGATTGTTGAAAGTCAACGGCAAACCGCTGCTGATTCGCGGGGTGAACCGTCATGAGCATCACCCTGAGCGCGGCCAGGTTATGGATGAGGTGACCATGCGTCGCGACATTGAGCTGATGAAACAGCACAACTTTAACGCTGTACGCTGCTCACACTACCCTAATCATCCTCTCTGGTACCGTCTGTGCGATCGCTACGGGCTGTACGTGGTCGATGAGGCCAATATCGAAACCCATGGCATGGTGCCGATGAGCCGACTGGCCGACGATCCACGCTGGCTGCCTGCGATGAGCGAACGTGTCACCCGGATGGTGCAGCGCGATCGTAACCATCCGTCGATTATTGTCTGGTCCCTGGGCAATGAGTCCGGACATGGCGCTAATCACGACGCCCTCTACCGCTGGATAAAAACTACCGATCCCACCCGTCCGGTACAGTATGAGGGCGGTGGAGCAAACACGGCAGCAACCGATATTGTCTGCCCTATGTACGCCCGTGTCGATCAGGACCAGCCTTTCCCCGCAGTGCCAAAATGGTCAATCAAAAAGTGGATAGGGATGCCGGATGAAACGCGTCCGCTCATCCTCTGTGAATATGCCCATGCGATGGGCAACAGCTTCGGCGGGTTCGCCAAATACTGGGAGGCGTTTCGCAGCTATCCACGCCTGCAAGGGGGATTCGTCTGGGACTGGGTTGACCAGGCGCTAACCCGGCATGACGATGAGGGCAGGGCTTACTGGGCGTATGGCGGCGATTTTGGCGATAAGCCTAACGACCGTCAGTTCTGCCTGAATGGGCTGGTATTCCCGGACCGCACGCCGCATCCCGCGCTTTACGAAGCCCAGCGCGCGCAGCAGTTCTTCACCTTTACCCGCATCAGTAGCTCCCCGCTGGAGATTGAGGTGCAGAGCGATTATCTGTTCCGCACGACAGATAACGAGCTGCTGCGCTGGTCAGTGGCGCGCGACGGTGAAGTGCTGGCCTCTGGCGAGGTGACGTTGAATATTGCTCCGCAAGGAACGCAGCGCGTCGTGCTGGAACTGCCAGAGCTGAAGGCAGCGCCGGGTGAGGTCTGGTTGAACGTGGAGGTTATTCAGCCTGCGGCGACCGCCTGGTCGCCAGAAAATCACCTTTGCGCATGGGATCAGTGGCAGCTTCCTGCTCCGCTGTTTATTGCCCCGGCCGTGGCGGCAGGGGAAAAACCCTGCTTAATCGTTGAAGATGATGCGCTGGTGGTCACCCACGGCGAGCAGCGCTGGCAATTCAGTCGGCAGAGTGGGGATCTGACCCAGTGGTGGAAGGCGGGTGACGCCACGCTGCTGGCTCCCCTTTGCGATAGCTTTACCCGTGCGCCGCTCGATAATGATATCGGCGTCAGCGAAGTGACCCGCATCGATCCCAACGCCTGGGTTGAGCGCTGGAAAGCGGCAGGTATGTATAATCTGACCCCGCGCCTGCTGCAGTGCGAAGGTGAACAGCATACCCGTGACGTGACGATCACCACGGTGCACGCCTGGGAGAGTCAAAGCAAACTGCTGTTTATCAGCCGCAAGAACTGGCGTATCACCGATCAGGGCGTGCTGATGGGGGATGTCGAGGTGCAGGTGGCTAATGATATTCCTGAGCCGGCACGTATCGGGCTGAGCTGCCAACTGGCCTCTGTACCGCATACCGTGAGCTGGAGTGGGCTTGGGCCATATGAAAACTATCCGGACCGCAAACTGGCCGCGCGCCAGGGCCGCTGGGCCTTGCCGCTGGCAGAAATGCATACGCCCTACATTTTCCCTACGGATAACGGCCTGCGCTGTGATACCCGCGAACTCCGGTTAGGCGCTCATCACCTACGTGGGGCCTTCCATTTTGCCGTGAGCCGCTACAGCCAGGCGCAGCTGCGCGAAACGTCGCATCATCATCTCCTGAAGGAAGAGGCGGGCTGCTGGCTGCATCTTGATGGATTCCATATGGGCGTCGGCGGCGATGACTCCTGGAGTCCGAGCGTATCCCCGGAGTTTATCCTGCAACAGAAACGGGTGCGCTACGCGTTTAGCTGGCAGCAGAACTAAACTTGATCGGCAGATACGGCTACACCACGTAGCCGTACAGTCACTTCGGAGGTTTTACTGATGAAGTATGTCGATGGTTTTGTCCTCGCCGTTCCTGCAGGCAGTAAAGAGGCGTATCGCGAGCTGGCGGCGAAGGCTGCGCCACTCTTTAAAGAATTTGGCGCACTTCGCATTGTCGAGTGTTGGGCTGACGACGTGCCGGATGGCAAACTGACCGATTTTCGCATGGCGGTGAAAGCGGAAGAGGGGGAAGAAGTTGTCTTTAGCTGGATCGAATATCCCTCGAAGGAGGTGCGTGATGCGGCGAACCAGAAGATGATGAACGATCCCCGCATGAAAGAGATGGGTGATTCCATGCCTTTCGATGGCAAACGGATGATCTACGGAGGTTTTTCTCCGCTGCTTGACGAGTAATCCTGTCGCCCGGCACCCGCCGGGCTTTCTGTCAGGTTCGAATTACTCGGGATCCAGGTTGTGCTCGGCCCAGGTGATAAAGGCCTCCTTCGGTAGTGCCTTGCTGTACAGCCAACCCTGACCATATTGCACACCGTGGCGACGCAACCACTCCAGCTGGCCTTCGGTTTCTACCCCTTCTGCCACCATGGCCAGTTTCAATGACTTCGCCATTTCAATGATATGGGGCGTCACGTTTTTATACTCCAGCGCATCAACGAAAGATTTATCGATCTTGAGCGTGTCTACGTCCAGATCCTGCAAATAGCTGAGGCTGGAGTAACCTGTTCCGAAATCATCAATATAGATCGCGTGGCCGGCACGCCGAAAACCCGCAATGGCGGGGGCGCTGACGGCAGGGTCGGCAAATCCCCGCTCGGTGAGCTCCAGCGCTATTTGCGCAGGCGGGATCTGCCACTGGTTCAGTAAGCGGCTTAATAGTGCAGGCAGCGAGCGGCAAAGCAGATCGGCGGGAGCCAGATTGATAGAGACATGCAGGTGCGGATGCTGGTGTAGCCACTCACCCAGATCCTCAAAGACCTGCTCAATGATCAACGCCGTCAGATTTGTGATAAGACCGGTCTGTTCCGCCAGCGGGACAAAAATGTCCGGCGAAAGATAGCTCTTATCTTGCTGCGGCCAGCGGGCAAGTGCTTCTGCACCGATGATGCGACCGCTACTGAGTTCAACGATTGGCTGATAGTGCACAACGATCTCGCGGGCGTTAATGGCATCCAGCAGGCGATGCCGGGGAGATTGCAGACGCTTTAAAATTCTCAACACGAACCCGGTCGTTAACACGCTAAGCAAGATACCAAAAGGGAGCCAAAAATAGAGCTGATTGAGCCAGTTTTCTTGTAGCGGGCGCAGGGAGGACCATGTCACGATTGCGATACCGAGGTCGGGCACGTTATGAATGTTATAGAGGGTACCGTCGTACTGCAGATGATTATCTTCGGCTTGCTGAAGCCGATTCAGAAGAGGTATCTCGAGATGGCTACTGCTCGCGAAGACGATATTGCGGCGTAATCCAACCAGCGCAACCTCAATGGGCCAGGAGCCGAAGGGGAGAACATCGATGAGCGATGCCGGATCCATCATCACGATATAATTGTGCGTGCCAAGCGCCGCCATATAACGGTCAACGCCGATATCGTTTTGTGCGGTAAGCCAGGCGCGATAGCCGTCCGGGGTTATCCGCATTGCCCGGGGAAAAGGCTGCCCGTGGCTGGTACGTTCCAGCGATGAGCAGAGCGGTTTCAGGTTATCGACGTAAATCACTTCCTGCAGATAGCGATGAGAGAAAGAGACCCGACGCATTTCCAGCGCATGCTCTGGGCCACAGATCGGTCCCTTAAACTGCTGCATGTGCATCAGAGCGGATTTTCCCTGTTCCAGTACCCGATTCGTACGAAGCAGTATGCGGGACGCGTAATTATCCAGGTCTGTATAAAACTTCTCTTCGGCATGGCGGTGAGCGAGCCATACGCTCAGGCCCAGCGGTGCAAGCACGGCAAGAATCAGTACGCAGGTCACCAGCTTGACCAGGTGTCGGGTTGTCATGCTCCAGTTTCCTTTTTGCAACGCCAGTACCTGTGGCGCGCAAGCGAATGACGGAATAGAGAGAGTGGCTTAATAATAGTGTTATAGCACGCGGCTGACGTTGATTTCATTCAACACAATCACGCTGTGAAAAGAGCGCGAGGGTTTAAGGCGGTTGTTTTTATCATCAGCCTCAGATAAGCTAATTGTTATGTTATAACAAAACATGACGAGATGAAGATGAAACAGAATATTCACCCCCACTACCGTACTGTCGTGTTTCACGACACCAGCGCCAATGCGTTCTTCAAAGTCGGCTCAACCATCAAAACCGATCGTGAAATCGAGCTCGACGGGCAGACATGGCCCTATGTGACCATCGACGTGTCGTCGCAGTCACATCCATTTTATACCGGCAAACAGAAAGCGTTCTCCAGCGAGGGCAGCACAGCGCGTTTCCGTCAGCGCTTTGGCCGTTTTATCGATGTTAAAAGAGGTTAAACATGCAGGTTCTGAACTCATTACGCAGTGCAAAACAGCGCCACCCTGATTGTCAGATCGTAAGGCGTAAAGGGCGACTTTATGTTATCTGCAAATCAAATCCGCGCTTTAAGGCGGTGCAGGGGCGTAAAAAGAGACGTTAAGCGTAGCGTCTGTTTATCGGATAAGGGCTGCTTGCTGCCGACGGGATGTCGGCGGCAAGTCAGGCGCAACATCAGGCAGGCGTGCGGGAGAGGGTAAACACGTCGTAGAAAGAGAGCTCGCCTTTGGTGGCGATCATTTTTTGCAGCTTAGCTTTTTGTTCTTCTTCGACCTGCGGTGAGTGCAGGATATCGTCGATCAGCTGGCCCGGCACATAGCGGGTGTTGTACCACTCCCCGTTGTAGCACACGCGGAAATCAAGCACATCGATATCTTCATAGCGGTAGCGGGGATTCACATCGAAGAAAAAGAATGCGTTAAAGACGATAAACAGAATCACCAACAACCACACGGATCCCACCAGGGTCTCCGACTGCAACATCACCACCAGTGTCGCCAGCCAGGCGGCGTACATGGCAACGAATAACCCAGGGTGTTTACGAATAAAGCTGATGCTAAAACGCGGCTTGTTGTCGCGCTTTTCACGCGCGTTGAGATCGTCGATGGTTTCGGTGAGCAGGCGCTGTATTTCGGTCATCTTCTGCCTTTAAAAGTCGGTACACACAGGGGAACCTGTACATTTTAAGTGACCCTATTGTTCGAAAAAAGTAACAGTTTCACCGCGAAAAAACATAACAGTTGCAGTGGCGTGGACGGTGGTCAACATTAAAGGGCGGCTTAAGGCGAAGCAGGGTATCCCGGGGCGATGAGTTTCGCCCGCACGTGCCGGAAGCGGCGAACCGCCATAGTGACATAAAATCGAGAAGTTAACGACAAACGGGGTTTCGCTGTCTCATTAAATCAGGCAAATGATTAACGTACAAATTTCCACACAGATGTAGGGATTTTATCGTACAGCTTATTCATCGTCAGTTCTGCAAGGCGATGATCGGCTGCTGAATAAAATACCGCCAGCTCATTATCCGAAAGCTCATATTTATTTTTTTCAATAACGCGCTCCAGCGTATCAATTGACTGACAACGTCGCAGACGCATCAAATAATCTGTTTTAGTTAATGGTTTTTCAGACATAAATCCACCTAATTGTTTGTAATAGTTTTAACATACGAGCCTAAAGGATTTGCTCTGCTTGCATTCACAAAACAGCGAAAGAGGCGATTGCCAGATTTACGCCATTTCTGCAAATCTTGTGAGTTAATGCCATAGCTACTGAACAGCATAAATGTATCGTCCAGGTACTCGTCAATTTGCTCGATCAACTTATTATCTTCGTTGTACTTAATTTTATAATTAAGAGCGAAGGTCGCTATATGTTCAATGAGCTCGTTTAACTGCAAATTGATGGCAGAGGTTGGGTCATTAACCCAGCCATGGTTGCTGTCATCAAGGTTGGCGAGGCAATCATGGTACAAGGATTCACAGAGAAATTTCAACTGCGCAATATCATGCCTTTTTGGAGAGTATTCGTCCATAGCGCATCCCCTTCTGAGTGATTTTTTACTCACCGAACATCGATTTCGGGATGGATACAACTTACTAAAAACCTTTCAAACGGCGCTTTTTCCTCTTCTCTTTAACTATAAGACACTCTGATTCGGATTTCACCGCGCTATTACGAAAAATTACAATTACGCAGCGCGAACGCAGGATGTCGACATCTAATCGGATGAGTTAAAGGAAAAATTATCTTACATCTATAGCAATCATGATGTTACTGGCGAACCCGGTATGGAAACAGACATAACTTAAGAACATTAAGAGCAGTCGCCAGGAATAATCTTATTATAGTGGGGGCTTTCCACAAATTTGAGAATTTATGTAAAAGATTTCGTTTAAATATGATATGCCCTCAGAGAATGGCATTAAATAAATAATTCGCAATAAGCGTATTTTATGATTTTCATTAGAGATAAAAAAGGCCGCAAATGCGGCCTTTTTATCGAGTGAAACCGGTATCGGTCACTTAAACCGGGTGGTTATGCTCAATATCGTCGTTCTTACGGCTGAAGCGGCGACGTACCACCACGAAGAACACCGGAACGAAGAAGATAGCCAGAATGGTTGCAGTAACCATCCCACCCATTACGCCCGTACCTACGGCGTTCTGCGCACCGGAGCCTGCGCCAGAACTGATAACCAGCGGCATAACCCCGAGGATAAATGCCAGGGAGGTCATCAGGATTGGACGCAGACGCATACGTACCGCTTCCAGAGTCGCTTCAATCAGCCCTTTGCCCTCTTTATCCATCAGATCTTTGGCGAATTCGACGATAAGTATCGCGTTCTTCGCCGACAAGCCAATGGTTGTCAGCAGGCCCACCTGGAAGTATACGTCGTTGTTCAAACTGCGGAAGGTTGCGGCAAGTAGCGCACCGATAACCCCCAGTGGGACAACGAGCATGACCGAGAACGGAATGGACCAGCTCTCGTACAGTGCAGCCAGACAGAGGAAGACCACAATCAGCGAGATGGCATACAGGGCAGGGGCCTGGTTACCGGAGAGGCGTTCCTGATAGGACATCCCCGTCCAGTCGTAACCGATACCCGCAGGCAGTTTACTTGCCAGCTCTTCCATCATGTCCATGGCTTCACCGGTACTTCTGCCTGGTGCTGCCTGACCGAGGATTTCCATCGACGGCAGACCGTTATAACGCTCCAGACGTGGCGAACCATATTCCCAGTGGGAAGTGGAGAAGGCAGAGAACGGTACCATCTGGCCATTGCTACCACGCACGTACCAGTTGTTGATATCGTTCGGCAACATACGGTATTCCGCTTCGGACATCACGTACACTTTCTTCACGCGACCACGGTCGATGAAGTCGTTAACGTAGCTACCGCCCCAGGCTGCGCCCAGAGTTGTATTGATGTCGCTGATAGACACGCCCAGGGCTTGTGCTTTTTCCTGGTCAATATCGATCTTGTACTGCGGAGTATCTTCCAGGCCGTTAGGGCGCACGCCTACCAGAAGGTCAGGGTGTTTCGCGACTTCGCCAAACAGCTGGTTACGCGCCTGAGTCAGTTTGTCATGGCCCAGGTTACCCTGGTCAATCAGCTGGAAGTCGAAGCCGGTTGCCGTACCCAGATCCACAATCGCTGGCAGGTTGAAGGCGAAGACCATCGCATCTTTAATCTGCGAGAAGGTGCCCATCGCACGGCCAGTAATGGCTTCGACCTTGTTCTCATCGCCCGGACGGTCAGCCCAGTCTTTCAGAGAGACGAAGGCGATACCGGTGTTCTGACCACGACCCGCAAAGCCGAAGCCGTTTACCGCAAACACGGATTCAACGTTGGCTTTCTCTTTGGTGAGGTAGTAATCCGTAACTTCATCCAGCACTTTCTGGGTACGTTCTTGCGTAGCACCCGCAGGCAACTGCGCCATGGTCAGGAACACGCCCTGGTCTTCTTCTGGCAGGAACGAACTTGGCAGACGAACAAACAGGTAGGCCATACCGACCACAATAATGATATAGAGCAGCAGATAACGACCGGTGCTGCGCAGAATGTTGCCTACGCTGTCGGTGTAGTGGTGCGTGCTCTTATCGAACATGCGGTTAAACCAACCGAAGAAGCCTTTATGCTCGCCGTGTTCACCTTTCTGAATCGGTTTCAGCATGGTGGCACAAAGCGCTGGCGTCAGGATTAACGCCACCAGCACCGACAGTGCCATCGCTGACACGATAGTGATAGAGAACTGACGGTAAATGGCACCGGTCGAACCGCCAAAGAAGGCCATCGGGATAAATACAGCGGACAGTACCATCGCGATACCGACCAGTGCGCCCTGGATCTGGCCCATTGATTTACGCGTGGCTTCTTTCGGCGGAAGGCCCTCTTCGGACATAACGCGCTCAACGTTCTCAACCACCACGATGGCGTCATCCACCAAGAGGCCGATGGCAAGTACCATCCCGAACATCGTTAACGTGTTTATCGAGAAGCCGAAGGCTGACAGTATCGCAAAGGTACCCAGCAGTACGACCGGAACGGCGATGGTTGGAATCAGCGTCGCACGGAAGTTCTGCAGGAACAGATACATTACCAGGAACACCAGGATGATCGCCTCGACCAGGGTTTTCACAACTTCGTGAATCGAGATCTTAACGAACGGGGTGGTGTCGTATGGATAAACAATTTTCAGGCCAGACGGGAAGAACGGTTCCATTTTCTTCAGTTCTTCACGGATGGCAGTCGCAGTATCAAGGGCGTTCGCACCGGTCGCCAGTTTAATACCCAGACCGGATGCCGGCTGGCCGTTAAACTTAGCAATGACGTCGTAGTTCTCGCCGCCCAGCTCAACCTTCGCCACATCGCGCAGGCGAACCTGAGAACCGTCCTGGTTTACTTTCAGCAGAATTTTGCTGAACTCATCGGCAGAGGTCAGACGCGTTTGCGCGATGATTGAGGCGTTCAGTTGCTGGCCTTTCACCGGCGGTGTACCGCCTAACTGACCGGCCGCAACCTGGGCGTTCTGCGCTTTAATCGCGTTAATCACGTCAACCGGCGTCAACTGGAAGTTGTTCAGTTTGTTCGGATCCATCCAGATGCGCATCGCGTACTGGGAACCGAACAGCTGTACGTCACCCACACCCGAAGTACGGCTGATGGCGTCCTTCATGTTGGCGCCCACGTAGTCGGAGATATCCTCCTGGGTCATGGTGCCATTGGTGTTGATTACGCCGACAACCATCAGGAAGCTACTGGACGATTTCTCGACGCTCACGCCCTGTTGTTGTACTTCCTGCGGCAGCAATGGCATCGCCAGCTGCAGTTTGTTCTGCACCTGTACCTGCGCGATATCCGCATCGGTACCGGATTCGAAGGTCAGGGTGATCTGAACCGTACCGGTGGAGTCAGAGTTGGAGGACATGTACATCAGGTTATCGATACCGTTCATGTTCTGTTCGATAACCTGCGTTACGGTGTCCTGCACCGTTTTCGCATCAGCCCCTGGGTAGGTTGCGGAGACCGTCACCGCCGGCGGCGCAATCGTTGGATATTGCGCGACAGGCAGCTTCAGGATCGCAAGTCCCCCAGCTAGCATGATAATAATGGCGATCACCCATGCGAATATGGGGCGATCGATAAAGAAATTAGGCATGTCTTAACGGCTCCTGTTTAAGTTAAGACTTGGACTGTTCTGACTGGCCAGCGGCCGAAGCTTGTTGTTTTTCGTCAGAGGCAACTTCCTGCGCTTTAACTTGTGCGCCTGGACGTACTTTCTGCAAGCCGGTCACAATGACGCGATCGCCATCTTTCAGACCTTTCGTTACCAGCCATTTATCACCAATTGCCTGAGTGGCAGTGATGTTGCGGGTTTCGACTTTATCTTCTGCGCCAACAACCATTACGCTCGCATCACCGCGCGGTGTACGAGTGACACCCTGCTGAGGTACCAGCAGCGCTGTTGGGTTTGTCCCTTCTTCCAGGTTCGCACGCACGAACATACCTGGCAGCAGCGTATGGTTCGGGTTCGGGAAGATGGCACGCAGGGTAATAGAGCCAGTGGTCTGGTCAACGGTGACGTCCGAGAATTCCAGCGTTCCGGCTTCAGGGAATTTAATGCCATCGCTGGTCACCAGTTCCACTTTCGCTTTACCGTTCTCTTGTTTCAGCGTGCCGTTTTCCAGCTCCTGCTTCAGGCGCAGGAAATCGTTGCTGGATTGGGTGACGTCTACATAAATCGGGTCGAGCTGTTGCACGGTGGCCAGCGCGTTGGTTTGACCGTTCTGCACCAACGCCCCTTCGGTGACGGACGATTTACCGATACGGCCGCTGATAGGTGAGGTGACCTTAGTATAGGCCAGGTTAATACGTGCAGTCTCAACGGCGGCTTTTGCCGCGGTAACCGCCGCACTCGCCTGCTGGGCATCTGCCAGTGCGCTATCATATTCTTGTTGGCTAATGTACTGGGTACCCAACAGTTTCTGATAACGGTTAACCGTCAGCTGTGCGATCTTCGCCGCGGCCTGTGCTTTGGCCAGATCGCCTTTCGCGCTTTCGTAAGAGGCCTGATAGGTTGCTGGATCAATCTGATACAGAGAGTCACCCGCTTTAACATCGCCACCTTCGGTGAAATTACGTTTCAGGATAATGCCATTCACCTGAGGACGAACTTCCGCAATACGGTAAGCGCTGGTACGACCGGGCAATTCAGTTGTTATCTGAAGAGGTTCAGTTTTGAGCGTCACAACGCCAACTTCTGGCATCTGTTGCGCTCCTTGTTGAGCCTGTTTGTCGTCACATCCTGTAAGCGCTAAGCTGCCTGAGAGCATCAGAACGACCGCCAGAGGCGTTAACCCTCTGTTTTTGTTCATATGTAAACCTCGAGTGTCCGATTTCAAATTGATCAATGGATCAAACGTCCACAAACCCATTGCTGCGTTTATATTATCGTCGTGCTATGGTACATACATTCATAAATGTATGTAAATCTGACTCCTGTTAATTCACCAAGGTATGGCACGAAAAACCAAACAACAAGCACTTGAGACGCGACAACACATTCTTGATGTTGCTATGCGCTTGTTCTCGCAACAGGGTGTCTCTTCCACCTCGCTGGCGCAGATTGCGCAAGCGGCGGGCGTGACACGGGGCGCGATTTACTGGCATTTCAAAAATAAGTCAGATTTATTCGGTGAAATTTGGGAGCTTTCAGAATCCAGTATTGGCGATCTAGAGACTGAGTATCGGGCAAAATTCCCTGACGATCCACTGTCCGTTCTCAGAGAAATTCTGGTCTATGTTCTTGAGGCGACAGTTAATGAAGAGCGTCGCCGATTAATGATGGAAATTATCTTTCATAAATGTGAATTTGTCGGCGAAATGGCCGTTGTGCAACAAGCGCAGCGACGCCTTTGCCTTGAGAGCTACGATCGTATAGAACAGTCACTTGTGCACTGTATTAATGCGAAAATGCTCCCCGCCAATTTACTTACCCGCCGTGCCGCAATTCTGATGCGCAGTTATATCTCCGGCATAATGGAGAACTGGCTCTTTGCCCCCCAGTCGTTCGATTTAAAACGCGAAGCGAGGGACTATGTAGAGATTCTGCTGGAGATGTACCAGCTCTGCCCCACGCTGCGATCCAGCCCCGATATCTTATCCGCCTGAGTAGCCAGGAATTTTCCTGGTCGAAAGCGTTGGCGCTATTCCGCTTCCGGTTGCCGTGATATTCTTCACGCCTAACCAATTTGGCCATCCATTGCACAGCATACCAACCACTATGTCGCACTTCACTCGCAGGCAAAATCCGTTTTTTGCTTTGGTTTTGTTCATACTGTTCTTCTTTATAACTTCACACACGGCGTTTGCCCGAGCCGCTAATGGCACCGACACGCCAACCCGGGCAGATCTGCAAAGCCAACTGGATGCGTTAAGTAAGCAGAAAGACCTTTCGCCGCAAGATAAACTTGTTCAGCAAGACCTGAACGAGACGCTGGAAACGCTCGATAAAATCGAGCGTATTAAAGCCGAAACCACCCAGTTGCGTCAGAAAGTGCTTCAGGCACCTGAAAACATGCGTAAGGCGACCGAAGGGTTAAACGCCCTGAGTGATGTAGATAACGACGCTGAAACACGCAAAACCCTGGCGACGCTCTCTCTGCGCCAGCTTGAATCACGCGTGGCCCAACTGCTGGATGATCTGCAAACCGCCCAGAGCGATCTCTCGACGTACAATAGCCAACTGGTTTCACTGCAGACACAGCCAGAGCGCGTGCAAAACGCTATGTATACCGCCTCCCAGCAGCTGCAGGAGATCCGCAATCGTCTGAACGGCACGGCGGTGGGCGAAACCGCGTTACGACCGACCCAGCAGACTTTGCTGCTGGCACAGCAAACGCTATTGAACGCGCAAATCGACCAGCAACGTAAGAGCCTGGAAGGGAATACCATCCTGCAGGATACGTTGCAAAAACAACGTGATTACGTCAATGCCAACATCAACCGTCTGGAACACCAACTGCAACTGCTGCAGGAGGCGGTTAACAGTAAACGCCTGACCCTGACCGAGAAGACAGCACAAGAAGCCGTCACACCGGACGAGACCGCCCGTATACAGGAAAACCCGTTGGTGAAGCAGGAGCTGGAGGTGAACCATCAGCTCAGCCAGCGTTTGATCAATGCTACCGAAAACGGCAACGCCCTGGTTCAGCAGAACATCAAAGTTAAAAACTGGCTGGATCGCGCCCTGCAGTCGGAACGCAATATTAAAGAGCAGATTGCGGTTCTGAAGGGCAGTCTGCTGCTCTCCCGTATTCTCTACCAGCAACAGCAAACATTGCCTTCAGCCGATGAACTGGAGGATATGACCAACCGCATCGCCGACCTGCGTCTTGAACAGTTTGAGGTGAATCAGCAGCGCGATGCGCTCTTCCAGAGCGACAGTTTTGTCGCCAAAGTGGAAGAGGGGCATACCAGCGAAGTGAACGATGAGGTGCACGATGCGCTGCTGCAGGTGGTGGATATGCGCCGCGAGTTGCTTGACCAGCTGAACAAACAGCTGGGGAATCAACTGATGATGGCGATCAACCTGCAGATCAATCAGCAACAGCTGGTGAGCGTATCGAAGAGCCTGCAAGAGATCCTGACCCAGCAAATCTTCTGGGTGAATAGCAATAAACCCATGGACTGGGAGTGGATCAAATCCTTCCCCGCCACCCTGAAAGATCAGATCAAGGCGATGAAAATCACCGTGAACTGGGAAAAAGCATGGCCTGCCGCCGCGATTGCGTTTCTGGCCGGACTGCCGCTGTTGCTGATTGCGGGCCTGATTCGCTGGCGTCTGAACTGGCTGAAAAATTACCAGTCGAAGCTGGCGCATGAAGTCGGGCAGTTGCGTAACGATAGCCAGATGCACACGCCGAAAGCGATTCTGATTGATTTGCTACGTGCCTTGCCCATCTGCCTGGTGATTCTGGCGGTAGGGCTGATTCTGCTCACTATGCAGTTGAATATTAGCGATCTGCTGTGGGCCTTTAGCAAGAAACTGGCGCTGTTCTGGCTGGTCTTTGGCCTGTGCTGGAAGGTACTGGATAAAGACGGCGTGGCGGTGTGCCACTTCAATATGCCGGAGAAACTGACCAGCCACTGGCGTCGTCAGATTGTTCGCATCAGCCTGGCGCTGCTGCCGCTGCACTTCTGGTCAGTAGTGGCGGAGCTTTCGCCATTACACCTGATGGATGATGTCTTAGGCCAGTTTGTGATTCTGTTCAACCTGCTGTTGATCGCCGTACTCATGTGGCCGATGTGCCGCGACAGTTGGCGCGATAAAGAGTCGCACACGATTCGCCTGGTTACGGTGACTATACTGTCGATCATCCCGCTGGCGTTAATGGTGCTGACCGCGACGGGCTATTTCTATACCACGCTGCGCCTCTCCGGGCGCTGGATTGAAACCGTCTATCTGGTCATCCTCTGGAATCTGCTCTACCAGACCGTGCTCCGCGGCCTGAGCGTTGCTGCGCGTCGTATTGCGTATCGCCGCGCACTGGCGCGCCGCCAGAACATGGTGAAAGAGGGGGCGGAAGGGGCCGAGCCGCAGGAAGAGCCGACCATCGCGCTGGAGCAGGTTAACCAGCAGACATTGCGTATTACTATGCTGGTGATGATCGCCCTGTTTGCCGTCCTGTTCTGGGCAATCTGGTCTGACTTAATCACCGTATTTGCTTACCTCGATAGCATAACCCTGTGGCACTACAACGGTACCGAAGCGGGCGCGGCGGTGGTGAAAAATGTCACCCTGGGTAGCCTGCTCTTTGCGCTGGTCTCGTCGATGGTGGCCTGGGCGCTAATTCGCAACCTTCCGGGCCTGCTCGAGGTGCTGGTGCTCTCGCGCCTGAATATGCGCCAGGGGGCGTCGTACGCTATCACCACTATTCTCAATTATGTGATTCTGGTGGCGGGGGCGATGACCGTCTTCGGCTCGCTGGGGGTCTCCTGGGATAAACTCCAGTGGCTGGCAGCGGCCTTGTCGGTAGGTCTGGGTTTTGGTCTGCAGGAGATCTTCGGTAACTTCGTCTCCGGCCTGATTATTCTGTTCGAACGCCCGGTGCGCATTGGCGATACCGTGACTATCGGCACCTTCTCAGGCACCGTCAGTAAGATCCGTATTCGTGCAACAACCATTACCGATTTCGATCGCAAAGAGGTGATCATCCCGAACAAGGCCTTCGTGACGGAGCGTCTGATCAACTGGTCGCTCTCTGACACCATTACGCGCGTTGTGATTCGCCTCGGTGTCGCTTATGGTTCGGATCTCGATAAGGTGAAAAAAGTGCTGCTGAAAGCGGCGATGGATCATCCGAAAGTGATGCACGATCCCGAGCCATCGGTCTTCTTCACCACCTTCGGGCCAAGTACGCTCGATCATGAGCTGCGTTTATATGTCCGTGAGCTGCGTGACCGAAGCTACACAGTGGATGAGCTGAACCGCACGATCGACCGTCTGTGCCGTGAAAACGACATCAATATCGCCTTTAACCAGCTTGAAGTTCACCTGCGAAATGAGAAGGGTGAGGAGCATACGGAAGTTAAGCGCGACGTTAAGGGAGACGATCCTACCCCCGCGCAAGCATAATACTTAACCCTCTCCCGCTCCGGGGGAGGGTAATTTCCCCTCAAAATCCCGTCTGACAATATCCAGCGCTTTCAATACCGTCTCGGCCGGGATGGCGTGGTTTTCCAGCAGCATAATTAAATCCACAGCCAGTTTGACTTCATCCGGTGCACTGTCGAGCGACATAGGTCTCTCCTGTTATCGGGTTAATTGCGCGATGACGCGCTCAATTTCGTCCAGCGCCTGGCGACAGCGCAGCAGGCGTCCATCCAGTGCGGTGATTTCGCGCAGCAAACGCTGCTGCTCTTCCAGAGTTTGCGCCGCGTTCAGGCGCGCTTCGCGATCGCGTTTCATGTCATGCAGACGGCGTTCAAACTCCTGATGTTCCAGCCGCTTACGCTGCCATTTCTCGCGGCCGTGGCCGGGGCTATCCCATGCCCTTAGCGGCCAGGCGGCAATTTCCCGGTGCAGGGCGGCAATCTGTTCTGTCAGGTGTTCAGCCAGCCAGGCCACCTGGGCGGTCTGCTCTTTTTCTACCGCATGACGGAGTTCATCCAGATTGTGCTGCGCCTCGGCCAGATAATCCTTCATCACTGTGCTGCGGCTACGAAACAGTTGCCTGTCAAAACGCGGTTTGAGTGTGGCGTGCTGCATCAGCGGCCTGGCCTGCTCGTGCAGGGCCGTCAGCTGCTTTTGCAGCGTCTGTAAAAGCAAGGCTGTTTTCAATCCGCTCTCCAGTGGTACAGTAGCCATTCAGTTTGATAACGATTCGCATTATGCAGCGTACTATTCTAATCATCATTGGCTGGCTTGCGGTAGTGCTCGGCACCCTGGGTGTCGTATTACCTTTATTACCGACGACCCCCTTTATCCTGCTGGCGGCCTGGTGTTTCGCCCGCTCGTCGCCGCGTTTTCACCACTGGCTGCTCTGGCGCTCGTGGTTTGGTGGCTATTTGCGCCACTGGCAGCAATACCATGCTATGCCGCCGGGCGCCAAACCCCGGGCCATCGCCGTGATACTTATTACGTTCGCCATTTCATTATGGTTGGTGAAAATGATGTGGGTGCGGATCCTGTTGCTGGTGATATTGAGCTGCCTGCTGATATTTATGTGGCGGATCCCGGTGATTGACGAAAAGCAACAAAAGCAATAATGGTCTGCAATGGCAGTTGCAATTCTCGCGCGCAGCCAGTAAATTCGACCGTTTTCGAGCACAGGCACGCCTGGTTAAAGGATAAACAAACTCTCCTTTAGCCGTTTCGACGCGCGCCGTGAGTAACACCGTTTTTTATCAGGCATAAACTTATGACCGCAACTGCGCAGCAGCTTGAATTTCTCAAAAACAGTATCAAAAGTATCCAGGACTATCCAAAGCCTGGCATTCTTTTCCGCGACGTCACCAGCATGCTGGAAGACCCGAAAGCGTACGCCCTCAGCATTGAACTGCTGGTAGAGCGTTTTAAAGACGCCGGGATCACGAAAGTGGTTGGCACCGAAGCACGCGGTTTCCTGTTTGGCGCTCCGGTTGCGCTGGCGCTGGGCGTCGGTTTTGTGCCGGTACGTAAACCGCGCAAACTGCCGCGCGAAACCATTGCCGAAAGCTACGAGCTGGAATATGGCACCGATCAGCTGGAAATCCACGTGGATGCCATTAAACCGGGTGACAAAGTCCTGGTTGTGGACGATCTGCTGGCAACCGGCGGTACCATTGAAGCGACCGTGAAGCTGATCCGTCGCCTGGGTGGCGAAGTGACCGATGCTGCGTTCATCATCAACCTGTTCGATTTGGGTGGTGAGCAGCGCCTCGAAAAACAGGGCATCACCAGCTACAGCCTGGTGCCATTCCCGGGTCACTAATCCCTCTCCCACAACCTCGCCCATTGGGTGAGGTTGTGTTAGCATTACCTCCCTGTTTATCCACCTTCCAGCGTTGCAGAGCCTGCCCATGAGTTATCAGGTGTTAGCCCGAAAATGGCGACCCCAAACCTTTGCTGACGTTGTCGGCCAGGAACATGTGCTCACCGCCCTTGCGAATGGTTTATCGCTAGGACGCATTCATCACGCCTGGCTCTTCTCCGGCACGCGCGGCGTGGGGAAAACGTCCATCGCCCGTTTGCTGGCGAAAGGTCTCAACTGCGAAACCGGCATCACCGCCACGCCGTGCGGTGTATGTGACAACTGCCGCGAGATCGAGCAGGGGCGGTTTGTCGATCTGATCGAGATCGATGCCGCTTCGCGCACCAAAGTCGAAGATACCCGCGATCTGCTGGATAACGTTCAGTACGCCCCGGCCCGTGGTCGCTTCAAGGTCTATCTGATCGATGAAGTGCACATGCTTTCGCGCCACAGCTTCAATGCGCTGTTAAAGACGCTGGAAGAGCCGCCTGCGCACGTGAAATTCCTGCTGGCGACTACCGATCCGCAAAAGCTGCCGGTAACGATCCTCTCCCGCTGCCTGCAGTTCCACCTGAAGGCGCTGGATGTTACGCAAATCCGCGATCAGCTGGAGCGCATTCTTACTGCCGAACAGGTTGAGCATGAGCCACGTGCCCTGCAACTGCTGGCTCGCGCCGCCGACGGTAGCCTTCGCGATGCGCTGAGCCTGACCGATCAGGCCATTGCCAGCGGTGATGGCAAACTCTCCACCGAGGCGGTCACCTCCATGCTGGGCGCTCTCGACGACGATCAAGCGCTGTCGCTGATCGAAGCGGTGGTTGCGGCGGATGGCGAACGCGTGATGTCGCTGGTGAATGCCTCTGCGGCCCGCGGCGTCGAATGGGAAGCCTTGTTGGTTGAGATGCTGGCGCTGCTGCACCGTATTGCGATGGTTCAGCTTTCACCCGCCGCGCTCGGCAGCGATATGGCTGCTATTGAGCAGCGCATGCGCGAACTGGCCCGTACCGTCCCGCCAGCGGATGTACAGCTCTACTATCAGACGCTGCTGATCGGCCGCAAAGAGCTGCCGTTCGCGCCGGATCGTCGGATGGGCATTGAAATGACGTTACTGCGTGCGCTGGCATTCCACCCGCGCATGCCGCTGCCTGAACCCGAAGTTCCCCAGCAGTCGTTCGCCCCGGTCGCGCCCACGGCGGTACTCACGCCGACGCAGACCGCACCGCAACCCTCGGCTCCGCCTGCGCCACGCCAGGAGGTGCCGCTGTCGGATGCCACCAGTTCGGTGCTGGCTGCCCGTAGCCAGTTGCAACGTGCTCAGGGAGCATCTAAACCAAAAAAGAGTGAACCGGCAGCGCCAGGCAGAGCGCGGCCGGTGAATAACGCCACGCTGGAACGCCTGGCATCGGTTACCGAGCGCGTGCAAAAGCAGCCATCTGCGGCCAACGCTGAGCAAAAAGCGCCGGCGAAGCCAGAGGCTTACCGCTGGAAAGCGACGACCATAACCGAAGAGGTGAAGGTTCAGGTCGCGACCCCGAAGGCGCTGAAAAAAGCGCTGGAGCATGAAAAGACACCGGAGCTTTCGGCGAAGCTGGCTGAGGAGTCGCTGGCACGCGATGAATGGGCCGCAGAGGTCAACAAACTGAAGCTGCCCAAGCTGGTGGAGCAGGTGGCGCTCAACGCCTGGCGTGAACAGGAAGAGAATCGCATCTGTCTGCATCTGCGCCCGGGTCAGCGACACCTCAATTCTGCCAGCGCGCAGCAGGTATTGACTGAGGCGCTCAGCACATTACGGGGTGCGCCGGTTGAATTGACCATCGTTGAAGATGATAATCCGGCGGTGCGCACGCCGCTGGAGTGGCGTCAGGCGATTTATGAAGAGAAACTCGCGCAGGCGCGTGAGTCAATTATCGCGGATAATAACATTCAGACTCTGCAGCGCTTCTTTGATGCTGAGCTGGATGAAGAGAGTATTCGCCCCATTTGATCGTGAGTTTGGCTTACGGTTGTCCTGTTTAACGTGAAAGAAGAGAGAAGCCTATGTTTGGTGGTAAAGGCGGTCTGGGTGGTCTGATGAAGCAAGCCCAGCAGATGCAGGAAAAAATGCAGAAGATGCAGGAAGAGATCGCGCAGATGGAAGTCACGGGCGAATCGGGTGCCGGTCTGGTGAAAGTGACCATCAACGGTGCGCATAACTGCCGTCGCGTTGAAATCGACCCAAGCCTGCTCGAAGATGACAAAGATATGCTGGAAGATCTGGTTGCGGCAGCTTTCAACGATGCCGCTCGTCGTATCGACGAAACCCAGAAAGAGAAAATGGCCTCTGTCTCCTCCGGAATGCAGTTGCCGCCAGGCTTTAAGATGCCGTTCTGATGCAAACCAGTCCGCTGCTCACGCAGTTAATGGAAGCCTTGCGCTGCCTGCCGGGTGTAGGCCCGAAGTCAGCGCAGCGCATGGCGTTTACGCTCTTGCAGCGCGATCGTAGCGGCGGGATGCGTCTGGCGCAGGCACTGACCCGCGCCATGTCAGAAATTGGTCACTGTGCAGACTGCCGTACCTTTACCGAGCAGGAGGTGTGCAATATCTGTACGAACCCGCGTCGCCAGGAAAACGGCCAGATTTGCGTGGTGGAGAGTCCTGCGGACATCTACGCCATTGAGCAAACCGGGCAGTACTCTGGTCGCTATTTCGTGCTGATGGGGCATCTGTCGCCGCTTGACGGTATCGGTCCGGGCGATATTGGCCTTGATCGGCTTGAGCAGCGACTTGAGTCCGAGACCATCAAAGAGGTGATCCTCGCCACCAACCCAACGGTGGAGGGGGAAGCCACCGCCAACTATATTGCCGAGCTGTGTGGGCAATATGGCGTTGATGCCAGCCGCATCGCCCACGGCGTGCCGGTGGGCGGCGAGCTGGAAATGGTGGACGGCACCACGCTGTCACACTCCCTGGCCGGACGACACAAGATTATTTTCTGACCAAACGGAGGCGGCGTTCACCGCCTCCGCTTGAAAACTCCCCCCCTTATCCCCATCTCTCACTCAACGTTTTTACCACCCCATTAAATGGCATTGTTGAGGTCGACTTAGATGAAAGGACAAGAAACCCGCGGTTTCCAGTCAGAAGTAAAACAGCTTCTGCACCTGATGATCCATTCCCTGTATTCCAATAAAGAGATCTTCCTGCGCGAGCTGATTTCCAACGCCTCGGATGCGGCGGACAAGCTGCGTTTCCGTGCGCTCTCAAGCCCGGATCTGTATGAAGGTGACGGCGATCTGCGCGTACGCGTCTCGTTTAATAAAGAAAACCGCACCCTGACCATCGCCGATAACGGCATCGGTATGACTCGCGATGAAGTGATCGACCATCTCGGTACCATCGCCAAATCCGGTACCAAAGCGTTCCTCGAGTCCATGGGCTCCGATCAGGCGAAAGACAGCCAGTTGATCGGCCAGTTCGGCGTGGGCTTCTACTCGGCGTTCATCGTGGCGGACAAAGTCACCGTGCGTACCCGTGCGGCAGGCGAAAGCGCTGAAAATGGCGTGTTCTGGGAATCTCAAGGCGAAGGCGAATACACCGTTGCCGATATCACCAAAGCGGATCGCGGGACCGAAATCACCCTGCACCTGCGTGAAGGCGAAGATGACTTCCTGAACGACTGGCGCGTGCGCTCAATCATCGGTAAATATTCCGACCACATCGCGCTGCCGGTTGAGATCGAAAAACAGGAAGAGCAAGACGGTGAAACCGTCGTCTCCTGGGAAAAAATCAACAAGGCGCAGGCGCTGTGGACGCGTAATAAGTCTGAGATCAAAGACGACGAGTACAACGAGTTTTACAAGCACATCGCCCACGACTTTACCGATCCGCTGACCTGGAGCCACAACCGCGTGGAAGGGAAGCAGGAGTACACCAGCCTGCTGTACATCCCGGCGCAGGCACCGTGGGATATGTGGAACCGTGATCACAAGCACGGCCTGAAGCTGTACGTGCAGCGCGTGTTCATTATGGACGACGCCGAGCAGTTCATGCCGAACTACCTGCGCTTCACCCGTGGTCTGATTGACTCTAACGACCTGCCGCTGAACGTCTCCCGTGAGATCCTGCAGGACAGCACCGTGACCCGCAACCTGCGTAACGCGCTGACCAAACGTACGCTGCAGATGCTGGAAAAACTGGCGAAAGACGACGCAGAAAAATACCAGACCTTCTGGAAACAGTTCGGTCTGGTACTGAAAGAAGGCCCGGCGGAAGATACCGCTAACGTTGAAGCGATCGCTAAATTGCTGCGCTTTGCCTCCACGCATAACGACTCCTCCGCGCAGACCGTGTCGCTGGAAGAGTACGTCTCCCGCATGAAGGAAGGGCAGGAGAAGATCTACTACATCACCGCCGACAGCTACGCCGCGGCGAAGAGCAGCCCACACCTGGAACTGCTGCGTAAGAAAGGCATCGAAGTGCTGCTGCTGTCTGACCGCATCGACGAATGGATGATGAACTACCTGACCGAGTTCGACGGTAAATCCTTCCAGTCCGTTGCAAAAGCTGACGAGTCTATCGATAAGCTGGCAGACGAAGTGGATGAAAGCGCGAAAGAAGCCGAGAAAGCGCTGGAGCCGTTCGTTGAGCGTGTGAAAACCTTCCTGGGCGATCGCGTGAAAGAGGTGCGCTTCACCCACCGTCTGACCGATACCCCGGCGATTGTGACCACCGATGCCGATGAAATGGGCACTCAGATGGCGAAACTGTTCGCGGCGGCGGGCCAGGCGATGCCGGAAGTGAAATATATCTTCGAGCTGAACCCGGATCACCCGCTGGTGAAACGCGCGGCGGATACCCAGGACGAAGCACGCTTTGCCGAGTGGGTTGAGCTTCTGCTGGATCAATCCCTGCTGGCCGAACGCGGTACGCTGGAAGATCCTAACCTGTTCATTAAACGTGTGAATGCGCTGCTGCTGGCGTAACAATTTCCCTCACCCCCGCCCTCTCCCACAGGGAGAGGGTGTAAAAGTTCCCTCTCCCTGTGGGAGAGGGGTAGGGTGAGGGCAACAGACCACACTCCGCCAAATAATCTCCCCCATTAACCGTTTCAGCCGTCCCGCCTTCCTTGAGCCACATCCGTTCTGATGGTATTGTTTAGCGCTTTTGAAAAATTGAACCAACTTTTGAGGGGATTTTCGCAATGCGTATTATTCTGCTTGGCGCTCCGGGCGCGGGTAAAGGAACTCAGGCTCAGTTCATCATGGAGAAATACGGTATTCCGCAAATCTCTACCGGTGACATGCTGCGTGCCGCTGTTAAATCTGGCTCCGAGCTGGGTAAACAGGCGAAAGACATCATGGACGCAGGCAAGCTGGTCACCGACGAGCTGGTTATCGCCCTGGTGAAAGAGCGCATTGCGCAGGAAGACTGCCGTAACGGTTTCCTGCTGGACGGCTTCCCACGCACCATTCCGCAGGCTGATGCCATGAAAGAAGCGGGCATCAACGTGGACTACGTTCTGGAGTTCGACGTTCCAGACGAGCTGATCGTTGACCGTATCGTTGGTCGTCGCGTGCACGCTGCCTCTGGTCGCGTTTACCACATCAAATTCAACCCGCCGAAGGTTGAAGGTAAAGACGATGTGACCGGCGAAGAGCTGACCACCCGTAAAGACGATCAGGAAGAGACCGTGCGTAAACGCCTGGTGGAATATCATCAGATGACCGCGCCGCTGATCGGCTACTACTCTAAAGAAGCGGAAGCGGGTAACACCAAATACGCGAAAGTTGACGGCACCCAGGCCGTTGCTGATGTCCGTGCAGAGCTGGAAAAGATCCTCGGCTAAGTGCACGTTTCTCACCCGGATCTCCGGGTGAGAAAAATTCTCATCCCACCTATTACAGCAATGGGTTTCGTTTACCCACATTTCCGCTACAATTGACCCCTATTCAAATGGTTAAGAGGCGTGAATGAGTCAGGCGAAAACAGGCATCCTGCTTGCCAATCTGGGTACCCCAGAAGCCCCCACCCCTGCGGCGGTAAAACGCTACCTGCGTCAGTTTTTAAGCGATACGCGCGTCGTGGATACCCCGAGATTACTCTGGTGGCCGCTGCTGCGCGGTGTCATTCTGCCGATTCGTTCCCCGCGCGTCGCAAAGCTCTATCAATCCGTCTGGATGGAAGAGGGCTCGCCGCTGATGGTCTATAGCCGTCGTCAGGAGAAAGCCCTGGCCGCCCGGTTACCGGATATGCCCGTTGAGCTGGGGATGAGCTACGGCAAACCCTCCCTGAAAAGCGCCGTCGAAGCGCTGCTGGCCCAGGGGGTTGAGCACATTGTGGTACTGGCGCTCTATCCGCAATACTCCTGTTCCACGGTAGCCGCCGTCTGGGATGAGCTGGCGCGCATTCTGGCGACCCGCCGCCGCATTCCGGCCGTGACCTTTATTCGCGACTACGCCGATAATGAACTTTACATCCAGGCGCTCGCCAGCAGCGCGCGCGCGTCGTTTGAAAAGCATGGCGAACCGGACCTGCTGCTGCTCTCCTACCACGGCATTCCCCAGCGTTTTGCCAACGAAGGGGACGACTACCCGCAGCGTTGCCGTGATACCACGCGCGAGCTGGTCTCTGCGCTTGGTCTGCCGCCCGAGAAGGTGATGATGACCTTCCAGTCGCGCTTTGGCCGCGAGCCGTGGCTGACGCCGTACACTGACGAAACCCTCAAAATGCTCGGTGAGAAAGGCGTGAAGCATATTCAGGTGATGTCGCCGGGCTTTGCGGCGGACTGTCTGGAAACGCTCGAGGAAATTGCGGTACAAAACCGCGAATTCTTCCTTGAAGCCGGGGGGACAAAGTACGAGTACATTCCGGCACTTAACGACTCGCCGGAACACATTGAGATGATGGCCTCGCTGGTGACTCAAAGCCGCTGATCGCGCTGAAGGCCGGGTTTGTGCTACCATTCCCGGCCCATAATCCTTGCACAGTTCAGACCATGAAATTTCCCGGTAAACGTAAATCCAAACACTACTTTCCCGTCAACGCCCGCGATCCGCTTTTGCAGCAAATTCAGCCGGAAACCGAGACCAGCGCAGCCTGGGTGGTGGGTATCGATCAGACGCTGGTGGATATCGAAGCCAAAGTGGATGATGCGTTTGTCGCGCGTTACGGTCTGAGCGCCGGCCACTCGCTGGTCATTGAAGATGACGTCGCCGAAGCGCTGTACCAGGAGCTGGTGCGTGAAAACCTCATCACCCACCAGTTTGCCGGGGGCACCATCGGCAACACCATGCACAACTACTCCGTGCTGGCCGACGACCGCTCGGTGCTGTTGGGCGTGATGTGCAGCAACATCGAAATCGGGGGCTACGCCTACCGCTACCTGTGCAACACCTCCAGCCGTACCGACCTGAACTATCTGCAGGGTGTAGATGGGCCGATTGGCCGCTGCTTCACGCTGATTAGCGACTCCGGCGAGCGTACGTTCGCCATCAGCCCGGGGCACATGAACAAGCTGCGCGCGGAGAGCATCCCGGAGGCGGTGATTGCGGGCGCGTCCGCGCTGGTGCTTACCTCCTATCTTGTGCGCTGCAAGCCCGGCGAACCGATGCCGGAAGCGACCATGAAGGCGATCGAGTACGCCAAAAAATACAACGTGCCGGTCGTCCTGACGCTGGGCACCAAATTTGTTATCGCCGATAACCCAGAGTGGTGGCAGGCGTTTCTGAAAGAGCACGTCTCGATTCTGGCGATGAACGAAGAAGAGGCCGAAGCCTTAACGGGCGAAAGCGATCCGCTGCTGGCGTCGGATAAAGCGCTGGACTGGGTGGATCTGGTGCTCTGTACCGCCGGGCCGGTTGGGCTGTATATGGCGGGCTTTACGGAAGAAGAGAGCAAGCGTAAAACCCAGCATCCGCTGCTGCCGGGGGCGATTGCCGAGTTTAACCAGTACGAATTCAGCCGCGCATTGCGCCACAAAGACTGCGTTAACCCGCTGCGTATTTTCTCCCACATCGCGCCGTATATGGGCGGACCGGAGAAAATCATGAACACCAACGGCGCGGGCGACGGTGCGCTGGCGGCGCTGCTCCATGACATTACCGCCAATGCCTACCATAAAACCAACGTGCCGAACTCCAGCAAGCACAAGTTCAGCTGGCTGACCTATTCGTCGCTGGCGCAGGTGTGTAAGTACGCGAACCGCGTGAGTTATCAGGTGCTCAACCAGCACTCCCCGCGCTTAACGCGTGGCCTGCCGGAGCGGGAAGATAGCCTCGAAGAGGCGTACTGGGATCGCTAAAAGCAAAAAGGCAACGTCAGTTGCCTTTTTATATTGGCTCTCTCTCCCACAGGGAGGGCCGGGGTGAGGGCATCAGCCCGCCGTTACCGTCTCATTTGCTGGCGGCTTCGTCAGCAGCGTCAGCATCGTATTGGCAATCTCGCGTTCGCCCATCACCACCTGATTGGCACCACGTTCAGTAATGTAATCCACCTCATCGTCATAATGGGCGCGGGCGATAATCTCGATATTCGGGCACTTTTCGCGGGCGGTCGCTACAATCTCTCCCGCTTCATAGCCATTCGGAATAGTCAGCAACAGCCAGCGGGCGCAATCCAGATGGGCCAGATTCATGATCTCTTCGTTGGCCGCATTGCCCAGCACAGCACGTATTCCGCGCTCTCGCAGCTCATCCACGCGGGTGCGTGACGTCTCAATTACCACCAGCGGTACGCCCTGTGCCATCAATTTCTCACCCAGCAGGCTGCCGACGCGGCCGAAGCCCACCAGCAGCGCGTGGTTGCAGATATCGACCGGGATCTGTTTCTCATCTTCAATGGCCTCTTCCAGCGTCTGCTCATCCAGGGTCTCGGTCTTGTCGAGGTACTTCTCCAGCAGGGCAAACAGCACCGGATTCAGCATAATGGAGAGGATCGCCCCCGCCAGCACCAGATTCTGTCCGGCCTGCGGCAGCAGATTCAGCGCCATCCCCAGACCCGCAAGAATGAAGGCAAACTCACCAATCTGCGCCAGACTGGCGGCGATGGTCAGGGCGGTGCGCGGCGAGTGGCCGAACATACGCACCAGGAAGAAGGCAATAAGCGACTTGCCGAAGATAATGATGGCCAGCGTACCCAGCACTGCCAGCGGCTGGTCGATCAGAATGAGCGGATCGAACAACATCCCCACCGAGACAAAGAACAGCACCGCAAAGGCATCACGCAGCGGCAGCGTGTCGTGGGCGGCACGATGGCTCAGCTCGGATTCATTCAGCACCATACCGGCGAAGAACGCTCCCAGCGCGAAGGAGACGTCGAAGAGTTCAACGGCACCGAAGGCAATGCCCAGCGCCAGGGCCAGTACGGAGAGGGTAAACAGTTCGCGTGAACCGGTAGCAGCGCTGCGGGCCATAATCCAGGGGACCAGACGGCGGCCCACCAGCATCATGATAGCGATGAAGGCCACTACCTTACCGATGGTGATACTCATATCCAGCGCCAGCGTGGCCAGGCCGACGTTATCTTTCTCGATCATCCCTGCGACGGCTGGCAACAAGACCAGCGTCAACACCATCACTAAATCTTCCACAATGAGCCAGCCGATAGCGATCTGCCCGCGCTGGCTGTCTATTAACTGTCTCTCTTCAAGCGCACGCAGCAGCACTACGGTACTGGCGGTAGAGAGGCAGAGCCCAAAGACGATACCGGTCATCAGCGACCAGCCCAGCAGTGCTGAAAGCGCCATTCCCAAAAGCGTCGCCACCCCTATCTGGGCGATTGCGCCGGGTATGGCGATCGACTTTACCGCCATTAAGTCCTTCAGAGAAAAATGCAGACCCACACCAAACATCAGCAGGATCACGCCCAGTTCTGCCAGTTCAGGCGCAAGTTTAGTATCAGCAACGAAACCCGGAGTAAATGGCCCTGCCAGCACACCCGCTAATAAATAACCGACCAGAGGAGATATACGAAGTTTGTTGGCAATCATGCCAAGAATAAAAGCGAGCACAAGACCACCAACAATGGTGGTGATAAGCGGTGTGGCGTGGTGCATTCCGTCTCCTTTCGTAGCTGTGTTGATCCATTTTTGGTGGTTAACCAAAAAACCTGGTAATAGTTTATGACAAAATTAATGATTATGTTTATGAATAATTGTTGAAATTTGAATAAAAGAGCAATAAGCGTGAAAAAAAGCAGATTCGGACAAATTAACCCGAGGAGAGAGAGGAGAGGCTTGTGCCATAAGGGAAAGACGCGGCCAAAGTTTGAGTTTGGCCGCGGGTAAATCAGTCTTTTTGCCGGTTATCAGGCAGGAATATGGTCAACATCCCCAGAAGAGGCAGGAAGGCGCATATTTTGTAGACCAAAAAGATACTGGTATGGTCGGCGATTAGCCCCAGAACCGCTGCCCCAAGGCCTCCCATCCCGAAGGCAAAGCCGAAAAAGAGCCCTGAAACCATACCGATACGGCCCGGAAGCAGCTCCTGAGCGTAAACCAGAATGGCGGAAAATGCCGAAGCGAGGATAAACCCAATTATCACCGTTAAAACGCCCGTCCACCAGAGGCTGGCATAGGGTAAAACAAGGGTGAAAGGGGCAACGCCAAGGATAGAGCCCCAAATTACATATTTACGCCCAATCTTGTCGCCCAGTGGCCCGCCAATAAAGGTCCCGGCAGCAACCGCAAACAAGAACGCAAACAGGTGGAACTGGGCGTTCTGCACCGATAAGCCGAATTTTTCCATCAAATAAAAGGTGTAATAGCTGCTAATGCTGGCCATATAGAAGTATTTCGAGAAAATCAGCATTAACAGAATGCTGATGGCCAGGATCACCTTATCCCTGGGCAGCGGATTAACTACAGGTGTCTTAGGTTTGCCCTTGTTGACACGATGTTGAGCAGCATACCAGCGGCTGATTTGCGCCAGGACCACGATGGCCAGAAGCGCTGCCAATACAAACCACGCGACATTCCCTTTACCGTAAGGGGCGATAATTACTGCTGCCAGCAGTGGCCCCAGTGAGCTCCCAAAGTTACCGCCCACCTGGAATAAGGATTGCGCCAGACCGTGACGGCCACCGGAGGCCATCCGCGCCACGCGCGATGACTCAGGATGAAATACGGAAGAGCCCGTACCCACTAGCGCCGCCGCGACCAGCACGGCTTCAAAGCTGCCCGCCATCGCCAGCAGAACTAGCCCGCTTAGGGTAAAGCACATGCCAATCGGTAGCGACCAGGGCATCGGATACTTATCTGTCCAGTAACCCACCACCGGCTGCAACAGCGATGAGGCCAGCTGGAAGGTGAGGGTAATCATGCCTATCTGCACGAAAGTGAGTGAGAATTCGCTCTGCAGCAGCGGATAGATCGCCAGAATCAGCGACTGAATCATATCGTTAAGCAGATGCGAAAGGCTGATGGCACCGAGAATGCCAAAAGAAGTGCGCGCCTTCGATGACGATGGCGGAGCGCCGGAGGCCGGCTGGGTTGTTTCACTGATTGCCATAAATACCACGTCGGATGTTATTAGAAATGCAGGGTGTAATTATTATTCAACTAACATACCTTTCAGCGACATTTGAAGGAAGTCGCAATTCTGAAAACTTATTTGTCTATTCTGATTACTCATTGTAATTTTTGCGTTTGTCTAAAGGTCAGGGAGAGAGAATATGAAGTTTGTGAAGCGAGGCGTCGCGTTGGCGTTGCTGGTGGCCGGGAGCGTGGCAAGCCTGCCTGCCCAGGCATATGAAAAAGATAAAACTTACAAAATCACCATCCTGCACACTAACGATCATCACGGTCACTTCTGGCGCAGCGAATACGGCGAATACGGTCTGTCCGCGCAAAAAACGCTGGTAGACGGCATTCGTAAAGAGGTGGCAGCCGAGGGCGGCAGCGTATTACTGCTTTCCGGCGGCGATATCAATACCGGGGTACCGGAGTCAGATTTGCAGGATGCGGAGCCTGATTTCCGTGGCATGAATTTAATCGGCTATGACGCGATGGCCGTGGGTAACCATGAATTCGATAATCCGCTTACGGTATTACGCCAGCAGGAAAAATGGGCCAAATTCCCGTTCCTCTCTGCCAATATTTATCAGAAAAGCACCGGCGAACGTTTATTTAAGCCGTGGGCCATCTTTAAACGTCAGGATATTAAAATCGCGGTGATTGGTCTGACGACAGACGATACGGCGAAAATCGGAAATCCGGAATTTTTTACCGACATCGAATTTCGCAAACCCGCTGAAGAGGCGAAACTGGTCATCCAGGAGTTACAACAGAACGAAAAACCGGATGTCCTGATCGCTACCACCCATATGGGCCATTACGATAATGGTGAACACGGTTCAAATGCGCCGGGCGATGTGGAGATGGCGCGCAGCCTGCCTGCCGGCTCGCTGGCAATGATTGTGGGTGGACACTCACAAGATCCGGTGTGCATGGCCTCTGAAAACAAAAAACAGGTTGATTACGTGCCAGGGACGCCGTGTGCCCCCGATCAGCAGAACGGGATCTGGATTGTACAGGCGCATGAGTGGGGCAAATATGTCGGTCGCGCCGATTTTGAGTTCCGCAATGGCGAAATGAAGATGGTTCGTTATCAACTGATTCCGGTCAATCTGAAGAAGAAAGTGACCTATGACAACGGTGAGAGTGAGCGTGTGCTCTTCACCCCCGAAATTGCCGAAAACCAGCAGATGCTCTCCATGCTCACCCCTTTCCAGAATAAAGGCAAAGCGCAGCTGGAGGTGAAAATTGGTACGCTCAATGGCCGTCTTGAGGGCGATCGCAGCAAGGTACGCTTTGTGCAGACCAATATGGGGCATCTGATCCTGGCGGCGCAGATGGCGCGCACCAATGCCGATTTTGCGGTGATGAGCGGTGGTGGGGTACGTGACTCTATCGAAGGGGGCGACATCACCTACAAAGATGTGCTGAAGGTACAGCCGTTTGGCAACCTGGTGGTCTATGCCGACATGACCGGTAAAGAGGTGACCGAATATCTTACCGCCGTAGCGAAGATGAAACCCGATTCCGGTGCCTATCCTCAATTTGCCAATGTCAGCTTTGTGGCAAAAGAGGGTGTGCTCAACGATCTGAAGATCAAAGGCGAGCCCGTCGATCCGACAAAAACCTATCGCATGGCAACCCTGAGTTTTAACGCCACCGGGGGCGATGGTTATCCGCGTCTGGATGAGAAACCGGGGTATGTGAATACTGGCTTTATTGATGCTGAAGTGCTGAAGCAATATATCCAGCAGAATTCACCCCTGGATGTGAATAGCTATGAACCTAAAGGTGAAGTGAGCTGGCAGTAACGATTCACAATACCGGCCTGGCATCAGGCCGGTACGGCGTTTAATCCCGGCGAGCGATATCCGCAAACTGCGCATCCAGCATTTTCGCCAGATCCGCCGCGGCCAGCTCAATATCCAGGCCGCGTTTGCCACCAGAAATATAGATAGTGTCAAACGTCTGTGCCGGGGCATCAATGACCGTTGGCAGGCGTTTTTTCTGCCCCAGCGGGCTTATCCCCCCCACCAGGTAACCTGTGATACGTTGCGCAACCATCGGGTCAGCCATATCTACCTTCTTCGCCCCCAGCGCCTTTGCCACCTTTTTTAAATCTAACTGACCGGCCACCGGGGTAACCGCCACCGCCAGGTGCTTCATATCGCCATTAATCGCCACTAATAGCGTCTTATAAACCTGATCGGCATTGAGCCCAAGTTTTTGCACGACTTCATCGCCGAAGTTCGTTTCGTTAGGGTCATGATCGTAGGCGTGGATGCGGAAAGAAACCTTGTTTTTTTCGAGTAATTTAACGGCGGGTGTCATAACAATCCTTCTTACCAAAGACAGTGTATGTGCTCAGCATACGTCCGGATGTTGCTTAAAAAATAGCACCATCTTGCGCAATAGTGTTGGCAGTGATGGGCACTTTGAGCGACAATCGAGAGATCCGGAGGCTTCCTCCGGCATAACTAAAATAATGAAATTCCTCTTTGACGGGCCAATAGCGATATTGGCCATTTTTTTAACGCAGCAATGCGGGCAAATTTCCCTCGCCATACAAATGCAGCGCCCCCACGGCCACGACATAACGTCCCGGCGGTAGGGCGTGGAGCTTCTCACACCAGGCCTGGTTTCGGGCGTGCATTAATACGTCGTAGAGCGATTCACTAAAGGTGGCTGGCAGCGCCTGCGGGCTGGCGGCGGGCGGCGCATCCAGCCACCAGCTAATCATCGTCTGTAGCAGCCGGGCGTTGGTGTGCCAGTGGGTCAACGTATCTTCCAGCAACAGTATTCCGTCATTTGGCAACTGACGCAGCAACGCTATCTGGCTGTCAGCCCCTTCCAGCTCTATCACCGGAATGGCGCGTTCACGCGCCAGATGCAGCAACTGATAATCAATGCCGTAATCGCCCCGAAGCCCCAGACGCTGCGCCTGTGTGGCCTGCAATACCATGGCAATTTGCCACAACGGCTGAGTTTCGAGCATCGACAGCGGTAAGCTCAGCTCGCCGGCCAGCCGTTCCAGCTCGGTGAGCTGTTCAGGGCTGAGGCGTTCCGCCAGAGGAGGGGGGATCGCCAGATCGGCGAAGGGTGAGTCGTTGCCCGAAATATCGGCTTCAACGATTAACGCATCGGCTTTTTGCACCAGGCGGATCAGTCCGGCAGGTAGCGGCGACATATCTTGCGTGCCCATATGAATACTGCCTACCAGGTGCAGATGTTGCCCGCCGGGCAATACGATATCCAGCCCCGGCCAGGGATAACGGCGTGGGAAGTGCGCGCTCAATGCGGATCTTATACGGCTAAACAGACTCATACGCGCTTCCTGTAGCGAAAGGTTCATGCTAGCGCGCAGCAGGGAAAGGTGCAAACTTTAGCCCCTCCCGGCAGGCGGGAAGGGCTGTTACGTCAGGCCTTAGGTTTGAAGCGCAACAAACGGTTCGCGTTACTTACCACAGTAATGGAAGAGAGCGCCATTGCCGCTCCGGCCACGACCGGATTAAGCAGAGTCCCGGTTAGCGGCCATAAAATCCCCGCCGCAACTGGAATGCCCAGCGCGTTATAGACGAAGGCCCCCATCAGGTTTTGCTTCATGTTGCGCAACGTCGCCTTTGCAATGGCCAGCGCGTCCGCTACGCCCGTCAGGCTATGACGCATCAGGGTGATGGCGGCGGTTTCAATTGCTACATCGCTACCGCTGCCCATGGCAATCCCCACCTCTGCCTGGGCCAGCGCCGGGGCATCGTTAATGCCATCGCCCACCATGGCCACCTGGCGCCCCTGGCGCTGCAGATTTTTAATGGCGTCGGCTTTGCCATCCGGCAGCACCCCGGCAATAACTTCATCAATACCCGCCTCTTTTGCAATGGCCGCCGCGGTGGTGGGATTGTCGCCGGTCAGCATCACCAGCCGATACCCGGCGCGGTGCAGTCTTTGCAGTGCCTCGACGCTGTCCTGGCGCAGCGGATCACGAATGGCGAACAGCGCGGCCACTTTACCCTCCACGGCCAGCAGCACCGGCGTAGCCCCTTGTGATGCCTGCGCGTTCAGCTCATCGGCCATCGCGGCGGTATCAATGCCGTTCTCATTCAACAGCGCTTCGTTCCCCAGCAGCAGGGGACGCTGGTCTGCTTCGCCGCTAACGCCCAGGCCGCGCAGGGTGCGGAAATTGACCACCTGCGGCAAGTTCGCCTCTCCGGCTTTTTCGATGATGGTGCGGGCCAGCGGATGGCTTGAGCCCTGCTCCAGCGCAGCGGCGAGGCGCAGCGCATCATCGGCCTCAATGCCTGTCGTCTTGACGGCAACCACCTGCGGTTTGCCTTCTGTCAGGGTGCCGGTTTTATCAAAGACCAGCGTATCCAAAGTACTGGCGCGTTGCAGAGCATCGGCATCGCGCACCAGCACACCAAATTCCGCGGCACGGCCTACGCCTGAGATAATCGACATGGGCGTTGCCAGCCCCAGGGCGCACGGACAGGCGATAATCAGCACCGTGGTGGCGATCACCAGGGTGTAAACAATCTGCGGTGCCGGGCCAAATAGATACCAGATCCCAGCGCTGAACAGCGCAATCAGGACGACCACGGGGACAAAAATGGCGGAGATGCGATCGGCCAGCTGACCGATTTCAGGCTTGCTGCTTTGTGCCTGGCGCACCATACGGATAATTCGCGACAGTGTGGTATGGCTTCCCACCGCGCTGGCACGGAACAGCACGCTGCCGTCCTGTACCAGGGTGCCGGCGTGCACGTTTTCACCGCCGCTCTTTTGCTGCGGGACAGGCTCACCGGTCAGCATCGCTTCATCGAACCAGGCTTCACCTTCGGTGATCTCCCCATCGACCGGAACGCGGTCGCCGGTGGTCAGACGCAGAATCATGCCAGGCTGGACATCCGCCAGTGAGAGGCTCTTTTCACCCTCTTCCGTGATGACACGCGCGGTAGGGGGCGTCAGATCCAGTAACCGCTCCAGCGCTTTCGAGGAGCGCTGACGTGCGCGCGCCTCCAGCATATGGCCAAGATTGATCAAACCAATGATCATCGCGCTGGCTTCGTAATAAAGATGGCGGGCTTCCATCGGGAACCACTGAGGCCAGAGGTTGACGCTCATGGAGTAGAGCCATGCCGCGCCCGTACCCAGCGCCACCAGCGTATCCATGGTAGCGGTGCGGTTCTTCAGGCTCTTCCAGGCGCTGGTATAGAAGTGGCCCCCGGCAAAGACCATCACCCCCAGGGTAAGCAGGCCAATGGCCAGCCACAGGCTGCGGTTTTCGGCGGTGACCATCATGTTGTCGCCGAGCATCCCCCAGCCCATGACCGGGATCCCCACCAGCAGCGCGACTATCGCCTGCCAGCGGAAGCGTTTCATGGTGGCAACGGCGGTCTCTTGCTGGCGGGCGCGGCGTTCGGCATCGTCTTCAATCGCCTCCGCGCCGTAGCCTGCTTTTTCGACAGCCTGCACTAAATCAGCGGCGGAGGCGTTGCCCATCACAAGGGCAGTGCGCTCCGCCAGGTTGACCCGTGCCTGTACTACCCCCGGCACTGTTTGCAGTGCACTCTGTACCCGGGATACGCAGCTGGCGCAGCTCATGCCGTTGATCAACAGCTGCTGGCTGTCGTCAATGTCATCGGCTGCCGGAAGCTCAGAGGGGGCCGCTGTCAGTGCTTCCGACGGGATTGATGACGCTGTCAGCGGATCAGCCTTTGGGTGGCTTAACTCCGCCCCGTAGCCGGCTTGTTTGATGGTATCGATCAGGGCTTCCGCGCTGGCGCTGCCGGTGACGGCGGCGTGATCGATAGTCACGTCCGCCGTTTCCACGTCGGCGCGTTGCTCCAGGCTCTCTTTAACGCGTTTGACACAGTGGCCGCAGGAGAGGCCGTCCAGTGTCAGGTCGATGGTGTGAGACATAGTAAACTCCTTTATAATGACCCGGTCAGATAATAACCGTCATACTGTTCTCTGCTAACTATTATGAAGGTTAAACCTTCCATCAAGGGGAAGGTCAAGGGGGAAAGGTGAATATCAGTGATGTGGCAAAAAAAACCGGTTTAACCAGCAAAGCGATTCGCTTCTATGAAGAGAAGGGGCTGGTGACGCCGCCGCTGCGCAGTGAAAATGGTTACCGCAGTTATACGCAAAAACATCTCGATGAGCTTACGCTGCTGCGCCAGGCCCGGCAGGTGGGATTTAACCTGGAGGAGTGCGGCAATCTGGTGATGCTGTTTAACGATCCCGAGCGACACAGCGCGGATGTGAAACGCAGAACCCTGGAGAAGGTGGCGGAGATAGAACGCCATATTGTCGAACTGCAGGCGATGCGGACGCAGCTGCTGGCGCTGGCCGAAGCCTGCCCGGGCGATGACAGCGCCGATTGTCCGATCATCGACAATCTTTCCGGCTGCTGCCATCGTAAGTCGGGGGCTTAACAGGATCTCACACGCAGGGTGATCCCTTCGACCGCCACCACCTCAACCCGGGTTCCTGCCTGGAGGTCCTCGTCGGCCAGCACTGGCCAGGAGCTGTCGCCAACCCGCATATGGCCGCGCCCGTTAACCAGGGCGGTCTCGAGGGTGAAGCGTTTACCCACCAGTTGTTGACCACGCTGATTGAGCGTTGCATCGGCCGGTTTTTGTTCCCGCACCTGACGCGACAGCCAGCGCCACCACAGCCAGGCAGCCAGCAGGGTCAGCGCCGCGAACAGGATGCCCTGCCACTCCCAGCCGAACGGCATAAGCCACACCGCAAGCCCGGTGACCACTGCCGCCACGCCGCTCCAGAGTAAATACCCGTTGCCGCCAAGCATTTCGGCCGCCAGAAGCAGGCCGCCGAGGCTGAGCCAAAAAACATGCGGATGGGCGAGGATCAGCGCGATCATGATTTGCGCTCGTTACCGCTCTCTTTAATGAGCTCGGCAATACCGCCAATCGAGCCCATCAGGCTGCTGGCATCCAGAGGCATCATCACCACTTTGCTGTTGTTCGCGGCACCGATGTTCTGCAGCGCCTCAGTGTATTTTTGCGCTACAAAGTAGTTAATCGCCTGAATATCCCCGGCGGCAATCGCCTCAGAGACCATCTGCGTTGCCCGGGCTTCTGCTTCTGCGGAACGTTCGCGCGCCTCAGCCTGTAAGAAGGCAGACTGACGTTCCCCCTCGGCTTTCAGGATTTGTGACTGCTTCTCCCCCTCGGCCTTAAGGATTTCAGCCTGACGCACCCCTTCGGCCTCAAGAATATAGGCGCGCTTGGTTCGCTCGGCTTTCATCTGCGCGTTCATGGAGGAGATCAGTTCTGCTGGCGGGCGTACGTCGCGAATTTCGATACGCGTAACCTTAATGCCCCAGGGGTTCGTGGCTTCATCCACAATATGCAGCAGGCGAGTATTGATGCTGTCGCGCTGGGAGAGCATCTCATCCAGCTCCATCGACCCCAGCACGGTACGAATATTGGTCATGGTTAAATTGATGATCGCCAGCTCAAGGTTGCTGACCTCATAGGCCGCCTTCGGCGCGTCAATCACCTGAATAAAGCAGACGGCATCGATGGTGACGTTGGCGTTATCCCGGGAGATGACCTCCTGAGAGGGGATATCAAGAACCTGTTCCATCATGTTGATCTTGCGACCAATTCTGTCCATAAACGGAACAATAAGACTCAGGCCGGGCTGCAACGTCGTGGTGTAACGCCCAAAACGTTCGACGGTCCATTGATAGCCCTGAGGGACGATTTTGACCCCGGCGCCGACAACGACCAGCACCACAAAGATCAAGACGGGTATAACGATAAGCATAAAGAAACCTCCTGTTTTGCCTTCCATGTTTCGAGAACAACTGTTCGTTTGTTGCTCATGAGTATATCGGCTATCACAGGAGAATTCGCCCTGAAAGCGAGGGCAAAGCAAGATTCAGATATAAAAAAGCCCCGCTAACGGCGCGGGGCGACAGGAAGGAGATGCGGATCAGTACAGCAGCGCATACAACTGACGACGATATTTCGACGCCAGCGCATCACCGGTACCCAGCGCAGCCAGGATCTCCTGGAACATCTTGCGCGCCTGGCCGTCAGCGGCAGCCAGATCCGTTTTCAGGTGACCAAACAGCAGCTCCAGCGCCTCTTCATTGCGGCCAACCTGATGCAGTTGCAGCGCCAGCTGGCTGGCCAGTGCGGCATCGTTAGGGTTATCGGCAACTTGCTGTTGCAGCTGCTGAATTTCTGGGGTGTCTGCCGCCTGCTTCAGCAGGTCAATCTGGGCGACCAGCCCCTGATAGCGGGTATCTTGATCCTGCATCGGCACGGTTTTCAGCACCGCTTCGGCATCGTCCGGGCGGTTCAGCACCAGCTGGGTTTCAGCCAGCAGCAGGCCAATCTGGCTATCCTGGTTCGACAACTGCCACGCCTCTTTTAGCAGCGGCAGCGCCTCGTCGTGCTTCCCTTCCTGAATCAGCGCCAGCGCCTCTTGCGCCTTTAACTCATCTTCGCGAGGCAGTACTTTTTCCAGCAGGGCGCGGATGGCCTCTTCCGGCTGTGGGCCCTGGAAACCATCGACGGGCTGGCCATTCTGGAACAGGTACACCGTAGGAATGGCGCGCAGGCCAAACTGGGAGGCGACCATCTGTTCGGCGTCGCAATCCACCTTCGCCAGAATAAACTGGCCGTTATACTGGGCGGCGAGTTTTTCGAGCACGGGGGTGAGTTCCAGGCAGTGCTGGCTACGCTCAGACCAGAAGTAGAACAGCACGGGCTTCGCCATCGACTGTTCAAGGGTCTGATGCAGGTTCGCTTCGGTAATGTTAACGATATTCTGAACTGACATGCGGCCTTCTCTTTTATGCGTTTTTATTTACATGGGGGCGGGGCGGTTAGCTTCAACTCAGCCCTGTAAAAATTTGTCCATTATCCGGCCAGGCAACAGCCGTTTCAGCAGGATAACGGCATGGGTCACCAGCGTGACCGGATAGCGCATCTTTGGACGATTGCTCTCAAAAGCATGGCGCACTTTGGCGACAACCGCCTCCGGACCGAGGATAAAACGTGCGGCGATACCGGGATTTTCCACCGGGTTATCCGATTGGGTCTGATTCACATTTTCGGTAAAGCGGGTGCGGATTGGGCCTGGCTCAATCAGGCTCACTTTGATACCGCTGTGGCGCAGTTCCATGCGCAGCGCATCAGACCAGGCTTCAAGGGCGTATTTACTGGCGGCATAGGCACCACGGCCCGGGGTTGAAATAAGTCCCATGACCGACGAGGTCATCACAATGCGTCCCTCTCCGTGAGGGAGCATGGCGGGCAGCAATTTCATGGTTAACTGATGCGCGCCGAAAAAGTTGGCAGAAAACTGCTGTTCGAGTTGCTCGCGAGAGATGGTCTGCAGCGCGCCATAGAGGCCAAATCCGGCATTATTGAACAAGCCGTATAACTTGCCGTTGGTCAGGGCAATCACCTCTTCGGCCGCGTGGTCGATACTTTCCGGGCTGTCCAGATCCAGCAGCACGCCGGTAAGCCCTTTGCCGTTCATCCGTTCGACATCTTCCGGTTTTCGACAGGCGGCTAACACCCAAAACCCCTGGCGCTTCAACTCAAGGGCGCTTTCAAGACCAATTCCGCTGGAACATCCTGTAATTAAGACCGATTTTTGCATAACTTTACCTGTCAGGATCTCCGCTGAATTACGAGTCATGTTTAACTAAAGGAGCCAGCCGTGTTGCCATCCAGTCGGCAATAAACGGCTGAGCATCGCGATTAGGATGGATACCATCGTCCTGCATCCATTGTGGTTTCAGATAAACCTCTTCCATGAAAAAGGGCAGGAGAGGAATATCAAACTCTTTGGCAAGACGAGGATAGATCGCGCTGAAGGACTCATTATAGCGACGTCCATAGTTTGCGGGCAGGCGAATTTGCATTAACAGCGGCTGTGCGTTGGCGGCGCGGATATCCTGCAAAATTTTACGCAGCGTCTGCTCGGTTTGCTGCGGCTGAAAACCGCGCAGGCCGTCGTTGCCGCCCAGTTCCACCAGTACCCAGCGCGGCTGATGTTGTTTCAGCAGAGCGGGCAGTCGGGCAAGCCCCTGCTGCGAGGTATCGCCGCTGATACTGCCGTTGATCACCGAAGTTTGCGTCTGCCATTTATCATTAAGGAGCGCGGGCCAGGCGGCATTCGCCGCCATCCGGTAGCCCGCGCTCAGGCTGTCGCCCAAAATTAATAACGTGTCCGCCGCCGCGGCGCGGAATGTCATCAGAATCAGAAACAGGAAGGGCAAATGCCAGCGGAAAACATTGTTGAAGTTCATCATCTTAAGAAGTCCGTGGGTCAGGGTGAGCACGAGCTTTCCATCCTTACCGGAGTTGAACTCATTGTCAAACGCGCGCAGAGCATCGCGCTGATTGGCGAATCCGGTTCCGGTAAATCCACGCTGCTGGCGATCCTCGCCGGGCTGGATGATGGCAGCAGCGGTGAGGTGAAGCTGGTGGGCCAGCCGCTGCACAGCATGGATGAAGAGGCGCGTGCAGCGCTGCGGGCAAAACATATTGGCTTTGTCTTTCAGTCATTTATGTTGATCCCGACGCTTAATGCACTGGAAAACGTCGAACTGCCAGGGTTGCTGCGCGGCGAGAACAGCAGCCAGAGCCGGCGTAGCGCCAAAGCCTTACTGGAACAGCTGGGTTTGGGCAAGCGCCTTGATCACCTCCCGGCGCAGCTCTCCGGCGGCGAGCAGCAGCGCGTGGCGCTGGCCCGCGCCTTTAACGGTCGCCCGGAGGTGCTCTTTGCCGATGAACCCACCGGCAACCTCGATCGCCAGACCGGTGATAAAATTGCCGATCTGCTCTTCTCCCTGAACCGTGAGCACGGTACCACGCTGATTCTGGTGACCCACGATCCTCAACTGGCGGCCCGCTGCGATCGGCGTCTGCGTCTGGTGAATGGCGTACTGCAGGAGGAAGCATGATTGCCCGCTGGTTCTGGCGCGAATGGCGCTCCCCCTCGCTGCTGATAGTCTGGATGGCGCTAAGCTTAGCGGTAGCCTGCGTACTGGCGCTGGGGAGCGTCAGCGATCGCATGGAGAAAGGCCTGAGCCAGCAAAGCCGAGAATTTATGGCGGGGGATCGGGCTTTGCGCAGCTCGCGCGAGGTACCGCAGGCCTGGCTTGATGAAGCCCGCCGGCAGGGGTTGAAAGTGAGCGAACAGCTCAGCTTCCAGACCATGACCTTTGCCGCCGATACCCCGCAGCTTGCCAGCGTCAAAGCCGTTGACGATCGCTACCCGATGTACGGTGAGCTACAGACGCAGCCACCGGGGATGAAGCCTGCCGCCGGGACGGTGCTGCTGGCACCGCGTTTGATGGCGCTGCTAAACCTGAAAGCGGGCGATAGCATCGATGTGGGTGATGCCACTCTCCGGATTGCAGGTGAAGTGGTGCAGGAGCCCGACTCCGGGTTTAACCCCTTTCAGATGGCCCCGCGCCTGTTGATGAACACGGCCGACGTGGAAAAAACCGGCGCCGTGCAGCCCGGCAGCCGCGTCACCTGGCGCTATAAATTTGCCGGTACCCCGGCTCAACTCGAGTCCTATGAGAAATGGCTCCTGCCACAGCTCAAGCCCGAACATCGCTGGTATGGGCTAGAGCAGGATGAGGGGGCGCTGGGCAAATCGCTGGAACGCTCTCAACAATTCCTGCTGCTCTCGGCGCTGTTAACCCTGCTGCTGGCGGTGGCGGCGGTGGCGGTAGCGATGAGCCACTACTGCCGCAGTCGCTACGATCTGGTGGCAATCCTCAAAACCCTCGGCGCGGGTCGGGCGCAACTGCGTAAACTGATTGTCGGTCAGTGGCTGATGGTATTGGCTTTGTCAGCCCTCACCGGCGGGGTAATGGGGCTGCTGTTCGAAAAAGTGCTGATGGTGCTGCTCAAACCGGTGCTACCTGCAGCGCTGCCGCCAGCCAGCCTCTGGCCATGGCTTTGGGCGATGGGAGCGATGGGGGTGATCTCGCTGCTGGTGGGCCTGCGTCCCTACCGGCTGTTGTTGGCCACCCAGCCGCTGCGGGTACTGCGCCGTGATGCGGTGGCGCGCGTCTGGCCGTTGAAAATCTATCTGCCAGTGATGACGGCAGTGGTCGTGGCGCTGCACGCCTGGCTGATGGGCGGGAGTATGCTGCTGTGGGCGGTACTGGCGGGGGCAGTTGTGCTGGCCTTGCTCTGTGGCCTGCTGGGCTGGATGCTGCTGAGCGTGCTGAAAGGGTTAACCGTTAAATCTCTGCCGGTGCGTCTGGCCATCAATCGCCTGCTGCGTCAGCCCTGGTCAACGCTCAGTCAGCTTTCCGCGTTTTCGCTCTCGTTTATGCTGCTGGCGCTGCTGTTGGTGCTGCGCGGCGATCTGCTGGATCGCTGGCAACAGCAACTTCCACCGGAGAGTCCGAACTACTTCCTGATCAACATTGCGCCGGAACAGATCACGCCCCTGAAGGCGTTTCTCTCAGAGCACCAGATTGTCCCGGACTCCTTCTACCCCATTGTGCGGGCGCGTCTGACGCAAATTGACGGCAAGGCGACCGAAGGTAACCAGGACGAAGCGCTCAACCGCGAACTGAACCTTACCTGGCAGGAGAAACGTCCGGATCACAACCCGATCACGGCGGGAAGCTGGCCGCCTGGGGCCGGTGAAGTGTCGATGGAAGAGGGGCTGGCGAAACGTCTGAACGTCAAGCTCGGGGATACGGTGACCTTTACCGGCGATACGCAGGACTTCAGTGCGAAAGTGACCAGCCTGCGTAAAGTGGACTGGGAGAGCCTGCGGCCTAACTTCTTCTTTATCTTCCCGCCCGGAGCGCTGGACGGGCAGCCGCAAAGCTGGCTGACCAGCTTCCGCTGGGAAAACGGCAATGGCATGCTCACGCAGCTTAACCGGGAATTTCCCACCATCAGTCTGCTGGATATCGGCGCGATCCTGAAACAGGTCGGGCAGGTGCTGGAGCAGGTAAGCCGCGCGCTGGAAGTGATGGTGGTGCTGGTCACTATCTGCGGACTGTTGCTGCTGCTGGCTCAGGTACAGGTGGGCATGCGCCAGCGTCATCAGGAGCTGGTGGTCTACCGCACTTTGGGTGCCGGCAAATCACTGCTGCGCACCACGCTGTGGTGTGAGTTTGCGCTGCTGGGGATGGTCTCCGGGCTGGTGGCCGCCATTGGTGCCGAAACGGCACTGGCACTGTTGCAGACCCGGGTCTTTGACTTCCCGTGGGAGCCGGACTGGCGCCTGTGGATCACGCTGCCTGTCTGCGGTGCGGTTCTCCTCTCGCTTTGCGGCGGCTGGCTGGGAGCGCGCTTGCTGAAAGGCAAAGCGTTATTCCGTCAGTTTGTCGGTTAATTCCCCTTCGTGAACATCACGTACCGGTTGATATGCCGGTACGTGCCTCTTTAGTAGCACACAAAGATAACTCCTTGATAGTTAGCAGCACAAAACATTAAAAACCGGACAACACGGCGCGATAAATCCCGGTTAATATTCGCCTGCTAAATAAATAGCAGAGTGTCTATCAAGGAATAATAATGTCTAAAAATAAAACAGCGCTGGCAGTGGCCATCGGCGCGGCAGTGGCATTGACGTCTTTCGCATCCCAGGCAGAGATTACCGTTCTGAAGCAAGATCCGCAGGCGGGTAATCCGCTGAGCCGTTTAAACTTCACCGTAGGCGGCAGTATCCGTCCGCAATTCCAGAACATGACCGGCGATGACGGTAAAAACGGCTACAAGCGTAACGGCTTTGATGGCGGTACCCGTTTCCGTTTCGCGGCAGATTACTACCTGTTTGATGACATCAGTTGGGTGAGCTACTACGAGCTGGGCGTGAATATTCCGGCTCAGTTTAACTGGGATAACCACTATGCTGATGGCGCGCACGATACTTCGCGTCGTATGCTCTATACCGGTCTGAAGAGCGACACCTGGGGCACCCTGACCTTCGGTCAGCAGAACAGTGTTTACTACGATGTGGTGGGCGCGAAAACCGATATCTGGGATTACGACATGATCGGCCAGGCATCGGGCAACGGTATTAACGGTGATTACGATGGCTCTTACCGTTCTCGCAAAATGCTGAAATATAAGAAAACCATCGGCGATGCCAATATTTATGCCTCTTACCTGTTTGCGGATAGCACCTATCTGGCGAACGACGGCATGCGTTATAAGCGTAAAGGCGGCGGCTCGCTGGGCGTGGATTACAACCTGACCACCGACCTCACCTGGGGTGCGGCATGGAACTACACCCGCGCAGAAATGCGTAACCCGGGCAACGGCGACAGCAAAGCCTACGATCAGAACATCCTGGGTACGGCGCTGAGCTGGACGCCAGAACAGTGGACCTTCTCCCTGGGCGGCGGCTGGTATCAGAACTTCATGACCACCAAGAAAACCGACGTGAACCACTACTTCGCGGGTGATGCCTGGGGTATTGAGTACTTTGCCGGTTATAAATTCCCGATCGGTCAGTATGCGGTGAAATCCATCCAGCCTTACTTCATGGGCGATCGTATCGAGTACATGAATGGTCGCAACTACCAGCGCATCGACAACGGCGTGGGGATTAGCTTCCAGCTGGATTACGGTTTCCGTGTGGATTACGAGCACGTGTTCACCTCCAGCACCGACGACCTGGGCGACATGAACCTGGTACGTCTGCGTTACGACTTCTAAGTTGTGTGCCCCGGTGGCCTGGCCACCGGGGTAGCAGCGAGGCACCGTCGCGGCTGCTGTAGATTGTGTAGGTATTCGGTGGCTGGCAAAGCGCGCCGACAACCGTGATCGCCGCTAAATCAAGCCGCCAGCCAGGCGGCCACGTCGTGCCAGGTGCCCCGAAAGACCACGTTGTCAGCCTTCTTTTCAAGCTGATAGCGGTACATAGGGTCGTAATAGTCATTGAGCAGCGGCGCAAGCCAGGCGTCGTGGGCCTCCGTGCCGCCGGTGCGCTGCTGCGCAATGAGCGCACTTTCCAGCAGGGCCGTGAGTTCAGCAAAGCGCTGTAAACCCAGGCGACGGCGGATAGCGTACAGACCCTGGTGCAGATAGTCACTGTACTCCTGCCAGCCGCGCACTTCCCCGTATGCGCCGAGAAATGCCTGCCACATCTGGACAAAATACTCCTCGCGCAGGCGATCCAGACGAACATCAAAGGGATCTTCTACGACTGCAATGGGAGCGTTAGTCATGCGCTCACGCAGGCTTTCAGGAAGATGATTCGAACCAATCATCCGCCCCTCATCCTCCAGCACCCAGCGCGGTGCGGCCTTTTGCAGTAACGCAACGGCAAGAGCGTTTTCAAAGCTCGCCTGTGAAAGCTGCGGCCTGAGCGTACGGCCAAAAGAGGAGCCGCGGTGGCGCGCCAGCCCTTCCAGGTCGATCCCGTCAGGATGCTGTTTCACCAGTAGCGTTTTGCCGCTGCCCGTACAGCCGCCCACCAGCACCAGCGGTTTTTTAACCTGCTCGTCGGTAGCCTGTATCGCGGCCTGACGCAGCGCTTTGTAGCCCCCGGTAATCAGCGGATACTCCACGCCCGTCTCTTTTAGCCATGCCTGCGCAATGTGTGAACGCTGTCCACCACGAGCGCAGCAGAGGTAGCCCTCAGGATGGGCCAGACAGGCGTCGCGCCAGGCGTGAATACGCGCTTCACGGGTTACGCCACTGACCAGCCGATGGCCCAGCGCCAGTGCGGCGTCGGCGCCCTGACGTTTATAGCAGGTGCCCACCGCGGCGCGCTCATCATCATTCATCAAGGGCAGATTCAGGGCAGTAGGCATACTGCCCTGGGCAAATTCGACAGGGGCGCGTACGTCAAGCAGGGGCGTTCCGGCAGCCAGAATGGCGCGGTAATCCGTTCCATTGTTCATGATCATTCCAGGAGAAGCGAAAGCAATGGGCGGGATTGTACGCCGGGGAGGGGGAAGGTCAACTCCCCGGCGGAAGGGATTACTGCAGCTTTGCCTGCGCCCAGGCGATACCGCTGGCGTACTCTGCCGGCAGCAGCGGAACCAGGGCTTCAAGCGTGGCGCTCAGGCGGCCCGTATCGGTATCGTTCAGGTTGAGGTGACCCACCTTACGACCCGGACGCACCTCTTTGTCGTACCAGTGCAGATGCACCAGCGGCAGTTTCAGCCAGTCATCGTTGAGATCGGTGCCGATCAGGTTGATCATCACCGACGGGCTATTGACCACCGGCTGCGGCAACGGCAGGCCGGTAATGGCGCGCAGGTGCAACTCAAACTGGCTGATGGAGGCGCCGTTTTGCGTCCAGTGGCCGCTGTTGTGGACGCGGGGCGCCAGCTCGTTGATCAGCAGGCCGCCAGGGGTGACAAAACACTCCATCGCCATCACACCCACGTAGCCCAGCTCCTGCATAATGGCGCTGAGCATGCTCTCTGCCTGCGCTTGCTGTTCGGCATTGGCCAGCGGGAAAGCGACGCTGGTACGCAGGATGCCGTCCTGATGCAGGTTGTGGGTCAGCGGATAAAAGACGGTGCTGCCATCATGAGCCCGGGCGCCCACCAGCGAGACTTCGCCGCTGAAGTTGATACCCTGTTCAACGATGCACTCACCGTAGCAGTCGTCCGGAAGTTCGGCGGTTTCGTGTGCGCGTAAACGCCACTGGCCGCGTCCGTCGTAACCGCCGACGCGGCGCTTAACAATAGCCAGTTCGCCAAGGGTCGCAAAGATGGCGGGCCATTCGCCTTTATCGGCCAGCAACTGCCACGGCGCGGTGGCGAGGTGCAGCTTGTCGAACAGCTGTTTCTGGGTAAAACGATCGGCAATGATGGGGAAGACATCACGGTTTACAAAGGCGTTATGGCGCGCCAGTTCGCGAGTCAACGCGGTCTCTGGCCAGCGTTCGATTTCGGCAGTAATTACGCTCTGCTGAAAGGGAACCGCTTCGGGTTCCGCATCCAGACCAACCGGCCAGACGGCAATTCCCAGCGGTTCACCGGCCTGGCGCAGCATGCGGCCTAGCTGACCGTTACCCAGGACGCAAACCTGCTTCATGCCGCACCCCGCGGATCCGGGTTTTCCAGCACCTCGTCTGTCTGGGCTTTACGCCAGGCATCCAGACGCTGGTGAAGGTCTTTATCATGGGTCGCCAGGATTTGCGCCGCCAGTAACGCAGCGTTAGCCGCGCCTGCTTTACCAATCGCCAGGGTGCCGACCGGAATACCGCGTGGCATTTGCACGATAGAGTAGAGGCTATCGACGCCGCTCAGCGCCGCGCTCTGTACCGGTACGCCAAGCACCGGCACCAGCGTTTTGGCGGCAATCATACCCGGCAGGTGTGCTGCACCGCCCGCACCGGCAATAATCACCTGATAGCCGTTCTCTTCTGCACTTTCGGCGAAGCTAAACAGTTTATCGGGGGTGCGGTGTGCGGAGACCACTTCTACGTGGTGAGGAACATTCAGGATGTCAAAGATGTCGGCGGCGAACTGCATGGTAGCCCAGTCGCTTTTGGACCCCATCACGATGGCGACACGCGCCGGATTATTGCGGGAAGACATGCGTCTTAAAACTCCTGTGGTGCGGAACACTCTGCTTTCGAGGGCACAGAGAATAGCACGTAATACAGGCAAGGAAAACGGTTGCGCGGCTAAAACTTCCCCGTTTATTGCGGGGAAGCAGCAACAAAAAGACCGCCTTTTGGCGGTCTTTTTAGTTATAAATTCAGCCTCATTTACAGCAGAGTACCTGCGGTCAGGCTCTCTTCATCGAAGGCGTGGCTGACATTGATATGATTCTCAAGAATCACCGTGTCCATATTAGAGCCCGCCTCCGGCATGGAGAAGCGGTTTTCTGCAGCCATAGCGCCAGATGACAGTGAAGCGGCCAGCAGCAGGGCGCTGACGAGGGTCATTTTTTTCATGTTCTGTTCCTTGCTCATCATATTGTCGCTGTCGCTGGGCATCTCTCTGGCGGCACGGCAATCAGGTTGATTATTTGGTCAGTTCTGCGGTCATGTGCACGCGGTTGTCGAACTGAGCGCTGGTGATTTTATAAGAGGCACCTTCGCGGGCGGCCTGAGCGGCGATTTGGGCTTCTGCACGGTCAATCGTGGAGGCGGTAGTGCTCACGCTCTGCGCAAAAGAACCGAAAGAGATCAGTGAAAGAGCGGCAACTGCAACGAAAGTTTTGATGGATTTCATGGTCGTGATCCTTAAGCTGTTTTGTTTGGGGTAGGGCGTTGTTGCCCTGATGTGAATAATGATAGGCCGACCAGAGTGTGATTAAAATCAAAACAATTTGCGCGTGCAATTCAAAATATTTGAATGATTTTTAGGCAGGGATTTTAGAACGGAAACGCGATGAGTTCGACGCCGTCCGGGGTTACTTTGACCATCGAGCCTTCCGTATGCCAGGCACCTAATACTACACGGTGGGCAGGCTCGCCGTGGACCATAAGGTTATGCACGTCAGGACGATGGGTATGGCCGTGAATCAGCCAGTGAACCTGGTGCTTTTCCATCACGCGGACAACCGCCTGGGGGTTCACATCCATGATGGTCATGGATTTGCTGCTGTTAGCGGCTTTACTGCCCGCACGCATTTTGGCGGCGATGCGATTGCGGATAAACAGCGGCAGGGCGAGGAAGAGGGTCTGGATCCAGGGGGTATGAACTTTAGCACGAAACGCCAGGTACCCGATATCGTCGGTGCACAGCGTATCACCGTGCATGATCAGCACCTTGCGGCCATAGAGGTCCAGCACTTGCTCTTCGGGCAGCAGGGTCATACCGCTTTCGCGGGCAAAGCGTTGACCAATCAGGAAATCACGATTGCCGTGGATAAAGAAGCAGGGCGTACCGGCATCGACCAGCGCTCTGATGGCGGCAGCGATTTCGCGGTGCAGCGGGTTAGGATCGTCGTCGCCAATCCAGGCTTCGAACAGGTCACCCAGAATATAAAGCGCATCGGCGCTTTTCGCTTCACCGCGTAAAAAACGCAGAAAACCGGCGGTGATCGCCGGTTCTTCTGTTTGCAGATGGAGATCTGCAATAAAGAGTGTCGCCACGAATTATTCGCTGACGGTCACGCTTGTAATCACAACGTCTTCTTTTGGAACGTCCTGATGCATACCGCTGCGGCCAGTAGAGACAGCTTTGATTTTATCAACCACGTCCATCCCTTCTACCACTTCAGCGAACACGCAGTAACCCCAACCTTGCAGGCTCTCACCGGAGAAGTTCAGGAAGTCATTGTCTGCTACGTTGATGAAGAACTGAGCAGTGGCAGAGTGAGGAGCCTGAGTACGCGCCATCGCCAGCGTACCACGGGTGTTTTTCAGACCGTTGTTCGCTTCGTTTTTGATCGCTTCTTTGGTCTCTTTCTGCTGCATGCCAGGTTCAAAACCGCCGCCCTGGATCATAAAGCCGTTGATCACACGGTGGAAAATGGTGTTGTTGTAGAAACCTTCGCGGCAGTAGTCCAGGAAGTTTTTAACTGTTTCAGGCGCTTTGTCATCAAAGGTTTTGATTACGATATCGCCATGATTAGTGTGGAAAGTAACCATTTTTGCATCCTGTTCTGTTATTGCAGTGCTTCGACCCCGGTTCGGGCCACATATAGGGGCTTGTTATAGCATAACCACTGGACGCGATCACCTTGCATTGTGTGCTGCTTCGATGATGAATAATAGGTATGATAAGAAAGTTTCTATCCACACACGTCTCATATGGAACCTTCGATGTTAAAAATTTTTAATACAATGACGCGCCAAAAAGAGGAATTTAAGCCTATCCATGCCGGGGAAGTCGGCATGTACGTGTGTGGTATTACGGTTTACGATCTCTGTCATATTGGCCATGGCCGTACCTTTGTTGCGTTTGACGTGGTTTCGCGTTACCTGCGTTTTTTGGGCTACAACCTGAAGTACGTGCGTAACATTACCGACATTGACGATAAAATCATTAAGCGTGCTAATGAAAACGGCGAGAACTTTGTCGCGCTGGTCGATCGAATGATCGCCGAAATGCACAAAGATTTTGATGCCCTGAATATCCTGCGCCCGGACAACGAGCCGCGCGCCACCCACCATATCCACGAGATCATCGAGATCACCGAGAAACTGATCGAGCGCGGTCATGCCTATGTGGCTGACAACGGCGACGTGATGTTCTCCGTGCCGACTGACCCGGCATATGGCCAGCTCTCTCGCCAGGATCTGGAGCAACTGCAGGCCGGTGCGCGCGTAGACGTGGTGGATGTGAAGCGTAATCCGATGGACTTCGTCCTGTGGAAGATGTCCAAAGCGGGTGAACCGAGCTGGCCGTCGCCATGGGGCGAAGGCCGTCCGGGATGGCACATCGAGTGTTCCGCCATGAACTGCAAACAGCTGGGTAACCATTTTGATATCCACGGCGGCGGATCGGATCTGATGTTCCCGCACCATGAGAACGAAATTGCCCAGTCCACCTGCGCCCACGGCGGCGAGTACGTCAACTACTGGATGCACTCCGGGATGGTGATGGTCGATCGTGAAAAGATGTCCAAATCACTGGGCAACTTCTTCACCGTGCGCGACGTACTGAAGTATTACGACGCGGAGACCGTGCGCTACTTCCTGATGTCTGGCCACTACCGCAGCCAACTGAACTACAGCGAAGAGAACCTGAAGCAGGCACGTTCGGCGCTGGAGCGTCTGTATACTGCGCTGCGCGGTACCGATAAATCTGTCGCACCGGCCGGCGGCGAGGCGTTTGAAGCCCGCTTTGTTGAGGTGATGAACGACGACTTCAACACCCCGGAAGCCTACTCCGTGCTGTTCGATATGGCGCGTGAAGTAAACCGCCTGAAAACGGAAGATGCCGCGGCCGCGAATGCGCTGGCTGCCCATCTGCGTAAGCTCTCCGCGGTGCTTGGCCTGCTGGAGCAAGAGCCGGAAACCTTCCTGCAGAGTAGCGCGCAGGCGGACGACGGCGAAGTGGCGGAGATCGAGGCGTTGATTACTGCTCGTCTGGAAGCGCGTCAGGCGAAAGACTGGGCGGCAGCAGATGCAGCGCGTAATCGTCTGACCGAGATGGGTATCATTCTGGAAGATGGTCCTCAGGGGACGACCTGGCGTCGTAAGTAAGTTCTCCCCCTCACCCTAACCCTCTCCCTCAGGGAGAGGGGATCGTCCGGTTTTCTCCCTCACTCCGTGCCAGCGGGCATCGTCCGCTTTTCTCCCTCTCCCTGGGGGAGAGGGCCGGGGTGAGGGCCTCAGCGCGCACGCTTCCACCACAATACTCCCATTAACACCACTCCAGGCAGCCACACCCACAGCAGTTCCGAAATGATCACCTGATGCCCGTACGGGGTGGTATAGCGCGACAGCGCAAACGGCGCGACCTTAATCACCTGCCAGGGGGCGAAAAAGCGTTCATCCGACCAGGGCCACAGCCAGCCAACCCCTTTGCCTCCGGTCGTGATCGAATCCAGCAGACTGTGCGATAGCAGCGATACGGTTAAAAACAGCCAGCAGCGAATCAGCCCGGCCCTGAACCATCGTCGACCCGCCCAGACGCAGAGTAGCGGAACCACAAATGCAAACAGCAGGGAGTGCGTAAAGCCGCGATGACCAAAAATATTGCCGTAGGCCACGCCGAACTTAAAAGAGAGCACGTCGGCGTCTGGCAGCATGGCCAGCACCACACCGGCAAACAGGAGGCGAGGAGGTATAACGCGGGTGCCGAGCCCTAAGCCCAGGCAGAGAGGCACAGCAGCATGAGTAATAATCGTTGGCATGGTCATTTTCCACGGTAAATCATGGAAATATAGCAGGCTTTACCCGCCGCCAACCGAAACGAATTCTGAATTCAGGCCGATTCCCGGGCAATGAGCTGGCCCGAGAGCGTAATACGCTGAGTTTGCAGATCCGGCTCCTTCAGCTTGCGCATCATTAAGCCCGCGGCCTGACGTCCGGTCTCTTCACTGGCGGAGGAGACATAGGTAAACGACGGCGAGGTGAGATTAACGTGCAGCATATCTTCAAAGCCGACAAGGGCGACCTGCTGAGTCAGAAAGACATCTTTGCCCACCGTGCGCCCCACCTGATGAATACCGGAGATCGAGCCAATCATCGCATCGGGCGAATGGCAGAGCAGGGCGGTGATGGTATTGTTTTTTTCCAGCAAATGGCGGGTGGCGAGCCCGGCGGCTCGGGTGTCGTCGCTACAGGCCGGGGCAAACTCGTCACGATTAATTAGCCCATACTGGCTCATGGCGCTGCGAAAACCGAGCAGGCGCTGCTCGCGAATCAGGCAGTTTTCCTGCCCGCCGATATAGGCAATATTACGGTGTCCCCGCTCAATCAGGTAACGCGTTGCAAGATTCGCCGCCTGGCGATTATCCCGCAGCACCAGATTACAGGGTTCATCCAGAAAAGATTGCGAGACGGCGACCAGCGGAAGGGGGCATTGACGAATCTGTTCGGGTAAACGGGCATGCTGCGTATCGGAAGATAAATAGATCACCCCCGCCACGCCCTGCTGTTTAAATGAAAGCAGGCAGCGCTCAAGATGTTCGCCATCGTTTTGCGGCTGCCCAAGAAAGACCATATAGCCCTGTTTTTCCAGCTCTTGCACGACGCTTGCCATCACTTTGATAGAAAAGCTGTCGCTAAAATCACGCAGAATCAGGCCGATCAGGTTGGAGGTGTTGGCGCGAAGGTTAGCAGCGGCGACATTATGAACATAGCCGAGCGTATTGATGGCAGCATGGACTTTCTCAATCGTTGCCTCTGAGATTTTCCCTTTCTGGCGTAGCACCAGCGAGACGGTGGATACCGAAACGCCTGCCTCTCTGGCGACATCAATAATGCTGACTTTCTTCAAACTCGCTCCCTGAAATTTCCACATTATCAGCCTGTTCAGACAACGCCTCCCAGATTACAGGAGACGTGTCAGCCAGGCATCTTATTATTTTCCGATCAGCGTGCTCATAGTCTGGGCGATAAACTGTGCCCTGGCACCAAAGATCACCTGAATCCCCTTATCGCCAACGAAGACCACACCGCGTGCCCCCAGGCCGTTAAGCCCGTCTTTATCCACCTCATCGCCTTTGGCCACTTCCAGACGCAGACGGGTGATACAGGAGCCGACGGAGTCAATGTTGTTCGCCCCGCCCAGCAGCGCAATGATTTCGGTGGCAAGCTCAGTATCGGTCTTGTCATCGGTTGTCGCGCTCACGTCAGTACGGCCCGGTGTTTTCACGTCAAAACGACGGATCACAAAGCGGAAGGTGAAGTAGTAAATCAGCGCCATCGGAATACCGATAATCACCGCGTTCAGGAAGTTGGTCTGGTAGCCGTTAAACGACGGCAGGATCCCGAACGACAGATAATCGATAAAGCCCGCAGAAAACGACTTGGCGATATGTGCATGCATCAGGTACATGGTCATATAGGCCAGACCCGCCATGATGGCGTTGAAGACGTACAGAATCGGTGCCACGAAGATAAAGGTAAACTCAACCGGCTCCGTAATCCCCGTCAGGAAGCAGGTCAGTGCGGCAGAGAAGAGAATACCGGCCGCGATTTTCTTATTCTTGGTGTGCGCTTCGTGATACATCGCCAGACACGCCGCAGGCAGCGCGAACAGCATCAGCGGGAACTCGCCCTGCATGAACTTACCGGCATTCTGGTAAGTATCGCTGCTGAAGGATTTAGTCCCTTCTTCCAGCATTTTAAACCAGATAGTCTGGTCGCCGTGGATCACCTGGCCCGCCTGGGTGGTGTAATCACCGAAGGAGTACCAGAACGACGGGTACCAGATGTGGTGCAGGCCGAGCGGGATCAGCGCGCGCTCCACCAGACCGAAGATAAAGGTCGAGGCCGCCTGATTATCGCCGTTTACCACCACCGAAAGCGCGTCGATGCCGGACTGGATATGCTGCCAGATGTACGGCAGCAGCAGGCCGAGCAGGAACGACAGAAATGCCGTCGCAATCGCTACAAAACGCTTACCGGAGAAGAAGCCGAGGAACTCCGGCAACTGCATGGTATGGAAGCGGTTATAGCACCAGGCGGCGAGAATACCGCAGATCAGGCCGCCAAAGACGCCCATCTGCAGAGTAGGAATGCCGACCACCATGGCGTATTTACCGCCCTGAGAGGCCATCTCCGGCGTGATGCTCAGTAGCGTGCCGATGGTAATGTTAGTAACAAATACCGACACTGCCGCAGAGAGCGCAGCGATGCCCGATTCTGACGCCAGACCCACCGCGGAACCGATAGCGAAGAGCATGGGCAGGTTATCGAAAATAACCCCGCCCGCATTCATCATCAGCGGCAGATGGAATTTATCCCCGAACGCCAGCAGCAAGCCGGCAGCGGGAAGCAGTGAAATTGGCAGCATTAAGGCGCGGCCAATCATCGATAACTTAGACAACGATTTAACAAACCCTGATATCAGACTCATGCTGAAATCTCCCCCGAGAAGCGCTTTTTTCGCGCTGTTATAGTAAGTATAACGTTTTAGTAGAACGTTCTACTTATCGTGAGGAAAGGTGGAATTACGCGCAACTAAATTTTCACATTTCAACAAACGAAATAGTGATTCTTTGAAGTCGATCGATAATTAACCGTGATGGGAATGGGGGATAAAGTGAGAGGAGAGCGGTTTGTTCCCCTCACCCTAACCCTCTCCCCCTAGGGGAGAAGGGACTGCCCGGTGCGGTCTTCTCCCTCGCCCCTGTGGAGAGAGGGGGCTGCCCGGTGCGGTCTTCTCCCTCGCCCCTTTGGGGAGAGGGCCGGGGTGAGGGGAAATATACACTCAGTATTTAGGCCCGGTAAGCGTCGCGCCACCGGGCATCACACGCCTCAGGCGGTAACAGTCACGCTATGGCCTGCAAAACTCACGGTCTGTCCCGCAACAACCTTGCAGCGTTTGCGGGTCTCCACCGCACCATCAACCGTAACCAGACCTTCAGCAATGACGATCTTGGCCTGCGCGCCGCTCTCGCTCCAGCCTTCCAGCTTCAGGAGATCGCACAGCTCTACGTGTGGGTGTTTACCTAATGAAAAAGTGGCCATCTTACGCTTCCTCTACATCGTGATACTCTTCGCATGCTTGCAAAGTATTTTGAATCAGTGTTGCTACCGTCATTGGGCCTACGCCGCCCGGCACCGGGGTGATGTAAGAGGCGCGCGCGGCGGCATCCTCGTAAACCACATCGCCCACGACTTTGCCGCTCTCGAGACGGTTAATGCCTACGTCCACCACAATCGCACCTTCTTTGATCCACTCACCGGGAATGAAGCCAGGCTTGCCGACGGCGACGATCAGCAGATCCGCGTTTTCAACGTGTTGACGCAGATTTTTGGTAAAGCGGTGGGTAACGGTCGTGGTACAGCCAGCCAGCAGCAGCTCCATGCTCATCGGGCGGCCAACGATATTCGAGGCGCCAATCACCACGGCGTTCAGACCGTAGGTATCAATGTTATAGCGCTCAAGCAGGGTAACGATACCGCGTGGCGTGCAAGGACGCAGACGCGGCGCGCGCTGGCACAGGCGACCGACGTTATACGGATGGAAACCGTCCACGTCTTTATCGGGTGCGATACGCTCCAGAACCTTCACGTTGTCGATGCCTGCAGGCAGCGGCAGCTGAACCAGAATGCCGTCGATCTCTTTATCAGCGTTCAGGGTGTCGATCAGCTCCAGCAGCTCTGCTTCGCTGGTGGTTTCCGGCAGATCATAAGAGCGGGAGACAAAGCCCACCTCTTCACACGCCTTGCGTTTGCTGCCGACATAAATCTGGGATGCCGGGTTACTGCCAACCAGCACAACAGCCAGTCCGGGGGCGCGTTTACCGGCCGCTGTACGCGCCTTCACTTTTTCCGCGACCTCAGAGCGCACCTGCTGCGCAATCGTTTTACCGTCAATAATCTGTGCTGCCATCAGAGAGAGGATTCCATCTGTAAGGTTTAAAGGGGGGATTGCCTATATTTTGTCAGAAGCGAGCGCTGCTGTCAGTCACCCATTGCGAGATTTCCTGATCGCCTCCCGGCTGAGCCATTCAGTCCCTGCGTTTTGTACGGTTTTTTTCTTAGGGATGATTAAGACCAGACCTGGGCCATTTACAGCGTTTGGGCATATTTAAATATTTCGCCAGAGGCTACTTTAGCGTTGCCAAAAATAAGCGTTCAATCCTCACATTGAATGCCTCATTTATTCCCGCTATTTGTTGGGAAGGGTATTTTATATTTTAAAGGAATAGACATGAAAATAACCTATGCTGCATCTGTTGTAATTGCTTCGCTGACCTTTTTTGCTGGAACTGTTCAGGCAGAAGAGACGAAAACACCAGTATCTGTAAATGGTGGCACAGTTCATTTTACGGGTGAATTAGTGAATGCCGCCTGTGCAGTGAATACCGAATCGTCAAACCAGACGGTCAACCTGGGCCAGTATCGTACGGCGAAGTTCACCAAAGTCGGTGATACCACCAGCAATGTTCCCTTCACTATTGAGCTGAATGATTGCGATCCGACCGTAGCGACGACGGCCGCCGTGGCCTTTACCGGCCAGGTTGATGCCACCGATAAAACCCTGCTGGCCGTCTCCTCCGGCAGTAATGACACCGCTGCAAAAGGGGTTGGGATTGAAATTCTCGACAGTCAATCCACCACGCTGACACCGGATGGCGCCAGCTTCTCGGCAACCCAGGCACTGATCAAAGGGACCAATACCCTGAACTTTGCCGCGCGCTATAAAGCCACGGCGGCAACTACAGAGCCGGGTCAGGCCAACGCTGACGCGACCTTCGTCGTTAAATACGAATAAGCCTGACAGCAGGGAGGATGAAGGTCTCAGGGAGGAGGCCCGACTGTCTGGATTGAGTATCAGAATGAACGCTAAGGAGCATGATTTGGGTTGCTCCTTACTATTGAGTGCAGTGGCGTGGGGCTGGCTATTTTTAGCTCCGACTGCAGCCACTCGTGCCTGACATACCTGCGAATAAATAATTATAGGCTCCGCTGTGAAATATGTATTTTTTAAACCAGGGTTCATCGTATTTTTATTCTGTCTACTGGTATCGCTGCCGACATACGCTGCAGGTGGAATTGCACTGGGTGCGACTCGGGTTATTTATCCTGCCGAAGCGAAACAGACTTCACTGGCTATTACCAACAGCCACAAACAGGAACGTTATTTAATTAATGCCTGGATTGAAAATGAGCAGGGAACAAAAGAAAAATCGTTTGCCGTCACGCCTCCGCTGTTCGTCAGCGAGCCGGATAGCGAAAATACCTTGCGCATAATCTATGCGGGCCCTGCGCTTGCGAAGGATCGTGAGTCGCTGTTTTATCTAAACGTGAAGGCGATTCCGTCGGTTGATAAAGCCAGCATTGAGGGAAAAAACGTCCTGCAACTGGCGGTGCTGTCTCGCATCAAGGTCTTTGTCAGGCCGGGCAATCTCGCCATGCAGCCCGATGAGGCGCTGTCACATCTGCGCTTTGAACGGGTGGGTAACCAACTCAAAGTCAGTAATGCCTCACCCTATTACATCACGCTGGTCAATCTACGCCTCGGCGAACAGAGAGTGGAGAATCTGATGATTGCGCCAGGGCAGTCGGCACAACAGCACCTTCCGTCCGGTGCCGGCAACATGCTGAGCTGGCAAAGCGTGAATGATTATGGCGCGATAACCCCCGCGCGTAGCATCAATCTTTGAGCCTGGTTCGAATCATGCACACTCAGCGAGGGCTGCCTGGTCTCATCGCACTGGCCTTAATCGTCAACTGGCCGCAGACGGGGCGGGGTGAGAGCTACTTTAACCCGGCATTTTTATCCGATAGCGCGGCAGACGTCGCCGATTTATCGCGCTTTGAGCAAGGTTATCAGCAGGCTCCGGGCCTATATCGGGTCGATATTTGGCTCAATGAGGCCTTTATTGGGACGCAGGATATCCGCTTTGAGAGCGCGTCTGAACCGGTTCCCACCGTGGCGGGAGGGCTGGCGCCCTGTATCACGCGCGCGCTGCTGGAGCGGTTTGGTGTAAACCTTGCGGCATTTCCGACACTCGCCGGCGCGGAAGGAGAACACTGTGTTCCGCTGACCCAGGTGATTGCGGGAAGTCAGATCATCTTTAATTTCGCCGCGCAGCGGCTGGACGTAAGCCTGCCGCAGGTGGCAATGCAAAATAGCGCGCGGGGATACATCTCTCCTGAGCAGTGGGATAACGGTATTCCGGCGGCATTGTTGAATTACAGCTTCAGTGGCAATCGCGGTAGCGACGACGACAGCTATTACCTCAATCTACAAAGCGGGCTGAACTATGGGGCCTGGCGATTACGTAATACCGGGGCGTGGCGCTATACCCGCAGCAACGGAACGCGGCACAGCGAATGGCAAAATATTGGAACCTGGGCGCAGCGTACGCTGGTGCCGCTAAAAAGCGAGCTGGTGCTGGGAGACAGCAATACGGGTAACGACGTCTTCGACAGTATCGGTTTTCGTGGGGGGCGACTTTACGCTGCAGACAGCATGTACCCGGACAGTATGCAGGGCTACGCCCCCACCGTGCGCGGTATCGCCAGGACCCCGGCCAAAGTTGTCATCCGTCAGAACGGATATGTCATTTATCAAAGTTACGTTCAGCCCGGCGCCTTTGCCATTACCGATCTCAATCCCACCTCATCGAGCGGCGATCTGGAGGTGACGGTGGAGGAAAAGGAGGGAAGCGTCCAACGCTATAGCGTGCCCTATTCCACGGTCCCTCTGTTGCAACGCGAAGGGAGACGAAAGTTTGACCTGGTCGCCGGCGCCTACCGCAGCGGTAATCAGGGGCAGGATAGGCCAGTATTTGCGCAGGGCACGCTGCTCGCAGGTCTGCGCGACGGTTATACCCTCTACGGTGGCGCGCAGGTTGCCGCACGTTATAGCGCTCTGGCGCTGGGGGCGGGCAAGAATCTGGGGGAGTGGGGAGCGGTCTCGATCGATGTTACGCATGCCCGTAGCCAGCTTGCCGACGAGAGTCGCCATCAGGGCCAGTCCCTGCGCTTTCTCTATGCAAAATCATTGAACGGCTATGGCACAAATTTCCAGCTGCTGGGCTATCGCTACTCCACTAAAGGGTTTTACACCCTGGATGATACTGCCTGGAAATCGATGGAGGGTTACCAGTATGGCGAAAGCCTGACGAAGGACGGCGTGCCGGATGTGCAGAGCTATCACAACCTGGCGTGGAGCAAAAAGGGGCGTATCCAGCTCAATATCTCCCAGTCACTGGGGGAGTGGGGGTCGGTCTATCTGTCCGGCAGCGAGCAAAGCTACTGGGACACCTCTGAAACTAACACCTGGTATCAACTCGGCTATGCGGGTGGGATGCAGGGGATCAGCTACGCCTTTACCTGGGCCTGGAGCCGGGCGGCGGGCATTGAAGGCACCGACAGGATTGCCTCTTTTAACGTCAGCGTGCCTTTCTCGATCTTTATGGGCGGAGGCTACCGTCGCGATAACGCCTTTGAACGCGCGTGGGCGACCGCCTCGGCCAGCCGCAACAGCGACGGGCAAAGCAGCTGGCAAACGGGCGTGAGCGGCACGTTGCTTAAGGATAAGAACCTGAATTACAGCGTGATTCAGGGGCACTCCAGCAGTGGAGGCGTAAGCGGAAGTGCCAGCGCGAACTGGCAGGCAGCCTGGGGGAACCTGGGCGCGGGGTATAACACCAACCGCGAAAAACGCGACTGGAACTGGCAGCTGGCGGGCGGCGTGGTGGGTCATGCCGACGGTATTACCCTGAGCCAGCCGCTGGGGGACACCAACGTTTTGATCAAAGCGCCAGGCGCATCGGGCGTCAGCATTGAAAACCAGACCGGGGTAAAAACCGACTGGCGTGGCTACGCCGTTATGCCTTACGCCACCGTGTATCGCTATAACCGCGTCGCGCTGGACACCAATTCTATGGGTAACAGTATCGATATTGAAAACAACGTAAGCAGCCTAGTGCCGACTCGGGGGGCACTGGTGCGGGCCAGCTTTGATACCCGCATTGGCGTGCGCGCGTTAATGACCGTAACGCGATCCGGCAAACCGGTGCCCTTCGGCGCGCTGGTGCGTGAGAACCAAAGCGGTATCACCAGCATGGTGGGTGATGATGGACAAATTTACCTTAGCGGATTGCCGCTGGTGGGAGAGTTAATGATTCAGTGGGGTCGCGATGCGCAGTCTCAGTGCCGGGCACAGTACCGGCTGCCTGACGATAGTCAGGAAAGGAATATCACTCTGGCGGAGGTGGAGTGTGAACCATAAAGGGCAATCTCGGCGCGCCATTGCCGGGGCAGTGTTAAGTGGCCTGCTGGCGCTGAGTGCCCTCCCGGCCAGGGCAACCGTGTGTCAAAACGTGGACGGCGGGGCGAAAGATATCTCGTATGACCTCTCGGATGTCTTTAACAGCGCCAATAACAAACCAGGCCAGATCATCACGCTTTCCCAAAAATCCGGGCTGGTGGGGGTGAATGCTATCTGCCCGAAGGGCACCACCGGTAAATCGACAATGCGAAGTTATGTGACCGATCTGCCTGTCACCAGCGTGGAGGATAATTACCAGTACGTAAAACTGAACGATTATCTGGAGGGGGCCATGCAGATACACGATAATTTTGCCGGCACCTTCTATCCGCCCGCTAATTTCATCCAGATGGGACAGCACCCCAACGTGCCAAAACAGAAAGCCTTCCCGGTGACGGACTCGAAACTGATTTTTCGTCTGAAGGTGACCCGGCGGTTCATTAACCTGGTGGTCATCCCACGTCAGACCATGTTTCGGGTTTACGTCACCACCGCGAAGGGCGATCCCTTAACCACGCCGGTGTATACCATTAGCTACAGCGGAACCATACAAGTGCCGCAAAGCTGTATGTTGAACGCCGGCTCGATTGTGGAGTTTGATTTCAAAGAGATGGCGGCCTCCCTCTTTAGCGAGGCGGGGGCAGGAAATCGTCCGCAGAAAATTTCGCCCCAGAGTAAAACCATTGCCATCAAATGCACTAACGTCGAGGCGCAAGCCGCGCTGACCATGCGTATTGAAGCGGATAAGGTGGCAGGCAATGCGCTGGTCTCCGATAACCCGGATCTGGGCTTTGTCGTGGCGACGGAGGGCGGCACGCCGCTTACGCCAAATACGCTGGCAAGCAAGATCCCGTTCCGCCTGGATGAAAACGCCGAGGCGTCAGTGGCTATTCGCGCCTGGCCGGTGAGCATTACCGGCATTAAACCGGCGGAAGGGAAATTTACCTCGTTGGGCTATCTACGCGTGGATTATGAATAAGATAAAACCTCTGATCGTCCTGGTCACATTATTAACGCAGGGTTTCGCCAGTGCCAGTAACTCCCTGGGGCAGGTGAATATCAAACTCTCTGGCACCATCGTGGATTTTACCTGCGTGGCAGAGGTGGGCGACAGCGTCAAATCCGTGCCGCTGGGGCGCTGGTCGACTAAACTGCTGAGTACGACGGGCAGCCGAACCCCGGCGGTACCCTTTAGTTTGAAACTGGAGGGCTGTCCGCCGGGCGCGGCATCGTTAACCTTCACCGGCAAAGCCAATGCACAAGATAGCGAACTGCTCGCACTCAATGAGGCTAGTCATGCCAGCAATGTTGCCATTGAGATCCGCAATCAGGATAAAACGCGTTTGCCATTGCAGCAGGCCAGCCAGGAGGTGAAGGTGGATGCGCAGGGGCATGCCGTTTTGCAGTTTTATGCTAATTACATTGCCACGGCCAATGACCCTCAACCGGGGCGTGCCGATGCCGATGCGACTTTTGTTATCAATTATTACTAATACCGTTGCCAGGCCCTGCCGTCTCTTCGCGGCAGAGCGCAACAGTAATTACAGCAATTCGTGCATTTTTGCGTAATCAATTAATTCGACAATGCTCTGCACGCCGAGTTTAGCGTAAATATTCGATTTGTGGGCGCTGATGGTTTTGTTACTTAACATCATTTGTTCGGCAATTTCTTTATTAGTCATGCCATTGGCAAGGTAGCGTAAAACGGTTACCTCGCGATTGGATAAAGGCATGTCGCTGAATTTGCCCCGTCTGGACTTGAAATGATTTATAAAATTTAACGTCTCCGCCGGGAAAAAGGAGTAACCTGATAAAATCATTTCTACGGCGTTATAGATATCATTTAAATCCTTACGTTTACTCACAAAACCGTTGGCGCCGGCAGCTAAAGCTCGCCCGGCATAGAACGCCTCTGATTTTGAAGATAAAAAAAGTACCTTTATATCTTTATTTATGTCTTTGATTCTTTTCAGTAAAGAAAAGCCATCCGCGCCGGGAAGTTCAATGTCGAGGATGACAAGATCGACAGGGTGATTCCGAAGATACTCAAGCGTCTCATGGCAATCCCCTGACTTGAGTGTAATCTCAATATTTTTATTTTTCTGTAGCAGGACCTCTATCGACATTCTGACGATAGGATGTTCGTCCATAATGATTACGGATGCCGGTTTCATTGTTATGCCTCAGATGGTTAAAGCGTGGGTAAGTCGGAAGGATATTTTGCACATCCTTATGCGGGGTTCGTCGTTAAAAAGTCATCACTGCCTTATTGGCATAGTGATGTTCAGGGCACCTCTTTATTGTGAATAAAATACAAGCTCACCACAGCGTGAGATATTATTCAGGAAATTAATCTTATAAGTCTTATTATACCCGTTACGTTTTATCCGAAAAGCAGGTAAATGATTGTTAATGGCTTGCCTAATATGATGTTCTGGAGAGGAAAAACTATTATTTTAAAATTGGGTTAATAACCTACTTATCAGAAGAACGGCAGCGAAACATGTGAATGTATCAGGAAAAAATAATACATCTCGCCAATTGTTGGCAAAATGTTAATAATCGAGCGACGGCTTCCGTAGTTGAAATTCCCAGCATCGTCAGCGAAGAGGGTGCGCAGCCTGCGCTGTACCTTCATATGAAACATTCAGAGAAAGTTTTTCTACCAAAAGCCATATCTGCTGCGCGCCTGCCCGGAAGCCAGCGTCCCGTCTACAACCAATCCTTGTTTACATTGCTATTACATTAATTACGCAAAACAGCCCGTAATCGTAACCAGACGAATATTCTTTTTTGACCGTGTTTCTGGTGTTTAGCATCGTCAGAGCGGTGCCGTTAGGAATAGTTATATTTGTTGTTGTTTTGTTTTTATTTAACAAAATTTTAACCAGGTAATCTACGTCATTTCTTAACATTCTCCAGGAAGAGAGGGGCGGTCGAACGTACTGGACGAGGCTGGAAGCTGGCTCAGTAGATGAAAGAGCTCCTGACGATGACTCAGCCCCAGCTTATTCAGGATGCGGCTAAGCCGGTAAACGACGCGGCTATAGGGCTGGCTATTCTCCTGTGCTATCTCCTTCAGGGATTGTCCACACGATAACGGGAACAGCAGTTTCCACTCGTTGGCTGAAAACCACCCCTCTTTCGGTATATCGTGCGGATCCAACGCCTCTGGCAAGGCGGTAGCGCAAAGCTGGCGTTCGACGACGTGAAACGGGCCCGCCGTTTTGCAAAACAGGCGGCCCGGGTAGTTATCAGCGCGTACCAGCAAAGTGACCGGGGTATAGGGAGGGTAGAGCGTTATCCTGCGCAGGGCGTCAAGGAGTTCAAGCCACGGCGCGATGTCGCTTTCAATATCAATCACTAGCCGGGCGGAGGGCCAGAGCTGACTGGCGCCCAGGGCCTCGTCCAGAGTGTCATAACTGCGGCAATGCTTCACCGGTGAGGGACTGCGTTGTAGCCCCGCGCAGAGATAGTTATCGCGGGAGACCAGGATCATCCAGGGAACTTCAGGTTTGCGCGTTTGATTTATAGCCTGGCTGAGATAGACCAGCCGATCAAAGAAAGGCGCGCTAAAACGGGACTGTGCGAAGCCTAACGAATCACTTCCCGTGCGACGTCGCCGGTAACGGCGTACGGTCATGCGCATAGTTGTTCCCTCAGGCAAGCCTCCTTTTAGCCATGCCGTCTGCCGACGGAGGGCCATAAATATCCCTGGCCGAATCCGGCCCCCGCCTGACGCGCAAGCGCTAAATCCTCTTGTGATTCGATTCCTTCAACAAGGACGTTTCGCGCAAGCGTTGCGCAGAGGTTTACCAGGGATGAAAATGCGGGAGTCGTCTTCAGACGCCAGAACGCCATCTTATCGATCTTGATCCCGCTCAAAGGTAAATGCGCGTCGATGAAACCGTGGATTTGCGCTTCATCAACGTCATCGAGCCATATACGGCAGCCACGCCCGGACAAAAGATGCAGATGCTCTATCGCCCGGATGCGTGAGGTGTAGGGCAGGGAGAGAAGCTGAGCGGGTTCAACGATCTCAATATTCGCACCCGGACCGGGTAGCGGCAGCAACTGGTGAAATAAATCCACCTCTGTTAGCAGGGTTATCGGCAAGTTGATGAAAAGGTTGTGCCAGGGAAAGTGATTTTTGAGCGTCTCGCACTGTACTTGTAGCAAGGCGAGTGCGTGTTCCGCAGAGAGTTGTTGAAACCACGGCTCGCTTTGCAGGGTCGGCGACAAAAGGCTCAGCACTTCCACACCGACAGTATGAAATGTGGCGAGGTTGACGATGGGTTCCAGCTTCATGCCGACGATGCCGCAGGGGAGAGACTGCAACGGACTCTTTTGCGGAGGGGAGGCCAAAAACGAGGTTAAGCTCACTTCACTGTCCTTTATACCGGCTTCCAGGGCGCCGGGTTACCGCAGAACAGTGTGTCGGGTGGCGGAGGGGGATAAAACTGGGCGTTACTTAATGTCGACTAAGCTATTTCGTAGTTGGCTGATCCGCCAGTAAATGTTGAAATTTTAAACGTATTGTTAAGGGGGAAAGAGACATCTGCTGAGATGCACGGCAAACGCGCCGAAAGGCATTGACTCACCTGCTATTGACCGTATAATTCCACGCGTTTCACCACTGCGTAGTACCCGCATTCAGTGCGCCCTTAGCTCAGTTGGATAGAGCAACGGCCTTCTAAGCCGTAGGTCGTAGGTTCGAATCCTACAGGGCGTGCCATTTCACATCAGAGACTCACCTCACTCCTCCCGCTTCACAAATGTCATGCTGAGACAGAGTTGGGACATCAGCCGTCAAAATCAAAAAGCAACGTCTGAAATAAACGCCTTCATACGGTTACTATGCGTTTAATCAATCTGAAACATAAGGTTAGGGTAAAACAGCACCGCCAGAACTGGTAGGAATAATCCTAATGAGTTGCGGTTGAAAGTTCATTCTGAATAATGGACGCAAACGTGTTATGGAAAACGCTTATGAGAATCTGGCTTGGTATCCTTTCATTTCTGGCTGTAATCAGTTCAAGTGCTTCGGCTGCGTCTCTCCAGCGGGAATACAACACATGGTATTCGGATGGGGTGGTACTTTACGGCATGACGCAAACCTCGGATGAGCTTCCGGTTATGGTGAGCATCTCACAGCAGGGTCATCCGGGCGCCAACATGGTTGTTTCCTATATCGCTGAAGGTGGGTGTGATACGCCTGAAAAGCCTTTCGAGGTGAGTGGGCACGAAGTTCCCGCAACATACAAATGCGTGAATATCGGACACAATCAAAAAATTGAACACTTTGCAGTGACTGATGCGGAGCGGGTAAATGGGATGGTTCAAAACCTGAAATCAGACTTTACGCTCGTCTTACAGAATGACATTAAAGTGTGGGCAGCGAATATTAAGACACCGAAGTTTGGCGTTGCCCCCAACTTCTTATAGCTCTGCAGAGTCGGCGCCTGGAATGTTTTCGTTACTTTTGCTTTTATAACTCACGTCGTTAAAGCGATGAACAGGCGCCCCTTTTACAAAATGCCCGTTGCACGGTACGGGCTGATTGAGACCATTAACCTTTGCTCGCCCGAACGCAACTGCCGCTTACCATTAAAGAACCAGAGCCTGCATCCCGCACTGTCATAAATAATGCGTTCCAGCACATGGAATTTGTACGCTTTCTCACCCATGCTGTTTAAACTTTGCGCACTGTCGCAAGGTCAGGTAGATCCTGTATTAATCAAAAGGAATCAGGTTATGAGAAAGACGACTGCTATTTTGTTAGGAACCGCTTTTTTCTTTACCACCAACGCCTTTGCTGCAGAACTTATGACGAAAGAGGATTTCTCTAAGGTCGAGTCTCAATACGAGAAAATCGGTACGGTTAATACCTCGGGTGAAACGGCGGTTTCGGATGCAAAAGAAGAGCTGATCAAAAAAACCGATGAGAAAGGCGCTGATGTGCTGGTGCTGACCTCCGGCAATACCGATAAAAAAATCCACGGCACCGCCGACATCTACAAAAAAAAATAACCCTTCCACCGCCCCGGGCGACCGGGGTGGTGTTCAATCACTTCCCCTCTTTATGTCCCCCTTCGGCTTTTATGTCGGGAGATGTCCATATTTACACTTGATTACGAAAGGATAATAAGTATAGTTCTCATTCTCTTTAGTGTTTGCGGGTGACAGGGATCTTTCCGCAGCAGGAGTGAGCGCAGATCTCACAAGGAACACTGAGTGTTACGGTGGAGTCTGCAGGGGCGTAAGCCCAACATCACAACCATAAACGCATTTTCATGCGACGCAGACATCCGCCTCTAATTCGATTTGTACGGTAAAGGATGTTCCTGATGACCCAAAAACTTTCCGCCCTGGCGCTATTCGTTGCCCTCTCCCTGACGGGCTGCGCCACACAGCAATCCGCCGTCACCAAACCGGTAGCACAAACTCCCGACGCTGCGACAGCGCCCGCCCAGACCGGCGTGGTTAAACGCGAGCTGGCAGAGGGGCTGTATGAAATGGTGCTCAGCCCGAAAGGCGATGCGCTCTACGTAGCCAGCGCTGAAGGCTTTAAAGACGTGCAGGGTGGGGTGGTGTACAAGCTCGATCCCACCACGCTGAAAACCCTCGGCCGCAGCCATACCGACCTGAAAAACTTTGCGCTGGCGATCTCTGACGATGGCAAAACGGTCTATACCACCAATTCGCTGGATGGCGGCATCAGCGCTATCGACACGGCCGACGGCAAAGTGAAACAGCGTCTGCTCTTTAGCGAGCGCAATAAAGAGGGGTATCCGTACGGTGCGCGTCAGGTCTTGCTGCATGAAGGCACTCTCTATATCGGCGGTGTCGCCGATCCGGCAGTGGTCTGGGTTGTGGATGCAAAAACGCTGAAGCTGAAAAAGACCATCAAGAACGCCGGTCAGTGGGTGACAGGCCTGCTGTGGTCTGAGCAAACCGACCGTATCTATGTGGCTAACGGCGGCGGTGAGATCCTGGTGCTTAACCCGCACACCAACCGTATCGAAAAACGCTGGAAACCGCTGGGCGATAAACCGGCGTTGCTGCTGAACTTCGCTGAAGACAAGGCCACAGGCCGTCTCTTTGTCACCGATAACTCGAAAGCGAAAACCACGCTGGTGCTGGATATCCACAGCGGCAAGGTGATTAAGCAGCTGGATGTCGGCGATTCGCTGGCGGTGAAATTTAACGCCAAACGTAATGAGCTCTACATCTCCCAGCGTGAGGCAGGAAAAGTGCTAAGCCTGGATGCGACCACCTATGCGGTGAAGCAGAGCTGGGATCTGCCGCCGAACCCGAACAGCCTGCTGCTCTCTGAAGATGGCCAGACCCTGTACGTTACCGTCAAACAGCCGTTCAACAAAGATCACTCCACCAGCGGGCCGGATAGCGTCGTCAGAATCTCTCTTAAATAAAAATAGTCAGGCCCGGCAACGGGCCTTTTTGCGCGTATTTGAACGAGTTAACCATGAACAACACCAGAAAATTAAATAAAACGTTGCTGGCGCTGGCTATTGGCGCCGTCACCCACTCCGCCTGGGCTGCCGTTGACCCCAAAGAAGAGACCATTGTGGTGCAAGCCGCGCCAACCGGTGAGTTCAAGCCCGGTGGCGATCAGCTGGTGCCGGCCTTCCTGGATGGGCAGGTCGCCAACGGCGGACGCCTGGGGATGCTCGGCCAGCAAAACGCCATGGACGTGCCTTTTAACATCATCAGCTACACCTCCAAGCTGGTGGAAGATCAGCAGGCGCGCACCATCGGCGATGTGGTCTCTAACGACGCGGGCGTGCAGCCGCTGCAGGGCTATGGCAACTACGCGGAAAGTTTCCGCATTCGTGGCCTGAAGTTTGATGGCGATGATATGACCTTCGGTGGCCTCTCTGGCGTGCTGCCGCGCCAGGTCGTGGATGCCCAGATGGTCGATCGCATTGAGATCTTCAAAGGTTCTAACGCCCTGATGAACGGCGCGGCCAGTTCGGGCGTGGGTGGGATGATCAACCTTGAACCCAAACACGCCGGTGACATTCCGCAGGTGAAGCTGGGGATGGATTACACCTCTGATGCGCAGATTGGCACCACCCTGGACGCAGGTCGTCGCTTCGGCGAAAGCGATCAGTTCGGCGCCCGCGTTAACCTGGTGCATCGCGAAGGAGATACTGCGATTGACAACGATCGTCGTCGTACCACCCTGGCGTCTGTTGGTCTCGATTACAAAGGCGATAAGTTCCGCACCTCCGTTGACATGGGCTACCAGAAGAAAACCTTCCACGGCGGTGAAACCGGTCTGAACATTATGTATGTCGACTTTGTTCCTTCGTTACCGAAAAACGATCGCAGCTATTCGCAGAAATGGGCCTGGAGCGATGTCGAAAACGAATTCGGCATGTGGCGCAGCGAGTACGACATTAACGACAGCTGGACAGCTTACACCGGGCTTGGCGCGCAGCATGCGCATGAGCTGGGTCTGTACAGCGCCCCGAGGTTGCAGGACGAGAGCGGCAACGCTACCGCCAGCCGCCTAGATACCAACCGCATCAGCGACACGATGAGCGGCATGGCGGGCATTCGCGGTAACTTCGATACCGGATTTGTTTCGCACAAAGTGAACCTGGGTTATTCCGCCCAGACCAAAGAGGAAAAAATTGCCTGGAAGATGTCAAAACTGGCCGATAATCCGCTGGTCAATATCTACCACCCTTATCCGGTCAATCCGCCGGTCAGCACCAACTCTGATGGTAAAGGGGGCAATTACAGCGATCCGATCACCAGTGGACGTACCCGTACTCAGGGCTGGCTGCTGAGCGACACTCTGGGCGTGCTGGATGACAAACTGCTTTTCACCCTTGGCGCGCGTCATCAGAAAGTGGTGGTTCGTGGCTATGACAAGCAGACCGGGCAAGAAAATCTGGCTGATAACTTCGATGGCAGCCGGTGGATCCCGGTTTACGGCATCGTCTACAAGCCGCTGCAAGAGCTTTCGCTCTACGCAAACCATACCGAGTCGCTGCAGCCGGGTAAAACTGCGCCAAACACGGCGGTCAACTATGGTCAGAGCACCGGTATTGTTCACTCGAAACAGAATGAAGTGGGCGTCAAAGCCGATTTTGGTCGCGTTGGCGGCTCGCTGTCGTTGTTTGAGATCACCATGCCCGTCTCGACTCTCAACAGCGCAACGAAGGTCTATAGCCTGAATGCCGAACAGCGTAACCGCGGCGTCGAGCTGAGCGTCTTTGGCGAGCCGATGCTGGGCCTGCGTCTGAATGGCGGGGCGACCTGGCTGCAGGCAGAGCTGACGAAAACCAGCACCGGCCTGTATGAGGGCAATGATGCCATCGGCGTGCCGAACTTCTACGCCGTGCTGGGCGCAGAGTATGACATCAAGCCGGTCGAGGGGCTTACCGCGATCGCGCGCGTTAACCACTCCGGCTCACAGTATGCTAACCAGGCGAACACCAAAAAGCTGGATAGCTACACCACGCTGGACCTGGGCGTGCGTTACCGCGTAGCGCTGAACAACAATCAGAATCAGATGACGGTACGTGCCGGCGTGGAAAACGTTACCGACGAAAACTACTGGGCGGGTGCGGACGACAGCGGCACCTATATCTACCAGGGTGAGCCGCGCACCTTTAAAGTCTCTGTTGGCTACGAGTTCTAAGTTTTACCTTCGTTATCCGGGGCAGGGATGCCCCATTCTTGCGTCTGTTATAAAACTGTCATGCGGAGTTTTTATAGTGTTCCCACCGTGCTATTTTCGAGCCAATGACAGGAAGCCATCGTGGGTAAACCTCTTAAGTCCGTATTTAAAAAAGAACATCGCGACGATGTCAGTAATCCCTCTACCAACCCGGCCTTTTTCAGCGTAGCGGAGATATTTCTCTCCCGCCGACGTCTTCTGCAGTTGGGTGCCGTTGCCGGAGCCGCAGCCGCGTTTCCCCTGCTGATTAAACCTGAGCAAGCCTTTGCGGCAGTTGCTACGCCCTCACCGCTGGCGAAAGCGGTCTCACTCGGTTTTACCAGCATCGCCGTGTCCACAGAGGATAGCGTCAGGGTCCCCGAAGGGTATCTTGCGCGGCCATTCTACCGCTGGGGCGACGCCACCGGCATTCAGGGGAATATGCCTGCCTTTAAACTGGATGCCAGTAACACGGCAGAGGAGCAGGCGGTACAGGCCGGTATGCACCACGACGGCATGGCGTGGTTCAGTCTGCCGCAGAATCAAGACAACCCCGCTCATGGCCTGCTGGCAATGAACCACGAGTATATCGATAACGGCATGCTGTTCCCCGACGGCGCGGCGAACTGGAATCTTGAGAAAGCGCGCAAAGGGCAGAACGCTATGGGCGTGTCGGTCATCGAAGTGAAAAAAGGGGACAGCGGCTGGGAGGTCGTTCGCCCCTCCGGCTACGCCCGTCGCATCACGGTTAATACACCGATGCAGCTTACCGGCCCGGCGCGCCACCAGCCGTTGATGAAAACGGCAGCCGATCCGCAGGGTGAGCAGGTGCTGGGCACCATGCAAAACTGCGCCAACGGCCATACGCCCTGGGGCACCTATCTCACCTGTGAAGAGAACTGGTCAGATATTTTTGTCAAAAAAGGCGATCATAACGCGCTGGAAAAGCGCTACGGCATTAGCGATAGCGATGAGTCCTACCGCTGGAATGAAGTCGATGACCGTTTTAACGTTGATAAAACCCCGAATGAACCTAACCGCTTTGGCTGGGTGGTCGAGATCGATCCCTATAATCCCACCTCGACGCCGCGTAAACACACCGCGCTGGGCCGCTTTAAGCACGAGGGGGCCGCGGTAACGCTGGCGGCCGACGGACGGGCGGTCGTCTATATGGGTGACGATCAGAAATTCGAATATATCTATAAATTTATCTCAGAGAACAAATACGACCCGGCGAACCGCGATGCCAACATGCGTCTGCTGGAAACGGGCACGCTCTACGTGGCCCGCTTTAACGACGATGGCAGCGGCGAATGGCTCCCGCTGATCTACGGGCAGAACGGTCTGGATGCGCACAAGGGCTTTGAAAGCCAGGGCGATCTGTTAATCAAAACCCGACTGGCCGCCGATGCGGTAGGGGCGACGAAAATGGATCGTCCTGAGTGGATCGCGGTGGATCCACTCAGCAGCGGTAGCGTCTATTGCACGCTGACCAATAATAGCGATCGCGGGAAAGAGGGCAAGGCGGCACCGGATGCGGCGAATCCGCGGGCGAATAACCAGTACGGCCATATTATGCACTGGCTGGAAGCCGGGAACGATCCTGCCGCCCAGGGTTTTGCCTGGGATATCCTGGTGCTGGCGGGGCGCGCCCAGAGCGACGATCCGCGCGCGAAAGGGACGATGAAAGGGGCCGAGTTCGGCAGCCCCGACGGCCTCTCCTTCGATCATCAGGGAGTGCTCTGGATCCAGACCGATGTCTCCTCCAGTACCATCAATAAGAAAGCGTACGAAGGGATGGGCAACAACCAGATGGTGGCGACCATTCCTGGCACCAATGATTATCGACGTTTCCTGACGGGACCGCGTGGCTGTGAGATCACCGGTATCGCCTTTACGCCAGATAACCGCACGCTGTTTATCAATATTCAGCATCCGGGGGAGGGCGGGGATGATATTACCGATCCGGCTAACCCGCGCGCCGTCTCTAACTGGCCCGATGCCAATCCGAACGGACGCCCGCGCGCCTCGACGGTGGTGATCACCAAAGCGGACGGCGGTATTATCGGATCTTAACCTCTGCATGCCGGGCGGCGTCTGCTGCCCGGCGATTCACTTGCTCCCATCTGCCTGAAGTGTTAAAAGGTGCCCCTTCTATTAGAAAGAGACAGGGGTAGGACGTGAAAGACGCGTCATCCGCTTCAGCCACTGGTGCTGCTGAAGCCTCGTCGGAACAGGCTCCGACGCTGCATCGTGGTTTGCAAAATCGCCATATTCAACTTATTGCCCTTGGGGGCGCTATCGGTACCGGCCTTTTTCTCGGTATCGGACCTGCAATTCAAATGGCCGGGCCAGCCGTACTGCTGGGCTACGCTATCGCCGGGATTATCGCCTTTCTGATCATGCGCCAGCTCGGCGAGATGGTGGTGGAAGAGCCGGTATCCGGTTCCTTTGCCCACTTTGCTTATAAATACTGGGGCCCGTTCGCCGGCTTCCTCTCCGGCTGGAACTACTGGGTGATGTTTGTGCTGGTGGGCATGGCTGAGCTCACTGCGGCAGGCATCTATATGCAGTACTGGCTGCCGGACGTGCCGACCTGGATCTGGGCCGCGGCCTTCTTCATCATCATCAATGCCGTCAATCTGGTGAACGTGCGCCTGTATGGCGAAACCGAGTTCTGGTTTGCGCTGATCAAGGTGTTGGCGATCGTCGGCATGATCGGCTTTGGCATCTGGCTGCTGTTCTCTGGTCATGGCGGGGAACGGGCATCGATCGACAACCTGTGGCAGCACGGGGGCTTCCTGGCGACCGGCTGGAAAGGGCTGATTCTGTCGCTGGCGGTCATTATGTTCTCCTTTGGCGGGCTGGAGCTGATTGGTATCACCGCCGCTGAAGCGCAGGATCCGCATAAGAGCATCCCTAAAGCCGTAAACCAGGTGGTCTACCGTATTCTGCTGTTTTATATCGGTTCGCTGGTGGTGCTGTTGGCGCTCTATCCGTGGGTAGAGGTGAAATCGGACAGTAGCCCGTTCGTGATGATTTTCCACGATCTGAACAGCAACGTTGTGGCCTCTGCGCTGAACTTTATTATCCTGGTCGCCTCGCTGTCGGTCTATAACAGCGGCGTTTACTCCAATAGCCGGATGTTGTTTGGTCTCTCCGTGCAGGGCAATGCGCCGAAATTCCTGACCCGGGTCAGCCGTCGCGGCGTACCGGTGAACTCGCTGATCCTCTCCGGGGCGATTACGTCATTGGTGGTGCTGGTTAACTACCTGTTGCCGCATGATGCCTTTGGCCTGCTGATGGCACTGGTGGTCGCTACGCTGCTGCTGAACTGGGTGATGATCTGCCTGGCACACCTGCGTTTTCGCGCGGCGATGCGCCGTAAAGGGCGTGAAACGCAGTTTAAGGCCCTGCTTTACCCGGCGGGTAACTACCTCTGTATCGCTTTCCTGGCGATGATCCTGGTGCTGATGTGCACCATGGATGGTATGCGTACCTCAGCCATTTTGTTACCGGTGTGGGTGGTGTTTTTGTTTGTGGCGTTTAAGCTGTCGCGTAAAAAGTAACGGCAGGGTTTAAGGGCAGTGGCAACCTAGAGTGTCATGCCGGGCACGGTAGAATCGTTCCGTTCACCTCATGTTCAGCAGAATATGGCATTACCCTACCCGTGAACGTGACAAGGGGGACCGCCGGGTCCCCCTTGTCAATCCCCGCGGCCCCGCGACAAAATCGGTGCTTCGCACTGCGCTAGCGCATAAGAATCTTTATCGTGACCCCTCTCCCAATTCTGTTTCGATCCCCATGATCTTTCTTTTGTAATCGATTACTTTTCAATTGATGTAATTTGTAATCGATTACTTTTGAGGGTGGGGCAGATCATGGTGTCAACAACTGAAAGTCGTGGAAAGGCGATAGTCCAGCACCGCATGCTGGTGCCGCGCCTGTCGCTGATGATGTTCTTACAATTTTTTATCTGGGGGAGCTGGTCAGTTACGCTCGGCCTGGTAATGACCCAGCACAATATGTCACTGCTCATCGGTGACGCATTCTCGGCGGGGCCTATTGCGTCAATCTTGTCGCCGTTTGTGCTCGGCATGTTAGTTGACCGCTTCTTCGCCTCGCAAAAAGTGATGGCGGTGATGCACCTCGCCGGGGCAGTGATCCTGATGTTCGTCCCCGGGGCACTGGTGGCGGAAAACGGCGCGCTGTTAATTGGCCTGCTGTTTGGCTACACGCTCTGTTATATGCCTACGCTTGCCTTAACCAACAACATTGCATTCCATAGCCTGGCGAACGTCGATAAAACCTTCCCGGTGGTACGCGTGTTCGGCACCATCGGCTGGATTGTGGCGGGGATCTTTATCGGTGTGACGGGCGTCGCCTCCAGCGTCACCATCTTCCAGGTGGCGGCGGTAAGCTCCGTGCTGCTGGCGCTCTATAGCCTGACGCTGCCGCATACGCCCGCGCCTGCAAAAGGGCTGCCGGTCAAGGTGCGCGACCTCTTCTGCGCCGATGCGTTTGCGCTTCTGAAAACGCGTCACTTCTTTATTTTCTCCCTGTGCGCAATGCTGATCTCAGTACCCCTCGGGACCTACTACGCCTACACCGCGTCGTACCTGGCCGACGCCGGTATTGCCGACGTCAGTACCGCCATGTCCTTCGGACAGATGTCCGAAATCTTCTTCATGCTGGTGATCCCGCTGCTGTTCCGCCGTCTTGGGGTGAAGTACATGCTGCTGATCGGCATGCTGGCCTGGTTTGTCCGCTATGCCATGTTTGCGCTGGGGGTCAGTGAAGAGGGGCGGATCCTGCTCTATCTCGGCATTCTTCTGCACGGTGTCTGTTACGACTTCTTCTTCGTGGTGGGCTTTATCTACACCGACCGCGTGGCGGGTGAAAAGGTAAAAGGGCAGGCGCAGAGCATGATCGTGATGTTCACTTACGGTATCGGCATGCTGCTCGGCTCGCAGATTTCTGGTGCGCTCTATAACCGCCTGGTGGCGGGTCAACCCGTGCCAGCGGCGTGGGTCACATTCTGGTGGATCCCGGCGGTAGCCGCTGCCGCGATCGCACTGATTTTCCTTGTCTCATTCAAATATGAAGATGACAAGGCGTAATAACGGGAGGGGGTATGAGGACAATTAAAGGACCGGGTATTTTTCTGTCGCAGTTCATCGGGGGGCAACCCCCCTTTAACACCCTGGACGGGCTGGCAGGCTGGGCGGCGGAGAAGGGCTACAAAGCGCTGCAAATCCCCTGTAATCATCCGGCGATATTTGATGTGGCGCAGGCGGCAGCCAGCCAGACTTACTGCGATGAAATCCGCGGAAAACTGGCCGAGTTTGGGCTGGTGGTCAGCGAGCTGTCCACGCATCTGGAAGGGCAATTGATTGCCGTTAATCCCGTCTACGATGACGCCTTTGATCACTTTGCACCACAGGCCGTGCGGGGGAATGCCGGGGCGCGTCAGGCGTGGGCGACCCAAACGCTAAAACAGGCGGCGGTGGCGTCGGCCAGACTCGGGCTTACCGCCCACGCCACCTTTTCCGGCTCGCTGGCCTGGCCGTGGATGTACCCCTGGCCGCCTCACAATGAAGCGCGCTTCCGCGATGCCTTCAGCGAACTGGCGCGCCGCTGGCGTCCCATTCTGGATGCGTTTGATGAGCAGGGGGTCAATGTCTGCTACGAGATCCACCCAGGGGAAGATCTGCACGATGGGGTGACCTTTGAACGCTTCCTGGCGCTGGTGGATAACCACCCGCGCTGCAACATGCTCTACGATCCCAGCCACCTGTTGTTGCAGCAGATGGACTATCTGGCCTTTATCGATCACTACCATACCCGCATCAAGGCGTTCCACGTGAAGGATGCAGAGTACCGCCCGAACGGACGCAGCGGCGTCTATGGCGGGTATCAAAGCTGGATCAACCGTGCCGGGCGCTTCCGCTCGCCGGGAGATGGGCAGGTGGATTTCAAGGGCATCTTCAGCAAGCTAACCCAGTACGATTTTGACGGCTGGGCGGTGCTGGAGTGGGAGTGCTGCCTGAAGGATGGCGACACCGGCGCCCGGGAAGGCCGCGAGTTTATCTCCCGGCATATCATCCCCGTTTCGGCGCGCGCCTTTGATGATTTCGCGGCAGGAGAGAGTGATGATTAACGTTGGCATTATCGGCAGCGGCTTTATCGGCCCGGCGCACATTGAAGCGCTGCGCCGCCTCGGCTGCGTGCAGGTGGTGGCGCTTTGCGACGGGTCGTTTGCGCAGGCCCAGGAGAAAGCACAGGCGCTGAATATTCCCCACGCCTACGCCAGCGTGGAGGCGCTCCTGGCCCATCCGGATCTGCACGTGGTGCATAACTGCACGCCGAACCATCTGCATGCGGAGATTAACCGCCAGATCCTGCGCGCGGGTAAACACGTCTTCTCAGAAAAGCCGCTGTGCATGACCCCGGAAGAAGCCCAGGAGCTGGTGACGCTGGCGGAGCAGGCCGGGGTGATCCACGGGGTGAGCTTTGTCTATCGCCAGTTTGCGATGGTACGCCAGGCGGCCAGCATGGTGCGCGACGGCACTGTCGGGCGGCTTTTTGCCGCCCACGGTAGCTATCTGCAGGACTGGATGCTGCTGGAAACCGACTACAACTGGCGGGTGGATGCCGCACTCGGCGGCGCGTCGCGCGCGGTGGCGGATATCGGCTCTCACTGGTGCGATACGGTGCAGTTTATCACTGGCCGCCGCATTACCGAGGTGATGGCCGATCTTGCCATCGTCTGGCCAATCCGTAAGGCGAACGTTGCCGGCAATCAGACCTTCAGCCACGCAGCCGAGGCGGAGTATGAAGATAAACCCGTTACCACGGAGGATTTCGGTTCGGTGCTGTTCCGCTTTGACGACGGCAGTAAAGGCTCTTTCAGCGTCTCGCAGGTGAGCGCAGGGCGCAAAAATCGCCTCAGCGTCGAAATCAATGGCAGCGAATGCGCGCTGGCCTGGGACCAGGAGGTGCCGCAACGGTTATGGATTGGTCGTCGCGCCGAGGCTAACCAGCTGCTGACCGACGACCCTGGCCTTATGCACCCGGACGCCGCCGACAGCGCCCACTTCCCCGGCGGGCACACTGAAGGCTGGCCGGATGCCTTTAAAAACATGATGGCGCAGTTCTATCGCGCCGTTCAGGCCGGGGCAATGCCTGCGCAGCCGCTGTTTGCCACCTTCCACGACGGCGCCAATGTGATGCACATCATTGATGCCATTGTGCAGAGCCATCAGCAGCAACGCTGGGTGAAAGTCGCCGTGTAACACGCAGCCCGGTACGCCGGGCCGCGAATTTATGGTAGCCTGCCGGGAATCTTAACTGCAGGATCACTCGTTGTTATGTCCATTCAGAAAATCGCCCGGCTGGCGGGCGTGTCGGTCGCGACGGTCTCGCGCGTGCTTAATAACAGCGATACCGTCAAAGCCAAAAACCGCGACCGCGTCTTGCAGGCGATAAAAGAGGCCAATTACCAGCCCAACCTGCTGGCGCGCCAGCTGCGTACTGCGCGCAGCTACATGATTTTGGTCATGGTCTCGAACATCGCAAACCCTTTTTGTGCCGAGGTGGTGAAGGGCATCGAAGAGGAGGCGGAAAAGAACGGTTTTCGCATTCTGCTCTGTAACTCCGGCTCGGATATCGAACGTTCACGCTCGGGCCTGAGCCTGCTGTCGGGCAAGATGGTCGACGGTGTCATTACCATGGATGCGTTCTCACGCCTGAACGAACTGGCGGCGCTGATTGGCGAGGCACCCTGGGTGCAATGCGCCGAATATGCCGATGCCGGGGCGGTTTCCTGCGTCGGTATTAACGATGTGGATGCGTCACAGCACGTGGTCAGCCGTCTGGCTGACGCCGGCCGGCAGCGCATTGCCCTGATTAACCACGATCTCAGCTACAAGTATGCCCGCCTGCGCGAGCGCGGTTATAAGAGCGTGCTGCATCTGCGGGATCTGGAGTATCAGGCGGTGGAGTATGCCAGCGAGCTGAGTTCGGCGGCCGGCATGGCGGCGATGGAAGCGCTGCTGGCAGCGCCCACCCGGCCGGATGCGGTCTTTGCTGTTTCCGATACCCTTGCCGCCGGGGCGCTGCGCGCCATTGAGCAGGCGGGTTTACGGGTACCTGACGATATCGCCGTGGCCGGCTTCGACGGCACCGAGCTTGCCGGGCTGGTCTCACCACCGCTCAGCACCATCGAACAACCCTCGCGGGATATCGGGCGCAAGGCGGTGGAACTGCTGCTGAACAAGATTGACAACCCCGATGCGCCCACGGAGCGGGTGATGATGGACTGGCACTATATTGAGCGTGCCAGTACCTGATCGTTATTTTGTCAGGGCGCCTGCCAGCGAACGAATATCGTTACCGGTAGGGGCCTGATGAATACGCAGCCCAAACTCCTCAATCACGGCATAGATATGATCGAAAATATCGGCCTGAATAGCTTCGTATTCTGCCCAAATTACCGTATTGGTAAACGCATATATCTCGATGGGCAGACCGTTTGCCTCCGGTGCCAGTTGACGCACCATTAAGGTCATATCCTGGCGAATACGAGGGTGGTTGCGCAGATATTCATTCAGATAGGCCCGGAAGGTGCCAATATTGGTCATCTTTCGCAGATTCAGTACCGAATCACCCTCACCGTTCTCCTGATTCCACAGCGTAATCTCTTCATGGCGTGCGGCCATATAGGGCTTCAGTAACTTCGCCTGTATCAGTTGCTGCTGCTCCCCGGCATCCAGAAAATGGATGCTGGTGGTATCAATGTTCAGGCTGCGCTTAATACGTCGCCCCCCGGAGGCGGACATCCCGCTCCAGTTGATAAAGGCATCGGAGACCATGGCCCAGGTCGGAATGGTGGTGATGGTATTATCAAAATTGCGCACTTTTACGGTGGTCAGCCCAATGTCGGTGACCGTGCCATTCGCGCCATATTTCGGCATCTCCAGCCAGTCGCCCAGCTTAAGCATGTCGTTGGCAGAGAGCTGGATCCCGGCGACCAGCCCCAGAATCGGATCTTTAAAGACCAACATCAGCACGGCGGCCATCGCGCCCAGACCGCTTATCAGAATCGCGGGAGACTGACCAATCAACAGCGAGATAATTAAGATCCCCACCAGGATTGCGCTCACTAACTTAATACCCTGGAAGATCCCTTTCAGCGGCAGTTGCGAGGCGGTCGCCAGCTTTTGCGACAGGTTGAAAATCACATCCAGCAGGGAGAAGAAGGCGAGCAGGGCGTATACCATCACCCACAGCTTTGCGCAGGTGGTGAGTATTTCAGCCGCTTCGCTGCCACGCTGCAGCCATAACACCGCCTGCACATTGACGATAATCCCCTGCAGGGTAAAGGCTAAGCGGTGAAATAATTTATTCTGGGTAATAATCTGCAGCCATAAATGGCTGCTGGCCTGCGCCCGTTTTTCGAAAATGCGCAGCACCAGCTTGTGTAAAATAAGATGAATAATGAGGGCGGTAAGAAAAATAATGCCAAAAATAATCACCAGCGAGGTGGTGTGATTAATTTCAATGCCTAACTCTTCGACCTGAGCAATGAATTCCTGCATAACGTCTCCTGTATTGATGCGGCTACATGATGACGGCTGCGAATTTATTATGCAAACCGCGACGTTATGCAGGAGAGGGTTATTTCACGGCGGTGCAGCCCGCCGGGACTGTAGCACTCAGGCGATGGCGCAGGCGGAGCGTGGCCGCGGCAAGTATCCCCATCATGGCCGTTTCCACCAGCAGGAAGACGTTAATTGCCCTGGCATAATCGCCCCCGTGCGTCTGCAGCGCGTGCAACAAGATCGCGCCAAATATAGCGGGGCCCAGCCCCAGCGCGGCCTGTTGCAAGGTGCTAAGAATGGCGCTGGCCGCGCCGGCGTCGTCCGGTCCGATATCACGCATCCCCATGCGATAAAAGCTGTTCACAATCAGCGCCTGGCCGTAGCCCACCAGCCCGGTGGCGGGGGCCAGCGTCAGGGCGGTATTGTGCAGCCCCCAGTAACGGAAGGTCGCGATCAGGGCCAGCAGGCCGACCATCTGAATCCCCAGCCCCATCAGCAGAATGGTGCTTGTGCTGTAGCGGGCGATCAGGCGCGGGGCAAACCACGCCGAGACAAAATAGGTCACCCCGAGGGCGATAAAGCTGTTGCCCGACTGCCAGGGCGCCATCCCCAGCCCGGTCTGCATGGTCAGCGCCATGCAGAACATAAATCCGGACCAGACGCTGAAAAACAGCATCGCAATCAGTACACCAAAACGGATACTGTGAAGCTGCATCAGGCGCGGGGGGATGAGCGGATGTGCCTGCTCACGCTCTTTTTTTCGGGCGCTGATAATCATCAACCCCGCCAGCGGGATGATGGCGATAAGCGCGGCCTTAAGCGGCCATGCCCAGTGCCACTGAGGGCCGAGCGCCATCGGGAACAGCAGGCAACAGAGGATCGCGGCCAGCAACGCCGTTCCTTGCCAGTCGATGCGTGAGGGGGTATCACGATGCGTCTCCGGAATGTACTGACGGCTTAATGTCAGCACCAGCAGGCAGATGGGCACGTTGATAAAGAAGGCGTTACGCCAGCCCAGCCCGGCAATATCTGCCGATACCAGCCAGCCGCCGCCCATCTGGCCGACAATAAAAGCAATCCCCCCTATGCCGCCAAACAGGCTAATGGCCTTCGCATGGGCGCTGCCTTTTAGCGTGACGTGCAGGGTGGCCAGGATCTGCGGCATGATCAGCGCCGCGCCAGCGCCCTGCACCACCCGGGCGGCCAGCAGTTGCGACACGCTGCCTGCCATACCGCATAGCAGTGAAGCCAGGCCGAATATCGCCACCCCGGTCATAAACAGACGACGGCGACCAAGGTTATCCCCCAGTTTGCTACCGAGAGCCAGGCAGACGGCGAAAGCGACCCCATACAGGGCGACGATTAACTCCAGTTCGGTCGCGCTGGCGTGCAGCGAATGCGTGATGGAGTCCAGCGCGACGTTCGTGATCGAGGTGTCAATCAGCGGCAACATCTGGCCGGTGAGCAGTAAAATGAGGCCGGCGCGCCCCGGTGAAACGGCAGAGGTTTTCATGGTAACTCCATTGCATGTAACAGCTGAGGGACGTAGCATCAACGATCTGATAAACGGGTACCAGTTCCTGCTTATACTGGTACTGGCACTACCACGCAGGAGTGATGTATGGCGTTGATAGCAGACCCCCTCCCTTCGTTACAGGAAGAGAACCGTAAACAGCTCGGCGCGTTTTTACGTTCCCGCCGCGAAAGCCTTGATCCGCAGCGGCTGGGGCTGCCGCGCAGTGGCCGCCGGCGTACCCCAGGGCTGCGCCGGGAAGAGGTGGCGATGCTGGCAGATGTGGGCGTGACCTGGTACACCTGGCTGGAGCAGGGCAGGGATGTCAACCCCTCAGGCGTGGTGATGGCGGCGGTGGCAAAGGCGCTACAATGTACCCCTACCGAGACGCGTCATCTGTTTGTGCTGGCCGGGCTGCCGCCGGGAGAAGCGCCGCATACGCTGCCGTGCGAGGGGATAAGCGAGGGCACACGGCGCCTGCTAGATACCCTGATGCCGAAACCGGCCAGCATCCAGAAACCGAACTTTGACATCGTGGCCTGGAACGACAGTTTTGGGCATCTGATGGGGGTGGATTTCAATACTATCCCGCCGGAGGATCGCAACTGTATTTACCTCTACCTGACCCATCCCACATGGCAGGCCCGCCTCGGCAGGCGTGATGACGTGCTGGCGATTTTTGTCTCTTATTTCCGCGCGGCGATGGCCGAGCATCGCGGCGATCCCGCCTGGGAAGCTCAGCTGGCGCGCTTTTTTGCGGTCTCGGCGGAGTTCGAAGCCTTGTGGCACCAGCGCTACGACGTGCGTGGCGTAGAAAACCAGTTGAAGCTGTTTTCCCATCCGGAACTGGGTGATTTTCATCTGCAGCAGATGTACTGGTACTCAGCGCCGCGAAACGGATCCCGGCTGCTGGTCTATCTGCCGGTGGATGAGCAGGGTGAGCATGCACTAACGTGGCTGGCTCAACAGGCTGTTATACTCAGTTAACTCTATCGGCTTCAGGGATTGAACATGCAGGTAACGCGTAAACAAGAGCGTCTGCTACGCCGGGCGCTGGCCCAGTGGGAGCAGGAAGGGGCGCTCAGCGCCAGCGATCATCAGCGGCTGGCTGCAACCTTAAAACGTACCGTGCTGGACTGGCAGCGGTTGAGCCGCTACGCCATCTGGACGGCGCTGGCCTGCGCAATTATCGCCCTCGGCAGCCTGTTTGCCGACAGCGAACTGATGGCCTGGATAATCGATTTTCTCTCCTTCTCCTCGTTGGCCCGCATTGGCCTCCCGGCCGCGCTGGCGGTAGGGTTTTACCTGTGGGGGTTTGCCCGCCAGCGACACGAAACCCAGTGGCACTACACCACTGAAGGTCTGCTTTTTCTGGGCGTGCTTTTTACGGCAGTCGCCCTCTGGCAACTGGGCGAACGGCTGGATAACGGCAGCGGGCATCTTGCCCCCCTCTTCCTGGTGGGGTGTGCGGTCTATGGGCTGGTGGGCTTTTTCGGGCGTTCCGGGCTGGTGTGGCTCTTCTTTTTGCTGTCGCTGGGTAACTGGTTTGGCGCCGAGACGGGGTATGTATCCGGCTGGGGAGCTTACTGGCTGGGCATGAACTACCCGGTGCGGTTTATCTTCTTCGGTGGGGCATTACTGGCGCTCTGCTGGCTGCTGCGTAAGACTCTTATCCAGCGTCATCTCTACACCACCAGTAAGGCTATGGGGCTGACGTATCTCTTCGTCGCGCTGTGGATCATGTCGATTTTCGGTAATTACGATATCGATAACTGGTATGGCGTGACACGCGCGGCGTTACTCCCCTGGGCGTTACTCTTTGCCGTGGCCGCGGTGGTCGCTATTTACATCAGTCTAAAAACCGACGACGGCATGCTACGCGGATTCGGCCTGACCTTCCTCGCGATTAACCTCTACACCCGCTATTTCGAATACTTCTGGGACGGCATGCACAAGGTGCTGTTCTTCCTGATTCTGGCGGTGTCGTTGGCGATGCTGGGGCGTTATGCGGAGAGGATTTGGCACGCCACCGAACCCGGTAGCTAATTTTTTGCGAGTCGCTTTCCGGGAATCAATTCGAGTTGAGGTGGCGCGGTAAAAATTGCGTATTGTTCATTGCGTTAACAAAATAACTCACTGAACTTCCGTCATTTCGATGGAAAGTAAAGTGGCCTATAATGACGAAATGAGCAACAACCCCCATGTCGCCACTGATGATTGAATCTGCTGAATTCAGCCAGAAGCTGGGGCTTATCGCCCGTAATATCGAACATACGGAAGCCTTTCTGGCCCGCGGTACTGCAGCCTTCGCGCTGCCGGGTTTTGTCCTGCCTGTCGGCTATCGCCTCTTAAAATCCTTTTATGGGGACGAATACCGGATAGTGACAACGGATGAGGGGCAGCCCTATACGGCCTATGCCGTTAAGTTGCAATTTCAAAATGAGATCACTTTTCCCCACGGGGCAGCCACTCAGGTTATGGTCTGGCGTACCCCGCGTACGGTTCACCAGCCTGTCATTAGCGGGTTTCCGCAGCTTTTTTTCCAGTGGCTCTTAAATGAGTACGACATTGTGGTATCAGACAGCGAACAGACCGGCGATGGCCAGCGTTTTTGGTTGCGGATGATCGATTGGGCGTACAGCATGCAGTATCAGATTAGCGTAGCAGACGGCACAGTCGGGGAGGTCTGGCAATTAACGCCCGTAGCATCTTACGCTGAACTGGAGGCGCGATGGATTACCTTTGCATGGGGTGACGATAAAAATGTGCATCCACATCGCAGGCTGGTGATCAGTAAGGTAAAAGTGTAACGGGCCGCAGAGTGCGGCCCGTTTGCTTTTAGCACTCGGTCACGATAGTGCTTAACGGCAGGCGAGATTTCGGCAGGGAGGCGTTGAAATCTTCCACGCTGTGATAGCCCACCGGCACCACCACGACGCTGGTGAAGCCCTGCGCTTTGAGGCCAAACTCTTCGTCCAGTACCGCGGCATCAAAGCCTTCGATTGGCACGGCGTCCAGTCCGAGCGCCGCCACGCCCAGCAGGAAGTTACCCACGTTCAGGTAGACTTGTTTCTCCATCCAGTGGTTGTCATCTTTCAGATCTTTGCGGTGCATATCGGCAAAGAAGGTGCGGCCTTTATGGTTGGCGGCTTTGGCCTCTGGGGTGGCGAAGCGGCCATCGGCCTCTTCCTGGTTTACTACGCGCTCCAGCCAGGCGTCGTCCATCGCGGTTTTGGCGCAGAACACCACCACCAGCGACGCGTCCAGCATTTTGCGTTCGTTAAAAACAAAACCGCCCGCGGCCGATTTTGCCACGCGGGCTTTGCCCTCTGGCGTACGGGCAACGATAAAGTGCCAAGGCTGGGAATTGGTGCTGGACGGGCTGTACTGCAGCAAGGTTTTCACCTTCTCTACCTGCTCGTCGGTCAGGGTTTTGCTCGGGTCAAAGGCTTTGGTGGAGTGGCGTTTCAAAGCAACAGAAATAATATCCATAACAGCTCCTGGTGAATAAGATCCGCCCCTCAGCGAGGCGTAAGCTGAGCAGATTACCAGGGGAAACGTGAAATGATAAGTGCGTTAAATGCGCTTAAACTGTTCGCCTGAGGCGAACAATCACTGAGGGCGAATACGCTTCTGGTCACGTTTGGGCAGTTTATCCACCACCAGATGCCAGGAGTCCAGCACCAGATCGGTAACCAGCTCAGGGGTGATATCATCGCCGGTATAGAGGGAGATCCAGTGTTTTTTGTTCAGGTGATACCCCGGCTCCAGGCTGCGGTAGATGGCCTGGTTGAGCAGGGATTTTTCTGGATCGGCTTTCAGGCTCACGTGCGCCCGTCCACGCGCCACGCCCATCAGCATAAATATTTTCCCGCCCACCTTAAAAACATCATACTCCGGACCAAACGGCCAGCAGTGTTCCGTAAAGGGGAGCTCCAGCGCCACTTTTTTGGCCTGCTCCTGCAAGGTACGACTATCCATTGTCCTCCTCCGAGGCGAGGCCGCGCCACATTACTTCAAAGCCCAGCGATTTAAATTCCACGGCGCGAGAGGGATCGCGGGTGGCAAATTCCATCGTGGTCTCGGCCAGGGATAAGAAAATGGCATCGCCAAAGGTGCGGAACTCATCGGACATAAAGACCTGGCGGATAGAGCGGCGGCAAAGCTCATGCAGCTCCGGGAACATCTCTTTTACGGCCTGCTCGGTCTCATTGTTGATTTTCTCGCTGACGCCCAGCTGGCGAATGGCCGCGTGGGAGACCGGATTGCGGATACCCCATTCAACGTAGCTGTTCCAGATATTACGCGTATATTCTTTTGGCAGCGTGATGGTGCGATCAAGGTTCGCCAGCATCGACTGGCAGAGATCCTGCTTCAGGTGCAGATAGAGGGCATTCAGCAGATCGTCTTTGGTAGCAAAGTAGCGAAACAGAGTCCCTTCAGCGACCCCCGCGTTACGGGCAATTAATGCCGTCGAGGCGGCAATGCCGGACTGGGCAAATGCAGCCGTTGCCGCCTCCAGTAACGCCAGTTTCTTATCTTCGCTTTTCGGACGTGCCACTAAATATCCTCCCGTGTCAATTGTAAAAAAGCGTATTGAAGCATGCGTTTCATATGGCTGCAACGCGGAATGTCAAAGATTGAAAACGTCTTGACGACATTCTATTCACTCCTATAATGAGTGCTTACTCACTCATAATCAAGTTTTGCCCGCGCATACCATCGGATGGAGCGCGAAATCGGGTCGGGATATGAAGAAACCTCTCATTGTAAGCGTGGTGTTGGTCATGATTCTTGCGTCAGCGGCGAGTTTGCCTTTTGTCTTCAATGCGGGTTTTGGACAACCGCCTCAGGGCGCACAGCTAAGCGAAGTGGAGGCCTCTCCTCACTACCGCGACGGCCAGTTCCACAACACCCTGCCAACGCCGGGCTATACCGGTCAGAAAAATATGCTGGCGGCATGGTGGGGCTTTTTGATGACCAAAACCGAAAATGCGCGCCCGGCGGCACCGCTGCCAATGGTCAACACCGATCTGGCCAGCCTGCCGCTGGAGCAGGAAACCCTGGTCTGGCTGGGTCACTCTTCCTGGTATCTGCAGCTGGCGGGCAAGCGCATCCTGATTGATCCGGTGTTCAGTAACTTCGCGGCGCCTTTCTCGTTTCTGAATAAAGCCTTTACCGGGGACTACCCGTGGCGGGCAGAGGCGATGCCGGAGATCGATCTGCTGATCATCTCTCACGATCATTACGATCATCTCGATTACGCCACCATTAAGGCGCTGATGCCAAAGGTGAAGCGTGTCATTACGCCGCTGGGCGTGGGCTCACACCTGCGTTATTGGGGCATGAACCCGGACATTATTGACGAACGCGACTGGAACCAGTCGGTGCCGGTGAGCGATGCACTCACCGTTCACGTTCTGCCCGCTCGCCACTTCTCCGGGCGCGGCCTGAAGCGTAACCAGACATTGTGGGGCAGCTTTATGTTCGTCACCCCGCAGCGCAAGGTTTACTACAGCGGGGACTCTGGCTACGGGCCGCACTTCAGCGCCATTGGCGAGCAGTTTGGCGAGGTGGATCTGGCCATCATGGAAAACGGTCAGTACGACCAGGACTGGAAATACATTCACATGCAGCCGGACGAAACGGCACAGGCCGCGGTGGATATTAAGGCCAAAGCGGTGGTGCCGGGGCATAACGGACGCTTCGTGCTGGCTAAGCACACCTGGGACGACCCGTTGATCCAGCTCACCCGCGCCAGTAAAGATAAAAATTATCGGCTGTTAACGCCAGAACCCGGCGAGCCGGTAGATGTTAGTAGCGCCACGCAGCACTTTCGCGAGTGGTGGAAATAATGTTAACCCGAGGAAGAGAAGGGGAGAGCAGTATGACTATTTCCGCTCAGGTCATTGATACGATTGTCGAGTGGATCGACGACAACCTCCATCAGCCGTTGCGCATTGATGATATCGCCCGTCACGCGGGATATTCGAAATGGCATTTGCAGCGGCTTTTTATGCAGTACAAAGGAGAGAGTCTGGGACGCTATATCCGCGAGCGCAAACTCTTGCTGGCGGCGCGCGATCTGCGCGAGTCAGATGAAAAGGTCTATGACATCTGCCTGCGTTACGGCTTTGATTCCCAGCAGACCTTTACCCGGGTCTTTACCCGCACCTTCAATCAGCCGCCTGGCGCGTATCGCAAAGAGAACCACTATCGGGCGCACTGAAGGTTGACCTCTCCCGCCAGGGGAGAGGGCGACATTCCTCTTACCAACGATAGTTCACGGTGGCGGTCATCGTCCGGCCAATGCCATAGAAGCATGCCGTATCGCTTGCACACGAAGCCACATACCGGGTATCCGCCACGTTATTCACGTTGAACTGCACGCTGGCGCCTTTCAGCGTGCTGTTCAGCTCGCCGAGATCGTAGCTCACCATGGCGTCATACAGATCGACCGAGGGCACCTTGAACGTATTCTTCGCATCGCCGTAGCTGGTGCCGATGTAGCGCATACCCACGCCTGCGGTCAGGCTCTTTAGCGCGCCTCCGGGAATGGTATAGCTGGCAAAGGCAGAGGCCATATGGGCGGGTATACGCGCCGGCGTTTTGCCCTCCGTCCCTGCCACCGTGGTGCTTTTGTTTTCTGCATCCGTCCAGGTATAGGAGCCAATCAGGTTGATGTTCTCCATCAGCGTGGCGTGGATCTCTGCTTCAACCCCTTTCGAGCGAACTTTGCCGGCGTTCTCAAACCAGCCTTCGGCGCTGTTGTACGTTGCGACGTTCTCCTGGGTTAAATCGTACAGCGCCAGGGTCATCAGGGTGGTATCCACTGGCTGATACTTCAGGCCAATCTCCGTCTGCTCGCCGGTGGTCGGTTTAAAAGGCCCGACGCCCGGCGCGCGGTTGGTTTGCAGGTTCGGTTCGAAGGAGGTGCTGTAGCTAATATAGGGCGACAGGCCAAAATCAAAGGCGTACAGCAGGCCGGTACGCCAGGTGAATTTGCTGTCGTTTTGCTGGGTGACGCTGCTGTCCGTGAAGTCTTTGGTGCGAACTTCGCTCCAGTCGTAGCGCCCGGAAACCAGCCACTCCCAGTTTTTCCAGCTCATTTGATCCTGCAGATAGAGGCCCATCTGGTCGAGATTTTGCTGTTCATCCGTTGCGGTGCTGAACGTGCTTTCATCGACATTCACGCCGTAGACCGGGCGGGTCCAGTCGAGGTCGTACTGCGTGCCGGCGCCGCGCGCCAGCAGCTGTTTATCTTTGCTGGCCTTGTAGTCAACGCCACCCAGCAGAATGTGGCTGACTTCGCCAGTATTGGCCAGAGACTCCAGCTGATTATCCAGTCCAAACTCGTTGGTGGTGCGCACTTCACGCTGCGCCCGGCGGGTCAGCAGCGTGCTGTTGGCGGCGCTATTGGCATAAACAAGGTAGCGATACTTCTGCTTGATAGTGGCGTAACGCGCGTTCTGGCGGAAGGTCATATTATCGGCGAACTGGTGCTCCAGCTCGTAGCCGATAAGGGTCTGCTCGCGCCAGGACTGGTCGTAACTGGGATCGCTCGCGTTAAAATCGTAGGGAATGTACTGGCCGTTAGCGCTCTTTACCGTGCCGTAGGCGGGCAGGAAATTGCGGTAACCTGCATCGGGATCTTTCTGGTAGCTGGTGAGGAGCGTAAAGCGCGTCTGATCGTTTGGATACCAGGTGATCGCCGGGGCTATCGCCATACGCGTCTCTTTATAATCGTCCACCTGGTTATGCTGGGTGCGGGCAATGCCGTTCACACGATACAGTACGCGACCATCGTCGCTAAGCTTGCCGCCGAAATCAAATGCGCCTTCTGCCAGATCATGATTGCCGGTGCGAAACTGCACATTATGAATAGCCTCTGCGGTGGGGCGTTTGCTGGTCATGCTGATTAAACCACCAGGGTTCACCTGACCGAACAGAACGGATGCCGGACCCCGTATCAGCTCCACCCGTTCCAGTAACCATGGATCGATCGTCCCCGTCTGGGAAGAGGCGGTTGCGCCAAAGCTCAGCCCGTCGAGGAACTTTGGCACATAGCTAAAGCCGCGCACAAAGACCTCGTCGTTACGGTTGGATGATCCGCGGTATTCTGTAAAGACCCCAGCGGAGTAGCGCAGCGCCTGCGATACGGAGGTGACATCCTGCATTGCCATCTGGTCGCGGGTGATCACCGAGACCGACTGCGGCGTCTTCACAATTTCTGCGCTGGTTTTCGTCGCGGAGAGCGTTTTGGTGGCCACAATGCCGGTGACCGGGGCCGTGGGCTCCTGACTCACACCCTGCGTAACCACAAGCGTTTCTTCATTGTTTGCAGCCTGAGCCACCATGCTGACTGTCGCCAGGCTCATAAGCCAGAGGCGCATTACTTTATTCTTTTTAAACATTTTTATTATCTGTCCTTGGTTGCTATCGCCATAAAAACACCGGTAAAAACGTTTTAAATGATATTGCAAACAATTACCATTTGCATTAGCGTTACTGACAAATTTTGCGAGGAAAGGGTGTAAATGAAAAGGGTGTGGAGTGGGTTGCTGTTAGGAATAAGTACACTGCCAGCCATGGCGGCGACCTGTGAACACGCTTCCCTTCAGGGGGATGTGCAGGGGAAATTTGATACCAGCGGCGAAGTCTGTTTTACGCTGCCGAAACTGAATGAAAACTATGTCTCGGCCACGCTAAAAGGGGTAACGGACGCCCGACTGCTGGATGGGCAAAATAGCCGGATTCGCACCCTGATTGAGAATGGCCCGGCGGACGGCGAACACTCGCTACTCTTCGCTTTGCCGGTGCGTCAGAACACCTCCCTGATGCTGCACGGCGAACCGGGTCAACCCTGGCATTTTCAGTGGCGAATAAGAGAAACCTCCGCATTACCGCGCGTGCAGATTCTTGAGCCTGAAAGTCCGACCCTGAATGCGCTGGCAAAAACGGTTGCTGCTGGTGGGAGTACTGAGGCGTTCTGGCAGGCGCAGCGTCGGCAGGGAACGCCGATGGTGGAGCCGGTGGACGCCGACCACAAGCGGGTGACCTTTCTCTGGCGCGGCGCGCGGGAGAACGTCTTTATTCTTGGATCACCGGCGGGCGACCATGACCCCCTGTTCCGGTTAGGGCAAAGCGACGTCTGGTTTCGCAGCTATGTGGTGCCTTCCGATACCCTGATGCAGTACAAGCTGGCGCCGGATGTGCCGGTTATCACCGGCTCCCCACGCGATCAACGTCGGGCGATCCTGGTCAGCGCACAGGCCGATCCGCTCAACCCCCACACTGCCGTGCAGGGTAAGCAGGATCGCTGGAATCGTTATTCACTGCTTGATCTCAGCCCGACGCGCTACTGTTCCGCGCAGGCCGCCGCCACGCCCATTGTGAATGGCTCGCTTACCCGTCACACCTTTACCAGCACCCAGCTTGGCAACAGCCGCGACGTGTTGCTCTACCGGCCGCGCAGCGCGCAGCCAGCGCGCTGGACACTCATCCTCTTCGACGGGCAGATCTATCAGCGTGACTATCACGTCGCCAATATCTTCGATAGCTTAATTGCGCGGCATGTTCTGCCGCCGATAAATGTGGTCTTTATCGATAGCCTCGATCACGCCCGCCGTAGTCAGGAGTTGCCGCCTAATCCGCGCTTCGCCAATGCCATGGCCCACGAGCTTCTGCCCTGGCTACGGGGTCAGGGCGTGGCTTTACAGCGGCAAAAAACGGTGCTGGCGGGCTCCAGCTACGGTGGCCTTGCCGCCTCGTGGGTGGCTTTACGCTATCCACGCCTGTTTGGCAATGTGCTGAGTTTGTCCGGCTCTTACTGGTGGGCGCCTGAAGGCGAAGAGGCAAGCTGGTTAACACGTCAGTATCAGCACGCTCCGCGCTACCCGATTCGCTTCTGGCTGCAGGCCGGCAGGTTTGAGAGTAGTGGTCCGGATGGCGGTATCTACCGGAATACGCTGGAGTTTGAGCAGGTGCTAAAAGAGAAAGGGTATCGGGTGAGTTTTCACCCGTGGTCCAGCGGTCACGATTACACGGCGTGGTGCGAAGCGCTGGTCCAGGGGATGCGCGATTTCACCGGTTTACGACGCCCGTGAGAACCAGCGGCGCCAGATGAAACGCAGGACGAAAAATTCAATGGCGCCCAACAGCAGAAACCACAGGCAGAACAGAATAGTGTAGAGCTGATTCAAATCGACCATATGGAAAGTGGTCATCAGCTTTTGCGCCAGCCACAGGCCCAGCGAGGGCGCGGGCAACAGTAGCACGGAGAGAAAGGCCATCAGCAAAATGCCGCCTGCCGTTAACAGCGATTCTAACGGGTGTTTCATAGTAATGTTAATCGTCAGTTAAAAATAGCATTGTCCGGGATAGCGCAACGTAAAGCAATATAAACCTCTGGCCGCGTGGGCGGATAATAATCCGCCGATGCGCGCCGGAATTGCATTATTTTAGTGGCGAATATTCAAGTAATCCTTATCCGTGTAAATTAATGTCATCCCACGGAAAATAATTTAACGAAAGTGTAGGTGCTATATCCAATTAACGTGGCGATAACAATGGCCGCGATAATATATAACGCCAGACGGCGACCGCGATAAATACCAAACATGCTTCCCCCTTGTTTAAGGTTGGTTTAGAAATATTTTGTGAAAATCATTACATGAAATAAGTTGTGCTGAGTTTTGCCATTATCTTTTTAGAATATATTGCGATAAATCAATTTTTGCCACAACTTATTATTTTATTTCACGCCCATTTTAATAAGCCAGAAAGGAATTCCGGCTGCCATTCACATGAAATTAAAGGAACTGACTATGACGAAAATGCCTAACCCGCCGTCTTCGCCATCCACTGACAACAAGGCTTCTGGTCTGGCGTACCAGCAGACCGTAGAGCAGACCCTGGCCGGACTGCAAACGCACGCTAGCGGTCTGAGCCGCGCCGAGGCAGATGAACGCTTAAATAAATATGGCCCCAATGCGTTGCCAGAGAAAAAAGCGAAACCTGCCTGGCTGCGTTTTCTGGCCCATTTTAACGATGTCCTGATTTATGTACTGCTGGCGGCAGCGGTATTAACGGCGGTAATGGGGCATTGGGTCGATACGCTGGTTATTCTTGGCGTGGCGGTCATTAACGCTTTAATTGGTCATGTTCAGGAAAGCAACGCCGAGAAATCGCTGCAAAGTATTCGAAATATGCTCTCTAGCGATGCGCGTGTTATTCGTCACGGCGAGCACGAAACCATTCCAACCACTGAAATCGTTCCGGGCGATATTATTGTCTTGCGCGCAGGGGATCGTATTCCGGCGGATATGCGTCTGATTGAAGCGCATAATTTACGCGTGGAAGAGGCGATTCTGACCGGGGAATCCACTGTGGTGGATAAACATACCGATGCGCTGCACGGCGAACTGCCGCTGGGCGATCGCACCAATCTCGTCTTTTCAGGCACGACCGTCAGCGCGGGCGGTGGCGTGGGCGTGGTCATCGCCACCGGGCAAGAGACTGAACTTGGGCACATCAACCAGATGATGGCCGGTATAGAGAAGCACCGCACACCGCTGCTGGTACAGATGGATAAGCTGGGCAAAGCGATTTTCGCCATTATTCTGGCGATGATGGCGGCGCTGTTTGTCTTCAGCATCCTGTTGCGCGATATCCCGCTGGGTGAACTGCTTCTCTCCCTGATAAGCCTGGCGGTCGCCGCCGTGCCGGAAGGTTTGCCGGCCATTATTTCGATTATCTTGTCGCTGGGCGTGCAGGCGATGGCGCGTAAGCGGGCGATCATCCGCAAACTCCCTACCGTGGAAACGCTGGGGGCAATGACCGTGGTCTGTTCGGATAAAACCGGCACCCTGACCATGAACGAGATGACCGTGAAGGCAATCATCACCGCCGAAAGTTGCTACAGCGTGGACGGTAATAGCTACGAGCCGGAGGGGAAGATCTGCCTTGAGGGCAGCGACGAGCCGGTACAAATCCAGCCAGACACCGTACTGGAGCAATATCTGCGCACGATTGACCTCTGCAATGACAGCCAGTTGATTAAGGACGAGCGCGGCCTGTGGGGCATTACCGGCGGGCCGACCGAAGGGGCGCTGAAGGTGCTGGCCGCTAAAGCGAAGCTAAGCCCCGTGGCGACCACGCTTATTAGCAAAATCCCGTTCGACTCCCAGTACAAGTACATGAGCACGCACTACCAGGTGGGCAACGACGCGCAGATTTTAATTACCGGCGCGCCGGACGTGATTTTCGCCCTTTGCGAGCAGCAGCAGACCGGCAACGGCGCCGAGCCCTTCAACCGCGCGTACTGGGAAGACGAGATGGCGCGCTTTGCCCGGCAGGGGCTGCGCATGGTTGCCGCCGCCTTTAAGCCGGCTGCCGCCGACAAGCCAGCATTGTGTCACGAGGATCTCAGCAGCGGGCTGATCATGCTGGGGATCGCCGGCATGATGGATCCACCGCGCCCGGAAGCGATCGATGCCATCCACGCCTGCCAGCAGGCGGGGATCCGAGTGAAGATGATCACCGGTGACCACCCGCAGACGGCCATGAGCATCGGTCAGATGCTGGGAATTGCTAATAGCAGCCAGGCGATAACCGGCTATCAGCTGGAGCATATGGACGATGCGGCGTTGGCGACCGCGGCGGTGCAGTATGACATTTTCGCCCGTACCAGCCCGGAGCATAAGCTGCGCCTGGTGAAAGCCTTGCAGGAGAAGGGCGAGATTGTCGGCATGACGGGTGACGGGGTGAACGATGCGCCCGCGCTGCGTCAGGCGGATGTGGGCATTGCGATGGGTATTAAAGGCACCGAAGTGACTAAAGAGGCGGCCGATATGGTCTTGACCGATGACAACTTCGCCACTATCGCCAGCGCGGTAAAAGAGGGGCGCCGCGTTTATGACAATCTGAAGAAGACCATTCTCTTCATTATGCCGACCAACCTCGCGCAGGGGCTATTGATTATCATCGCCCTGCTGGCGGGGAACGTCATTCCGCTGACGCCGGTACTGATTTTGTGGATGAACATGGCAACCTCCGCCACGCTCTCTTTCGGCCTGGCTTTCGAAGCCGCCGAGCGCAACATCATGAAGCGTCCGCCGCGCCAGACTGCGCAGCATGTGATGGATGCCTATGCCGTATGGCGCGTGGCGTTCGTTGGCACCATGATTGCCATCGCCGCCTTTGCGCTGGAAGCCTGGCTGGCGCCGCGTGGGCACAGCGCCGAATTTACCCGCACTGTGCTTCTGCAGATGCTGGTCTGCGCCCAGTGGGTCTATATGATTAACTGCCGCAACACCGAGGGCTTCTCCCTCAACCGCGGCCTGCTGGCTAACAAAGGTATCTGGCTGGTAACGGGTGTACTGCTTCTGCTGCAGCTGGCGATTATCTACCTGCCATTTATGCAGATGTTGTTCGGTACTGAGGCGTTGCCACTGCGTTACTGGTTCGTCACCCTGGCGGTGGCTGGCGCAATGTTCTTCGTTGTCGAAATTGAGAAACGATTGACCCGCAGGTTCCGTAAGGCGGCATAAGATACATGGCTCCTCCCGCCCTCTCCTTAACGGGGAGAGGGCGAGGGGAGATCACGCGCCTTTAGGCCATCATTCCTGTCCGTAAGCGTTACGGACTCGTCGCCCACAGCTCAGCATGTTTCTGCACCAGGGTGATCAGCGACCCGCCGTCGGCGACGAAATCACGCATGCGCTGCGCCTCGCTTTTACCCTGTTTCAACATCAGGCCAATCTCCTGAATCGCGCTTGTCGCCCCCAGCTTTTCGGCTGACGGGGTGACGCGCTCCAGCAACCATGCGATATCCTCTGCGATGGTCTTCTGCTCACCGCTGTGAACATCCGTCAAAATGCCCGCCAGACCGTAGCGGCAAGCCTGGAAACGGTTGAACCGATACAGTAGAAAATCCTGTTCCTGATGTTTGTAAGGCCGGGTGGTCAGCAGCCAGTGTGAGGTGGCCTGAATCAGACCCGCGATATTAATGGCATGGCCCAGCGTCAGGGGGGTGTCCATTACCCGCACCTCTACGGTGCCGAAATGGGGGCTAGGGCGGATATCCCAGTGCAGATCTTTGATGCTGTCGATCATGCTGGTGGCGCTAAGCCGGCGGAAAAGCCCTTCGAACGCCTGCCAGTTAGGTACCCAGGGCATCAGCCCGTTATCCGGGAAGCCTGAAAAGATATTCAGCCGTGATGAAGCAAACTGGATGTCGGTGCCCTGCATATAGGGCGAGGAGGCCGCCAGCGCAATAAAGTGCGGCACAAAGCGGGATAAACCGTGCAGCAGATAGATAGCGTCGTCACCGGTGCGGCACCCCACGTGCACATGCTGCCCGAAGACCGTCGCCTGTAAAATCAGGTAGCCAAAGCGCTCCAGGGTGACGTTATAACGCTCGTCGTCGCACACTTCCTGGCGTTGCCATTTCTGGAAGGGGTGGGTACCACCGCCGCAAATCTGCACATGATGCTCGCTGGCTGCGCGCAGAATGGCCTGCTGGATAGCCGAAAACTGTGCGGCGGCCTGGTCAATGCTCTGGCACACGCCGGTGGCAATTTCGAGCATGCTTTCGGTGATATCGTGTTTGACTTCACCGGCCTGGATCTCGTTTTCAACCGCGGCAATCAGCGCGGAGGAGTCCTGGCTAAGGTCATAGCCCGGTGGGTTGACCACCTGGAGCTCCAGTTCAATGCCAAGCGTGAAGGGTTCAGAGGCGTGGAAGTCAGGTAAAGGCATGGCACACTCCGTTGTCAGGTATCATTTCAGTATAGACAACGCAGGCGGTTCGCCCTCGCTGGTGAGTTGCCGGTATCGGCACGCCCCGGCAACTCACCGCGTGTTACCGGGGCGCGTTTCATCCCGCTTTGATCTTCACTTATCGTTATTGCCGATTTTTTCTCACCTTGTCTCCCCATAGCCTCAAAACCCATTGTGCTTTACACTGCGCGCTGCAAAAATTGAGTTATGAACGATCAGACAGGCGGTAAAAGCGATGAACGGAACAATCACAACGTGGTTTAAAGATAAAGGCTTTGGATTTATCAAAGATGAGAACGGTGACAACCGCTATTTTCATGTGATTAAGGTCGCTAACCCTGATCTGATCAAAAAAGATGCGGCGGTGACCTTTGAACCGACCACCAATAACAAAGGCCTCTCGGCGTATGCCGTGAAGGTGATCCCCGAAAGCAAATACCTCTTTATTGCGGGCGAGCGTGTGAAGCTTACCTCGATCAAATCTTTCGTAGTCTTCAGTGAGGATGAACCTGTTGAGACCGGGATCGATAAAGAGAACGCGGTGCTTTCAGTAGGGATCCTGATGAGCAATATCAGGCCAAAAGCGGATAAGAAGCCAGGCGAAATGCGCGCCGTGAAGAAGCTGGCCATTACCACTTTCCAGAACACAACGCTGATCTTCACCGAAGATGAGATCGACATCGATGCCACGGTGAAGCTGCTGAAGTGATCCTGTGCCGAAATTCTGCAGCAATGAGAAGCAGAATTTCGGCTTTATAGGTTGTCTCTGCACTTACTGTGCCGCGCCGGACGACTCCTTCACAAATTCCGCCAGCATCCACACCATGTCATGCAGTAGCCCCGTAAGTGAACTCTCCACGCTGGCTGGCAACGTTCCGCCCAGAACGGCCTGCGTCAACGCCAGGGCATAATCCACCTGAACGGTTATCTCCTGCCAGCACGCCGGCACGCTGGTGCTGAATCTTTCACCTTCGATCAACTGCGCAATCAGTTCCGGGGAAGGCTCGCTCGTGTCGCACTCCCGCATCTGCCCAAGGGTTTGCAGCAGCTTTTCGCAGAGGGCTTTACGCGTGTCGTGCGCGTCGGTCTCCTTCAGCACGCTAACCAGTGCCGCGCTGATATCAGCCAGTTCGGGAAGTTCTGCCGTTGTGGCAAGCGGCGTATCGATCAGTTGTTGAACTAACGCGTTAGTGGATGAGGCGTAAACGTATGTCGATTTTGTTGTCATGTCGTGTTCCTTCTCTATAAAAGCTCCTGACAGCGAAATTTTCTGTGCTCGTGAGGGGTAGCACTGACGGAGGTAGGAATACCGTACACGACAAAACGGCCAGCCAACCGGCTGCTCCGCCAGCGCTACCGCGATTTTAACGGCGTGGCAAAGTGACTGTCGTGTCATCCTGTCTGGGTTCCTACACCCGGTTGCAGAACGCCCGCAACTCAGGCACTTTACGACCCCGCCCTGGCAAATAACAGTCAAAACCGCGAAATGCACCCGCTAACTTTTCGATTTGCGAGGCGCTTTCCAGAATGTCAGGATCCAGGCGGGAAAATCCTCTGTTCGCCTGCTTTTTATCCTGATATAACAAAGTGTTTACATTTTAAGGGGGGCTCGCCGTGCCGGAAATTAATGAATTTGGTCAGACTGTTAATGACGTCGTTCCCGGCTGGAATGGCGCACGCGTTTTACCCCGCTCGCTTCTGTCAGGACGCTTCTGCCGACTGGAGCCGCTGGATGCCGCCCGCCACGCCGTCGATCTGTTTGAGGCTTTTGCGCTGGGTGATGGCAGCGACTGGACGTGGATGGCCAGCAACCTGCCGGAAAACCTGGAGGTCACCCGACACTGGCTGCTGGGCAAAGTCATGGACGATGCCCTGGTGCCCTATGCGGTGATTGATACCCGCACGGACCAGGCCGTGGGGGTAGTGTGTTACATGGCGATCGACCGCCAGATGGGAACGGTAGAAATTGGTCACGTGACCTGGTCGCGTAAAATGCGTCACAGCCCGATGGGTACCGAAGCCATCTGGCTGCTGTTGAAAAATGCTTTCGCGCACGGCTATCGCCGGCTGGAGTGGAAGTGCGACTCAATGAACGTGGTCTCGCGCCGGGCCGCCGAACGGCTGGGGTTCACCTGGGAAGGGCGGTTGCGACAAAAAATTGTGCGCAAGGGCCGAACGCGCGACAGCGATATGCTTTCGATTATCGATGGTGAGTGGCCAGAAAAAGAGGCGGCGCTGTGTGCCTGGCTGGCGGCGGAGAATTTTGACGGGGAAGGGCGGCAGATTAAAAAACTGGAAGCGTTTCGCGAATAATCCCCCTCTCCAGTGAGGAGAGGAGGAGAAGTGAAGGGCGACTTACCGGCGAACCGGTGCGCCGTTCGCCACATAATAGGCTGCCGTGCTTTTCGCCAGCGGCTCGCGCCCGCGGATCGCATCAGCAATTTTCTCGCCAATCATAATGGTGGTGGCGTTCAGGTTGCCGGTGATGATTTGCGGCATGATCGACGCATCCACCACGCGTAACCCTTCCAGCCCGTGAACACGGCCTTCGCCGTCTACCACCGCCATCTCGTCGTAGCCCATCTTGCAGGTGCCGCACGGGTGGAAGGCGGTTTCAGCGTGGTTACGCACGAACTCGTCCAGCTGCTCGTCGGTCTGGCACTCCACGCCCGGGCTGATTTCCCGGCCACGGTATTTGTCCAGCGCGGGCTGGTGCATGATCTCGCGGGTGATGCGGATCGCGTCGCGGAACTCCTGCCAGTCCTGTTCGTGGGACATGTAGTTGAACAGGATTGCCGGATGCTGATGCGGGTCGCGGGATTTGATCCGCACGTGCCCGCGGCTCGGCGAACGCATGGAGCCGACGTGACACTGGAAGCCATGCTCTTTCACCGCGTTCGAGCCGTTGTAGTTAATCGCTACCGGCAGGAAGTGGTACTGAATGTTCGGCCATTCGAACTCCTCGCGGCTGCGGATAAACCCGCCCGCTTCGAAGTGGTTGCTTGCGCCCACGCCGGTGCCGCCAAACAGCCACTCCGCGCCAATCTTCGGCTGGTTCCACCACTGCAGGGCAGGGTAGAGGGAGACCGGCTCTTTGCATTCGTACTGGAGATACATCTCCAGGTGATCCTGCAGGTTTTCACCCACGCCGGGTAAATCATGCACCAGTGGAATGTCGAACTGCTTCAGCAGTTCAGCGCTGCCCACGCCGGAACGCTGGAGGATCTGCGGAGAGGCAATCGCCCCCGCGCACAGCAGCACCTCTTTGTTCGCCGTTGCTTTCGACGGAATAGTGCTTTCACCCTCCAGCCACTCGACGCCCACCGCGCGTTTGCCGTCAAAGATAATGTGATCGGTCATGGCGTGAGTGCGGATGGTCAGGTTCGGGCGCGGTTTCGCCTGGTCCAGGTAGCCGCGCGCGGTGCTGGCGCGTCGACCCTGCGGCGTGACCGTGCGATCCATCGGCCCGAAGCCTTCCTGCTGGTAGCCATTGAGATCGTCGGTGCGCGGATAACCCGCCTGCACGCCCGCTTCTACCATCGCCTCAAACAGCGGGTTCACGCCCGGTTTAGAGGTAGTAACGCTCACCGGACCGTCGCCGCCGTGGTAGTCATTCGGACCCACGTCGCGGGTCTCCGCCTTGCGGTAGTAGGGCAGGCAGTTGAGATAGCTCCAGTGCTCCAGCCCGGTTTCCTTCGCCCAGTTATCCAGATCCATGGCGTTACCGCGCACGTAGCACATGCCGTTGATCAGCGATGAGCCGCCCAGCCCTTTACCGCGTCCGCACTCCATGCGACGGTTGTTCATAAACGGCTCTGGTTCGGTTTCATACGCCCAGTTGTAGCGCTTGCCCTGCAGCGGAAACGCCAGCGCGGCGGGCATCTGGGTACGGAAGTCAAAGCGGTAATCCGGACCGCCTGCTTCAAGCAGCAATACGGTGGTGTTGGGATCTTCAGTCAGTCGTGTTGCCAGCACGTTGCCGGCAGAGCCGGCTCCGATAATGATGTAGTCAAATTGCAAATAAACCTCCCGGTTAAAATATGGACTGGAATTTAGCCATCTCAACCTGGATGGACTTCACCTGGGTATAGCTCTGGAGCGTCATCACTCCGTTCTCGCGGCCAATGCCGGAGTGTTTATAGCCGCCGACCGGCATCTCTGCGGCGGATTCACCCCAGGTGTTGATCCAGCAGATGCCCGCTTCGAGCTGATGAATGGCGCCGTGGGCGCGGTTCAGATCGGCGGTGACGATGCCCGCCGCCAGCCCGTAGTCGGTGTCGTTGGCGCGACGAATCGCTTCCTCGTCGGTTTCATAGGTGAGGATGGACATCACCGGCCCGAAGATCTCCTCGCGTACGATGGTCATCTCGTCGGTGCAGTCGGTGAACACGGTCGGGGCCACCCACGCACCGTTGTTAAAGCCTTCACCTTTCAGCACGTCGCCGCCGCACAGCACGCGCGCGCCTTCCTCTTTGCCTTTGGCGATGTAGCGCAGCACGTTTTCGCGGTGCGGGAAGCTGACCAGCGGGCCGAAGTTGGTGTTTTCATCGAACAGATCGCCCGCACGGATGCGACCCACGCGCTCGACAATTTTCTGCTCAAATGCGGCTTTAAATTTTGCAGGCACAAACACGCGGGTGCCGTTAGTGCACACCTGGCCGGAGCTGAAGAAGTTGGCCATCATGGCGATGTCTGCCGCAAGATCGAGATCCGCATCATCGAAAATAATCAGCGGTGATTTGCCGCCCAACTCCATCGTCACCTCTTTCAGGGACGAGGCCGCCGAGTTCGCCATCACCTTTTTGCCGCTGGCGACGCCGCCGGTAAAGGAGACCTTCTCGATGCCCGGATGTTCGGTCAGGAACTGGCCGGTTTCCGCGCCCACGCCCGGCAGGACGTTAAACACGCCGTCCGGCAGACCCGCCTCGGTGTAAATTTCGGCAAGTTTCAGGGCGGTGAGCGGAGTAACCTCACTCGGTTTGAAGATCATTGCGTTACCCGCCGCCAGCGCCGGGGCAGATTTCCACAGGGCGATCTGAATGGGGTAGTTCCACGCGCCGATCCCCGCCACCACGCCCAGCGGCTCGCGACGGGTGTAGACGAAAGAGGTATCGCGCAGCGGGATCTGGCTCCCTTCCAGCGCCGGGATCAGGCCCGCATAGTACTCCAGCACGTCCGCGCCGGTGACGATGTCGACGGTGCTGGTTTCAGAAAACGCTTTACCGGTATCGAGGGTTTCCAGCTTCGCCAGTTCGTCGTTACGTTCGCGCAGGATCTCCACGGCGCGGCGCAGAATGCGCGAACGCTCCATGGCGGTCATCGCTGCCCAGATTTTTTGCCCGCGCTGTGCGCTTTCAACCGCGCGGTCGACATCCTCGCGCCCGGCGACCTGTACGGTCGCCAGAACTTCGCCGTTGGCCGGGTTGATGGTCTCGAAGGTGCGACCGCTGGTGGCCGATGTATAACCACCATTGATATAAAGCTGCTGTTCTGCCATTCGGGACATAATTTCTCCTCGGTTAATCGGTCGGTAAATGCTGGCTAATAAAGTGGCTGGTGAGCGACTGGGCCAGGGTTTTGTCCAGCGGTTTGCCGCTCAGTGCGGCGCGTAGCCACAGCCCGTCGATCAGGGCCGCCAGTCCGTATCCTGCCTCCTGCGCCTGGTCACGCGGCAGTTCACGACGAAACTCGTACACCAGATTCGACAGCAGGCGGCGGCTGCTCACCTGCTGCAATCGATAAAGCATCGGCTGGTGCATACTGCTCGCCCAGAAGGCCAGCCAGGCTTTCATCGCCGCGCTGCTTACCTGGGTTTCATCAAAGTTGCCGCCGACAATCGCCTGTAATCGCTGCTCCGCGCTGCCGTTGGGCAATGCATGTAAACGGCTTAATACCGCATCGCGTAGCTGGCCGGTAATGTCGCGCATGGTCGCTTCCAGCAGACCGTTTTTGTCTTTGAAATAGTGACTGATGATCCCCGTGGACACGCCCGCCCGACGGGCGATCTGCGCGATGGTCGCATCGTGCATGCCCACCTCATTAATTGCTTCCAGCGTGGCGTCGATCAGTTGCCTGCGCCGGATTGGCTGCATCCCCACTTTGGGCATTTTTGCCACTCCATTCATCAGCGTTGGTAATACATTAAAGCGGTTTTTGATTGGACGTTCAATATAAAATGTGTCTTAATTGTTGCGGATTTGGATTTCAATAGTTACAAAAACAGTGGGGATACTGGATGACAGACCTTTCACAAGACAGAGAAAAAGACAAAATCAACCCGGTCGTGTTTTATACTTCCGCCGGGCTGATTTTGTTGTTTTCCCTGACGACGATCTTCTTTCGTGATTTTTCTGCCGAGTGGATTGGGCGCACCCTCAACTGGGTGTCGAAAACCTTTGGCTGGTACTATCTGCTGGCGGCGACGCTCTATATCGTCTTCGTGGTGTGCATTGCCTGCTCGCGCTTCGGTTCGGTGAAGCTCGGGCCGGAGCAGTCAAAGCCCGAGTTCAGCCTGCTGAGCTGGGCCGCCATGTTGTTTGCCGCAGGCATCGGCATCGATTTGATGTTCTTCTCGGTGGCCGAGCCGGTCACGCAGTATATGCAGCCGCCGGAAGGGGCGGGGCAGACCATGGAGGCTGCGCGCCAGGCGATGGTCTGGACGCTGTTCCACTACGGCCTGACCGGCTGGTCGATGTACGCCCTGATGGGGATGGCGCTGGGATACTTTAGCTACCGTTATAATTTGCCCCTGACCATCCGCTCTGCGCTCTATCCGATTTTCGGTAAAAAAATCAACGGGCCCATTGGGCATAGCGTAGATATTGCGGCGGTGATCGGTACCATCTTCGGCATCGCCACCACGCTGGGTATCGGTGTGGTGCAGCTTAACTACGGGCTGAGCGTGCTGTTTGATATCCCGGATTCGATGGCGGCCAAGGCGGCGCTGATTGCGCTGTCGGTGATTATCGCCACCATTTCGGTCACCTCCGGCGTGGATAAAGGGATCCGCGTGCTCTCCGAGCTGAACGTCGCGCTGGCGTTGGGGCTGATTCTGTTCGTGCTGTTTATGGGCGACACCTCGTTCCTGCTTAACGCGCTGGTGCTGAACGTTGGCGACTACGTGAACCGCTTTATGGGCATGACGCTGAACAGCTTTGCCTTTGACCGCCCGGTGGAGTGGATGAACAGCTGGACGCTCTTCTTCTGGGCGTGGTGGGTGGCCTGGTCGCCGTTTGTTGGCCTGTTCCTGGCGCGTATTTCACGCGGACGCACCATTCGCCAGTTCGTGCTGGGGACGCTGATTATCCCGTTCACCTTTACCCTGCTGTGGCTCTCGGTGTTCGGCAACAGCGCCCTGCACGAGATTATCCATGGCAATGCGACCTTTGCTCAGGAGGCGATGGCGCACCCGGAGCGCGGTTTCTACAGCCTGCTGGCGCAGTATCCGGCGTTCACCTTTAGCGCCTCCGTGGCGACCATTACCGGCCTGCTGTTCTACGTCACCTCGGCGGATTCCGGCGCGCTGGTGCTGGGGAACTTCACCTCGAAGCTGAAGGACATCAACAGCGACGCGCCAAACTGGATCCGCATCTTTTGGTCGGTCGCCATTGGCCTGCTGACGCTCGGCATGCTGATGACCAACGGCATTTCCGCCCTGCAGAACACCACGGTGATCATGGGGCTACCGTTCAGCTTTGTGATCTTCTTCGTGATGGCCGGGCTGTACAAATCGCTGAAGGTGGAAGACTACCGCCGCGAAAGTGCCAATCGCGACACAGCCCCGCGCCCGATGGGCTCGCAGGACCGCCTGAGCTGGAAGAAACGTCTGTCGCGCCTGATGAACTACCCGGGCACGCGTTACACCAAACAGATGATGGAGACGGTCTGCTTCCCGGCAATGGAAGAGGTGGCCCAGGAGCTGAAGCTGCGCGGCGCGCGCGTCGAGCTGAAAAGCCTGCCGCCGGAAGAGGGCGAAACCCTGGGGCACCTGGATCTGCTGGTGGATATGGGCGACGAGCAGAACTTTGTTTACCAGATCTGGCCGCAGCAATATTCCGTGCCCGGCTTTACCTATCGGGCCCGCAGCGGGAAATCAACCTACTACCGGCTTGAGACGTTCCTGCTGGAGGGCAGCCAGGGCAATGACCTGATGGATTACAGCAAGGAGCAGGTCATTACGGATATTCTGGACCAGTATGAACGGCACCTGAACTTTATCCACCTGCACAGGGAAGCGCCGGGGAACAGTGTGATGTTCCCGGATGTGTAAGCTGGAGTGTTAAACTGAGAGCGGCGCCATGCGTAAGTGTGGTGCCGTTTTTTTTGGCCTAAGCGCCAGGCACCACGAAAAAGGGTATGTGTTTGGGGGTAGGGATGAATGTCTGACTGGTGCCTGAGGCCATCCTGAATTCAATTTACGCTGGCCAGGTTAAGCAGGGGCAATGATTCATACGTAGGGTCTATGTTAATTTACGGTGATAATTCATCATTGTATGCCGGATAAGTAGATAAATTATGTCAGTAGAAGACCTCAATACGATCGACTGCATTGGTATACCGATAGAAACTCCGCATGAAGTAAATCTGGGGATTTCTGATCATCTTGAGTGGGATGCCTCGTTGGATGAGCACCTGTATTTGCTTCAGGAAAAAATTAATACCTACCTCCGTTTTATCGAGTCGGGAGAAATCTATCAATGTTTTCCACCTGCCACTCCAACGACAAAAAAAGTTATCGAGATCTTTTTTAAATATGAACCGCCAACTCAAGCAAACGCTTTTCTGAATCATGTTACTGATTGCTTAAATGAATTGGGCATAAAGCTGAAAATGAAGGTGGTAGAGTTCTGCAAATAACTGTCGCATCTTGCTATTTCAGTGAAGTCTGAAATGCTCTGATGAGGAACCATGAACTCATAGCGAACCGTCATGACTCTGGCGCTTTGTGAATTGAAACTCTCCCTGCGGAAACTCCTTAGCCTTTCCTGATAGTCGTCAGTTCAGATCCGACGTAGCATTTTTTCTGAGCCGGGTTGAAATGAAAATTCAAAAGAGGAGTGGAATGTCCTGGCAACGCCTTTGATCGGCTTTGTAGGAGGCTTAGAGGTAGAACTTGTAACCATAATTTCACGATTGCTATGATTTATATCACATTTTTCTCTTCAGATTGTTCGTGCCTGAAGTAATCGACATTTTTTTATTATATTTTGTAATCGATTACTTTTGATCTGGAGAGATTATGATTTACCGTCTAGTAATAAGTACCTGTCTGCTGGCGTCGGCTGCGCTCATCTCATTTTCAGCCTCAGCGGCCTCAGTTAATGATGAAGTCGCACTGCAAATGTATACCTTACGTAATGTCGGCTCGGCAGAGAAACAGTTTGCCATGGCGCATGAAGCCGGGTTTAAGCACGTTGAAATCGTTGGAACACATGATCTCAGTGCAAAACAGTTAGCTTCTCTGCTGAAAAAAAATGACCTTACTGTTACGTCAGCTCATGTGCAGCTTTCAGCACTCGAAAACGATTACGCCAAAACCGTCTCTTTTAACAAATCAGTAGGTAACAACACTCTAATTGTTCCCTGGATCGAACCGAAAGATCGTCCAGACAGTTCTCAGAGCTGGATTGATTTCGCCAAACGTCTGGACGCGCTGGGAGCTAAACTTCATCGCGATGGTCTGCAGCTTGCTTATCACAATCATGATTTTGAAATGAAAAAATATGCAGGAGAAACGGCCCTCGACATAATCCTGAAGCATTCTTCACCTGATAATCTGAAGCTGGAGATGGATGCTGCATGGGTATCACGCGGCGGTCAGGATCCGGTTCGGTTTCTCAGGGCCTATCCGGGGCGCATTTATGCCATTCATGCCAAAGATAATGCGTCGATTGGCATCCGTGATGACGAAATGAACTTTGCTCCACTCGGGGAAGGACTGTTGGACTGGTCTGGTATTCTTCCGGCAGCGAAAGGCAGCGGAGTTCAGTGGTTCATCATCGAGCATGACAAACCAAAAGATGCATGGAGCATCATTACCACCTCTCTGCGTAATCTGCGCGCGGCGCTGGAAAAATAAGTGATGTGATTTCCTGCACAGCCTCTTTTAGCAATCGGCTAAGGGTTGGTACAGTTTTTACTGTATCAGCCCTCAGATGCGCGCAATAACGATTTCATTATGCGTTCCGGTCCGCTTTTCCTGCGCAACCAGGGAATCGCCTCAAATTCTGACATGGGGTGCGCGATACGAAAAACATAACAGCTTCGGCGGTCATGTCAGCCCACGCGCGTATCTGGTATGGAACATGCTTGATGACTGAACGTTGAAAGGATGGGGGATTACCGGATTTAAAACCCCCTCGTCTGGCCAGCTACACAATGGCGTGAGCGGGATAGCTGGTAACGATCTGCTTAATACGGTTGGTAATCCGGACCTTTAACCAGAAACGAGCTGAATTATGAAACGGGGCTTTATTATGAAAATAAGAATAATGTAAAAGCCAGTATCACCTGTTTTATTAGTAATTCCTGGAATGCTATTGAAAGCGAAACGATCGATGACTCGACCAATAGCTATCTTAATGTAGGTAAAGCCATTAATCAGGATATTCAGGTGGCGGCATTCCTCCCGGTATTCATTCCGGAACTGATGATGAATCTCAGACATACATACACTCTTTGTCAACAAATCTGGTGACAGTCCGTATGTCTGGTTTGCCACCCGTATGATCGGCAAAGCGTAAAATTACTGACACTGGTTAGCTTTGAAGGAGCCCTTTCTGAAGAAACGTGATTTTCGCTGCTTCATTTAAATCCATCTCTTTTAGCATGCCGTGCGTTACCCACATCGCTTCCAGTAACTCTTCATTGAGCGTAGTAGTGCAATTGGCACTCACGCAATCGAAAAATTTACCTTCGCGGAGCTCTTTTTCAGGCAGGAATGTAAGAAGTGGCAGGGTGGTTTTGATTCTGGCAACAAGAGGCGCTTAAGGGGAGGGGTATAAGCGTAAACCTGCCGATGGCAGACTCAGTGCCATTCGGAATATAAGCCTTATCTTTTATCACTACAGGATAACTGCTACTCTATCATCCCGATATTCCTCGGGATTTTCTAACCTAAATACATGGCGGCATATATTTGCGTTAAGGTATCCTCTCTTCCAGCCTGCGCTTATAAAAGATATTCAGCGACCAGAGTGAAACGGATTTTTATGAGAAACATAGCAAGAAAAAACGAACATAACGGAAAGCGTCGCACTGCTCTTTTTGCAATATTGCTGTTGCTGCCCGCCTTTATAGCCAGTGCTCAGCAGAATGTAGAAGGAAAATATCTTTTTGCGTTCACCTCGAACAAAAGCACCTGCCTCTTGCGCGTGAACGATCTCCCCGCGTTTGATAATACGACGGATGATGACGGCACCCTCTCTGCCGGGTTAAATATGACCGCCTTTCTGGAGAACGGCAGCAACCAGATTGAGCTTTTGATGGGGCCGCAGGATGCTGAAGATCCGCAAACGCTCTTTGCCGACTCCTCGTGCCAGGTCACCATTACGTATGAAACGGAAAAGGAGAGCGTCAGGCTGGCCGACTATCGCCTGGCGGTGAACGATAAAAAAGCCATCACCGCTCTTTATTCGGTCGACGCTACACGCGGGGTGAAATTCACCGAGGGCTATAGCAAATTAGAGCGCGATTACGGGTTATATAAAATGCAGGGCGCACTCTCCCTGCAGCACGTGCCTGTCTGGTCATGGGTGAACGCAACGCCAGTCACGGAGAACGATCTCCCCATAATTCGTAAGGCCTATGAAGATATTTGGGCACAGATAAAACGTCGCGATATCGATGGCCTGAAACGTACCGCAAAAGTGTCGTCAGCGGAAATGGCCAGGGCCGAAGCCACCACGCCGGAGATGATATTTGTCTCGAATGATTTACCCGCCTATGTTGATGCGCCAGAACTCACACCCGTGGAAATCGACTGGGAAAAATATCACCTGCTACGCTATCGCGACGGACGTCTTTTCCGGCTTGGCATCGGGTTCTTCCAGAACTCTCCGCTAATGTTCCAGGATGCCAAAGGGAAAGTGATTTATACATGGAATCCCCTGTTCTCAATGATTGATGGCAAGGTTGTATTAGTCCGCTAACGGCGGGGCGGCAAGGTGAATGCAACACCTTGCCGCACTAAGAGGCGTTGAACTGCCCGGCGTTTCAGGTTTATTCGTGCCCGTGATGCTCACTGATGGCCTGCGCTGCGCAGATAAGCGCAAGATGACTCAGTCCCTGGGGCATATTACCCACCCACTCGCCGGTGCGGGTATCAAACATCTCATTGAACGTTTCAACATTGCCGCGGTGGCATAGCGTCTCCAGAATCTCCTCCATGAGCTCCCCGGCAATCTTCGGATCGCCCATCGAGGCCCAGGCCTCTGCCAGCCAGAATGAGCAGGCAATGAAGGTGCTCTCCTCCTGTTCAACCCCGCTGTAGCGGTAGACCATCGCGCTATTGTGACCCAGCTCGCGCTGGATAGCCTGATAGGTCAGCTTCATGCGTTTCGGATTGACCTTCACACCGTAGCGTGAAACCAGGGCGAGCGAGGCATCCAGCTTGCCGCCATCTCCGACGTAAAAGCAGTAGGATTGATGGGCATCGGACCAGCAGTGCTCTTCCACCCAGTCGCGGATCCGATCCCGCTCGCGCTCCCAGCGCGCCTTCCATGTGGGTTCAATATGGCTAGCCTCCGCCAGCACCACGGCGCAGTCCAGCGCCAGCCAGCAGGACATTTTGGAATGGGTATAGTGATGCTCGTCTGGTAGCTCCCAGATGCCGGAGTCTTTCATGCGCCAGCGGTCAGCGCACTGATTGGCAAGGTGCCCGAGGAAGCGTGACGTGCCCGTATCCAGAATGTGGCCCGCCTCCACAAACAGCTTTGCCACCCCAAGCATATCGGCATACATGCTCAGCTGGCGCTGGTTGCGGGCATTATTACCAATGCGTACCGGCTGCGAATTTTGGTAACCCTGGAGTTCGGCGTACCACTCTTCCGGGACCAGATCGCCTTCCAGGGTATAACAGGCCCGCATCTCCGGACCGTGTTTAATAATGGTTTTCGACAGCCAGGAAAACGCTGCCTTACACTCTTCCAGGGTACCCAGATAGGTAAAGGCTTTGATGATCAGACAGGCATCTCTTACCCAGGCAAAGCGGTAATCATAGTTTTTCTCGCCGCCGATCCCTTCCGGCAGGGAGGTGGTAGCCGCCGCGGCCAGCGCGCCGGTTGGTGAATACCAGAGAAACTTCAGCGCCAGCGCAGAGCGGATAACGTGATCTTTATACAGGCCATCATATTTCAGCCCCTTCACCCAGTCCTGCCAGGCGGTGTGGCTGGTTTCGATGCGATTATCTATCGCCTGAATATCCGGCACCGCCAGCGGTTCGCTCTGGGTCACGAGCAGGGCGACCACCTCGCGGCTTCCCTTTTTCAGGGTGATTTCCGCCTCGATCTCCTCGTCATCGGCATGGGTGATGACGACGTTTTCACTGGTGTGTAGCATCGCCATCAGATCGCCGATATGGTAAACGCTGCCCTTGAAGGTGTCTGACCGCCAGGGCGATCGCGTTTCGATCATGGTGCCGAACCGCAGCTGGAGCCGGAAAGGAACCGTACCGCGCACACCTTCAAGCCGCCGCGCCAGTTCACTCCAGGGCAGGCGTCCCGCCAGGGTGCTGTTAATCGACTCGGTTAACAACGCCGTGCCATCCTCCGTCTCAAAACGGGTCTCCAGCACGTTGCTGTCCTCGCGGTAAGCGCGGGTGACGGTATATTCAACCGCGGGCGTCAGGCTAAAAAAACCGCCGATGGTCGGGTCAAGCAGACGATCAAAAAGGGGCGGCGAGTCGAGATTCGGCGCGCTCCACCAGTCAATTGAACCATCCGGAGCGATAAGCGCCACGGATCGGCCTTCGCCGATCGCGGCATAATCCCCCAGGCCAATGAACCCCTCCTCGCGTAACGGCATCGTGTATTTAGCATTTTTCAAATGAGTCATCCCTTATGTCTGGTGCAGCGGGCCGCGTTGTCGTCACGTTGTGGTGAACCCTATAAAGCCTGGCATAATGTGATGGATATCGCGCTTTCGGAGAGGATTTTTTGAGAATGTGCCGGGCTTAACGCGTCATGCCGACAGCGCTAACACGTTGAAATACCTTTTTTGGGAGAGGAGGGCAGGGTATATCAAAGGCAGCTTAATCCCTGGGCCTGGCCGTAGCCAGAAGCGCTCCTTCGCCTGGTTTGCGCCATGCTGCCGGGTACGAGTCCAGGCGCAGCGCCCTGCGCCTGGCAAACGATCCGCTTACTTATCTGCTGGCATCTTCATCTGCTCGGCAGCCTTCAGGTGCATCTCAACGACCGGGGTGTGCTCGTCGGCCAAGGCCTTCACATCCGGGTCCTTGATATTTTTGGCATCGCTCTGCAGTTTAGACAGCACCATTTTATGGTCTTTGGTACCGGCGTTTTCCATATACATCTTATCGAATGCGTCACCGCTCTCTTTTTCCAGCTTGTCGGCCATCGCCTTATGCTGAGCGTCCGGCTCGGTCGGCAGGGTTACGTCCTTTTGCTTAGCGACCGTCTGCACTTTGGTCAGGGCATTGCCGTGGTCATCGACCATCTTCTGCGCAAAGGCTTTTACCTCGCTGCTCTGGGCTTTGTCCAGCGCGATTTTGGCGGCGGCAACTTCGTTGATATTGGCCTGCGCCATGTCCTTCAGCGCTTTTTCATCGCCGGAACTGAGCTTAGCCATCGATCCGGTCGAGCTGGTCTGGGCTGAGGCGTCACTCTGCGCGGCGCTCGTCGCCTGGGCATGCACACCGACAGTGCTGAACATTGCGGCGACTGATGATGCAATCAGCAGTCCTTTCAAGGTCTTACACTTTTGCATGTTGCTCTCCTGATGGTCATGGATAGGGTTGATGTCAGAGACTGAATCGTGCGTCTTATCCTGCAAAATCGACAACTGCAATGGTCAGTATAGTGGACAGGCGAGGAGGGATAGCAGATTAAGCTATATTCCTGGTCGGAGGGTGGCAGGAAATGACGCACGCTGGAGATTGAGCTGGCCTGAAAAGGGCCCGGTGCGCCATTTTTACAGGGCTTATCACGCAGGGATTTGCATACCTATTCGCTTCGCGTCAACGCAATCAGGTATGCTGACACAGGAACAAAATAATAGGCGCATTAACTGTCGATACAGACGGTACTGAAAAATCAGTCACCTTCTCTATTTTGCTGACTAAGGATGGCGGTTATTTTTCATGTTCGATTTTGATAACAGTGACCCAAATTTTCCTGCTGCCCTCGGTTTTGGGAGACAGAGATTCAATTAATGAAATCTGTAACGTCTTGCGTTCCAGTAACCGTTCCCCTGACAACGATGCTGCTTCAAACCCAACGACCTCAGTTCTCTTGCAATGAGTCGATTCATCACGCCATGCCCCATGAGCAGCACAGGCCCGTCGGATATTTTTGCACACCTGACGAGAATATTCGCAGCGTGTTTAGCGCGTCGCTTTGCTGTTCTCATCGACTCCACTTTACGGGAAAAGCCGCAGATCCACATGACGCGGAAGAGAGCAGCCCAGAGGGATGGGGATAATCTGATGCCGGGAATGGCGAATACCGGCAGGTCAGCCTCCCTGAAGGCCTCATCGACGACATCCGGTTCGCACCCTAATGCTCTGAGGGAAGAAAGCGTTCTGGGAAGCGGGCTACTTATGATTTGTGATGCGCTGGAGGCTAAGCGTTTACTGGATTCAGGCGGCATATTATCTCCTGTGTCAGAGAGATCATATTCCGTTATCCAGTTTGCCATTTCATGACTCGTTACCTTTGGGGAGCCTTCATAAGCAGGCTTTCCATGACGCATTAAAATAATTTCCATACCGCGTTTATTCCCTGTGGCCTTTTAGGTAGTGGCAGACTAGCGCGATTAAGCCAGGGATCACTACGACCATCTTTTGGGTTGACGTACGGGGGGAAATCGCACCTTATGGTCTTGTTCATCTCTGCGGCATTGGGTCACTCATGAAATCATTACGTCTGCCAGATATTTATCGTTCAACAAATTTAAACACGTTAGCGATATGGAAGAAAAATGCTGGGATCGGGGAGATCAGAGAAGATAGCTACTACGACCCGGTAAAACTTGCTCTGGCAACGGGCATAAAACCCGCTATGCCATCACCTGTGTCACGCCTGGTTAATGAATTAAACGCCGTTATATGTAACGATCCCCTCGCCGATATTCTGCCGACAGAGAGTTTTCATTTCACTTTCTTACCTCTAACTCTGCCGCTGTATCAGGTCAACGAGCCATTGCCTGACAAAGTTCAGCAATTGACGACTATCTGGACGGGATACGATTCGAAAAAAATTGTTATCAGACACCTTCGCTTAGTCGTATTACCCAGCCAGTTGTTACTGGCTGGGATCCCAGAGGAAGCGGCGGTAACGATGCGCCAGTCGTTATGCGAAGAGATTCTGGCGTCTCGCTGGAAAGAGGAGTTACTGATGCGCCACAGCAACACGCCATTACCCGCTCCGTTCTGGCACAGCACGATTCTGCGCTACCACGCTGCTTATTTACCTGCTGCGGTGCGTCAGTTTTTCTTAGAACGCCAGAATAATGATTACGGCGATGTCGCCGGAGAATTGACATTAGCGAGGATAAGTTACAACTGGACAAAATTTTATCCATTTCGCTACGGCACAGAATGAACTCTTCTCCATCAGGCTATTAACCAGCGCTGACCTGCGGCTTTCATTGTTGTTTCAAGTTCGCTGCCCCGGGTGGCAAATACGCGCCCGAGTGGAAACCCGCTGCACTCCAGTAAGTAGGCCAGCGCTGCATATTCTCGTGGATATTTCAGGGCAATATTCCGATCAATTTCGACAGGACCTAACGGGAAGGTAAATGTGCCGATGTCGTAAATACTCTGACGGTGAAAGAGTTTCCAGACCCCCTCTCTTTTTTCTGCCAGATCATAAAAGCGATTGTGGCATTCACAGCCAATATTCAACTTCACGTTTTCAGCAATTATGATTGCATTGGTTTCCAGAATGGCTTTATTACCTGCGTCATTAAATGTCACAGCGGGGGAGGCGATCAGGTGCTTAGTCCGCAAATCCGACGCCCCCATCCGCATTGAACCCTCTACAAAATCACTCGCCAGCCCTTCAAACCAGGTGATTTCAATGGTGCCATCAGGATGGAAAAGGTTTCGTAATTGTGCCCATTCGCCAAGATCTCTGTGCATCCAGCCATTCACTAAATCGTTAAGTTGTTGACGGTCTTGCAGTTGATTGTTCATTGCGTTTGCTCCGGTACGTTGACAGGATTCAGTTTGCCCAACATAAAAGATAAAATGAAATATATTGATTTTACTAATCAATCATTTTTAATTATTGATAGGTGCAGCAATGGATTTACGTCATCTGCGTTACTTTTTAGCCGTCGCGGAAGAGGGCCATTTTGGTCGTGCCGCGAAGAGGCTTAACATTGTGCAGCCCGCCCTGAGTATGCAAATCAAGGCGCTTGAGGCCGAACTGGGAGGGGCACTCTTTGTCCGTACCAGCCGCCGCGTTGTGCTTACGGAAGCAGGGCTGTTAATGCAGACTGAAGCAAAGCGGATAGTTGAGCAGACCGAGCGTGCCAGGCTTACCGTGGAACGCGCGATTCGGGGGGAGACGGGCCGGGTACGGGTGGGATTTGCCGGAAATGCCATCTTCAGTGGCAAACTGATAGCCGATCTACGTCTGTTTCATCAATGCTTTCCTGATGCAGAACTGATGATCCATGAGGTCGGTCCGCAAGAACAGGTTGAGGCCATTTTAGCCGGGCAACTGGACATAGGGTATACGCCCGTGCACAGCAAAATTACGGCATCAGATCTGGCTGTCAGACGTATTGGCGACTGGGAAATACGGGTTGCACTTACTGAGGATCATCCGCTTACTCAGCATGAATGCCTAACGATAGACATGCTTGCCGGGCAACCCCTCATTATTTATGACGCTCACGACGCACATGAGCATCTTTTTATCACTCTCACCCAGCGGCTTGGGGAAGATTGTCACATTGCTTATCGATCGGGTAGCACGCTGAGCATACTTGCTATGGCTGCTACCGGTTTGGGGCTGGCATTCATTCCAGCGCCTTTGCAGCAGGTGCATATTCCGGGCCTGGTTTATCGTCGTCTGATTGAACCCAATTTAACCGCTAATCTGGTGCTTATCAGTCGTGAGCAAGAAACCAGTGAAAGTGTTAAAGCCTACCTGAAGTTGGTTAGCCGGTCCGCCTGAGTGGGTGACACCAGTAAAAACGAATAGAGGGATGTGACAACGCCGCTTTGTTGAGGAGCCTAATAAATAGATTCTCTGACGTGGCGTGCCCCTTAAGCCATCAAACCATGTGTCTGTCTCTCGCTTTTACCTGATTTCAGTTCCCCCTGCGGGTCCTGCAGGGGGAAGCGAAAATGCCATTTTGACGCAGGGCGTGCCTTTATGCCGACTCTGTCGGAAAACCGTGCAGCCTTGCAGCCCAGATCACCGCCAGTGCTGAGAGCAGCAGTAAAACGACCGCAGGTGAGAAAGCGGTAGACCCTAAGGAATCAAGCAATATACCCCCGACAATACCGCCGCCAGCAATCGCCAGATTCCAGGCTGTGACCAGCATGGATTGTGCCACGTCAGCGGCGTCACCCGCGTTTCTGGCAATGGCGGTCTGGAATAAGGTTGCAGCGCCACCAAAGGATAAGCCCCAGACGGCAACAGCCATATAAACCGCAGCCGGCATATCATTCATCACTCCCAGTACAAACGCAGACAGGGCGAACAGTACCGTAGTGATCAGCGTGAGCAGGCGCAGATATCGGTCAACGAATACGCCGATAACCCCAATGCCAGGTAACGACGCGACACCAAAAACCAGCAATATCAGGTCAGTTCGGTCAGCCATGTTAACGGATGCCAGAAACGGCGCAATGTAGGTATAAAAGATGTTGTGCGCCAGTACGAACGTCAGTACCACAAATAACACCGGGCGGACGCCTGCAAGCGTCAAAATCTGTCTCAGCGGCAGGCGTTTACCCGCAGCCAGCCCCGCAAAATCAGGCACCCGGATACGCACCCATACCATCAACCCCACCGCCATCACGCTCATGATACCGAAGCACATGCGCCACCCGATCAGGCTGCCAAGAAGAGTGCCGGCAGGCACGCCAAGCGACAGAGCAAGTGGAGTGCCGACCATCGCTATGGCAATAGCCCGGCCTTTCTTTTCGTCTGGCACCATACGTGCGGCATAGCCAGCCAGCAATGCCCAAACGAGCCCGGCTGAAACGCCGGCCAGGAACCTCGCCGCCATCGTAATGACATAATTAACAGAGAACGCTGTGACGGTATTTGCGACAACAAATCCTGTCAGCGCGAGCAGTAATAACGGGCGGCGACGCATGCCCTGCGTGGCGGTAATCAAAGGGATAGCAGCCACCAGCGATCCGACAGCGTAAAGCGTAACGAACTGTCCGGCCAGCGCGCCCGAAATATTCATGCCAGCACTAATCTGCGGCAACAATCCCGCAGGGAGAGCTTCTGTCACAATGGTAATGAACCCTGCGAGGGCGAGCGCCAAAAGCGCGGCAATGGGGAGCCGATCATGTTCAGCATTTTGACGCTGAGTGAGAGTTGAATCAGTCATAGTTGTGCCTTGCTGCGCGGTGGAGCCCCGTCTTTGTTACCCGGGGCCGCCAGAGGAAGTGGGTAGCAGCCATAATGCGGGTGTTACTTATTCAGGACAATAATGCTAATGTTCAAAACATATCGGACAAATATTCTTAAGTGTTGTTAATGATGGAATCACTGAGTGGTATCACCTTTTTCGTGCAGGCAGCAGAAGCGTTGAGCTTCTCCGGGGCCGGTCGAAACCTTGGCGTTTCTTCATCAACGGTAGGCAAAAGCGTCTCCCGGCTGGAAGAGCGGCTGGGCGTCCGCCTGTTTCACCGCAGCACGCGAAGCATAAGGCTCACCGCTGAGGGCAGTCTGTTCCTTGAACGATGCCGCCGCATTCTGAGCGAAGTGGAAGCCGCCGAGCTGGAGCTTTCTGAAACCAGACTACAACCCCGCGGGCGCTTGCGTATCAGTATGCCTCTTGTTGGTATGCTGGTGATGCCTGCCATAACCGCCTTCATGCATCGTTATCCCGAGGTCGAGCTGGATGTGGATTTTTCGGATCGCATGGTAGATGTGATTGAAGAGGGATTCGATGTAGTGATGCGTACCGGTGAACCGGCTGATTCACGCCTTATGTCACGCACGCTGGGCAACTATCAACTAAAGCTGGTTGCTTCACCGGGCTATCTTGAAGCGTCCGGCGTACCCGAAATTCCTAACGATCTGGTCCAGCATGCCTGCCTGCACCACAGATTTCCCAGTACGGGCAGGCTTGAACCCTGGCCGCTGAAAACATCCTCTGATACTCCGGTCGTAAGCCCACCCGTAACGATGATATGCAACACCTCGGCCGCACTGATGGACGTTGCCCTGGCAGGGCTGGGCATAGCCTGCCTGCCGGATTTCATGATTCGGCCCTCTCTGGCGACAGGCCAACTTCAGCTCGTCCTTGATCAGCATATCGCGCATCAGGGTACGTTCAGATTGTTATGGCCCTCAAGTAAGTTTCTCTCACCCAAAATACGCGTGTTCATCGACTTTATGGCCGAAACGCTTTTTCGGGACGAGGATGAGACCTAATAAGTCTGCATGGGGCATTTGGGGGGATCGCTTGCGAATGTAGTATCCGCTTTTTGGTCACAGCGGACGTTGGCTCACAACCTGGCTCGCTTTGCGCCAGAAGCGGAAGTTCATTTACCCCAACTGTCGAAAGGTTAATCATTGGGTTAAGGCTTTGTTTGCGTATCTGTCCCAGAAACCGGTCATTTTGAATAGGCGGGGCGTTCAGAAACGCCAGGTAATCGACTTGCCTATAGCACTTATCAGAGAGGGTATACGACACCTTCGTGTCCGTAGGTATAACGCTTTCCCTGTGTTATTGTGCCAATAAGTGCATGGGTAAATTAAGGATGACATATGTCCCGATTTAATTATATGAGTGACAACTACTTATCGACAGTATTTGCCGATGAGTCATTTACTTGTGATTGCTGTAAAAAAATTAGCAATGCTAAATATATCGGCCCCCAATATTCCACGGCGGATAATGATGCCAGCCTGTGCCCGGATTGCATTCAAACTGGTGAGGCTGTTCAATCCAGCTTAGTCGATTTTTTTAATGAAATAGATCCTGAGTGTGTCGATGAGAACGTCTCGAGTGAAATTTCTTGCCGCACACCGGGCATCTTTACCTGGCAAGATCAGGAGTGGGCTACGCATTGTAATGATGCGTGTGAATATCATGGCGATGCTACTGCTCAGGATATAATCAAAGCAGATGAAAAAACTATCCAAATCTGGATGGAAAGATACGACCAAAGCCGGAATGACTGGGATACCTTTATGAGCGGGTATCAACCCGGAAGAGATCAGGGGGTTTATAAATTCTCGTGTAAACACTGCAACGCTATCGTTCTTAATTGGGATTTCTCATAGTTCCTGTGAACAAAGAGAGTTGAGTCGCCACGATACCGATATGCACGTTTGCGTTCTTTGATAAATGTTAACGTCGGCTCTACGCTCAGAGCGGATATTTGGCGCTGTTGGCTTATCCGCTCCGTACCAGAAGCGGGCATAGCCAACCCCACCGGTAATTAATCGATAGGGCAATAGGGGCCGGCCAGAATTACAAACCCAAAATCTGGAATAGCGCTGTTGCAGCCGCAGACAATGCAGCAAATGAATTATACTTAGATTGAAGCCGCGCGGTGGCAAAGAAATCATGGAGATTTACATTAAGTTTGGGATCTTCATATGTGACCATGACAATTTTGTTGCCTAGCTCAACTTTTGCTGTGGCAGATTTTATCCATAAAATTGCGGATAAAACTCCAAAAGTTAACGACACCACATGATGATCTTTAATCCAAATCATCACAAAAAATATATCTTCCACTCATCACCTACCTTATAAAAAACATTGGCATCACTAACAAACGAGAAATCACCCATGGCGAGTACTGCGGCGATCTAAACGACTGGCTATTTGAGCGGGCTGCAGCGGCAAGACTGCTAACCGTACCGTAACCGTACCGTAACCGTAAACTTGTCATCCCATAAAGAATCATCGAACTCAAAACTGAATGCAATGACGATGTGGGTAGCCTTGCTAACTATGTGCTCCGACGTTTGGTTGAGAACTACCCGATGGATTGATTTGCTCCCGGTTGATTGGCATACGGCATTGCTAGCAACCATGGCGATTTAATTAAGAATGTCTGCTCTTCGCTCATAGTTGACATCGGCCCACCGCTCAGTACACTGTGCACCAATAGCCAGTTCGTTATACCAAAAAAAATCCGTCCCTTTTTATTCCATCAGTCAAACAGGTGGATTTGTCTTTTATTGACAATACATGGATTAACCTTTTTTAAACGAGCGCCTGGAAATACATTTTTTAAAATGAATAATTACCTGATTAAAGAGGATTGTCATGTGCATATTTTGGCAATTTATGATTCATCGTAATAACTTCGCTGATGTTATTCGGCAATCGACGAGCGCCAATATACATTCTCTTCCAGTATACATTCCTTAAAGAAGAACGGGTGACTCCCTTACTGACTGACGCGTGAATAAACTTATTGTTGGTATCATAAAAACCAACATGGAAGCCATTTTTAATTTTGAAAAAAACAAGGTCTCCCGCACGAAGATTTTTTTTATCAACCTTTACCCCCATATGAATAAGATCATGAGTGGTAACACGTTTCATAGGAAGGTTGAACCTGTCTTTAAGGGTTCTCCATACAAACCCAGAGCAATCGACACCATCAATATCAGTCCCTCCCCACTGATAGGGAGCCGTACGCCAGGTGTTCAACTGATCGTGCAGCGCAGCCACGACAGGAATTAAGTCCGGGGAATAATGACTGTTAGATTTGATAAGAGATTTGCCGTCATTATTTTTTACTTTATGAACTCTTTTCTCACTGCAACCGGAAATAATCGCAACGACTAAAAGAATAACTAATTTAATACTTATAAGTTTCATAGACATTTATACAGATAACCAGAATGCCATACTAACCCGGCAGAAAGATTAGCTCTGTATATAATGTGAGCAACTTACTCTACATTACAAAATTCATAACTTGTTAATCTTTTTACAGTTATCTTTCTCGTTGCTGGTATTCACTTTCTCTCTCTATCCTCCAGTCAGGTAATTGGACGCTCTTAAAAAGCGTAGTCCCTATTCCTTGATGAGGTTTGTTCATGCGTTTAATGAAAGACTAAAAATCAGACGTTATGGGCGAAAAGACAACAGCTTGCGTAGTGCAGATCTGTTGTCCGCTTCGGCCAGAAGCGGACGTTGCCAACTCTACGCAGTCTCTCTTATCGAAGAGATAAACGTTAAATTTTTTCCTGATTAACGCGGGCGGAGAGCGCCTGGTGGCTCTCTTTTCGTTCGCTATAACGATCGGCGAGATAATCTGTTTGCCCCTTCAGCAGCAGCGTGATTTTAAATAACTCTTCGGCCACATCGACAATACGGTCGTACCAGGAAGAGGGTCGCATTCGTCCATTTTCATCAAATTCCTGCCAGGCTTTGGCGACTGAGGACTGGTTGGGAATGGTGAACATCCGCATCCAGCGGCCCAGAATACGCATCTGGTTCACGGCATTGAAAGATTGCGAGCCGCCGCAGACCTGCATCACCGCCAGAGTTTTCCCCTGGGAGGGGCGAAGGGCGCCTTCGCTTAAGGGTATCCAGTCAATCTGGGCTTTCATCACTGCGCTCATGGCCCCATGCCGCTCCGGGGAACTCCACACCATGCCGTCACACCATCTGACCAGCCCGCGCAGTTCGGCCACTTTTGGGTGTGTATCCGGGGCGTCATCCGGCAGGGGTAAACCGGAAGGGTTAAACAGTCTCACCTCTGCGCCCATCGCCGTCAGCAGGCGACCCGCTTCTTCCGCTGCGAAACGGCTGTACGAACGCTCCCTTACCGAGCCGTACAAAATCAGAATACGTGGCGGCTCCTGAAGCTGCAGGCGTTCAGCAATCTTTTGGTCAAAGCATTCAGCGTTCAGGGCAGGGAACTGTTCCATTGTTTACTCCGGGAGATGATGATTTCAAAAAATACACATATGATTTACCATATATGAAAGATAAAGGGAACGGAGCAAAAAATGCTACAGCCTGTGCAGCTTTTTAAAATCCTGGCGGATGAGACCCGCCTTGCCATTGTTATGCTTCTCCGGCATTCGGGTGAGCTGTGCGTCTGCGATATTTGCGCGGCTACTTCGGAGTCACAGCCCAAAATTTCCCGGCATATGGCTATCCTGCGTGAAGCAGGGCTGGTGCTCGATCGTCGGGAAGGCAAATGGATCCACTATCGGCTTTCTCCCCACATGCCGGCATGGGCCAGTGAAACAATAACGATGTCATGGCAGTGCCTGCGCGAAGAGGTGGGTGAATGGTTAAAAAAATCCGCCTGTACCTCCTGCTGAGTAGTGTAATCATATACGTATAATCATATATAAAGGAGCCTGAAATGTTTCTGGCAGGGAGTATCTTTATCCTGACGCTGGTTCTGGTCATCTGGCAGCCCAGGGGGCTTAGCATCGGCTGGAGCGCAAGCATCGGAGCCGGGCTGGCGTTGGTTACGGGGGTTATTCATGTCGAGGATATTCCCGTCGTCTGGGACATCGTCTGGAATGCTACGGCCGCTTTTATTGCGGTGATCATCATTAGCCTTTTGCTTGATGAGTCCGGTTTCTTTGAATGGGCCGCGCTGCATGTTTCACGCTGGGGGAACGGACGGGGTCGCCTGCTCTTTACCTGGATAGTTTTGCTTGGCGCTGCGGTGGCTGCGCTATTTGCCAACGACGGCGCAGCGCTGATACTGACGCCAATCGTGATTGCGATGCTGCTCGCACTGGGGTTCAGCCAGGGGACGACGCTGGCCTTTGTCATGGCGGCAGGGTTTATCGCCGATACCGCCAGTTTGCCGCTGATCGTCTCCAACCTGGTGAATATCGTCTCGGCGGATTTCTTCAACCTGGGCTTTACGCAGTACGCCTCGGTCATGGTCCCCGTAAACCTGGCGGCCATTGCGGCCACGCTGGTCATGCTGCATCTTTTCTTCCGCCGCGATATCCCGGCGACCTATGACGTCTCGCTTCTGAAAACGCCTGCCAGCGCGATAAAGGATCCGGCGACCTTCAGGGCGGGCTGGGTTGTGCTGCTGCTCTTGTTGATCGGGTTCTTTGTTCTGGAGCCGCAGGGGATCCCGGTCAGTGCAATAGCCGCAGCTGGCGCGGCTGTGCTGCTGGTGGTGGCGAAGCGAGGCCATGCCATCAATACAGGAAAGGTGCTGCGCGGAGCGCCATGGCAGATCGTGATCTTCTCGCTCGGCATGTACCTGGTGGTTTATGGCCTGCGTAATGCCGGACTCACGGAGTCGCTCTCGGGCGTGCTGAATCTGCTGGCGGATAAGGGGTTATGGGCAGCCACGTTCGGCACCGGCTTCCTGACCGCCTTCCTCTCGTCGGTGATGAACAACATGCCGACGGTGCTGATTGGCGCCCTCTCTATTGACGGGAGTACAGCAACCGGCGTCATCAAAGAGGCGATGATTTACGCCAACGTCATTGGCTGCGATTTAGGCCCGAAAATCACCCCGATAGGCAGCCTGGCCACGCTGCTATGGCTGCATGTGCTGGCACAGAAAAACGTGACCATCACCTGGGGATATTACTTCCGCACCGGCATTATCATGACCCTGCCCGTGCTCTTTGTCACTCTGGCCGCGCTGGCGTGGCGGCTCTCTGTCACTTTGTAATGAGATACTGATATGAGCAACATCACCATCTATCACAACCCGGCCTGTGGCACCTCCCGTAACACGCTGGAGATGATCCGTAACAGCGGCAACGAACCGAACATTATCTATTATCTCGATACGCCCCCCACCCGCAATGAGCTTGTGCAGCTGATCAACGATATGGGGATCCCGGTGCGGGCGTTGCTGCGTCAGAACGTTGAACCTTATGCGCAACTGGGTCTTGCAGAAGAGATATTTTCTGATGCGCAGCTGCTTGATTTTATGCTTCAGCATCCCATCCTGATCAATCGACCAGTGGTGGTCACGCCGCTTGGGACAAGGCTTTGCCGGCCTTCAGAAGTGGTGCTGGAGATCCTGTCTGAAGGTCAGAAGGGCGCTTTCACGAAAGAGGATGGTGAAAAAGTGATTGATGAGACCGGTCAGCGAATTAAGTAGCTGGACCTCATTCGTTGAGCCGGGCTGGCTGTCTCAGAAAATGCCAATGATCCTGCGTGGGCACGCTCTTTAAAACACGCCCGGTCCCCTGAAGGTGCGCCGCCATTCGCTGGGGCTGACATTAAAGCGCGCCTTGAAACTCTGGCGAAAAGAGACCGGGGACTGGTATCCGACCAGGGACGATACTACGTCAATGCTGTGATCCGTGGTTTCGAGCAACTCCTGGCTGCGCTGCAGACGCTGGGCGCTGAGCCAGTCTTTGACGGTCATACCGGTTGCCTTGACAAAATGGCGCGTCAGCGTGCGCCGGCTCATGCCGGAAAAACCGGCCAGAGAGTCAATATCGTGGCGCTTGTCCAGGTTGCGGCGCAGGTAGTTAATAAGGTCATTAATCTGCTCGTCACGCGTCGTCTCCGGCACCACGTGCTCAATAAACTGCGCCTGTCCCCCTTCACGGTACGGAGGAATGACCATTCGCCGGGCCACGCGGTTCGCAAGTGCAGATCCGTAATGTTCCCGCACGATATTCAGGCAGCAGTCTATGCCTGCGGCCGTACCCGCAGAGGTGATCAGGCGCTCATCGCTGGTATAGAGCGCATTACCGTCCAGCCTGACCTGCGGAAAGCGCCCGGCAAAATCCTGCTCAAACTCCCAGTGCGTCGAGGCCCGGCGGTTATCCAATAGTCCGGCATAGGCGAGTACGTAAGCCCCAAGGCATAGCCCCACCACCTCAGCCCCGCGTTGCCAGGCCGCTCGCAGGGCATCAAGCAGGGCAGGGGAGGGACGCACCCCGGGATGCTCCCAGAAGGGGACGATAATAATGTCTGCAATCTCGAGTTGCTCAGCGCCATGCTCCACGTTAATGGAAATCCCGATATCAGATCCCACTATGCCTGGCTGCTCAGCACAGATCGTCACGTCGAACAGCCCCGGCTCCGGCATGGCCTTATCAAAGACCATGGACGGAACGGAGAAGTGAAACGGGCTAAAACCCGGCGTGGCAATAACGGCAACGTGCAGAGCGGACATAATAGAGACCTTTTACTGATTAAATCGGGTATAGCCGACGTTTTGCCGGCAGGCGGCAATCAGATTTTAGCCGCCTGCAGACAGGCTGTGCGTCAAAGACTAAGCGCCTCGCCGTCCTCAGGCACCCGTACATTTTGTTGCACACCATTTTCTGCGGTGTATGCACGCAACTCAGCGCGGCTGAGCAGGCAATGGTTTACGGCTTCCATATGTGAGGCCACCAGGGTCGCTGCCGGCAGAATCTCCAGCGTGCGCAGGGCATCCTCTTTACCCATAATAATGGCGCCAATCCCGTCGACCGTCGCACATCCGATATTGAGGACGACGACGTCCGGCGCGTATTTCTTCAGGCTGCTCACGTACGTCGGTACCCAGATGGTGTCGCCGGCAATATAGAGCGTCTTTTCACCCTCAGCGGAAAAGACCAGCCCGCACGCATCGCCCAGGCGTTCGGCCACTTCAGGAATGGCATAGGCTTCATCGCTGCCGTGCTGTCCATCGGTTTTTACGACGTTAATGCCGGCAATGACGTTGGTGTCAGCCAGCACGCTGACTGCGGTAAAGCCCTGAGAGCGGATAAGTGACGCATCGCTTTCATTCTGCGTGTAAATCACCTTGTCTTTGGGGATGAGCTGCTGAGCCGCTTCGTCCCAGTGATCCTGATGCGTATGCGTCACGATAATCACATCTACGTCCAGCAAAGTGTCAACGGAAACCGGCAGCGCCACCAGAGGGTTACGCAGGTGAGAACGCGCCGTTCCGGGAAAGCCGGGCCAGGCCTCTTTATCTGCGAGCATCGGGTCGATCAGGAAGCGAACCCCGGCATAGTCAAGCTTCAGTGTGGCGTTTCGTATTTGAGTCAGCTGCATTTTTTACTCCGTCAAGTACACCGCAGCGATGCGGTCTGTGCATGGAGAGCGCAGTATAAAAAAGCTGCGGAAGAGGGGTGAGGCGCGCGCAGGTCATTCTTCGATGAAAAAGGGTCAAAAAGCGATGCTATTGCGCTCAGAGCAATATCCCTTTCCCGCAGGAGACCGGCCTGTCTCCTGCGGAAACAACGTTGGCCCGATATCATCGCATTTTGACTTCCTGGCCTCTCACGCCGTTGCGGGGCGCTTTTTATACTTTTCGGACTGTTAACATCCGAGGTAATACTATGGCATACGCACTCACCGATGACGGCATCGAAATTTACTACGAAGCGAAGGGTCAGGGTCTGCCGATCGTTTTTGTTTCCGGCTATTTTGGCATCAGCGATATCTGGCAGGCACAGACCGAGGTGTTGTCCAGGACATTCCGCACGGTCTCTTATGACAGCCGCGGCTATGGCCGTTCCGCTAAACCCCTGCAGGCAGAGGCATACAGCATTCCGCGTCACGCAGAGGATTTAAAAGCGGTGATTGATGCGGCTGGCATCAACGGGCCTGTGGTTCTGGTTTCTCATTCGATCGGCTGCAATATCATCTCCACCTTTGCAGCCAACTCTCCGCAGCGGGTGGCCGGACTGGTCTATACCGCCTGCTATGTAGACGGCAAGCAGATGCGCGACGCGGGTATGTCCGTGGAGGGGGTTAGCGAAGCGGTTGCCACGCCTTCCGGTGCGGTGGCCTTTTATCAACCCTTTGGCGTCCCGGAAAGCGTGGGTGCCGAGGCCGCAAAATGGGCGACGCACGCCCTGCAGGCGAATGCCGCTGCATTCCTGAACCATGAAATGGCCGATCGCTATTGCGCCATTACCGCACCGGCACTCATCCTGCAGGGTGAAAACGATGCGCCTAATCCGCTTCCGTTTGCCACCGCGCTGCAGCAACTGCTGGGCGGTGGGGCAGAGCTAAAGGTGCTTAAGGGGGTCAATCACTTCCCGCCGCTGGAGGCACCGGAAACCGTTACGACCTTTGTGCAAGAGCATGCAGCTCGCTGCTTTGCTGAATAATCTTTCTCTATGTGCCATTAACGACGAAGCCACCTGCAGGGGTGGCTTGTATGAGCTGTGATGGGTTTTCGCGGTAAATGCTTACGCGTTAAAGGGCATATTCATCATCGCCTTATCCTTAGGCATTTTTGATATTGGTCGCTATTCGCTCAGGGCGAACCTCAAGCTCAGATAGCCTGTTCGCGTGATGCAACAAATGGACGTTGCGCGTTTCATCATCAAAAATCAAGGTGGAGCATTTTAAGGAAGATGGTAAGGTCGTTGTTTACTCGCTTCCAGAAGGATCTCAGTATGAACAACCTGTTACGCAAGAATTATCCTGAGTTAGGTGAAGTAAAGGCTCCTTATGTTCATTCCGTAAAACATGGCAATACGCTCTACATTTCAGGATTGACCGCATTTGGCACCGCCGCTCAACAGAAAGGCATGGCTGAACAGGCTGAAGAGATATTCAGTCAAATGAGAAAAATCATTACTCTGGAAGGCGCTGATTTTTCAGCCCTGATCAAAGTGACGATATTTATTACCTCTTTTGCGGAGATCGACGAACTACGCAAAGTGTTGTACCAAAATTACGGTGATCACTTGCCAGCGAGCTCGCTCGTAGAAGTCAGCCGCCTCTTTTCACCTGACCTCTCGATAGAAATTGAGGCGATATTCGGCCTCTAATTCATATTTCATAACCGGATAAGATCAACTCTTCAGTTTTTAACGCTTTTATATAAAACCCTTTCTGGAAATAACGTCCGCGCCTTGCTCGAGGCAGATTGCACAACGCTTCAGGTGGTCAGTTTCGTGCCAGGCGCGGACGTTCCTGGCACTGTATTATGTTGTTCACCATGCGCAGGTCGTGGGGCAGGCGTTTGACACATTGAGGGCCGAGTCTGGAAGCCTTCCAGACCTTACCCGTCAGTTGGCTTCGCCCTGCAGCCGGTGCCGATAATGTTTCAGGATAACCTGTGTCACGATCTGGCCGTAAATAAAGCCGCCCAGCCCAGCAAATACTACGGTGCCAGCCATGCCGCCAAAGTACGCTCCTGCGCCGCCGAAGGCCCCGCAGAGGGCGAGGCCGCCCCAGGTTTGCCAGTGTCGAAAGGCCGATTTATACGCGCTCCGCCACCGTCTTACTCGCTCCTTATAAGGTAAGTCTTTTAGTTCGCTAATACTTTTAAGGGTCCAGTAGATTTTCACGGGGATGTCCTTGTTCCGTTGCTTACGTAAAAGAAAACATAAAACGTTGGTATAGGAAAGGATTACTCATTGTCCGCTACTGGCTCAAAACGAACCTGCAGTTCAGCCAATTCATCTGCTTCATGCCAGAAGCGGATATTGCCAGCGCGCTCTTTTGCCAGAATTCTATAGGTTTACTACATATTGACATATTTAAATATGTTGATACTGTAATGGGCAATACAACATCACAACGAGATGTACCTATGAACGTATCTGCGATACTTAAAGCCATATCCAACGATGCCCGACGCCAGATCCTCGGCTGGCTCAAAAGCCCACTTGAGCACTTTACACCTGTCACGCAGGCCGATGTGGATCTCGTGGCGACGGGGGTATGTGTGAGTCAGATAACCAAAAAGCTTGATATGACTCAGTCAACCGCATCGATTTATCTCAATACCTTACAAAAAGCAGACCTTGTCATTGCTACCCGTATTGGAAAATGGACTTACTACCGCAGGAATGAGGCAGTGATAAAGCAATTCGCCCAGCATATCTCCGACGATCTTTAATTTCCCCAAACGTATTGATAATTCGCAATATGTAGATATTGCGCTTAACAAGGCACTTTTGATTATGCGTAAACTTAACTCGCCTCTCGCCTTTAGACACGGCATCGAAATCCCTAACCGTGTAATGATGGCGCCCATGACATCTAAAGCGGCATCATGGGATGGGTATATTGAAGATGAAGACCTGGCTTTCTTTGGTCATCGTTCTAAAGCCGCGTCCATCCTCGTGACCGGCGCGACGGCGGTAAGCAAGTACGGTGAAAAATTTCCGTTTCAGATGTCCCTCTATGACGACAGCTTTATTCCGGGGATGCGCCAGCTTGGTCAGCGAATGAAGCGTCACGGTAATAAAGCCCTGGTGCAAATCTATCACTCGGGTTTGCGTTCGGTCGTGTCCCTCGAAAAACATGGCAGGGTATTCGGGCCGAGCAACGTTAAGTTCGGTGAAGTTCCTTATGAAATCACTGAACTTACCGAAGATGAAGTATGGGACGTTGTGCGCATGTTTGGTGCAGCGACAAGGCGTGCATACCTGGCGGGCTTTGATGGCGTGGAGATTCACGGCGCTTACAGCCATCTCATTCAGCAGTTCTTTTCTCCATATTCAAATAAACGGACGGATTTTTTCGGTGGGACACTGAAGAAGCGGATGAACTTTGCCCTGGCAATAGTGGATGAAGTGCAGAAAGTTGCCCGTGACTGCTGGGGTGAAAACTATATCGTTGGATACCGGCTTACCGAAGAAAAACGGCATGCCAATGGTGACGGCTACGGCATCGAGGAGACGTTACATCTGATTGATGCGCTTGCGGGTAAGGAGCTGGATTACATTCAGTCCTGCGATAACAGCTTCAATGAAGCAATACACAACACTATTAATGGGCGGACAGTCTTCATCACTGTGCCACACACGTTCTCAGCGTCCGACACGCAGAAAGAGCTGCAGCATGCTGATATGGTTTCCCTGGCACGAGCATGCCTTATCGAACCTGAGTTTGCCGACAAAATCAATGAAGGTAGGGAAAGCGAAATCATCACCGCAATCACATCTACCGCAATGGCGGAAAGCCTGCAGTGGCCGCATCGCATGATTGAATGGCTGCTTGATCCCAATGGTAGCGAAGAGGTGCCTGAAGGAATTGAGTACTTCGCGCCTCTCCTTGAAAGAATTAATTTCTCGCATCCACAGGAGATTCAGTCATGAATGATCCCTTATTCCGCATCCTCTCGTTAATGCGGGGACCAGAGCTTAAAAACCGACTACTCCTCGCACCATTAACTAACCAGCAAAGTGAGGTTGACGGAACTGCCTCACAGGCTGATTTTGACTGGATAGAACGAGTTGCACGCGGCGGCTATAGCATGATTATGGCATGTGCAGCCAATGTTCAGGAAAACGGGAAAACGTTCAAAAACCAGCTGGGGATCTGGAATGACGATCAGCTACCGGGCCTTCGCCGGATGGCTGACATCATTCGCAAGCACGGTGCAGTCTCCTCAATTCAGCTGCATCATGGTGGCTTCCGGGCGGGGTTCAACCTTAAGGATGGAAAAAGCGTTGGCCCTTCGGATAACCTCACTTATAACGCCCGTGGCCTTACACGGACAGAGGTTCATCAGCTGCGCGATGATTTTATCGGCGCAGCATGCAGGGCCAAAAAAGCAGGTTTCGACGGAGCAGAAGTTCACGGTGCGTTTGGCTGGATTCTGAGTCAGTTTCTCTCTTTTACCCTGAATCAGCGCACGGATGAATACGGCGGAAGCCGTGAAAACCGGGCCCGGCTCATTATCGAGATCATCGAAGGCATTCGTAGGGAGTGCGGTCAGGATTTTCAGATTGGACTCAGATTGTCTTTCGAACGGTATGGGATGGACTTTGAAGATATCCTGTATGTCGCGAGAACGTGTCTGGCAGAAGAGCTGATTGATTATCTCGACCTTGCGCCATGGGATGTGCGATTTACGCTGGAGAACGGCGCTTTTGCCGGAAAACGCGCGATAGATGTATTTGCAGACCTGCCCCGCGGCAGAGTGAAGCTGGGCGCGTCAGGGAAGCTGATGAACGCGGATGATGCCAGGATGGTTCTGGAGGCTGGACTTGATTTCGTCATGATTGGACGGGCCGCCATCCTGGAAACGGATTTTCCCGAAAAGATCAAAAAAAATCCCCACCATGCTTCGCCATCCCTCTCGGTTACCGAAGCGTATCTCAGGAAAAATGGGCTCAGTAATGATTTTATAAATTACATGCGCCACTGGGATAGTTTTGTGAGTGATTAACTGTGTATGAGACAGAGACCATAACTGTTGCTGCTCAAATGCGTAACCTCCGCTTTTGCTCGAAGCGGTCATCAACAAATACCGCCGCAGCCGCGCTTAAACTGATTTCTTTACCAGTAATATGAATATTTCAACCTGGCTTTTTCTCAACTCAATGCGTCGTATCTCCCTTCATTCTGAATAATGAAATTCAATGCGTATGCCACTCGGGTCGTAGCACATCATGTGCATAGACGGCCCTTGTCTGATTAATGCCGGTTCAAATTCAATCTCAATATTGTTCGCCTTGAGCACCTCAAGGATCTCAAACAGCGCCGCTTTAGTTTTAACCCGTAGCGCCAGGTGGTGGAGACCGACATTCTTTTTACGGTCAAAGTTAACGGGCTCTTCGGTCTGCGTTTTCCAGAGCGTAATCATTATTGCTCCGTCCCTGACAAAGATGGCCGGATAATCCTCGCGCCGTTTTACCTCTTCCCAGCCCAGCAGTTTAGTGAAGAACCCGGCGCTCTCTTCAAGCTTTGATACTGCCAGACCAATGTGATGTACACCTGTAGTCAATGACATATGAAATAATCCTTTATGGAACGACGCTGACCCGCTTCTGAATCGCGGTACGTTAAAGCGTTGGTAAGATGCAGCCTGATCACGTCGGCACAAATGCCTGTACCGACGCCTTTCGTCTGAGGCTGTACTTTTCCCTCCGCCGGTTATTCGCGCCGGTGAGGGGCGTGAAGATTACTGAACGAGATGCCTGTCGAGGAAGTCGCGAATGTCAGCGCCTATCTCATTCGCATGGGTCTCAAGGGCGAAGTGGCCGGTATCATAGAAATTTATCTGCGCGTTCGGGATATCACGCTTCCAGGCTTCGGCACCTGCGGCCATGAAGAACGGATCATGTTTACCCCAGACCGCCAACAGCGGGGGCTGGTAGTCCCTGAAATACTGCTGAAACTGCGGATACATCCGTACATTCGAAGCGTAATCCAGTAATAAATCGAGTTGGATCTCCGCATTGCCCGGCCGTAATACCTGCATTCCTTCCAGCGAGTAGCCATCCGGAGAGACCAGACTCGGATCGCTTACCCCTTCCAGATACTGCCATTTGATTGAGGCGGGCGTCGGAAATTCACGCAGCGCGCTGCGGTTCTCGGGAGTCGGGTCGCGCCAGTATCGTTGAATAGGCGCCCAGGCCTCGCCCAGCCCCTCTTCGTAAGCGTTGCCATTCTGGGAAATGATGGCGGTAACCCGCTGTGGATGCGCGAGGGCAAGACGCCACCCGACGGGGGCGCCATAGTCGTGAACCATCAGAGCATAGGCGTCGATGCCGAGCGCTTCAGTGAACTGGTCAATGGTTTCAGCCAGCTGGTCAAAGGTATACGCGTAGTCGCCGCGCGCTGGCGCCTCGGTAAAACCAAAGGCCGGTAAATCTGGGGCTATCAGACGGTAACGATCGGCCAGTTGGGCAATAAGATCGCGGAACATAAAGGATGAGCCTGCAAAACCATGCAGCAGCAGCAGAACAGGCGACGCCGGATCGCCTGCCTCACGGTAAAACACGTTAACCTTGCCCGCCTGTTGATAGCGGTAATGAACCTGCGCGGTAGATGCGTTATCGGCGGATGAAGATCCTGAATATGGAGACGTCATAGTAAACCCCTTGTAACCGTTAAAGTACTTAATTGAAGGTTACACATATTTTTGGTAACCTGTCAAAATTATTTAATGGGTTACAGGTGCCTATGAACATCGAAAAGCTTTCTTCTCCGCCGCTCTTCCTGGCTGATAACCTCGCGCTGGATTTCATCAACAGTGAATATGGGATGGGTGACGAGCGACACGATTGCTTTGAGGATGCGCTCAGCGTTATTGACTGGCTGGAGAGGGCGGGCCTGGTGCCTGAAGGAACGGAGGCTCCGCCTGAATTACTGACGGAGGCCCGCCAGCTCCGTGAAGCTGCCAGAGCCGTCGTGCATGCCGCGATGCAGTCCCGTGAGGCAGAGCTGACGGTCATCAACCGGATTCTTGAAAAAGGGCGGCCTGAGGTCAGGCTAAAATGGGCGCAGGATACACAGCGCTATCGTGTCGATGTACATTGCGGCGTTGAGAGTCCTGCCAGCCTGCTCTGGCCCATCGCCGACGCCCTGGTAAAACTCGTCACGGATGAAAAATTCGAATATGTACGCCAGTGTGAGGCGCATAACTGTGTTTTACTTTTTCACGATTTGAGTAAATCGCACCGCCGTCGCTGGTGCAGTATGGCCACCTGCGGTAATCGTATGAAAGTGGCCGCGTTTCGAAACAGGAAAAGTTCATAGTCGTTCAGGCCGCACCTGTAAAAGTGCGGTGTGAACTAACAGTTAAAAACATACGGTGCCCGGCGCTCCGGGCGGCAAAGCTTTTCGCGTATTGATTGGGTATGAAGTGAACTGGATTATCTTTAATGGACGATGGTATCTGATATCCCCGATGCCATTAAATGGTGAGTTCAGGCTGACCATACCTGGCGAGCGGACCAGTATCATTCTCGACAGAGTACAAATGCGTCGGGCGGTTAAAGAGAGCCTGGGCCTGCAAGGCAAATCTCGCACTCAATCCAACAAACTGCGTTGATCGGCGCGCAGCACTATCCCCGCATTTTTACGTTTATTGCCATCTGACCCAGCCTCAAATTTCTTCCTCCACGCCCGATTTATTTCTGAATGCGTATTTGTTCAAGCGAACTCCTGTTACAACGTTGAGTATAAAATAACTTTTTATTCAACTAGTTATGTGGGTTCCCCTTCGTGATTTATCCCTTCTGAAAAAAGAAATAACAACAAATGCTTGACCAGGTAGAACGATCGTTCTACCTTTAAGGCATGAACAAGAAGCCAACTGATACACGAGAAAAAATCCTCACGACCGCTGAGCAACTTATCTATCAGAACGGGATCCACGCCATGGGCATGGACCTTCTGGTGAAGACCTCGGGCGTCGCCAGGAAAAGTATTTATCGCCATTTCGCGAACAAGGAGGACGTGGCATCAGCCGCGTTAAACGAGCGTGACGAACGGTGGATGCAGTGGTTCAGAACCGAGTCTGATAAAGGCGAAACGCCCAGGGACCGCATTCTGAATATGTTCACCGTTCTGAAAAGCTGGTTTGAGTCCGAGGGGTTCCGGGGATGTGCCTTTATCAACACGGCCGGAGAAGTGGGGGACCCGGAGGATCCCGTCCGCCAGATAGCGAAAATGCATAAGCAAAAATTGCTGGATTACGCGCTCGAACTCAGCGAGCAGTTGAACCCTGAGCACGCTGTTGCGCTGGCCAGACAACTGCTGCTTCTGATCGAGGGGGCTATCACCATGACATACGTAATGGGTGACCGGAACGCCGCTGACGACGCACGGGAAATGGCAAAAGTTTTACTGGAACGGCTCTCAGCCGGGGCCTGAGCAACGAATCTTTTATTACCTTTAAATCAAGTTAACAGGAATATTACCATGACCGATACACAAGTCCGTCCGCCGCTTCCGCCATTTACGCTGGAAACCGCCATTGAGAAAGTCCGTCTGGCGGAAGATGGCTGGAACACGCGCGATGCGGCCAAAGTCGCGCTGGCTTACTCGCTGGATACCAAATGGCGTAACCGTGCCGAATTCGCCAATAACCGCGAAGAGGCGGAAGGTTTCCTCGCCCGTAAGTGGAAAAAAGAGCTCGAATACCGCCTGATTAAAGAGCTGTGGGCGTTTGGCGGGAACCGTATTGCCGTGCGTTATGCTTACGAATGGCGTGATGACTCAGGCAACTGGTTCCGCTCTTATGGCAACGAAAACTGGGAGTTCGAGGCTGATGGCCTGATGAAACGTCGCTTCGCATGTATCAATGACATGCCTATCAAAGAGAGCGAGCGTAAGTTCTTCTGGCCGCTGGGCCGTCGCCCTGACGATCACCCGAGCCTCTCTGACCTCGGCCTGTAAGTCAGTCAGATATTGCGCGTGAGATAAAGCAGGGCTGTCTCAGTTCATTTTCGGGGAGCCTCGCTTTTCGCGCGTCACCAATCTGACATTCTGCGAGCCTGGGCCAGCATAAGCGCCCAGATCCCAAAGGCTTCATTGTTATTATTCCGCATCTCTGCAACTATGACCCGCACATAGCCTACCCGGCAAAACGACCCACCGAACAACACCGCCGGACCTGGCTATGACATATGCTATAAGCCATAACAGCAATATGCTGACGAACGGAGTGAGCGCTGAGGACCGCAATATGACCAACTTTTACCCTTTTTCTGCCCGTACACTGCGTGGCGAGCCCATCCCGATGGCCGACTATGCTGGCAAAGTGATTCTGGTAGTGAATACCGCCAGCCATTGTGGTTTCACGCCTCAGTATGCCGGCCTTGAAGCGCTCTACCAAAAGTATGCGGCCCAGGGGCTGGTGGTGCTTGGTTTTCCCTGCAACCAGTTTGGCAAGCAGGAGCCCGGCGGAGCCGATGATATTGAGCAGACCTGTCACATCAACTACGGTGTGAGCTTTCCAATGTTCGAGAAAGTGGAAGTTAACGGCGCCGCCGCGCACCCGCTGTTTCGCTACCTGAAAGAGGCGTTGCCCGGCGTGCTGGGCGGGCGGATAAAGTGGAACTTTACCAAGTTCCTGATTGGTCGGGACGGCAAACCCCTCAAGCGTTATGCCCCGTTCATCAAACCGGAAAACATAGAGGCCGACATTATCGCTGCGCTTGAGCGTTAATTGTATCAGCCCGGGCTATTGCGGTTCTGAAAGAGAAGCGCCACCTGAAGGCGAAGGGCTCAGTCGATGAGCGTGACTAGCGCGTGATTGAAGCGGCGCCAGAACAGAGTAAAAGCATGATTTTCCTGGAATCCCGCCAGCGGCTTGCACAGCGTAAGTTGCAGACTATGGTCAGTAATGGCGCTGACGCGGGTGGTTTCAAAACCCATATACGCCTTCACTCTGGGAAAGAGTGCCTTAAACAGGCTCTCCTTGGCGCTAAAGGCCAGCGTTAAGGCGAGAGGAAAGGGCAAACCGCTGTTGAGCAGCAGGCTACTTTCCACGTCGTTAACAATGCCCTCTTTAATGTCGAAAGCCTCTTTTTCGTCGAGGATCGCTTCATAATCAATCCCCACTAACGAATTTTCGCTAACGATAGCCATCGCGATATTACCGCTGTGGCTGATGCTGCCATTCAGGCCCGTCGACCAGAGCGGTTCGCCGTTTTCACCTGCACCCGGCACGGTCGATATCCCTCGCGATGAGAGGGCCGAGACCGCGGCGATCCGCCCGGCAAGGTGCTCTGTTTTGCGCTTGCGCCCGGCGTTAGCCAGCTGCGTATGATGGGGGAGCCAGAGGAGATCGTCCTCCGTAAAGGTGGCGGGATCGAAGGTCACAGTGTGGACGGTGGTGCCGGCGAGCTGAAAAGTGGATGTGGTGTAATACATGGCGTCCGGGATCTCGCACGGGTTTAAAACCCATGTTATCGCACGGGAGGCGATAAAACGGCAACCCATCCAGGTTGCCGTTATCAGGATGACTTAGAAGTGCGTATTCACGCTCATGTACCAGGTGCGTCCCGGTTCGTTAAACGTATAAGCCCCTGCGCCGTACATATAGGCGCCGGTCTGGTCATTACCCGTGGTTTGCGCATTACCCGCACGCCATACGCGTTTATCAAACAGGTTATCCACGCCGCCGGTCAAACTCACGTTTTTGGTGACATCCCAGGTCGCGCTCAGGCCAACAATGCTATATGGGCTCACTTCGTCTTTCTCAGAGCCGGTTGCCGGTTCGCCTTTGTAGTTGTATTTCTTCGGCTGCTGCTTGCCGTACCAGGTGAAGGTCGACTGCAGCGACACATCCTGATGTACCTGCCAGCTCAGGGTCGAGTTCAGCGTGTACTCAGGGATGATCGACAGTCGGTCACCGGTCTCTTTGTTTTTACTTTGCAGCATATAGGTGAGGTTATTGGACCAGTTTACCGTATCGCTAACCGGGATATTGAGCGATCCTTCCAGACCTTCTACCACGGCTTTCGGGACGTTCTCCCACTGATAGATATCGGTAGAGACCTTGCTGGTTGAGGTATGACCGATTGGCGCGTAACCCGCTTCGATCTTGTCGCGATAGTCGTTACGGAACCAGGTCACGCCGGCCAGCCAGCCATCGTGTTTCCACTCCAGCCCAATCTCTTTGTTAATGCTGGTTTCGGCCTTCAGGTCGTCATTGCCCATCATGTAGCAGCCCACGCCGTCGGAGCTTGCGTAGCAACCCTGGCCTTTACTGTACAGCAGGTAGTTCGGGTTGGTCTGATACAGGCTCGGGGCTTTATAGGCACGGGCAATACCCATTTTCAGAGTAAAGTCATCCCCCAGACCTTGCGACAGGTTCAGGGAGGGGCTCCAGTTGTTACCCACAATGGTGTGGTGATCGAAACGCAGCGCCGGGGTCAGCATGGTGCTGTCGGTCAGCTCCATGTTGTTCTCTGCAAAGACAGAGAAGATTTCGGCCTGCGAATACGGGCTGCGATCGTCGCTCATGCCCGGGATCGCGCCGCCTTGCAGGGGTTGCGTGTTCGAGGTGGAGTCCTTCATCCGCTGCTGGTTCCACTCGGTGCCCAGAGTCAGGTTCTGATTGACCAGGAAATCGATCGGAATATTCACTTCGCTGTGCAACATGACGTCTGCCAGGTCGGTATCGGTGAACTGATTGCTGTTAAACAACCCTTCCAGACCGCCTGCCAGCCCTTCGCCAAGACGGGAGTTACGGGTATGCTCGTATTGCGCCCAGTTGCTGGTGGTAACGCCGTTATCCCAGCCACCGTTCCAGGTGACGGCAAAGTTCTGGCGATAAATACGGTTTGTCTCTTTACCGTAATTTTTCTTAACCAGACCCTCTTTCGCATTGTCGTTATTGGTGTTTTGCGTATCACCGGCGTAGAGGTTGTTCTGTCGGCTGTAGTCCGCTTCGAACTCCAGCGACTGCATTGGCGCGAAGTCCCAGCGAACCACGCCGTTAATGTCTTTGTTCTCGACCCCTTCACGGCCTGCTGGCAGGGTGTCGGCGTAGGCGCCGGTACGTTCAGACTGATGACCGTCGTTGATGTCCCAGGCATCGGCCTGGGTTTTATCCAGATTGCCATACATGCGGAAGCTGAAATCGCCCCCCAGCGGCCCGCTCAGGCTGAAGTTGGTGCGTTTGGTTGAACCCTCTTCTTTGTGCTCTGGCGCGTTGAGATAGGTGTTCCAGGAGCCGTGCCACTGGTCGTCGAATTTTTTGGTGATAATGTTCACCACGCCGCCCGCCGCGCCGTTGCCGTAACGCGCAGCCGCAGGACCACGAATAACTTCAATACTCTCAATCATCTCTGGCGGTACCCAGCCGGTATCACCACGCGTATCACGCTCGCCGCGCCAGCCCAGACGGATAGAGTTGCGGCTGGTCACCGGTTTGCCATCAATCAGAATCAGGGTGTTTTCTGGTCCCATACCACGAATATCGATCTGGCGATTGTTACCGCGCTGGCCGCTGGTGGAGTTACCGGTCAGGTTGACGCCAGGCATGGTACGGATGATCTCTGCCACATCGCGTGCAGGAGGATTTTTGCGGATCTGATCGGCGGTAATCTTCGACACCCCCGGTGCCTGCAGGTTCTGCTCGGCGGCGGTGATAACCATGGTGTCTTCATGCGCGGGCGTCTCAGCGGCCATAGCGGGCAGGGCCGTGCCGAAAATCCCCAGGTTGACCAGTACGGCCAGTGAGTGAATCTTGTTGTTCATTGTGTGTCCTGCTTTTCGTTGCCGCGTTCCCCTGGCTCCGTTCCCGAAAGGGCAGGGAGGCGGCAGGATGTCGCCCGCAAGGCTGTGTAAACTGCTCGTTCCTGATCAGTACACAACGCCAGGCATGGTTAATAAATGGTCACGCTTCCCACAGCGCGACCATACGCTATTGCAAATGCAAATAGTTATCAATAATATTATCGATATAAATTATCGTTGATCAAAAACAGGCCTGTAAACATGGGGTTAATTCAGTGACAACGCTGGAGACAGGAAGCGACGCCTGGTGGCGGGCGGTAAATGGCCCGCAGAAGGTGCAGGAAGGGGATCACTATCGGGTCACGTTTTACTGGCGCGATCCGGCCGGCACCGAGCAGACGTCGCGGTTAAAGCGAGTCTGGCTCTATATCACCGGCGTCACCGACCATCACCACAATGCCCGCCCACAATCTCTGACGCGCCTGCCTGGCACCGATGTCTGGCAGTGGCAGGGCACCTTCAGCCCGCACTGGCGCGGCAGCTATTGCTTTATTCCCTCCGTGAATGACAACGATTTTGCCGATACCGTGTTTGCCGCCGATCCGCCGGATCGTATGGCCCTGCGTGAAGGGTGGCGTAAGCTGCTGCCGCAGGCCATTGCCGATCCGCTCAACGCCTGGAGCTGGCGCGGTGGGCGCGGGCATCCCGTCTCGGCGCTGGAGATGCCCGGTGCGCCGGTGCAGCCGGGCTGGGAGATGACGACGTGTAGCCATGCGCAACCACGCTGCATCACCTGGCAAAGCGACAGGCTGGGCAATAGCCGTCGGGTCTGGATTTTTACCACCGGCGAAGACGCCCCCGCAGAACGCCCTCTGGCAGTGCTGCTGGACGGGCAGTTCTGGGCCGAGAGCATGCCCGTCTGGTCGCCGCTCACGGCCCTGACTCAGGCGAGAAAACTGCCGCCGGCGGTTTATCTGTTAATCGATGTGATCGATACCGCCCACCGCAGCCGCGAGCTGCCCTGCAACCCCGATTTCTGGCTGGCAGTGCAGGACGAATTACTGCCGCAAGTGCAGGACATCGCCCCCTTCAGCGACCGGGCCGACCGCACGGTGGTGGCCGGGCAGAGTTTTGGCGGCCTCTCCGCGCTCTATGCCGGGCTTAACTGGCCTGAACGCTTTGGCTGCGTGCTCAGCCAGTCGGGGTCGTTCTGGTGGCCCCATCGCGGCGCTCAGCAGGACGGGCAATTGATTACCCAGCTAAAAAACCATGAAATCACGCCGCAGGGATTGCGCATCGTCATTGAAGCGGGGATCCGCGAGCCGCTGATCCTGCGTGCCGGACAGGCACTTTATGCCGAGCTACAACGCACGCAGTTGCCGGTTTTCTGGCGTCAGGTTGACGGCGGACATGATGCACTTTGCTGGCGCGGAGGGCTGACGCAGGGCCTAATGACGCTCTGGCAGCCGCTTATTCAATAACGGAGTCTGGTATGGAATTTACTAATCCCTTCGACAATCCGCAGGGTCAGTTCATCCTTTTGCAAAACGCACAGCAGCAGTTCAGCCTCTGGCCGCAGCAGTGCGCGTTGCCTGCGGGGTGGCAGGTGGTGAGCGAGCCGCAATCCAGCGAGGCCTGTCAGCAGTGGCTGGCGGCAAACTGGCGCACCCTGACCCCCGCCCATTTCGCTGAGGAGCAGGCATGAGCACGCGTCTTCCCCTTGTCGCGGCTCAGCCGGGTATCTGGATGGCAGAGCAGCTCTCTCCCTTGCCCAATGCCTGGAGCGTGGCGCACTACGTAGAACTTGAGGGTGAAATCAGCGCGCCGCTGCTGGCAAAAGCCATCGTCGCGGGCATGATGCAGGCCGATACCCTGCGCACCCGTTTTGCGGAGGATAACGGCGAGGTATGGCAGTGGGTTGATGAGACCCTGCCGCTTGCTGAACCCCCTATTGTTGACTGCCGCAATGAAGCCGATCCGCATGCCGCCGCCATGGCGCAGATGCAGGCAGATTTACACCAAAACCTGCGAGTGGATAGCGGCCAGCCGTTGGCCTGCCATCAACTGATTCAGGTGGAGGACAACCGCTGGTACTGGTATCAGCGCTATCACCATCTGGTGGTGGATGGCTTTAGCTTCCCGGCCATTACCCGGCAAATCGTCGCTATTTATCGTGCCTGGTCGAGGGGGGACGAGACCCCCGCATCGCCCTTTACCCCTTTTGCGGAGGTGGTGGAGGAGTATCAACGCTATCGGGAGAGCGATGCGTACGCCCGCGATGGTGCTTTCTGGGCTGAGCAGCGTAAACAGCTACCGCCGCCGGTGTCGCTTTCCGCTACGCCGCTGCCAGGCCGGGCCGCGACCACCGATATTCTGCGTATGAAGCTAAGCGCTGATGCCCGCGCCTTCAGTAAGTTGGCAAACGTCGGGCAGGTGCAGCGTACCGATCTTGCGCTGGCGCTGGTGGCCTTATGGCTGGGACGTCTGACCGGACGGATGGAGTATGCCGCCGGGTTTATTTTTATGCGTCGTATGGGCTCTGCGGCCCTTACCGCCACCGGCCCGGTGCTGAACGTGCTGCCGCTGGCGGTCACCCTTCAGCCTGCGGAGACGCTGCCCGCACTGGCGCAGCGCTTAGCCGGACAGCTTAAAAAAATGCGTCGTCATCAGCGTTACGATGCTGAGCAGATCGTTCGTGACAGCGGGCGTACCGCCAGTGACGAAGCGCTCTTCGGTCCGGTCTTCAACGTTAAAGTCTTTGACTATCAGCTCGATCTGAACGGCGTAACGGCCACGACTCACACCCTGGCGACGGGCCCGGTGAACGATCTGGAGATGGCGCTGTTTCCGGATGAGCAGGGCGGATTGACCATTGAGATCCTCGCTAACCAGCAGCGTTACGACGAAGCGACGCTGAGCCGGCACGTAGAACGTCTGCATGCCCTGCTGGCTCAGTTCGCTGAAAATCCGGCGCTGACCTGTGGCGCGGTAGAGACCGTTTCGCCCGCCGAATATCAACAGCTGGCGCAGATCAACGATACCGCGGTGGCGCTACCCGCTACCACCCTGAGCACGCTGGTGGCAGAGCAGGCTGCCCGCACGCCCGATGCCCCGGCGCTCGCCGATGCACAGCACGAACTAAGCTACCGCCAGATGCGCGAGCAGGTGGTTGCCCTTGCCACGCTATTGCGCGAACGGGGCGTACAGCCAGGCGACAGCGTCGCGGTGGCGTTACCTCGCTCGGTATTTTTGACCCTGGCGTTACATGCCATCGTGGAGGCGGGGGCCGCCTGGCTACCGCTGGATACCGGCTATCCGGACGATCGCCTGCACATGATGCTCGAGGACGCGCAGCCCTCGTTGCTGATCACGACCGACGACCAGCGCGCGCGCTTCAGCCAGCTGGCGATACCAACTTTTAGTTACAACACACTATTACCTGCCGCGGGCAGCGAATCGTTGAACCTGTGCGCGCCGCAGCAAACTGCCTACATCATCTTCACCTCGGGCTCAACAGGACGGCCGAAAGGGGTGATGGTGGGACAGACCGCCATCGTTAACCGCCTGTTATGGATGCAGGATCACTACCCGCTGACTGCTACAGACGTCGTCGCGCAGAAAACCCCGTGCAGCTTTGATGTGTCGGTATGGGAGTTCTGGTGGCCATTTATCGCCGGGGCGAAGCTGGTGATGGCCGAGCCGGAGGCCCATCGCGATCCGTTGGCTATGCAGCAGTTCTTTGCCCGGTACGGCATCACGACGACCCATTTCGTGCCTTCCATGCTGGCCGCCTTTGTGGCGACCCTGACCCCGGAAAACGTGGCTTGTACCCGCAGCCTGAAGCAGGTGTTCTGTAGCGGTGAAGCGCTGCCGACCGAGCTTTGCCGTGAGTGGGAGCAGCTTACGCGCGTGCCGCTGCATAATCTGTATGGCCCGACCGAGGCGGCGGTAGATGTCAGCTGGTATCCGGCGTTTGGGCCGGAGCTGGCGGCCGTGCAGGGCAACAGCGTGCCGATTGGTTTCCCGACGTGGAACACCGGCCTGCGTATTCTGGATGCCATGATGCGTCCGGTGCCGTTTGGCGTCGCGGGCGATCTCTATCTCACCGGTATCCAGCTGGCTCAGGGCTATCTGGGCCGTCCGGATCTGACGGCCAGCCGTTTTATTGCCGATCCCTTTGCCCCCGGCGAACGGATGTATCGCACCGGTGACGTGGCGCGCTGGCTGGATAACGGCGCGGTGGAGTATTTAGGGCGCAGTGACGATCAGCTTAAAATCCGCGGTCAACGCATTGAGCTGGGTGAAATTGAGCGGGCGATGCTGAGTCTGCCTGACGTGGCGCAGGCCGTGGCCCATGCCTGCGTCTTCAACCAGGCGGTGGCGACGGGCGGAGATGCGCGTCAGCTGGTGGGATATGTCGTATCTGAGTCCGGCCTGCCGCTGGATCGCGACGCGCTACGCGAGAGGCTGAAAGCGCAGTTACCCGCCCACATGGTGCCAGTGGTACTGCTGCAAATCAGTGAGTTGCCGCTGTCTGCCAATGGCAAGCTTGACCGCAAGGCGCTGCCGTTGCCTGCCGTGTCCAACAAAACCAGCGGTCGCGCACCGGGATCCGACACTGAAATCGCTGTTGCTCAGGCCTTCTCAACGCTGTTGGGTTGCGAAGTGAATGACATTGAGGCCGATTTCTTTGCCCTGGGTGGCCACTCGCTACTGGCGATGCGTCTGGCGGCACAGCTTAGCAATACGTTTGCCCGCAAGGTAACCCCAGGACAGGTGATGGTAGCCTCAACGGTGGGGGCGCTCAGCACGCTGCTGGCGTCGTGGAACGATGATGAAGCGCAGCGTATGGGGTACGAAACCCTGCTACCTCTGCGTAAAAGCGAGGGGCCTACGCTGTTCTGCTTCCATCCGGCTTCGGGTTTTGCCTGGCAGTTCAGCGTGCTGGCGCGCTATCTGAGCCCGCGTTGGTCGATAATGGGGATCCAGTCCCCGCGGCCCGAGGGACCGATGCAGCAGGGTGACAATCTGGATGCGGTGATCGACCACCATCTGGCGACGCTGCAAGCCCAACAACCGCACGGGCCCTACTATTTGTTCGGTTACTCACTCGGCGGTACGCTGGCGCAAGGTATCGCCGCACGTCTGCGTCAGCAGGGCGAAGAGGTCGCTTTCCTCGGACTGCTGGATACCTGGCCGCCAGAGACGCAAAACTGGGCAGAAAAAGAGGCAAACGGACTTGATCCCGAAGTGCTGGCCGAGATTGCCCGCGAGCGCGACGCCTTTATCGCCGCCCAGCAGGGGCAGGCGCCTGGCAAACTGTTTGAAGCGATAGAGGGCAACTACGCTGATGCCGTGCGCCTGCTCACCACCGCTCACAGCGCGAAGTTTGACGGCAAAGCGACGCTGTTTGTCGCCGAGCGCACACGCACGCAGGATCCGCATCAGGCATGGGCACCCTGGGTGGGAGAACTGGAGGTATACCGTCAGGATTGCGCTCACGTCGATATTATCTCGCCGCAGGCGTTTGAGACGATTGGACCGGTATTACAGAGAATTTTGGGATAATGACTCCCTTAAGCATGACTATCCCGGCCTGTGCCGGGATTTTTTTTCAGCTGGGTGGGAGGATATTAGAAGCGGTAGCCGACAGTGAGGTTAAAGCCATTAACGGAGTAAGATTCGTAATATTTTGCTGTGGTACCTTCGTAGCCGATGCCGATAGAAAAATCATCCGTTGGGTTAAATTGTACCCCAGCGCCCCAGGCGAACTGGGTTGAATTTTCTGACGTTTTATCCCGCTCTGAATAGCCCCAGTCATAATCCCATCGGGTTTCTCCATCCCATTTAATATAAGAAACGCCACCCAGCGCATAAACAGATACGTAATCGTTAATACGATAGACTGGCCCAGCCAGCAGCGAATAATATTTGATATCGTCTTTATATGACCATGTCTCGCCAGCTTCGTACTCGCTATCACTGTTGTCCCCGGTCAGATAGGTGAAAGAGCCCATCACGCTAAAAGGGGAGTCCCATTCATAGCGATACTGAACGTTCACGCCACGGATATCACCCAGATTTTCAAAGTCACTTTGTGCATAACCAATCGAGACAGTATGGTTATTTGCCAGCGCAGTGCCGCTCATCAGGGTACTTGCTACCAGCAGCGCCAAAGACAATTTTTTCATTGATTAACATCCTTATTTTTTACTGTGAAACACGCCCGTGAATGCGGCGTAGCAATATGAAGGTTACCTTTTCGAGGCAGAAAACTTTGCCTGAAGGGCGACGCTATTTTGAAGGGGTAAAGCCCATAATTGTATTTATTTCAGTGAATTAGATGCTAAATTCAGAATCTATTTAGCCTGATGCTGTAATGGGTGTCATTGCCAGTTGATGTGATAAACGAAGGCGAGTGCTGCCTGGAGCAGTTGGGCGGGCTTTGAGTGTGATGATGATATTTTGTCTTTCGCGGCGGGAAGGCGACTACGGGGCAGCAGGTCGCTGCCGCTGAAGGAAAGGGCAATGTTACGCTCTGCTGGTTAAAAATGCTCTGTAGTATAAACGAGGGGTGACAGTATTAGCGGGGTACTAAAGCGGCATGATTTATGGCAGATTTTTATTCAGGGTGACTGGTTATATGGGCTATAGCCTGGTGCGAGCGTAACGCTATCTTTTTGCGTGGCGAATGGATAGCGCAGGTAGGATTTATCAGGGGATGCCCATTAATAACCGGGTAATGCCCGACTGTATCGTTATCACCGCCCGGAACACCCGTGAGCTGTACGGTTGTGCCGAAGGGTCTGACGTGGCTTACGTCAACAAGAAGAAGATGGAACAGTGGATCAGAACATTTCCGGGGGGCTGAACTACACCGACGATCTGTCGGAGTATAAGCGCGGGGGACGGGCATTATGGGTAACGGCTGATAAAACAATCCCGGCCTGAATGACCGGGATTTATAAATACTATTAACCCCTTATTCCTAACCGGATTGTTTCAGTTGGAAATAAGGGTTGTAATATTAATTTATCATTGAAAATAAATAACTTAGGTGACAGGGCTATAACATCATAAATATTCTCAGCAATCAAGGTGAGCGTACTCCTAAAAACAGGAATGCCTATTTCATCCACAAAAACAAATACATAATCATTTTCATTATGATTGTTTGCTATAAATGCATTTATATCTTCATAATCTATATAATTAAGCTCTAACCATGATACATTTCCATTAACAAATGGATATTGATATAAAATATTAATAGCCTCTTTCTCGCACTGGCCTTCAAGTATATGAAAGTCAGCGCTAAGGGCTTCTTTACATTCATCGAATAGAGTCATGTCCCCTACCTATTCAACTGTTTCAATATGGTTTCAAATGTTTTTTCATTGCCTTCAAATGGTATTACCTGCTTAACTGCTTTTCCTGGCCCCTTTCCTTGGGAGTAATCCCATATATTAATATGTGTTCCCTTTTCAGGATCGTAGTCAACACGCCAACCAACTTTACCATCACTAGATTGACGTCCAATTACTTTTCCATTTCCTGCACTAACTTCTAATCGTCCAACAACAGGTTTAGAATTAGCCCCCAAATTACCTACAATATTTAATGCCTTATTGCGTGCATTTTCCCAACTTTTTTCAGTTTTGAGAATCGTTTCAATTCGATTTGTTGCACTGGGAACTTTTTTACCTGGCAGAAGTACCGATGCAGCCAGCGCCCCAAAATTCTCCGCTGCAAGCTGATTACCCTCTAGAGCCTGGTTTGCCATCTCACCAATAGCTGACCAGGTTTCAGTTTTCATCAGGTTTCTTATGGTATCTGCAACACCCTGATGCTTACCGTCCAAATCGCTGAGAGCTTTATTACAGTAGCTATCACCAATCGCACAGGCTGTGAGTGCCATTGCGCCATCAGCAGCATAATCAGCGGAACCTAATGCCACATCTCCAGTATCAGCAAGGGCATTGATGATAGCGTTGGTCGTTGCAGATAACGGGCCTTCGCCCATCTTGTCCCTGACCTGCGCTTTCCACCATTCCTTACTTTCTTTCAGTGACTCGCGGCCCTTATCCCCGGCCATCGAGTTATTCTCAACCTCCACCCGCGCCGTGTTCGCCCCCACGGCAGCCAGCGACACATCCCCGCCGCCCGCAGCATACCCTACACCGGCTCCGGCGAGGGTGACAAGGTTACTTACCAGGCTTTTCTCATCCGCGGTCAGCTGGCTGACGTCCTTGTCGTACAGCGCGCTGACCAGCCGTTCGGAGAGCAGGGAAGCCGTCACTGCCCCTGCGGCTCCGGCCTTCATGCCGTCAGCGCCGCTGCCGCCTGCAAGCTGGGTGAGGGCGGCCGCCACGATGCCGTGCAGTGCTGCGCGGGCGGCATCGTTTTCAACGTTTTTCACCAGCGAGGCGAGCAGGGGAGCCGCTCCCGCCGCAGCCCCGGCCTGCATGTTGCCGCCGAGCGCGCCAGCCAGCAGACCTGCCGCCGCACTGCCCTTCGTCCAGAAGGCGCTCCCCGGACCGTAGTCGGTGCTGTTGTACTCCGGCTGGCTGCGGATAACCGCCTCCCGCTGGGCGGCAGTCAGGCCATCAAGCTTCCCTTCCGATGCCAGCTTCGCTTCCAGTGCGGCATTGGACTCTGCCGCCTGCTTCTGGGCGTATTTGCTGTAGGCATCCAGTACCGTGGTACCCAGGGCTGCGGCTTCGCTCTGTACCGCGAGGTCATCCTTCACCTGCTGAATATCCCCGCGGATATCCACGCCGTCGTGCGTGTTCTCCGTATCCCGGCTGAGCCCGGCGATGTCCTGCGTCTGGCCTTCCGGGTTGCGCAGGGTAATCTCCCCGTCGCTGATGGCGGAGCGGGTGGTGCCGCTGTCTTCGCTGCCCGCATGCCCCGTACCGATAGCCGGGGCTACGTTGAGCTGCATGCCGTCGTTGCCGCCGAACAGCTTACCGCTGCCCGAGAGGGCCACGCTGTAGCTGTCACCGGAAGTGGTGCTTCTGTTTTCAATATCACGCCAGCCGAGGGTGCCGGTATCGAGCCGGTTTTTACCGGCGGCGGTGGAGCTGATCACGGCCCCGTCCAGCTGGGTGTGGTTGCCGGTGATGATATCAAAGCCGCCGCTGCCCGCGCGGATGGCGCTCTGGTTTGCCACGCTCTGGCCTTCGTGGGTGATGTTCTCGCCGGACAGGCTGATGCTGGCCGTCGAGGCGCCATAGCAGATGGGCGGAATGCACAGACTGAGCCCGACCCCGGAGGCGCTGTTTTTGCTGTCCAGGGTAACGCTGTCCTGCACGCTGCTGATCGTCAGGTCGCGACCGGTGTTTATCTCCACGCGGTTGCCGGAAAGCTCCGCGCCGCGCAGGGTGGTGTCGCGCCCGCTGGTCACGCTCAGCAGCTCGTCGGCGCGGATAAGGCTGTTGCTGTTGAAGGCAGAGCTGCCATTCTCGCGGCCGCTCTGCTGCGAGGCCCCGAGCTCAATGCTGAAGCCGTTCTGGCCGCCAATCAGGCTGAAACCGACGCCAATACCCACCTGGTTCCCCTGGCTGCGGCTCGACCGGGTGAGCGTGTCCTGAGAGGCCGTCATCAGAATATCGCGACCGGCATCCAGGGTAACGCGGCGGCCGTCGATCTGCACCCCTTCGCCGACGATATCGTTGTGGGCGCGGATGCTGACCTCTTCACCGGCCCGCAGGGTGGTGCCCTGCGTATCGGCGCTGTGATACTCGCTCTGCTGCGAGGAGGAGCTGGCGGTGAGAGAGACCTTCGCTTTCACCACCGAGTTGTCCGTCATGGCACCCTGGACGGCAGTGGCGCCCGCCTGTCCGGCGCGAATGGCCGTCAGGCGTGGGTCATCGCCGTTCTCCGTGCTGCGGGCGGCGTTCTCAGCGCTTTTTGCCGCATCCACCGCCCAGCCGCCCGCGGAGGAGGTGACGCCGTACTGCGTCTGGCTGCTGCGGGATGCGCCGTCGCGGGTATCGCGACTCACGTCCAGCAGGACATTCTCGCCGGTGAGGGTGACTGATTTGCCGGCCGCCACGTCCGTACCGGATAGGGCGATATCTTTTCCGGCCTGAACGATGACATTACCCTCGCTACTGCTGAGCTGGCTGCGCAGGCCGCTCTCGAGGCTGCTCGCCTCATGGGTGCGGTAACTGTCCCGTCCATAGCCCACGGTGCCGCCGTAGCCATCGCTACCCAGTGTGCCGACGGTTTTACTGCTGCCGCTGGCATCGTGGCGGGCGGTATCCTGCCCGGCGGTGATCCGTACATCGCCCTGGGTGGCCGAAAGCATCAGATCGTCCGTGGCGCTGAGGCGGCTGCCGCTCACGTCGATACTCCCTTCGCGGCTGTTAAGGTAGATATCGCGGCCCTCAATCAGCGAGGCGTTCTGCGTGATGCTCGCACCGCTGGTTTTACCCTCAGACTGGCTCATGCCGCCAGGCAATATCCGGTTGCCATGCTGGCCGCCACCGCCGGTAGCACGCACCGTGCTGCCCATGCTGATGTCATCAGTAACCATCCACCCGCTCTGGCTATTGCGGGTGTTGTACGCTTCGCGATCGGTCGAGGTCGTGATACGGATATCGCGGTGGGCATCCAGAATGACCGATTCCCCTGCCTGTAGCTGGCTGCCCGCAATCACCAGATCGTTGCCCGTGGCGTTCATCTGGATATTGCCCGCCGCGTTCAGCTTGCTGCCGCTGCTGAACTCACCCTCGTAGTGCGACTCCTGAGTGGATTTACTGCTGCCGAACGAGGTCGTCACCATATTGCCCGGCCCGTCGAGGTCCAGCGCCGCGCCTTCTGCGGCGAGAGCCTTCACGCGGTCGACGGTGCTGTTACCCCCTTTGCTGGACAGCGCATCGCGCACGTTGCGCACCGAATCCTCGAACGGGGCCTTCACGCTGACGGTGAGGCCGCTGCTGCGGGTCTCCTGTTTCATCGACTCCGTGAGGGTGTCGCGGCCAGGCAGCACTGCAATGTCGCGACCGGTAATATCGATATGACCCGTTGCGCGGGTAGTATCGCCTTCGGCGCGGCCCGCAACGACATCGGCGGCGCTTAGCGTCACCTGCTCCCCGGCGCGGATAATCACGTTGCCGCCGGAGGTGCCCACCAGGCTGCGGGCATCGCTCTGGGTGGTTTCCGTACCCTGACGGGTGGTTTTCGTTGACTGGGAACCCACGGTAACGCCCACGCCCGAACCGCTGCCGAAGACGCCCGATTTCCTGGTCTTCTCCATGTGATAATCGGCGCGGGTATGGGTTGCGGCTTCAATGGTGACGTCGTGGCCCGCCTGCAGGGCGATATCTTCCTCGCCAGCAACCGATGAGCCGTGGATCAGCAGGTCGTTACCCGCCTGCACCGTCACGTTGTCGCCGCTTAACAGGCTGCCCTGCGCGGTGGTCTGCCAAATTTCGTCATGGGTAACGGTGGTTTTCTTCGACAGCATCCCGCTGGTGCTCTGACGGCTGTGCTCCTCGAGATGAGAAGACGATTCTCCGCTGGTCAGCGTCACGTTGTTTCCCGCCGCAACGATAAGATCATCCCTCGCCGTCACGCTGGCGGCCCGGGCATTAAGGTCGTGCCCGGACTGCAATACGACATCGCCGCCGCCGTTAATCTGGCTACCCACATCTGAGGACTGCTCCAGCAGACGGCTGTTGCCTTTGCCCCAGTTGCCATACTCGGTGCGTGCCGTGCTCACCGTGTCGAGGGTCAGATCGTTGCCTGCGGCAATTCGCGTGCGGCTGTCGGCCCCGGCGTTGCTCACCTGGCTGCCGGTGAGGGTAATATTATTCAACGCCTGTAAGCTCAGGTCGCCGCTGTCACTCTGTACAAAAATAGCGGCCGGGCGGTCGATCCAGCGGTTGGCCGCATCGCCCTGAGTGGTCGTGACGCTGTTAATGTCGCGCCCGGCCATCAGGCTCAGGCTGTCGTTACCCTGTAGGGTACCGCCCAGGTTATTGATATCCGTGCGTGCTTCAAGAGCGACGTTACGCCCGCCGATAAACCCGGTGTTGGTCAGGCTCTCTGCGGTTATCTGCGTAACATCCCGGCCGCTAATGCGCCCGCTGTTGGTGAGATCCTGTTTCAGATCCAGCACAATTTCGTTACCGGTCAGCAGGGCGCCGCCGGCATCAAGGTCGCCGGGTTTTACCTTCGCATACACTTGTGGCACCAACACCCGCTGCGTGGTGCCGTCTTTCAGAGGGATCTCCTGCTGCACCAGCCAGACGATGTCGCTAGTCAGATGAGCCATCTGTTCTGCGGTGAGCGCCACGCCCGGTACCAGGTGGTATTGATGACCAAATGCCACGCCAGCGTCCATCAGCGCCCGGAACTGCTCTTCATCGTTACTGAAGCCCTGCAGATAGCGGTTGCCGGTAAGCTGAATAATCTGGTCGCGGATCAGACGCTGCTCATAAAACCCGTCGCCCAGCCGTTTGAGCATGTTGTTACCGTCGAGTTTGAACTGCCGCTGCATATAGTCGCTGCCGAGCCAGGTTCTCCGGTCCGTGAAGCGCGGATCGGTCTCAATCAGATAAGGGACATCTGTGTTCAGGTGCAGCCGGAACAGGCTGTTGTCTGGCAGACGGAGATCCGGGGGCGTGATGCGAATAACGCTGTTCTCACCGCCGCCGATCTCCATGATCTGGCCGGGCAGGGCGGGTGATGTCGTACCGGCGCGCGCGGTCCCGGTGGTCATACCCTCGGTGTTGCGGCTGGCAATCGTAGCGCCGCTCCCGCTGTTCTGGGTATGGCTCTGCCAGGCCATCTGTTTGAGGTCGATGGTTTGGGTGACTGGGGCGGGTGCGTAATCGCTATATTTTTTGCCCTGTGAGGTTTTGGTGCCGCCAAATCTGCGTTTTTTCTTTTTGGCATACCAGCGGATCTGGGTACCGATGTCAGTGGTTATCCGTACCCCCGTGGTCGCCAGATTATTCAGTTCGCCGATGATGCCGCCCAGCAGACCGCCTGCCACAATCTGGCTGTCCTGGTTATTGACCTGGCGGCTGTTAAAGTGGATGTTACCGCCCGCGATAATCTTGCCGGGATCGGTTTCGGTGACCTGGGTCTCTTTCACCTCCCGTTTGTACTTATACTCATAAAACTCACGCCCTTTGGTGCCGTCCGGCATCGTCGCCTGATGTACATCCCACTTATCCTTATCACCGATAAAGACATCTGCCCGGTCGAAGCGGTTTGTTGAGCCTTTCAGCGCGACTTCGTGGTGGTCGGAGTTTTCGACGACGACCACTTTGGTTTTCATTCCGGCGTTAGTGTTATTGATGGTGGCGACGCCAAGGAACATATTCTCCGCCGCTTCTATTGTCGCCCCTGTGTTGTTTAGCGTCTGCGCCTGCCCCTGCGCTTCATATTGCGCATTAAGGTTGCCGCCCATAGCCATATCCCCGGCGCTGTAGATCAGGGCGTGACCCTTGTTATTAATCGTCCCGGCGGCGATATCAAGCCATTCACGAGCGGCAATGACCGGTGCCACCCCTTTTTTGGCCTCGTTATTGATGGTTGCGGCGGCCATCGCGAGATGGTCTCCGTAGATACGGCCAGTGCCGTAGTTATTGAGGGTAGCGGCGGTGAGGTGCGTCAGGCCGCCGTCCAGCAGGCCGCGGTTGGTCAGTGTGCCTTCAATGAGCAGATGGTTTTCCCCGGCGCTGATCCCGGCGTTCACCTTGTTGGTGAGATTTTTCGCCGTTATCGTCAGGGCTTTTCCGGCTTTGATCAGATTTTCGTTGGTCAGCCCCTTCGCCAGGGTAAAGGTGACATTGCCGTTGGCGATGATCTCCCCGGTGTTCACAAAGGCTTTTTGCAGATTAAGCTGCAGCGCATCCTGCGAGAGCAGTTTGCCATCGCCGCTGGCAGAAGCGGCATTGACCTTCAGTTCGCGGCCTGCAATCAGCGTGCCGCCGGTGTTGGTGAGGGCGAGCGTTTTTCCGCCCCTGACATCCAGCTCCCCGGCGGACGAGAGCAGGCCGCGGGTATTATCCAGTAGAGTGAGCGTGTTGACGATCAGGGTGTCATTACTGCGTATTGCGCCGTCGCTATTGTCCAGCACCGGTGCGTTAAGGATGACCGCATCGCCCTCGATGCCCCTGTTCTCGCGGGCGGTATTGCGGTTAAGCAGGCTCCGGGCGTTCAGCGTGGTGGTTTTGCCGCTGCGGATCAGCCCGGCGCTGTTATCCAGCTGTGTCCCGACGGCGAGCGTCATATCCCCGGCGGACTGGATCTGTCCGCTCTGGTTACCCAGCTCGCTGCTCTCTAGCCGCATCTCCCCGCCCGCGGCCAGTATTCCCTGCTGATTATTCAGCGGACTGGCCTGTGTGGTTAGCGTCATTGCGTCGCCCGCCACAATGTGCCCGCTCTGGTTATTGAGCGCACCGCTTTGCAGCACCAGATTCTGCCCGGCGCTAATCCGCCCTTGATTGTTAATCAGAGTCTGGCCACGGGTCTCCAGCGTCAGGTTGTTGCCCGCCTGGATCAGCCCCTGGCGGTTGACCAGCGCGTCCGTTGTCAGACTGAGATGTGATTCGCTGTAAAGCGTGCCGAGGGTGTTGTCCAGGGCGAGGCCGTTAATCAGGCTGTCACCTGCGGAGGCCATGTATCCGCTGCGGTTGTCCAGCGTGCCGCCGCTGAGGGTGAAGGTCCCGAAGCTCAGCAGGCCGCCGTTTTCGCCGCTGTCGCGATTGCTTAGCGCGCCGCCATGCAGATCGATATTCAGGGCGCTGCCCGCCTGAACTAACCCGGCATCGTTGTTCAGCCCCCCACTGTGTAGCATCATCTCCCGGCTGGCGGTGAGAATGCCCTGCTGGTTATTGATGCTGCGGGTCGCTGTATCGATAGCGAGCGCGTTGGCCTGGATGCGACCTTGCTGGTTGTCGAGCGAGGCGCCGGTAAGGGTCAGTTTTTCTCCGGCGTTGGCGATGATCCCACCGCGGTTATCAATCCCGTCCTGATGGGCCAGCGTCAGGGCCGCCTCACCACGTTGTTGCAGCACGCCTTCGCGGTTCGACAGCTGGCGGGCGGTGATGTCCAGCGTGTCGGCGGTAATGTTACCGCCGTCATTATCCAGTTTCCCCCCCGTGCGCACCGTCACTGTCCGGGCTTCCGTGCTGGCTTGTGCCGTGCGGATGTTACCCTGAGTTGCCATCAGTTCGATCTGCGCAGCGCTGCTCTGACTGGCGCTAAAATTAAGGTCTGCTCCGCGGGCCGATATCTTTCCGGCGGCCTGATTTTGCCCGCTTACCTTCAGCGTACCTTCGCTGGTGAGCGTCAGGTTGCCCGTTGCGTTTGCGCTACCGTCGGGTTTTATCCCGGCTGCCAGCACGCCGCTGCTCTGGATGCCGCTGCGGGAGGAGAGGTGGATGGTCTCCTGCGCCTGAATCTGACCGCTGTTGGTGAGGGTACCGTCCGCATTCACTACCACATCGCCCGCCGAGGCGCCAATCACGCCGGCGTTACGCACGCCAAGGCCGCGCTCGGTTCCGCGCAGATGAATTTTACTGGCGTACATACCGCCAAGCTGCGCCACGTCGAGCGTAAATTGTGGCCGCGTGCTCTCATCCCCGTTTTTCGCCGTCACGGCCTGATGCGCGGCATCCACGATATTGCGTCCGGTGCTCACCTTCAGCTCTTTTGCCCAGAGACCGGCATTCACTTTTACCGCGCGGGCAATCAGGTCAGTGCTGTCGGCGCGGGTGCTGTCCATCCCGCGCCCCTCGATAACAATCTCGCCGCGCTGCACGTCATAGCCGCTGATTTTCCCGTCGCTCATCTGTACCTGGCCGGTGGTCAGAGTGGTGCGGTTGGCGTTGATAAACCCGCAGCCATCGCAGGTAATCCCTGCCGGGTTAGCGATCACTACCTGTGCTTTTTTACCCGCCACTTCGATGATGCCGTTGAGTTTGCTGGGGTCGCGAGAACTGACCTCGTTAAGGATGACCTTCGCTTCCCCCCGCGCCAGCCAGGGGTTGGCGGCTACCATGCCGGCCAGCTCACTTTGCGTATTACGGGCAGCGTTATTCAGGATCACCCCTTTCTTGTCCACATCGAAACGGGAGAAGCTGTTGCGAGAGACACCGGCGTTGGACGGCGTCTGGATATTGACCTGCGGGGTACCATTCGCGCTGCTGATGATGGTCGGCCGCTGGTTTTTAGCCGCTGCGCCGTTGGCGATAATATCGGCCTGCACGGTCTGCACCGCACCCAGCGCCAGCCACAGGATGAAGCTTAACGCACTCACTTTACCGATCAGGCGGCTCAGCGTATGACCCGTACCGGACGCCCGGGTGCCGATCGCCCGGGCGATCTCCGGCACCACCATGAGCATTCCACGCGCCTGGTTGAAAACAATGCGATACAGATTCTTATTCATGGTCTATTCCTTTAAGCGCGAAAGCGATCACCAGTCCCAGTTGAGGTTAAAGCCGAAGGTGGCGTGGCTTGAGGAGAAGCCGTCTGGCTTCGAAAGGGGGGTGCCGGCGAAGAGGTCATAGTTGACCCGGAGTGCGCTGCCGCGCAGGCCAACCACGCCGCCCGCCAGGTGATGACCCAGCAGATACTCTGAGCCGACGCCGCTAACCTCGCCGTAATCCACGCCGAGATAAAGCTCCTGTGCGGACAGTGGCGTACGCCAGGCAACATCGTTACGCACATACCACCCTTCGCTGGCATTGAGCGTGAGCTCACCATCGAATCCGCGTACCGACCAGCGGTTGCCGATAGCAAACTGATCCTGCGGCGTAAGTGGGGTGTTACTCATCTGGCGCAGGTACTGCAGGTTGTAGCGAAAGTTTTGTGAGCCGAGTGCAAAGGGCAGATCCAGCCCGGCGTTTATTTGCAGGATTTTGCTGAGTGCGGTGGCATAGCCGGGATACTCTTCCGGTGCGCGCTGCGCGCCAAACCAGCGGGTACCGCGCTGATAGCTGATGCCTGCATCCAGCGTCGCGGGGCCGATATAGTGGCGATGCTGTAATCCGGCCTTCCACGCGGCGGTTTGACGGCGCTGGACATCAATTTCGGTGTCATCGATAAAGTTGCGACTTTCCCGCGCTGAGACGTGATAGCTGAAAGTGGTTTTCTGGCTGCCGCTGCGGTGCAGTACCCGGCTGAGCTGCAGATCGAGATTTTTGCTCTTTCCGCTGTAGCGGTAATCCCCGTTGAGGCCGGGGCTGGTCTGGTAATAGTCGTAATCACTGGCGGTGATGCCCACCAGCCAGTAGCCAAAGGGCACCGAATAGTGGGCCGTGTAGTTTGTGGTGCCTTTGCCATCTTTGCCGTTCAGATCGTGGCTGGCCGAGAGGTACATCAGGTCGCTTAAGGAAAAGGGATTATCCAGCGACAACGTGATACCAGCCTGATAGCGCCCGGTGGCGTTGCTGCCTGAGTCATCCAGCGACAGTCCCACGCGCCACGGCTTCTGCTGGTGGCGCGTAATGAGGATGTCGCTCTCACCAGGCTTATTACCGGGCAAAATCTCCATGCTGGCTTCCACCGTGGGCAGCCGCTGTAAATTCTCCAGCCCCTGCTCGATATCGCGCAGATCCAGCAGGTTGCCCTCACGGGCAGGGAAGGCGCTGTAAAGCTGGATATAATTGCTGCTTTCCGGCGTCAGGGTGACGTGATGGATATCTCCAGGCACCACCCTGAGCGCCAGTGTACCCTGACGTAAATCCTGAGCAGGCGCCAGCACCCGGGTGGTGATCCAGCCGTGATCAACCAGCCGATTTTGTAGGGCGCTCATCAACATATTCACCCCTTTACCGCCGAGGCACTTCCCTTGCGCCTGATTCGCAATGCGCTGCAGCGGCAGCCAGTTGGGCAGGGCCTCTTGCCCGCTGAGCGTGACGCGCGCAATGAGGAAGCAGGGGGTTTCCGTGGGAAAAATAAGCTGGCTGGAACGATCGTCGCTACCGGAGAGGCGCACGTCCGGGGTGGGTGGGGTGAGCTGTTGTTCAAGCGCCTTCTGACGCTGTTGCTGAATGATAAACTGATTGTCAGGCTCAGCGGCAAAGAGCGGCTGGCCGAGCGTAAGGCAGGCAAACGCCGCACATATCCCTTGTAGCGCACGAGGCATCATAAGCATTCCATGCTGTGATTGAAAAAGAAGCAGTCAGGTCAGGAATGTTAATGTTTTTGCCGGGCAGATAAAGGGGCGTAATTCTTAAAAAGCAGTTAAATCTGAAAGATAGGGCGGATGAGTGCGAAAACGGACGGCCTAAGCCGCCCCTTTTCCTAATGGAACCACCAGCGGCGTCCCGGCCACCGGATCGTCAATAATCATGCAGCGCATGCCGTAGATCTGTTCGATCAGATCCGGCGTCACGATCGCTTTCGGTGCGCCTTCCGCCACGATCTTCCCGTCGCGCAGGGCAATCAGGTGGGTGGCATAGCGGCAGGCCTGATTAAGATCGTGTAATACCGCCGCCAGCGTATAGCCCTGAGTGCGGTTCAGCTCACTCAGCAGCTCCAGCAGATCAATTTGATGGCTGATATCGAGCCAGGTGGTCGGTTCGTCCAGCAGCATGATGGCGGTCTCTTGCGCCAGCACCATGGCGATCCACGCCCGCTGTCGTTGTCCACCAGAAAGGGTATCCACGCTTTGAGCGGCCAGATCGGTGATGCCCGTGGCCTGCATTGCGCGGGTTACCGCGGCCTCATCCTCTTTACGCCAGCGGGTAAACAGCGGCTGATGGGGGTAACGGCCGCGCGCCACCAGCTCCTGTACGGTGATATCTCCCGGGGTGGTGGCGTTCTGCGCCAGCAGACCAATGCGGCGAGCCACCTCTTTGCTGGCGTAGCGCTGGATCTGCTCGCCGTCGAGATACACGCTCCCGGCCAGCGGGGTCATCAGGCGGCTCAGGGTGCGCAGCAGGGTCGATTTCCCGCAGCCGTTCGGGCCGATAATCGCCGTAAAGTGCCCGTCGGGAATGGAGACATTCAGATCCTGCGCCACGGTTTTTTTGCCATAGCCAAGGGTAAGATTTTCGCCGCGCAAGCGGGTGGGTATTGTGCTCATTTCTTGCGTGACTCCTGAACAAGCAAGACGATGAGATAGATACCGCCAAGACTGACGGTAACTACCCCGACCGGAAGTTGATAAGGCATAAACAGCTGCTGGGCACAGAGATCGGCTGCCAGCAGCAGCAGCGAACCGCAAAGCGCGGCCTGGGTTAAGCCCCAGCGCGCGGTGCCGCTCAGACGGCGGGCAATATGCGGTGCGACCAGCGCAATAAATGAAATCGGCCCGGCGATGGCGGTGGCGGCCGCGGTCAGCACCACCGCCACCAGCATCAGCATTAAGCGCGAACGCTCCACGCCCACGCCCAGGGCACAGGCGCTGTCATCGCCCATCTCCAGCAATCGCATACGCTTCACCAGCAGCCAGGCACACAGCAGCATCAGGCCGATAATGGGGGTGGCAGGCAAGGTTTTCGCCCACGTCAGGCCATTTAGCGACCCCGCGTTCCACAGCCCGGCGGAGAGGGAGGTTTCCAGCGAAGCACGCAGCAAAAGCCAGGTATTGAAAGCCATCAGCATAGCCCGAACGCCAATGCCGATAATAATAAGACGGAAGGTTTCGATCCCGTTACGCCATGCCAGGGTCCAGACCACCAGCGAGGTCAGGATCCCGCCCAGCATCGCCGCCAGGGCTATCGCCGTCAGATGCTGACCAAAGAGTACCATGGCCACCAGCACGCCGCTCCAGGCCCCGGTGTTGAAGCCCATCACATCCGGGCTGCCTAATGGGTTACGCAGTAATGACTGGAATATGGCACCGCTGACGCCAAGAGCTGCGCCCACCAGTATCGCCATCATCACGCGCGGCAGGCGCCACTCGGTGACTACTAGGGTGACGTTGCGCGGCGCGCTGCCAAGCAGGGCATCGATGACCTGATGTATATCGAGGGTAACGGCGCCGCTGCACAGGCTCCAGAGGGCCACCAGCAGACTGGCGGCGACCAGCAGAAAACAGCTCAGCAGTAAACGTGGCGACGGGGCATTCACAGGCCACCTCCGCGTTTACGTCGTACCAGGAAAATAAGCACCGGCGCGCCGATAAAGGCGCTGACCACCGAGACCCGCAGCTCGCCCGGCACCAGCAGACGGCCAATAACGTCGGCATACAGCAGCAGGGCAGGGGTGGCGAGCAGCGTGACCGGCAACGACCAACGGTGATCGGCCCCCACCAGCCAGCGCGCCATGTGCGGCATCATCAGGCCAATAAAGGCAATGGGGCCAACGACCGCCGTCGCGCTGCCGCACAGGACGGTGATGGCCAGCAGGCCGATAAGTTGAGTGCGTGCCACCCGGCTGCCCAGCGCGGTGGCCGTGTCTGCGCCCAGGCTAAGACTGTTCAGGGCCCGGCTTAACATCAGTGCCACCACGGCGGCGATGATCACCGGTAACGTCACCACTTTAAGCGTCTGCAGGGTGCGGATATCCAGCGAGCCCGCCTGCCAGAAACGCAGCTGATCCCACACGTCCGGATTGAGCAGGGCGATGCCGTTGGATAAGCCTTCCAGCACGGCGCCCAGCGCCACCCCCGCCAGGGTTAAGCGCACCGGGCTGAGCTGCCCGCCCCCCTGACTACCGGTAAAGGCTACCAGCAACGAGGCCGCCAGCGCGCCGCAAAAGGCCATCATCAGTTGTTCTACGGGGGAGGAGAATCCAAACAGTGCGGCGCCCAGCACGATGGCAAAACTGGCTCCGGAATTCACCCCCAGGATGCCGGGGTCGGCCAGCGGATTACGGGTCAGGGTCTGCATGAGGGCACCGGCCAGCCCCAGCGCCGCACCGGCCAGCAGGCCAGCAAGGGTACGGGGCAGGCGGGCATCCAGCACAATAGTGCAGTCCGCGCTTTGGCAGGTGCCGGACAGGGCATCGACAATCACGGCGGCGGGCAAAGTTTTTGCGCCAACCAGCAGGCTGAGTGCAGCGGCAAGAATTAACAGGAGCAACAAACCGGGCACGGCAAGGGCACGCCCGGTAGAAGGTGAAAACGACATAGCAACGTCCATGACTTGATAATGATAGTAATTATCGTTATCTATCTTATTTGGCTATGTTAGCATGTGCGGCCATAGAATTGGTAAAAAAAGAAACCATTAAGGCGTTGTAATGACCCAAAAATCCTGGCTGCTCAACCTCAGCCTGCTGAAGACTCACCCGGCGTATCGCGCCGTCTTTATCGCCCGCTTTATCTCTATTTTGTCCCTTGGCCTGCTGGGCGTTGCCGTGCCGGTACAGATCCAGGCCATGACGCACTCCAGCTGGCTGGTAGGGCTCTCGGTTACGCTGACCGGCGGGGCGATGTTTATCGGCCTGATGGTGGGCGGGGTACTGGCCGACCGCTTTGAGCGAAAAAAACTGATTCTGCTGGCGCGGGGAACCTGCGGCGTCGGCTTCGTCGGGCTGTGTCTGAACGCGCTGCTGCCGGAGCCGTCGTTGATTGCCATCTATGCGCTCGGACTCTGGGACGGCTTCTTTGCCTCTTTAGGGGTGACGGCGCTGCTGGCAGCAACGCCAGCGCTGGTGGGGCGTGAAAACCTGATGCAGGCGGGGGCGATCACCATGCTCACCGTGCGTCTGGGCTCCGTGATTTCGCCGATGGTGGGCGGCTTGTTGCTGGCTACCGGTAACGTGGCCTGGAACTACGGCCTGGCGGCGGCAGGCACCTTTATCACTACGCTGACCTTACTGCGTTTGCCGCTGCTCCCGCCGCCCCCTCAGCAGCGTGAGCATCCGCTGAAATCCCTGCTGGCGGCGATTCGCTTCCTCTTTACCAATCCGCTGATTGGCGGCATTGCCCTGCTGGGCGGGCTGCTGACCATGGCCAGCGCAGTGCGCGTGCTCTATCCGGCGCTGGCGGGTGAGTGGCAGATGAGTGCCTCGCAGATTGGCCTGCTCTATGCGGCGATCCCCCTCGGCGCGGCGATTGGCGCGCTCACCAGCGGCAACCTGGCCCAGAGTGCGCGCCCGGGGTTAATCATGCTGGTGGCGACCTTCGCATCGTTTATTGCCATCGCGCTCTTTAGCCTGATGCCTGTCTGGGCGCTGGGTGTGGTCTGCCTGGCGCTGTTTGGCTGGCTGAGTGCGGTGAGCTCTCTGCTGCAATACACGCTGATTCAGACCCAGACGCCGGAAAATATGCTCGGACGGATTAACGGCCTGTGGACAGCGCAGAACGTGACCGGCGATGCCATCGGCGCGGCTATTCTGGGCGGCCTGGGCGCAATCATGACGCCGGTGGCCTCAGCCAGCAGCAGTGGATGTGTGCTGGCGATAGTGGGGGCGATTTTACTGGTAGGACTGGTGAAGCTGCGCCGGTTCAGAAACGAACCGGCCGCCTCACAGGCTTAATGAAACAGCGACTGCAATCGGGTTAACACCCGCATCGCACTGTAGTAATCCAGGCGGAAGGTCTCGGTTCCCAGCGCCCAGACGCGTTTGTTCTGCACCGCGGGCAGGTGGGCCAGTAGCGGGTTGGCATAAATCGCGTCGACGTCTTTTTGATCCCCGGCGAACAGGAACAGCCCTTCGCCGTTCAGACCCGTCGCCAGATTTTCACCACCCAGTTGAATAATGTCATGGCGTTTACCCTGGCTTTGGGAGGTGGATAGCCCGGCGGGCAACGTGGCCAGGCTAAAGCCCAGCTGTTGCAACAGTTGCCCCTGCGCAGAATCGGCAGTCCAGAGGTTCGCGCTGTGGGCTGCCGCAGTGTAGACCAGCGCATTTACCGGCTGCGGTGGCAGTTTCATCTGCTGCTTAACCTGGGCCAGCTGTTTATCGAACTCATGGATACGCTCCGCAGCCTGCTTTTCCTGACCGGTGATCGTGCCCAACTGCGTCAGCAGCGTCTGCCAGCTTTTATCGTCGTAATTGATCACAAGCGTGGGCGCGATGGCCGACAGCTGATCGTAAAGGGCCAGGGCCGAGTCGCCGCCGGTGGCGCTGATCAGAATCAGATCGGGCATCTGGGCAGCCACCGCTTCGGCGCTCGCCTCACCAATATAGAGACGCGTGAGTTTGCGCTGTTTGGCAATGTCACCCCACTGGCGCAAAAAGCCCTGATCGTCTGCCACGCGGTTGTTCGGCGTGGTTGCCCCGCTGGCCACCACCGGCGCGTCGATTGCCAGCAGAGAGCCGGTAAGGGTCACGCTGGTCGAGACGATGCGCATGGGTTTGCTTTCAAGGGTGTGCGTGCCGTGGCTGTCGGTCACCTGACGGGGCCAGTCGGCGGCGGTGGCTGAGGTTACTCCTAAAACGAAAATGGCACCCAGGAGCAGGGCATGACGGCAAACGGCGGGGAATTTCACAAAGCGGCATCCTGTATTTGCTGAGGTTAATGCTTCTCATTTTCATGAAAGCGTTACGGGGATGCAAGCGATAGTCGCACAAGATGCGCTGTCTGCGGTTGACACCCTTGCGATGAGCGATTAGGTTAGCCACCAAAATATAAATGATAATAATTCTTACTGCTTTTATCATTTCAGGAGGATGATATGGATACGTCATTGGCCGAGGAAGTCCAACAGAACCCGGCCACGCTGCAATCAGACAGTTTCTTCTTTATGTCGCCTTATCGCAGCTTTACCACGTCCGGCTGTTTTGCCCGCTTCAACGAACCCGCTGAAAATGGCGAACATCTCTCGAGCGCTTTCCAGCAAAAACTGGCGCAGGCCTTTGCGCAGGCGAAAGCCAGCGGCATCGCGAACCCCATCATGGTAGGCGCGATCCCCTTTGATACCCGTAAACCCTCTTCACTGTTTATTCCGCAACGCTGGCAGAGCTTTGCCCGTCCGGCACGTCAGCAGGCTGCACGCTATGCCAGCCCAACGCAGACGCTGACCGTCGCCCAGCGCAGCGAGATCCCCGGCCAGCCGGTGTTCGAAGAGATGGTTGCCCGTGCCGCCGCGCTGACCGCGACGCCTCGCGTCAACAAGGTGGTGCTGTCGCGACTGATTGATATCGTCACCGAGGAGCAGATCGACAGCGGCGCGCTGCTGGAGCGTCTGATTGCGCAGAACCCGGCGAGCTTTAACTTCCACGTCCCCCTGGAAGATGGCGGCGTACTGTTGGGTGCCAGCCCAGAACTGTTACTGCGCAAAGAGGGTAGCCACTTCAGCTCCCTGCCGCTGGCGGGATCGGCGCGTCGTCAGCCCGATGACATGCTCGACCGCGAAGCGGGTAACAAGCTGCTGGCCTCTCAGAAAGACCGTCACGAGCACGACCTGGTGACCCAGGCGATGAAAAGCGTCCTGGAAACCCGTAGCCATCAGCTGACCATGCCCGCCTCGCCGCAATTGATCACCACCCCGACGTTGTGGCACCTGGCAACGCCGGTAGAGGGCGAGGCGCGTGCCGATGAAAACGCCCTGACGCTGGCCTGTTTACTGCACCCGACGCCGGCGCTGAGTGGCTTCCCGCATCTGGCCGCGAAAGCCCTGATTGCCGAACTGGAGCCCTTCGACCGCGAGCTATTTGGCGGCATTGTTGGCTGGTGCGACAGCGAAGGCAACGGCGAGTGGGTGGTCACTATCCGCTGCGCACGCCTGCAGGCGAACACCGTGCGACTGTTCGCCGGCGCGGGCATTGTGCCGGCCTCCTCTCCGGTCGGGGAGTGGCGCGAAACCGGCGTCAAACTCTCCACCATGCTGAACGTTTTTGGTTTGCACTAAGGAATAATCATGACCATTCCCTTTACCCGTTGGCCTGAGGATTTTGCCCGGCGCTATCGCGAAAAAGGTTACTGGCAGGATCTGCCGCTGACTGACATTCTGACCCGCCACGCCAGCAGCGACGCGACGGCCATCATCGACGGTGACCGCCAGTACAGCTATCGCCAGTTCCACCAGGCGGTGAACAATCTGGCCGCTTCGCTACAGGCTCAGGGCATCAAGCGCGGTGAGACAGCGCTGGTACAACTGGGCAACGTGGCCGAGTTCTACATCACTTTCTTTGCGCTGCTGCAGTTGGGCGTGGCGCCGGTTAATGCGCTTTTCAGCCATCAGCGCAGCGAGCTTAATGCCTACGCCAGCCAGATCGAACCGGTGGTGCTGATTGCCGATCGCGGGCATGCCCTGTTTACCGGCGATGATTTCCTTAACACCTTCGTCGATGAGCACCGTTCGGTGCGCGTAGTCATGCTGCGCGGTGATAACGGTGAACACGCGCTGGAGACGGCGATGGCTCGCCAGGATCCTCACTTTATCGCCTCGCCGACCCCGGCCGATGAGGTGGCTTTCTTCCAGCTATCGGGCGGCAGTACCGGTACGCCGAAGCTGATCCCCCGCACCCATAACGACTACTACTACAGCATTCTGCGCAGCAACGAGATTTGCGCCATCACTGCCGATACACGCTATCTGAACGCGCTGCCTGCCGCCCATAACTTTGCGATGAGCTCGCCGGGTTCGCTGGGGGTGTTTATGGCGGGCGGTTGTGTCGCGCTGGCGCACGATCCCAGCGCCACCCACTGCTTCCCGCTGATTGCTCAGCATCAGCTGAACATGGCCTCGCTGGTGCCGCCGGCGGTTAGCCTGTGGTTACAGGCCATTGCCGATGGGGCAGATAAAAGCCAGTTGGCCTCTCTCACGCTGTTGCAGGTTGGCGGCGCACGGCTCTCTGCGACTCTGGCGGCACGTATTCCTGCTGAGATCGGCTGCCAGCTGCAGCAGGTATTTGGCATGGCGGAAGGGCTGGTGAATTACACCGCGCTCGACGACGCGCCGGAGAAGATCATGAATACCCAGGGCCGCCCAATGTGTCCGGACGACGAGGTCTGGGTGGCCGATGAAAACTGCAATCCGCTGCCGCGTGGGGAAGTGGGGCGCCTGATGACCCGCGGGCCCTATACCTTCCGTGGCTATTACAAAAGCCCGGAACACAACGCCAGCGCCTTCGATGCCAACGGTTTTTACTGTTCCGGCGACCTGATCGCTATCGATGAGCAGGGCTATATCACCGTTCAGGGACGTGAGAAAGATCAGATCAACCGCGGCGGCGAAAAGATTGCCGCAGAAGAGATTGAGAACCTGCTGTTACGCCACGAGGCGGTGATCCATGCGGCACTGGTCAGCATGGAAGATAGCCTGCTGGGCGAGAAGAGCTGCGCGTATCTGGTGGTGAAACAGCCCCTGCGCGCCGTAGAGGTTCGCCGCTTCCTGCGTGAGCAGGGCGTCGCCGAATTTAAGCTGCCGGATCGCGTCGAGAGCGTGGATGCGCTGCCGCTGACGCCGGTAGGAAAAGTAGACAAGAAACAGTTGCGCCTGTGGCTGGCTGAACGCGCCCAGGGCTGAGGAACAGAAGATGGCCATTCCAAAATTAACCGCTTACGCGCTGCCGACCGTGGCAGATCTGCCTGAAAACAAAGTGAACTGGGCGTTTGAACCCGAGCGCGCCGCGCTGCTGATCCATGATATGCAGGAGTATTTCCTCAATTTCTGGGGCGAAAACAGCGCGATGATGCAGCAGGTCGTGGCAAATATTGCTCGCCTTCGTGACTTCTGCAAAGCCCACAACATTCCGGTCTATTACACCGCCCAGCCGAAAGAGCAGAGCGATGAAGACCGCGCCCTGCTGAACGATATGTGGGGGCCGGGGCTGACCCGCTCCCCGGAGCAACAGCGCATTGTGACCGGGCTGACGCCGGACGAAGCGGATACCTTGCTGGTAAAGTGGCGTTATAGCGCCTTCCATCGCTCCCCGCTGGAGCAGATGTTGAAAGATACCGGCCGTAACCAACTGATCATTACCGGTGTCTATGCGCACATTGGCTGCATGACCACCGCCACCGACGCTTTCATGCGAGATATTAAGCCTTTCTTCGTCGCCGATGCGCTGGCTGACTTTACCCGTGACGAGCACCTGATGTCCCTGAAGTACGTGGCGGGTCGCTCCGGCCGCGTGGTGATGACCGATGAACTGCTGCCCTCTATTCCGGCATCAAAGGCAGCGCTGCGCGAAGTGATCCTGCCGCTGCTGGACGAATCCGACGAGCCGATGGATGACGAAAACCTGATCGATTACGGCCTCGATTCCGTACGCATGATGGCGCTGGCTGCCCGCTGGCGCAAAGTACACAGTGATATCGACTTCGTGATGCTGGCGAAAAATCCGACCCTCGACGCCTGGTGGGCGCTGCTCTCTCGCGAGGTGAAGTGATGGCCGGATTCGATTTTACCGGCAAAACCGTCTGGGTGACGGGGGCGGGTAAGGGGATTGGCTATGCGACGGCACTGGCCTTCGTTGAGGCGGGGGCGAACGTGACCGGCTTTGACCTGGCGTTTCCGGCGCAGGATTATCCCTTTACTACTGAAGTGCTGAACGTGGCGGATGCCGCCCAGGTGAGCACGATCTGTGCTCCTCTCCTTGCCGCTCAGGACCGCCTTGATGTGCTGGTCAACGCGGCCGGTATTCTGCGCATGGGGGCCACCGATGCCCTCACGCAAGAGGCGTGGCAAGAGACGTTCGCGGTGAACGTCGGCGGTGCGTTTAACCTGTTTCAGCAGACGATGGGCCAGTTTCGTCGTCAGCAGGGTGGGGCGATAGTCACCGTGGCTTCGGATGCGGCACATACCCCCCGTATCGGCATGAGCGCCTATGGCGCCTCGAAAGCGGCGTTAAAAAGCCTGGCGCTGACCGTCGGGCTGGAGCTGGCGAGCAGCGGCGTGCGGTGTAATCTGGTCTCACCGGGGTCAACGGACACCGATATGCAGCGCACCCTTTGGGTGAGCGATGATGCCGAGCAGCAGCGCATCCGCGGCTTTGGCGAACAGTTTAAGCTGGGTATTCCGCTGGGCAAAATCGCCCGTCCGCAGGAGATTGCCAGCACCGTATTATTCCTGGCCTCCGATGCCGCCAGCCATATCACCCTGCAGGATATTGTGGTGGATGGCGGTTCAACCCTGGGGGCCTGAATGATCTGGAAACGTCACTTATCACTCGACGCGCTGAATGCCACCAGCCAGAACACGATGGTGGCCCACCTCGGCATCCTCTATACCCGCATCGGTGATGAGACGCTGGAAGCCGAAATGCCGGTAGATACCCGCACCCATCAACCCTTTGGTTTGCTGCACGGTGGGGCATCGGCTGCGCTGGCGGAGACGCTTGGCTCAATGGCCGGCTATCTGATGACCCGTGATGGGCAGAGCGTGGTGGGTACTGAGCTTAATGCCACGCATCACCGGGCAGTGTCGCAGGGTAAGATGCGCGGCGTGTGCCAGCCGTTACATCTGGGGCGCACCAGCCAGAGCTGGGAGATTGTGGTCTATGACGAGCAGGGGCGGCGTTGCTGCACCTGTCGGCTAAGCACCATGGTGCTGGGATAATTGTTGCCCCCTTATCCTACGGGTGAGGGGGGCTGCTGCACCCGAAAGTGATCGGGTTAACAATGTGTTGTAAATACCTGGTTTTACCCCCCATTTCTACGTTTCAAAGTTGTTAAAAATGTCCCCGTGATCTAGAAACAAAATGTAACACCTCCTGTTTCACGCTAACGGACATCAACTATGAACAACTCAGGGAAATACCTCGTCTGGGCCATGCTCTCCGTAGTGGGAGCATTCGCGCTGGGCTACATCGCCCTCAACCGTGGTGAACAGATAAATGCGCTGTGGATTGTAGTTGCCTCAGTCTGTATCTATCTGATTGCTTATCGCTTTTATGGCAAGTTTATCGCCCGCAATGTGCTCTCAGTAGACAGCACGCGCATGACGCCTGCGGTGCGGCACAACGACGGTCTGGACTATGTGCCAACCGACAAAAAAGTGTTGTTTGGTCACCACTTTGCCGCTATCGCCGGGGCGGGGCCGCTGGTGGGGCCGGTACTGGCCGCACAGATGGGGTATTTACCTGGCATGATCTGGATCCTCGCAGGCGTGGTACTGGCCGGTGCGGTGCAGGATTTTATGGTGCTCTTCGTCTCCACCCGTCGCGACGGACGCTCGCTCGGTGAGCTGGTCAAAGAGGAGATGGGGGCCACCGCCGGGGTGATCGCGTTGATCGCCACCTTTATGATCATGGTGATCATTCTGGCGGTGCTGGCAATGATCGTGGTGAAAGCCTTAACCCACAGCCCGTGGGGAACGTACACCGTCGCCTTCACCATCCCGCTGGCGCTGTTTATGGGGATCTATATTCGCTATCTGCGTCCTGGACGTATTGGCGAAGTGTCGATCATCGGTCTGTTCTTCCTGGTGTTCGCCATTATCTCTGGCGGCTGGGTGGCGGAGAGCCCGACCTGGGCACCGTACTTTGACTTTACCGGCGTACAGCTGACCTGGATGCTGGTGGGCTACGGTTTCGTCGCGGCGGTACTGCCGGTGTGGCTGCTGCTGGCGCCGCGCGATTATCTCTCGACCTTCCTGAAAATCGGCACCATCGTTGGGCTGGCGATTGGCATTCTGATTATGCGCCCGACCCTGACCATGCCAGCGCTCACCAAGTTTATCGATGGCACCGGCCCGGTATGGACGGGTAACCTCTTCCCGTTCCTGTTTATCACTATCGCCTGCGGGGCGGTGTCGGGGTTCCATGCCCTGATCGCCTCCGGTACCACACCGAAGATGCTGGCCAATGAGAACCAGGCCTGCTTTATCGGCTACGGTGGGATGCTGATGGAGTCCTTCGTGGCGATTATGGCCCTGGTCTCTGCCTGCATTATCGATCCCGGCGTCTACTTCGCGATGAATAGCCCGATGGCGGTGCTGGCTCCGGCCGGTACGGCAGACGTGGTGGCCTCTGCGGCGCAGGTGGTGAGCGGCTGGGGCTTTGCGATCACGCCAGAAACCTTAACCCATATCGCGAATGAAGTAGGGGAGCAGTCCATCATCTCCCGCGCGGGCGGGGCACCGACCCTGGCGGTGGGGATGGCTTACATCCTGCATGGTGCGCTGGGTGGGCTGATGGATGTGTCGTTCTGGTATCACTTCGCCATTCTCTTTGAAGCGCTGTTTATTCTGACGGCGGTGGACGCGGGTACCCGTGCGGCACGCTTTATGCTGCAGGATCTGCTGGGGGTGATCTCACCCGGCCTGAAGCGCACCGATTCGCTGCCGGCGAACCTGCTGGCTACGGCGCTGTGCGTACTGGCGTGGGGCTACTTCCTGCATCAGGGGGTAGTGGATCCGCTCGGCGGCATTAACACGCTATGGCCACTGTTCGGTATCGCTAACCAGATGCTGGCGGGGATGGCGCTGATGCTTTGCGCAGTCGTCCTGTTTAAGATGAAACGTCAGCGTTACGCCTGGGTCGCGCTGGTGCCGACCGCCTGGCTGCTGATTTGTACCCTGACCGCCGGCTGGCAGAAAGCCTTCAGCCCGGATACGAAGATCGGTTTCCTGGCGATTGCCAATAAGTTCCAGGCAATGATCGACAGTGGTAATATTCCTGCTCAGTACACCCAGTCGCAGCTGGCACAGCTGGTGTTTAATAACCGTCTGGATGCCGGGCTGACCATCTTCTTTATGGTGGTCGTGGTCGTTCTGGCGTGGTTCTCTCTGAAGACCGCCCTGGCGGCGCTGAAGGTGGATACCCCAACGGCAAAAGAGACGCCGTATGAGCCGATGCCTGAAAACCTGGATGAGATCGTCACCCAGGCAAAAGGGGCGCATTAAACGAACCTCCCCCTCTCTCCGCCGGGGAGAGGGGTTAACAGAAGAGATATGGCATGTTCGACACCCTCTCCAAAGCAGGTAAATATTTAGGCCAGGCCGCCAAAATGATGATCGGCGTCCCGGACTACGACAACTACGTCGAGCATATGCGCGTCAATCATCCCGATCAGACGCCAATGACCTACGAGGCCTTTTTCCGCGATCGGCAGGATGCGCGCTACGGGGGCAAGGGCGGGGCGAAGTGCTGTTAACCCTCTTTCGGAAAGTAGAGGCTTATCTGCTCTTGATTGCAGCCATAAATTGCGGCCAGTTTTTCGCGGGTGCGTTTTTGCGGGCGGGAATCAGGTGATTCAAGCTGTGAGACGGCAGACTGGCTGATGCCCAGTTTGTCGGCCACCTCCTGTTGGGATAACCCACGCAGAATACGCCAGGCAGCCTGCAGACTGACATTATAATTATCCATGATCTCACAGACCTCTCCGGGCAATCTGACCTCATCATAAATATCCCGCTCGTACTCAATATCTTCCAGATCGGCATCTGTCTCATCGTCGATCTCTGCGAGTTGTAAGCACATGCGAAAATACTCGTCATAAGGTATGACAACGTACAGGGCTTTTCCTTTATCGTCCCTAATCATTTGAACAGCCATAGAGCACACTCTCCTCGTGAAGATAAGTTGTCGTCGTTCGGCGCTTAACGGCGATGATAAAGCATTCGTTTTCAGGTTCATGCGCTAGCGTCAGTATGATGCGATAGTCGCCCACGCGTAGCCGGAAATGATTTTCCGAGGATGCCATTTTTCGCAGATCTGGCCGGGGAGCGGACCGATCTTTTAGCGCCGCAAGCTTTGCTTTTATGCGGATTTGAGTCTGATTATCCAGTTTCAATAACGCTTTTCTGGCTGCATGTGACCAGACAATCTTCATCCGTACCTCCACTGTACGCCCTCATAAAATATAAGGGAATAATTAGACTATTAGATAAATTCCGAATCCCTAATGGGGCATCGTAATGCGAGGAAGAGAGCAGAAAAAGCGGCAAAAAGTGAAACGTCGAAGCGGCTCGCAAGCGCCTCTGTCGGGCGACAGAGGCTTACATCACTTGTGCGATCAGGCGTTCAACCCTCCATCCACGTCCAGACCCGTTCCTGAGATCTGCCCGGCGGCGGTGCTTGCCAGGAAGGTGACCGCGGCGGCGACATCCTCCGGTTGGCCATAGTGACCCAGCGCAATGAGCTGGCGCTGCGACGCGGCCTGCTCACCATGCTCCGGGTTCATATCACTGTTTGTCGGGCCAGGATGGACAAGATTCACGGTGATGCCGCGTGGCCCTAAATCGCGCGCCAGCCCGCGAGTCAGAGAGTTGAGGGCAGATTTGGTCATTGAGTAGACAGCAATGCCCGGCTGGGCGACGCGGTTTGCCAGGCAACTGCCGATATTGATAATGCGACCGCCCTCAGACATATGGACGAGGGCTTCCTGGATGGCAATCACCACGCCGCGAATATTCACGTTGATCAGGGCGTCGATATCCGCCAGGGTCATCGATTCCAGCGGGCCGCCGCGCGCAATACCGGCATTGTTGACCAGGATATCCAGCCCGCCAAGGGAACGAGCCGCCTGAGTAACAGCATCCTGGATCGCCTGCGCGTTGGCGCTGTCGGCCTGAATCGCCTCGCTGTGCCGACCTAACCCCTTTATCTCATCCGCCACGGCCTGTGCTTTATCGGCGGATTTTTCGTAAGTGATAACCACATCGGCGCCGGCGCGCGCCAGCGACAGTGCGATGGCACGACCTAATCCACGGCTGGCGCCGGTAACCAGCGCCTTCTTACCTGTTAAATCGATCTGCATGATGACCTCGTTGCGAGAGTGGTGATAGCCATCATTAGTTATAGTCAATCTGTGCAACTATCGGTGGAAGGATTCGACCTTCTCAAACGCCGCGCGCAGAACCGCAGGGGTTAGCGCTACCGACAGATAATGAATCGACTCTACCGGACGCAGGGTGTGGGCGATCACCTTGTCCAGCGCGGCGGTATCGTTGATATCGACGTCCAGCTCACGCAGCGTGGTAGGCAGATTGAAGCGCTGATAGGCCGCCACCAACTGTGCCAGAACATCATCCTGGCCGAGCAGGGCGCTCTGCACCAGAATACCGTAAGCCACTTTTGTGCCGTGCAGATATTTGTCTGTTTGCGGCAGCACGGTCAGCCCGTTATGCACCGCATGCGCTGCCGCGACGCGGGTATAGCGCTCGCCCAGGCCGCCCACCATCCCGCCACCCGCAATGATGGCATCAACCACATCGCGAAAACGTTGCGTCTGCTCACCGCGCGCCTGGTCCGCCAGCGCCTGTTCGCTGCTTTCCAGTAACACATCGCGGATCGCCAGGGCGCCGTTGATGCCCAGCCGCACGGTTAACGGCAGGGTTTCAGGCTGCGGGGCCAGCACCACCGCCTCGTACCATTTCGCCAGCGTGTCGCCGATGCCCGCCAGCAGATACTCCGCCGGGGCATGAAGGATAATGTCAGGCTCGACCAGCACCAGGAAGTTAGCGTCGTCGAAAATCTCAAAGTGCAGGGCGGAACCTGCGTCGTTGTACCAGACCGAGAGCGGCGTCCAGGCGGCACAGGTGGCGGCGATGGTGGGAATGGCAACCACCGGCAGACCCAGACGTCGTGCCACGGCTTTCACCGTATCCAGCAGCGCACCGCCGCCAATGCCAATCACCACGCTGCGATCGTCGCCGGACTGTTTCACAAGATCTGCAACGTCGCGCTCACTGCAGTGGCCTTTAAACAGAATCTGCTTTGCCCCCTCAGCGTTAAAACTCTCTGGCAAGAACGGGCGTGCGCCTTCGATGGCACGTTCGCCATAAATCCAGACCGCCCGGGAGAGCTGTTCTGGAGTGAAAAAGTCGTGCAGGCGTTGCAGGCTGCCGTTGTGAGAGAAGTAATTGGCCGGACCCGGAACGACGCGAATATCGGTGTTACTCATGTTGTTATCCTTTTTGCGAAATGCTAACCTGATGTTATGTCTGGACATCTGGATGGCTAATAATATTTTGCTTTATCTTATGCCTTTTCCGTCGTTGTCAGTCAACCGTAGCTGTGAAAAATTCCATAAATCATAATATTAAAGAAGGATTTAACGCCGATGGTTTCAAGTCGCCTGGAGATGCGCGGCATCAGCCTGGCCTTTGCGGGCTTTCAGGCGCTGTCGCGTGTCGATTTCACCCTGATGGGCGGCTCTGTGCATGCCCTGACGGGCGCCAACGGTGCGGGGAAGTCCACGCTGATGGCGGTGCTTTGCGGCACCCACGACCATTACGAGGGCGAAATCAGCATTAATAACCAGGCGGTGACCATTCGCGAACCCCTGGATGCCAAACGGCTGGGGATCCATCTGGTACAGCAGGAGGTGGATGTCGCGCTGATCCCGGGCTTGAGCATTGCTGAAAATATCATGCTCGATCATCTGGCGCAGCCAGGGCACCGCTTTCGCTGGCGGAGTGTGCGCCAACAGGCGGAAGCGGCGCTGGCTCAGCTGGATGTTCAGCTGGACGTACGCCGCCCTATCGACAGCTGTACGCTGGCGGAAAAACAGCAAATCTTGCTGGCGCGCGCCCTCTCGCATCACTGTCGTTTCCTGATCCTGGATGAACCTACCGCTCCGCTGGATGCGCATGAAAGCGAGCGCCTCTTTAACGTGGTGCGCCGTTTACAGCAGCAGGGGATCGGCGTGGTGTTTATCTCCCACCGCATTCATGAGCTGAAGGCGATTTGCGATACCTTAACCGTGCTGCGTGACGGCAAGCTGATTGAGTCAGGCCCGATGGCGGCCCTGAGCGGCGAAGCGATCGTCGAGAAGATGCTCGGCCATGAGTTGAGCGACATTTACCCGCCTGCGCGCCCGCGCGTCAGCGACGAAACCTTGCTGCGCATTGAGGGGCTGCATGATGACGCGCTGCTAAAAGATATCTCTCTGCATCTGCGCAAAGGCGAGATTTTAGGTATCGCCGGGCTCGCGGGTGCAGGCAAAACGGAACTCTGCAAGGCGCTGTTCGGCGCCAGTAAAAGCCGGGTTGACCGCGGTGAACTGAATAACCGGGCCTGGCGCCCCCGCGATCCCGCCGATTCGGTCCTGCGCGGGCTGGCGCTGGTGCCGGAAGAGCGGCGCAAAGAGGGCATCTTTATCGATGAGCCGGTGAGCATGAACCTGGCGGTCAGCGCCGATAACACCTTCTCTCGCTGGAGTCTGTTCGGCCATCGCCAGGCATGGCGCTGGGCGGAAGAGGTGATCGCCCGTGTGGGTGTGCGAGCGCGCGGGCCAGGACAGGTGCTGCGGCGACTCTCGGGTGGCAACCAGCAGAAGGTGGCGATCGGCAAATGGTTACGTGGCAACGCGCAGGTGCTCATTTTTGACGAACCCACTAAAGGGGTGGACGTGAAAGCCAAAACCGATCTCTTCCAGCTGATTGACGGCCTGGCGCGCGAAGGCAAAGGGGTGATCTACGCCTCTGGCGAATTTGCCGAGCTGGTCGGGCTTTGTGACCGCATCTGCGTCTTATGGGATGGGCGCATCGTGGCAGAGATTGCCGGGGCCGAGGCCCGGGAAGAGACATTACTTTACTATTCAACCGGAGGAACCGCGTCGTGAGCAAGGCCCTTTCAGTGAATGCGGCGGCGTCTGGCCGTCAGCAAATATTCGATTTTCTCTACAAATGGGGCATGTTGCTGACCGTTGTCGCCTTGATTGCGATATTTGGTATCGCATCAGACAACTTCCTCGATCCCTTTAACATTATCAATATCCTACGATCTATCGCCATTGTGACGGTGATTGCCATTGGCGTCTCCATCTCCCTGACCGTGGGCGGTTTTGACTTGTCGGTAGGCTCGACGGCCTCGCTTGCCAACGCGCTGGTCATTTCGCTCTTTGTCTGGCATGGCTTCGGCACCACGGAATCGATTCTGATCACCCTGGCGCTCTGTACGCTGGTAGGGCTGTTTAACGCCTTTCTGATCGTCATCCTGCGCATTCCGGACATGCTCGCCACCCTTGCGAGCCTGTTTGTGATCCAGGGGGTAGCGATGACATACAGTTACGGCGGATCGATTACCGAAAATATGGTGCTGCCGAGCGGAGATATGGCGGAAGGGACGATTCCGGCAGCTTTTGGCTCGCTGGGGCAGGTACCCACGATCGTGATCATCATGCTGGTGGTGACCCTGGTGGCGCAGCTGGCGTTGTCACTCACGACCCACGGCCGTCGCATGTACGCCATTGGCGGCAATCCGGAAGCCGCGCGTTTATCCGGAATTCGTACGACCCGCTATAAGGTCGCTGCCTACGTCATCGCCTCATTGCTGGCCGGACTGGGGGGTATTCTGCTGGCCTCGCGCATTGGCTCGTCACAGGTGAACGCCGGAGGCGGCTATTTGATGGATGCGGTGGCGGCGGCGTGGATCGGTTTCTCACTGGCAGGCTCGGGTAAACCCAACGCACTGGGTACGCTGGTGGGGGCGGTGATCCTCGGCGTACTCTCCAACGGACTGGTGATGCTTTCGGTCCCCTATTACGCCATGGACATTATAAAAGGGCTGGTGCTGGCAGCGGCGCTGGCGATCACCTACATACAAAAACGCTAATAATTCACAACAACACAACGGGATAACAGAATGAAAAAAATGGCGCGCTCTTTGGTGGCACTGGGATTACTTGCAGCCTTACCCGGCTTTGCCGCCACGCCGGCTCCGGTTCCGGCGGCGATTGCTAACCATGACGGGCAGATCCGCATCGCGGTGATCCGTAATCTCGGTTCGGACGACAACACCACCCAGTTTGTCTCCGGTGCGATTCAGGAAGGGAAAAAGCTCGGCTTCAAAGTCAGCACCTTTTTAAGTAACGGTGACGATGCCAAATTCCAGGACTTCGTTAACCAGGCCATCAGCCAGAAATATGACGGCATTATTCTCTCCCAGGGGCGTGACCCGTACTCCACGGCGCTGGTGAAAAAAGCGGTAGATGCCGGCATAAAAGTGTCGGTGTTCGACACCGCCGTAAAGGGCGATATCCCGGGCGTGACCGTCACGCAGCAGGATGATGCCTCCCTGACCCATCTCTCCTTCGGCCAGCTGGCGAAAGATTTCAACGGCAAAGCCAATATCATTAAGCTGTGGGTCGCTGGCTTCCCGCCGATGGAGCGTCGTCAGGCGGCGTACCAGGAATTACAGAAGCAGTATCCGGGCATTAAAGAGCTCGAATCTATCGGCGCGGTCTCGTCTGACGTGCAGGGCGACACCGCCAACAAAGTCGGCGCCGTGCTGGCGAAATACCCGAAAGGGCAGATCGACGCTATCTGGGGCACCTGGGACGCCTTTAGTCAGGGAGCCTACAAAGCCCTGAAAGAGAACGGTCGCACGGAGATCAAACTCTATAGCATTGATATCTCCAACCAGGATCTGCAATTGATGCGTGAATCCGGCAGCCCGTGGAAAGTGAGCGTGGCGGTGGATCCGAAGCTGATTGGTGCTACCAACGTGCGGCTGATTGCCAACAAGATTGCCGGGGAAACCACGCCAGCAACCTATGACTTTAAAGCGGCCGCCATCCCTCAGGCGCTGCTGACGGCGCAGCCTGGGGCAGTTAACGTGGCATCGCTTGGCAAAATCATTCCAGGCTGGGGCCAGACCCAGGACTTCATCGCCCCGTGGTTTGCTACGCTCGAAGCCAAAAATAAATGAGTACGCTTCCCACGCCTGAATACAGCCGCAATATGCGGCTGATTGGCCATAGCGATCAGGGCGGCCGCCCGGACGGGGTGCAGCTGATGGTGCACCGTGGCTTTGCCTATATTGGACATATGGTGTCGCAGGGTTTTTCGATTGTGGATGTGCGCGATCCCAAAAATCCTCGCGCGGCCGGGTATGTGCCCGCACCACCCGGCACCTGGAATGTCCACCTGCAGGCGCATGACGATCTGCTGCTGGTGATCAATGCCCGGGATCTCTTTGCCGATGCCCGCTTCGCAGACGAGAAGGTCTACTACACCCGACAGGTGGGGGAGACCGTTAGTGACGTGCAGGACAAAGGCTGGAGCGCCGGGCTGCGTGTGTTTGATATTTCGACCCCTTACAAACCACGTGAAATTGGCTTTTTGTCGCTGAACGGTATCGGTATTCACCGCATCTGGTATGTGGGTGGACGCTGGGCTTATGTTTCGGCGCTGATCGACGGTTTTACCGATTACATATTTCTTACCATCGATCTGGCGGATCCGCGCAGGCCAGAGGTGGCGGGGCGCTGGTGGTTGCCGGGCATGAACCAGGCTGAAGGCGAGAAGCCAACGTGGCCGGACGGTAAGCGCTATGCGCTACACCACGCGATTATCGCCGGCGATACCGCCTACGGAAGCTGGCGCGACGGCGGACTGACGCTACTGGACGTAAAAGACAAAACCCAGCCGAAGCTGATCAGCCATCGCAACTGGAGTCCGCCGTTTGGCGGCGGTACGCACACGGCGTTGCCGTTGCCGGACCGGGATCTGCTGGTGGTGTTGGACGAAGCGGTACTCGACAATCAGGAGGATGGTGAGAAGCTCATCTGGCTTTTTGATATCCGCGAGCCGTCGAACCCGGTCAGTATTGCCACCTTCCCGCAGCCGGATGAGAGAGATTACGTAGCGAAAGGGGCGCACTTCGGTCCACACAACCTGCACGAGAACCGGCCAGGTAGCTTTGTTAGCTCGACGCTGATTTTTGCCACCTACCAGAACGCTGGGGTGCGCGCGTACGATATCTCGAATCCGTATCGTCCGCTGGAGACCGGGGCGCTGGTTCCGGCGGCGCCTGAGAGGATGATGGATACACGACCGAATCGCCCGCAGGTGATCCAGTCGTGTGATGTGTTTGTGGACGCGCAGGGGATTATCTACAGCACCGATTATAACGGTGGGCTGTCGGTGATTGAGTATTTGGGGTAAGTGCGGGTTGCTGCCCTCACCCCGGCCCTCTCCCACAGGGAGAGGGAGAAAATACCGGCCTCTCTTCTACAGGGAGAGGGAGAACTCAGCTGTACTGGCGCACCCGCGCCACCAGCTCTTCTGCGCTGTCGATGCGATCGGCAATGACAATCAGCGCTTTACCTAATTGAATGGCATGGCGCAGGCATTCATGGCGCATCGCCTCGTCCTGAATGGTGTCGATATCCGCCACGTGCGACAGGCCGACGCTACGGCGAATCAGCTCGGTGCCGCAGAAGCCAATGGCATCCTTCCAGACCTTTTTGAGAAATTCCGACGCATAGCCGGGTTCACGCAGGGCGGCATCGCGGGTTTTTTCGCTTGCCAGCGCCTGGAAACGCTCTGCGAAGGTATTCCACAGCGTCTGAATATCCTTCAGACGCTGTTCGCGGGCGGCGGCGGCATCACGAATGCCCAGATGCCCCGGCAGGCCGCAGAAGTTCAGCAACAGGTTGCCGATGGCGGTGCCCACGTCAAAACCGATTGGACCAAAGTAGCCAAACTCGGCATCGATTGCCTTCAGGCTCTCTTCGGCGACAAAAATCGAGCCGCTGTGAATATCCCCATGCAGCAGCGCTTCGGCCTGCGAGAAGAAGCGGTGTTTCAGGGAGGCTACGGCAATTTTTAGCTGTCCATCGTTGCGCAGGGCGGCAACATCATTTTCCAGCTCAGCCGGATAGTTGTTGCGCTCGTGCACCTGATACGGATCGTTAAAGAACAGATCTTCAGTGATCTCGCACATTTCCGGGTTGATGAATTTCGCCACCTGCGCTTTTTTATCGTGCGGGTGGAGGTAGAAATCGCTGGTATGGAACAGGGTATGCGCCAGGTACTCCCCAAGCTGGCGTGCGGCCTGCGGGTAGTCCACATTTTTTATCAATTCACCGCGCCAGATACGGTGGCTGGAGAGATCTTCCATGACCATCACCGCCAGTTGCGGATCGTAATGGTGAATCTTTACCGTGTGCTGCGGGCTATGTTGATAGTGGGCAACCAGGGTTTCTGCCTCAAGACGCGCGCGATCCAGGGTTAATGGCCAGGATTCGCCCACGCAGCGTACGTATGGAAGTGCCTGTTTCACGATGATGCGACTGACACCCTCGGTATCAAAAATTTTAAAGACCAGATTGAGATTGCCGTCGCCCACCTCTTTCGCCTCCACCAGCGATGACGGGTTATCGAGGCCGCCAAACTGTTGTGCGTACGCCACGGCGTCCTGAGCGGTAAAGGTACGGTATTGCGACATTGCCTGTTCCTCACTGATTCTGGTAATTAAGACATTTAGACGTCTATACATCTGAATTTTATCCTGACACAATGTTATACAACAACGCAACAGAGAATTAACGACATGCAGACATTACAGACGACCAGCCTGTGGGTGGTGGAAAATCAGTTATTTATTCTCGATCAACAGGCGCTTCCGCAGGAGAAACGATGGCTGGATGCCTCCAGCGTAGAGGCGCTGGTCGGCCATATTCATGCCTTACGTGTACGCGGCGCGCCGCTGATTGGTCTGTCAGCCAGCCTGCTGTTGGCCCTGCTGGCAGAAGCGGGTAAAAACCGCGATGAGCTGGCGCAGGCGCTTGAGACGCTGCGCGCCTCGCGGCCAACGGCGGTGAACCTGATGAATAATCTGGATCGCATGAAGCAGGCGTTGCAGCAGGAGAATTTTGTGCCAGCGCTGGTGACCGAGGCGTTACGCCTGATCGACGAAGATAAACAGCTGTGCGACGCTATTGCCCGCGCAGGCAGTCAGCTTGTGAAGCCGGGCAGCCGTCTGTTGACTCACTGTAATACCGGCGGGCTGGCAACGGCGGGCGTAGGCACGGCGCTAGGCGTGATTGCGCTGGCGCACCAGCAGGGCAATGTACGTAACGTCTGGGTGGATGAGACCCGTCCATTATTGCAGGGCGGCAGACTGACGGCGTGGGAACTGGGTGAATTAGGGGTGCCTTACCAACTGATCACCGATTCAATGGCCGCCAGTCTGATGGCGAAAGGGCAGGTGGATGCCGTCTGGGTGGGGGCTGACCGCATTGCCGCCAATGGCGACGTGGCGAATAAAATCGGCACTTACTCCCTGGCGGTACTGGCGAAGTTTCATGGGATTCCGTTTTACGTTGCCGCGCCGCAAACGACGCTGGATCCGCACTGCCCAAACGGCGACGCGATCCCGATTGAACAGCGCGCCGCCAGCGAAGTCACGGGCGTGGCGGGGAGCTTTGGCGAAGTCCAGTGGGCCCCCACGGATGCGCAGGTTTACAACCCGGCGTTTGACGTGACGCCAGCAGCTTTGATTAGCGGTTGGGTGCTGGATACGGGCGTGGTTACGCCGCAGCAGGTGGCAGAAGGGAAATTTTCCTGAGTCTTCGAAGGAACTGAAGCGGTAGTGCTTTTAAGCCCCCTCTCCCCGGAAGGGAGAGGGGGAGATATCATGCGAGGCGTGGATAGCCGTCAGCAATTGCATCGCCCGTAAACTGTGCGATCCAGCCTTCGGGATTATCGAAAATACGAATGGCGGTAAAGTTCGGCTCCGAACCCATATCAAACCAGTGCGGCGTGCCGGCAGGCACCGAGATCAGATCGTTTTTCTCACACAACACCTGATACACCCGATCCCCGATGTGCAGGCAGAACAGCCCTGCGCCCTCGACGAAGAAACGCACTTCGTCTTCGCCATGGGTGTGTTCGTTGAGGAACTTCGCACGCAGCGCCTCTTTTTGCGGGTTGTCGGCGCGCAGGCTGATCACATCCCAGCTCTGGTAGCCTTTCTCTGTCACCAGTTTATCGATCGCATGCTGATAGGCGTTGATCACCGCCTCCGGTGCCGGATCCTGGCCTAAATCACGATCCGCCGCCCAGCGTCCAAACCGCACACCTTTGGCGTTGAGCTGTTCGGCAATTTCGGCGGCATCGGTGCTGTGCCACTGCGGCTGGCTCGCGTCTTTATCAGAATAAATCGTTAATGCGCTCATGAAGGGATCTGCTCCGGGTTAATGTCGTCAAACTGGTGCACCTGATGGTGATGGCTCGCGCCGTCGTCATCGCCGCGAATCAGTTGCAGGGTGCGAAAACCGGCCTGCTCAGCGGCGTCCAGCTCCTGATGTATATCGGACAGGAAAAGGATTTGCGACGGTGCAACGCTAATCTGCGCCGCGATGTTCTGATAAGACTGAACGTCGCGCTTAGCGCCCACATGGGTATCAAAATAGCCGCTGAAGAGATGCGTAATATCGCCCTCATCGCTGTAGCCAAATAACAGTTTTTGCGCAGCAACAGAGCCTGAGGAATAGACATAGAGATCAATGCCCTGAGCTTTCCATTTCTCCAGCGACGGCAGCACGTCGGGGTAGAGGTGGCCGGTAAAATCACCGTTAACGTAACCGTCGTGCCAGATGATCCCTTGCAACGCTTTTAACGCGGTGGATTTGCGGTCTTCATCCATAAACTGCAACAGCGCGTCCGTTAGCTCGCTGGCGCTGGCCTGCGGTGCGCCGATTTCATCGCGTAGATTATCCAGAATGGATTTCACCGGCTCGGCGTATTGCTGGGCTGCGACAAACGCTGTCAGCCGCTCACGCGCGTAGGGGAATAACACATTATGGACAAAACGAATATCAGTGGTCGTCCCTTCAATATCCGTCACAATCGCGCGAATCATACTCTCTCCAGTTGGCGTAAACGCATTTCACATTCAAATAAGAATTCAAGACCTTCCAGGTGACGACGGGCCTCAGCCACGTCGCGTCCCCAGCAGGTTAAGCCATGGCCGCGCAGAAGAAAACCATAATTAAGAGGGCGCTCTTGTGCGTAGTGGGCGATTCGCGAGGCGAGGGCATCAATATCCTGATCGTTATCGAATACGGCGATGGCCAGCGTATCCAGATGCGTGGTCTGGCCGGTCAGGGATTTCTGCATTTCAAAACCGCTGATCTTCAGCTCTGCCGTTTTGACGAGACGTGACAGCACGGTGGCATTCACCGTATGGACATGTAGCACGGCGTTGGCATCAGGAAACAGACGGTAGATTAAGGTATGCAGACCTGTTTCCGCCGACGGCTTACGCCCGGAAGGGGCACGGTTCGTCGCGATCTCTACTTGCAGAAAGTCTTGTTCGGTCAGGCTGCCTTTATCTTTGCCCGATTCGCTAAGCCAGCAAAACTGCGCGTCCTGACGGACAGACATATTGCCACCCGTGGCAGGCGCCCAGCCTTTGGCGCCAATCCAGCGGCAGGCGTCGACCAGTTGAGTAAGTTGCAGGTTTTCTGTCATATCCGTTCTACCTCTGTCTGTCAGTCAGGAAGCGTTATCTTATATAGACGTCTAAGCGTCTTGATTGCTAAAGACTAACATCGTGTTATAGTGGCAGCAACATAAGTATTACAAGCAGGCATAACGCAATGAACGATAAACCGTTGATTCCAGAGAGCAAACTACCCAATCTTGGCACCACCATCTTCACGCAAATGAGCGCTCTGGCTCAGCAGCACAACGCCATTAATCTTTCGCAGGGGTTTCCGGATTTCGATGGCCCGGGCTATTTGCAGGCTCGGCTGGCGCATCACGTTGCCGCCGGCGCAAATCAATATGCGCCGATGACCGGCGTTCAGCCTCTGCGCGAAGCCATTGCCGATAAAACGGCCGAGCTCTACGGCTACACACCAGATGCGAATACAGAAGTGACGGTTACCGCCGGCGCGACCGAAGCGTTATATGCGGCCATTACTGCGCTGGTACGCGCCGGTGATGAGGTGATCTGCTTTGACCCGAGCTACGACAGCTACGCGCCCGCGATTGAACTGGCTGGTGGGGTCGTGAAACGCATTGCGCTGCAGCCGCCACACTTTCGCCCGGACTGGCAGGCCTTTGCAGCTTTGTTGAGTGACAAAACACGTTTAGTGATCCTGAATACGCCGCATAATCCGTCAGCCACGGTATGGCGCAAGGCCGATTTCGCCGCCCTGTGGCAGGCGATTGCCGATCATGAAATCTACGTGCTGAGCGATGAAGTCTATGAGCATATCTGCTTCGCCGAAGAGGGACATGCCAGCGTGCTGTGCCATCCGCAGCTGCGCCAGCGCGCCATTGCGGTATCGTCCTTTGGCAAAACCTATCACATGACCGGCTGGAAAGTAGGTTACTGTGTGGCGCCGGCGGCCATCACCGCCGAGTTGCGCAAGGTGCATCAGTACCTGACCTTTTCGGTTAATACCCCGGCTCAGCTGGCGCTGGCAGATATGCTGCGCGCCGAACCGGGTCATTATCGCGAATTACCGGCGTTTTACCGGACGCGTCGGGACTGTTTTGTTAACGCCCTCGGCAATAGCCGTCTGAAGCTATTGCCCTGCGAGGGTACCTATTTCTTGCTCGCTGACTATAGCGCCATCTCCGATCTCGATGACGTGAGTTTCTGTCAGTGGCTGACAAAAGAGGTGGGCGTGGCCGCCATTCCGCTCTCAGTATTTTGTGCCGGGCCCTTCCCACATAAGCTTATTCGACTCTGTTTTGCCAAGCAGGAGTCAACGCTTCTGGCCGCCGCAGAACGATTAAATACTTTGTAAAACGTAGATAAAATAATGCGATTCTGATCCCGGTGTAATACCCGATCAGAATCGATTATTTTTATGGACTAATTTGCGCAATAAAATGGGAGAAGCTGTTGCTGTTCAATGCGGAACGGTTATACATCATATGTATTTTCAGTCGCGGCAGCTCAAAATCAGCATTGATCGCTCTCAATTCAAGAAAGTCGGCATATCGCTGATATACAATTTCCGGGGCGATGCCAATCATATCCGAAGTGCTAACCATAGAGAGTATCGTCATATAGGAGTCGCTACGAAAAGCGACATTGCGATCCGGGAGCGCTTCCGAAATGGTTGACTGGAAGTTTTTAACTCCTGGCTCCTCGCTTAAAAAGGCGGTGAATTTCTCCTGCAGCAAGCTTTCGCGCTCCGGGGCCTCTCCAATACGCGGATGATCTTTTCGGCAGAACAGAACGAAGGGTATCTCTCTGAAATCGGTACAGGTAATCGACCGGTTTTGTAACGGCGTGAAGGAGAAGATCAGGTCGGCTTTTCGGTAGGCCAGTAAATCTTCAGCCGACTCACGCGTCACCATCATGTCATGCAGTTCAATTTCATAATTATGTTCGCCTATCAGCAGCTTTAGCGGCTCCATAATCACTTTAGTGGTAATTATTTGCGGACAGTAGATGATGAAGTTTTTCTTCAACTTACTGTTGTGCATGATATTAATGGTCTGCTCCAGCTGGTTAAGATTCTGTTCCAGATGGATATGCAGATTGGTGCCAACCGTCGTGGGCGTAATACCTTTACCCGAGCGAATAAAAAGCGGATCGTTGAGTTGATTGCGCAACCGCTGTAATGACTGACTGACCGCCGAAGGGGTAATAAAAAGCGTTTCTGCCGCTTTGCTTATACTCAGATGCTGATAAATGCACTCAAATATCACCAGCAGGTTAAGGTCAAATTTCTTCAGATCATAAAGGTTAGCCATGTTTCTTCCTGATGTAGCTGTGCCGATAGCGCTTTTCGTATAAATGATAGCTATAGATTTAATTTAGCCATTTACAATCCATTTCAATGACTAGCTTAATTACGTTTGAACGTGAACTAAATATATCATGCCTGTGGATTTATTCGAGACGAAGATTTTTATTAAATTATCCACGAAAGGGGTGGTGGCGGAGAGAAATGGCCGCCACCGGGTAACATTATTGTTTACCCATCATCATATCCAATTGTTCTTTTTCGGGCAGCCCGGTCACTTGTTGTAATTCGTTGTCGCTGTTCATGTAATAAATGGCGGGCGTGGCGTTTGCCCCGAGGGCATCCATAATGGCCTCATGATCCTTCAGCGTTTTAAGATGTTCAGCAGAGGGGGAAGAGGGGACATCTAACGACAATTTGCCGCCTGAGCTTTCATACTCATTCCAGACTTTGGCCGGATCTTTCGCCGCCAGAATGGCCGCAGCAGTGGCTTTGCTTTCGGGTTTGATGACGCCAACCAGCAACGTACGAAGTTGTACTTTTCCTGCCTTCACCCAGGGCTGTGCTTGCTGCCAGAACTGTTTGCAGTAAGGGCAGAACGGATCGGCGAAGACATAGATAACGCGCGGTGCCGCTTTATCCCCCTCCAGGAGCCACTGTGCTTTCTCCATGCGCTGCCACAGCTCGCGGCCGGCGGGCGCATAGATCTCTTTCTGAATCACCTTTTCGCTAAGGTTGGTTCCTTTATCATCGTACATGTACCCGGATATAGCATGCTTGCCGTCTGGGGTCAGGTAGATGGTGACCCCCATATCCTGATATTTGCCCAGCCAACCCTTAACACCGCCGGGTGCCTCGAAGGGTTTGATAATGGTGATACCCTGTTTTTCAATAGCTTTAACAGGGGCGGGCAACTCCTCAGCCTGCACCAGAGCGGGAATGAGAGAGAGTAAAAGGGTACGTTTCAACATAAAAATCCTTATATATCAGAGGCCAGGCATCTGATTCGACAAAACCTATCGCAACCATAGGCACAAGTGCGGTGCCGGGTAATTGTCCTTTATCATACAGGATGGTGTAATCCATAGCGCTGTTACGACCTTGCTAAAGGTAATGTAGAGCGCAACACATCGCCAGCTTCGGCTGGCACTGAAGTTACCCACGGGTATTTCAGGTATCAGGGCCGCCCGTAAAGGCGGCCTTTTTACGTTTAAGGGTTGATAACCGGTTTCATGTGGGTTGTTAGGTATGGCTGATTGATTTGATAACGCCTACCCATTAGCCCCGATGAGCAAAGTTGGTTACCTTACACCTCAACGAAAACACGGAGGAAGTACAGATGTCTTTGATTAACACTAAAATTAAACCTTTCAAAAACCAGGCGTTCAAAAACGGTGAGTTCATTGAAGTAACCGAGAAAGATACCGAAGGTCGCTGGAGCGTCTTCTTCTTCTACCCGGCTGACTTTACTTTCGTTTGCCCGACCGAACTGGGCGACGTTGCAGACCACTATGAAGAGCTGCAGAAACTGGGCGTGGATGTTTACTCTGTCTCTACTGACACCCACTTCACCCACAAAGCATGGCACGGTAGCTCTGAAACCATCGCGAAAATCAAATACGCGATGATCGGTGACCCGACTGGCGCCCTGACCCGTAACTTCGACAACATGCGTGAAGACGAAGGTCTGGCAGATCGTGCAACCTTCGTTGTTGACCCGCAGGGCATCATCCAGGCAATCGAAGTTACCGCTGAAGGTATCGGCCGTGATGCGTCTGACCTGCTGCGTAAAGTGAAAGCGGCTCAGTACGTTGCTTCTCACCCAGGCGAAGTATGCCCGGCGAAATGGAAAGAAGGCGAAGCGACCCTGGCTCCATCTTTAGATCTGGTTGGTAAAATCTAAGTTTTACTACCCGTTCATCAATGGGCGCGCCCGCGCCCATTTATTTCAGCACCATGATGCAAGTTGCATTCAGGCGGCCCAATTAAGGCGGCTTGCATGATGACGTTTTAAGAGAGGGAAGAACAATGCTCGACACAAATATGAAAACCCAGCTCAAGGCTTACCTTGAAAAACTGACCAAACCTGTTGAGCTGATTGCTACGCTGGATGACAGCGCTAAATCGGCAGAGATCAAGGAACTGCTGGCAGAGATTGCTGAACTGTCACCGAAAGTGACCTTTAAGGAAGATAACGCGCTGCCTGTGCGTAAGCCCTCTTTCCTGATTACTAACCCTGGCTCTGTACAGGGGCCTCGCTTCGCCGGTTCTCCACTGGGCCACGAATTTACCTCCCTGGTACTGGCGTTGCTGTGGACCGGTGGGCATCCGTCCAAAGAGGCGCAGGCGCTGCTGGAGCAGATCCGCGATATCGACGGTGATTTCGAGTTCGAAACCTATTACTCGCTCTCTTGCCATAACTGCCCTGACGTTGTGCAGGCGCTGAACCTGATGTCGGTGCTGAATCCGCGTATCAAACACACGGCTATCGACGGCGGCGTGTATCAGAATGAGATCACCGAACGTAACGTAATGGGCGTTCCCGCGGTCTTTATGAACGGTAAAGAGTTTGGTCAGGGCCGTATGACGCTGGCTGAAATCGTGGCGAAAGTGGATACCGGCGCGGAAAAACGCGCAGCAGACGAGCTGAACAAACGCGATGCTTACGACGTACTGATCGTGGGCTCTGGCCCGGCAGGTGCGGCAGCGGCGGTCTACTCGGCACGTAAAGGTATTCGTACCGGTCTGATGGGCGAGCGTTTTGGCGGCCAGGTGCTCGACACCGTGGATATTGAAAACTATATCTCTGTGCCGAAAACCGAAGGCCAGAAGCTGGCCGGTGCCCTGAAAGCGCACGTTAGCGATTACGAAGTGGACGTGATTGACAGCCAGAGCGCCAGCAAACTGGTTCCGGCAGCGGTAGAAGGCGGGTTACACCAGATTGAAACCGCCTCCGGCGCGGTGCTGAAAGCACGCAGCATCATCATTGCAACCGGTGCCAAATGGCGCAACATGAACGTGCCGGGTGAAGATCACTATCGCACCAAAGGCGTGACCTATTGCCCACACTGCGACGGCCCGCTGTTTAAAGGTAAACGCGTGGCGGTGATCGGCGGCGGTAACTCCGGCGTGGAAGCGGCTATCGACCTGGCGGGTATCGTTGAACACGTTACGCTGCTGGAGTTTGCCCCTGAAATGAAAGCGGACCAGGTCCTGCAGGATAAAGTGCGTAGCCTGAAAAACGTCGATATCGTTCTGAATGCGCAGACGACGGAAGTGAAGGGCGACGGTAGTAAAGTGACAGGTCTGGAATACCGCGACCGCGTGAGCGGTGATGTGCACGGCGTACAGCTGTCGGGGATCTTCGTGCAGATTGGGCTGTTGCCAAACACTAACTGGCTGGAAGGCGCCATTGAGCGTAATCGCATGGGCGAAATCATCATTGACGCGAAATGCGAAACCAGCGTGAAGGGCGTGTTCGCAGCGGGCGACTGCACCACCGTACCGTACAAACAGATCATCATCGCTACCGGCGAAGGGGCGAAGGCGTCACTGAGTTCGTTTGATTATCTGATTCGCACCAGGACGGCATAAAAAAAAGTAAGACTACACCTGCAAAATGAAGAGGCTACCCCCAGGGTAGCCTCTTTTTTTACCTGACGACAAACACCGGAATAAAGGCGTGGCGGATGACGCTTGACGCGTTCGAACCCAGCAGGTGGGTGGAAATTGAGGGGTTGCGCGAGCCAATCACCACCACATCGGCATTGAGTTCGCTGGCGACTTCATTAACCACATCGCGCACATTACCAAAACAGACGTGCGTTCTGATCCTGGACGGGTCAATGCTGAAATGGCTGACCATGGTTTTCAGGCGCGTTTGTGCTTCGTGCTCAATGTGCTCTTCGAAGCGGCGAATGTCCGCGGCGAAACGATGCAGGCCGAAGCTGGATGATCCGGGCAGGACATGCAGTAAATGAATGATGCCATCCTGTTGTGCCAGGAATTCGGCGTGGCGAATCGCTTTATCACTCAGTTCCATTTCAAAAACATCCACCGGCATAATAATTGTCTGATACATGCGACTTTCTCCCTGTTAATTAACGCACTATCCATTCAATCACAAGAGAATGTCCGTTTCTGCCAGGCGGGTGGCACTTTTAATATCGTCTGAATAAATCTTTCAGGCAGAAAAGAGGCGGGAAAAAAGAGTTAACCGGGAGCGGGGAATTTACGGTGATAGGTTACCAGTGCCGTTCAAGATAAAGCACAGCCATAATAATGACTGCCATTAACACCAGGAAAAAGAGTGAGATAACAAGCCCTTCGTTCATGACCGTCCCCGCGGCACTGAAACAAATTAAGCCTGGATTAACGGGAATTTACGCTCAATAGCACGAAAGTATGATTTTGCGGAAAGAGGATGCGCGGGCATCCTCTGTGCAAAGCGTCGGGACGCTTATTCAGAAAGGTTAACGCAGGTATTCACCGGCCGCTTCAGGTTGCCAGAGCAGTTCCAGCACCTCCAGATGCGTCGATGTGCCACCAGGTAACGCCCAGTTGATGGTATCTCCGGCGCGTAAACCAATCAGCGCTGCGCCAACCGGAGCCAGCACCGAAAGCTGGGTCGCGCTGTCGGTCATCTGCGCGGGATAGACCAGGGTGCGGACACGCACTTCCCCGGTGGTCAAATCGCGAAACTTTACCTTGCTGTTCATCGTCACCACATCATGCGGCATATTTTGCGGCGTGCACATCTGGGCGCGATCCAGCTCGGCATTGAGGGCATCAGCAACGGGCAGGGAAGCAAACGCCGGCTGCTCTAACAGGCGGTCGATACGTTCAGCATCGAGTTCATTAATGATGATTGTTGGTCGTGACATAATTTACTCCATGTCGTTAATGCTGCGACAACCGCAGAAAAGATCCCAAAAGAAAACCCTCGCCGTCTGGCAGCGAGGGTTTATCGTCTGATGATAATACTGACTCTGGCGCCATGTTTGAAGTGATCAAGCGCACATTCACAGAGGTGATTGTTCATAACCCGTCTCCCTGAGTCGTTTGTATGATTTTAAGCCCCGTCGCGTGATCCTTCGCCGTTTTGCATTATAGTTTTTAAGCGCCCGGATGGGGCGACTCAGGCAGACAGAAGACGGCCTGCCCGGGTGATAACGTCGTAAAATCTAACAGATTGCGTTACGCTGATTCTCCTGGGGGCAGGGGAATGAGCGAAGCGCAATTTACGCCCTGCCAGTCTCCATACTGTTCAGAGAGCGCTATGTACTTTTACCAACCTTCACAGGGGCACGGCCTGCCGCATGACCCGCTGAATGCCATCATTGGCCCGCGTCCGATTGGCTGGATCGCCTCTCGTAATGCGTCAGGGCAACACAACCTGGCACCCTACAGCTTCTTTAACTGCTTTAACTACCATCCGCCCATTATTGGCTTTGCCAGCAGTGGCTGGAAGGACAGCGTGCGTAACATCGTTGAGACCGGCGAGTTTGTCTGGAATCTTACGACCCGCACGCTGGCCAGCGCGATGAACGAAACATCCGCCAGCCTGCCGCACGGTGAGGATGAGTTTATTCGTGCCGGGCTGACCAAGGCTGAAAGCCGGGTTGTACAGGTACCACGAGTGGCTGAAAGCCCGGTGAACTTCGAATGTCGCTTGTCACAATGTATTCAACTCACCGCCGCGAATGGCGAAGCCATTGACACCTGGCTGGTACTGGGGGAGGTGGTGGGGATTCATATCGATGAAGCGCTACTGCAGGACGGTATTTATCAGACGGCACGGGCGGAGCCTGTGCTCCGCGCCGGTGGACCGAGTGCTTACTTTGCAATAAGCGAAGACCAGCGTTTTGACCTGGTGCGCCCGGACGCGCGTAAGTAAGCGCTTAATATCCTACTTTATCGAGAACAAACTTTTTCCCACAGTTGCCCGGATGCGGCTGTGGGGCAAAGGATGAGGCCGCAAGCGGCGCGTTAATCTGGCTGGCCTGCAGCGAGATTTGCATCTCGGTGAGATAGGCAGGGTTGCCGTTACAGGTGAGCTTTACGGCTTTTACCGCTGGCTTGCCAAAGCTTTGGGCCACGGCCGCATCAAAAGCGCTGCGGCTGATGGTTTTGCCATAATTGGCGGCGAGGAACTGTCCCAGAGGGCTGCTTTTGACCTCCTGATTCATCCGCACCATAGTGCCAAAATAGGCGTCAGGATCGAATCCAAAACAGACGCCGTGCTTCGCATATTCATACCGTTCAAGGCAGGAGTTCCCTCCTGCGCCCGGCATGGACTCGCTCAGCTTTGCGGCCCCTGTAAGTGATAAACCCGTTTCTGCCGCGGCGCATTTCATCCCCGCTTTGGCTTCCGGCATGTTAGGAATCGGGCGAGTCGCGCAGCCGAAGCGCATCCAGCGGCGTTCATCCACACCACGCGCAGCAACCGACTTCGGCAGACCCGGCCACAGGCCATGGATCGTCAGGACCGCAGTTTTGTCCGTGCTCTCTTTTTGCAGGCGACACTCGTCCGGCTCGGCGCTCTTTCTGTCGTGCAGGCTCTGACAGAATCCCGACTGCCACGACAATGCCAGCACGTAGCGGTCAAAATCCCCGTACTGGGTTGCCTTCAGTGGCGTAGCTTGTGCGGCGCAGGCAAACATCGCCACGGCGGCGGCGCTGAGACGGTAAACGAAATCCTTCCTGAACATGTCAATTCCTGATAGTTGAAAGCAAATAATTACTTGCCGTAATTAAAACACAAAAAGCGCCAGACGGCGCTTTTTGCTGAGCGGCAGGTTAACCTGCTGCGGTGCCGGGCACCAGAATCTCGGTGGCGACAATCACAATCACTAGCCCCACCAGTACCGGAACTGAGGTGCGTTTTACCACTTCGAAAGGCGAAATTTTTGCCATACCGGCAACGGCAACCACCACACCAGAGACGGGAGAGATGGTACGGCCAAGATTGGAGGCCTGCAACATCGGGATCGAGAGATAGGCTGGGTTAATCCCCGATGAGTGCGCCAGTTTTGGAATCATTTCGACAAACGCATAAAAAGGAGCATTGCCGGAGCCAGTGGTCATCGCGGCCAGCATGGTCAGTACCACCAGCACCAGCATCAGGATAATGCTTGCCGAGCCAAACGAGGTGGCGATAGAGATCAGGCTCTGAATAAAGCCTATGGTGCTCAGCCCCTGGGCGAAGACCCCGGCTGCCACCAGCAGCATCACTACGTTGGCAAAGGCATCGGCCATACCGCGCCATGCAACGTCGAGACCGCTAAAGACTTTCTGGATATTAAAACCTCGTACGAATTCCAGCACGGCGGCCACCAGCATACAGATAACCAGGATGGTGATGATATGCAGCTGTGGGCCCCATTTGCCGTCGAAAATCAGGACGCCCACAATGGGTGTAAACGGCAGGATGGCATAAAACGACGGTGCCGTGGTGGTGATCTCGTTCACATCCATCATTTCGTGAGAGATGTTCTCTTTTTTATCGAGATAGCGCTGCCAGAAGAAGTGCGCGATAGCCATACCAATAATGGCTGCAATGGAGATGGGCAGGGTCGTTTTAAAGGCAAAATCAATCAGCGGCATTTCTGCGGCTTTCGCTGCGAGCACCACATCTCCGGATGTAGGGGAGAGAATAATGGCTGCGGGGGAGGCGCAAATCGCCGCGGCGGCGCCACGACTGATCCCCACGTTTACCATTACCGGGAACAGCGTTGCCATCAGTAGCACGCCCAGACCGGTGGCCGATGAAACTGCCAGCGACATCAGGCAAGCCACGAAATAGGCAGCAATCATCAACATATAAGGAGAGTTGATGTATTGAAGCGGTTTTGAGGCCAGCTTCACGACCATGTCGTTGGCACCGATGTGCGTCATGTAAGCGGCAAAACCGCATAACATCATGATCATCATGCCGAGGTCGCCGCCGCGACTCATCAGGAGGATTTTGATGTACTCAACAATATCAGTCGCGGTGTAACCGGTGCTTTCCGCACTGGCAGGTAAAACCTGATGGCCCATCAGCGCGCTGACGATCAGCAGGGCCAGGCCCCCCACGAACAACACGCCGGTGGCTGAGTAGCCTTTGATGATATAGCGCGCGACGCCAACAATGACGACCACGCCGATAAGAAGCTCAATAACGGTTAGCATGTTTTCCCCTGTCCCCGACGCCCAGAGCGTATGGATAAAAGTAGTAAGAATCATAAGGTGTAAAAATGTGCCGAAATAATGGCCCAATATTGCTGACCAAAATCAATAAATCCACTACTAAAGGGGAGATCAGCGATATTTAGCAGGCCTTGTAACGAAAGCCGTCCGTGTAAGGCCTACGCCTCCACCTTCACGTCGGTTACGCACCGCCGTCAAGGTGCTGCGCAAACATCGTAAGCTAAAAATTTCTTTGCGGAGCAAGGTGTTATATTTATTCGCGAGGTTCGGTTGGAGGTGTTATTTTCCACTCGCTTTTATTCATTGTAGAAATATATTTTTACCGGCTGGTAAGTGGGGTAAATAATTATTATCGCTGAGTTAATAATTATGCAGATAACATATTATTTTTTTAGCCTGTCATTAGCAGACTCAGCGTGGGAGTGGCGTACAGCGTGCCTTGCCACCTTTTAAGCCGTTTTTAGCTGTATGTAGAGGATTATTAGCGTAATGGACAGGGTTATCCAGGAGAAATCTTATTAGCAGTGATTAATAATTAAGAGTAGCGCTAATGTTGTTAAGGGTTCATTCAATTAAGCTATGCGAAGATAAGCGTTGAATACATAGCATGGTAATAGAATCGTGACAGTAATTAATAAATTTGCCCTGGTTTTTTTGTTTATTTTTGGTCAGCTTACACTCTCTTCCGCCGCGTTATCCGCTGAAAATGGAAGCGACAAAGGGTGGTTTTCAACGTTTAAGGATAACGTTGCGCAAACATGGAATGAACCCGAACATTATGACCTCTACGTACCGGCCATCACCTGGCATGCCCGTTTTGCCTATGATAAAGATAAGACCGACCGCTATAACGAGCGCCCATGGGGTGCAGGCTTTGGTCAGTCACGCTGGGATGAAAAAGGTAACTGGAACGGTATTTACCTGATGGCGTTTAAAGACTCTTACAACAAATGGGAGCCGATCGGGGGATATGGCTGGGAAAAGACCTGGCGACCGCTGGCAGATGACAATTTCCACGTCGGATTGGGCTATACCGCTGGCGTCACCGCACGTGATAACTGGAAGTACATCCCCGTACCTGTATTGCTACCCCTGGCTTCCGTGGGTTACGGTCCGGCAACCTTCCAGATGACCTATATACCCGGAACTTATAATAACGGTAACGTCTATTTTGCCTGGATGCGCTTCCAGTTTTAACTGAGATAACTTTACATTTTGGTGAAAAAACAGTCAGTCATTGAATCGCAAAGGATAAAAAGGAAGTGGCAAAGATTAACGCGACTTTTGTCACTTTTTATAAAATCTCCGCTGGACAAAACGTCTCACAATTGATGTACTGATACCCGACACAGCATTAGTGTCTTTTTTTCATGTAAAGGTAATTTTGATGTCTAAGATTAAAGGTAACGTTAAGTGGTTTAATGAGTCCAAAGGATTCGGTTTCATTACTCCGGAAGATGGCAGCAAAGACGTGTTCGTACACTTCTCTGCAATCCAGAGCAATGGTTTCAAAACTCTGGCTGAAGGTCAGCGCGTTGAGTTTGAAATCACTAACGGTGCCAAAGGCCCTTCTGCTGCTAACGTAATCGCTCTGTAATCCAGACGAGACAGCAAGAATTTCAAAACCCGCTCACTGAGCGGGTTTTTTTCGTTTCAGCTTAGCTAAACAGATATAAATTCAGAAAGCTGGCGACGATAAGCAAACTCAGCATTACCATCCCCGCGCACATCATGTTCTCTTTCATCCCGGCACCCCTTCTCACTAGTTGGGCTCAGGGTGCCAGAGAAAAATTAAGACAACATTAACGCGCGGTTTCTATTGCGCGTTTGCGCCAGAAAAAAGCCAGAATGCGATCGCGGTCATCATCAGCGACCCCAGCAGGTTTAACGCGATATTCAATAACGCCCACGAAACACGGCCTTCCTGCAGCAAAAAGACGACTTCCGCCGAAAATGTTGAAAAGGTTGTCAGGCCACCACAAAAGCCGGTGGTGATCAGAAGCTTCCAGACAGGGTCAATGTGCGTCATGCGGTTGAACCAGGCCAAACCCATACCAATAATAAACGCACCGATCAGGTTGGCGGCCAGCGTGCCCAGGGGAATGATCTGATGCAGTGGGTTGAAGCGCATGCTTAACAACCAACGCGCAACGCTGCCCGTTCCGCCGCCAATAAATACGGCTAAAAGTAGTTGAAACACGAACAATACCTGCTATTTGATGTGTAGAGGTTATGAGTGTAACGCCGTTTATGGCAGGGGGAAAATATGTATGTCGCGGTAGGGCAGTTTGCGGTAACGCCGGAATGGCAAAAAAATGCAGAAATCTGTGTATCGCTGATGGGGCAGGCCGCGGAGCAGGGGGCCTCGCTGCTGGTGTTACCCGAAGCGCTGCTAGCGCGTAACGATAACGACCCGGATCTCTCAGTGAAATCGGCTCAGCCGCTCGACGGCGGTTTTCTCACATTGCTACTGGCTGAGAGCGCACGCAATACTATGACAACCGTCTTGACGCTGCATGTGCCTTCCACTGCGGGCAGGGCGGTGAATACGCTGGTTGCATTGCGGAGCGGCAAAAGCGTTGAGCAGTACGCCAAACTGCATCTCTACGATGCGTTCAGTATTCAGGAGTCGAAGCTGGTGGATGCTGGCACGATCGTGCCGCCGCTTATCGAGATCGAGGGGATCCAGCTTGGGTTGATGACCTGTTACGATCTTCGTTTCCCGGAGATGGCGATCAATCTGGCGCTGGCGGGCGCACAGGTACTGGTACTCCCTGCGGCCTGGGTCCGGGGCCCCCTGAAGGAGCATCACTGGTCGACGTTGCTGGCGGCCCGTGCGCTGGATACGACCTGTTATGTCGTGGCGGCAGGCGAGTGTGGGAACAAAAATATCGGGCAAAGCCGTGTCATCGATCCGCTGGGCGTGACCGTTGCCGCTGCGGCGGAGGCACCTGCGCTGTTAATCGCTGAAATCAACCCACAACGTATCGCCTATGCCCGGCAACAATTACCGGTGTTACGTAACCGCCGTTTTGCGCCACCGCAATTATTATGACGTTTTTTTCAACAAGGCTTGATTCACCTTGTTACAGATTGCTATTGTGTCAGCGCGCCAAATGACCGTTAATAAACTCGGGTTTTAAGGGCGCATTACGCAGCCTGTTTCAAGTCAAGAAGGTATCTATGGGTGAGATTAGTATTACCAAACTGCTGGTGGTTGCCGCACTGGTGGTCCTGCTGTTTGGTACTAAAAAGTTACGCACGCTGGGCGGAGATCTGGGTGCAGCCATTAAAGGCTTCAAAAAAGCGATGAACGACGATGATGTAACGGCAAAGAAAACCGCCGATGCAGACATCACCGCTGAGAAGCTCTCTCACAAAGAGTAATAGGCTCGCGGTAAACAAAAAAACCGGCTCAGGCCGGTTTTTTTATGGGGGAAATGTAAGCGGGTGTGATCCGCTTATTTCACCTCTTCCCCTTTCGCCTGCATATCGGCGTGGTAAGAAGAGCGGACAAACGGACCACAGGCTGCATGGGTAAAGCCCATTGCCATGGCTTCAGCTTTCATTTCATCAAACTCTTCCGGGCTGACGTAGCGCTGAACCGGCAGGTGGTGACGGCTTGGCTGGAGATACTGGCCCAGCGTCAGCATGGTCACGCCGTGACGACGCAGGTCGCGCATCACTTCAATAATCTCTTCGTTAGTTTCGCCCAGACCCACCATCAGACCCGATTTCGTTGGGATATCTGGATGCGCCTCTTTAAAGCGCTCCAGCAGCTTCAGAGACCAGTTGTAGTCTGCACCAGGACGTACCTGACGATACAGGCGTGGCACGTTTTCAAGGTTGTGGTTAAACACGTCTGGCGGCGTCGCGTTCAGGATCTCCAGAGCGCGGTCCATACGGCCACGGAAGTCAGGCACCAGCGTTTCAATTTTGATGTTCGGACTTTTCTCGCGAATCGCGGTAATGCAGTCGGCAAAGTGCTGTGCACCGCCGTCACGCAGATCGTCGCGGTCAACGGAGGTGATAACCACATAGCGCAGCGCCATGTCGGCAATTGTCTGCCCCAGTTTCTGCGGCTCATTCGCATCCGGCGCGACAGGGCGGCCGTGGGCAACGTCACAGAACGGGCAACGACGGGTACAGATGGCACCCAGGATCATGAAGGTCGCTGTACCGTGGTTGAAACACTCGGCCAGGTTAGGACAAGAGGCCTCTTCACAAACGGAGTGAAGGCCGTTTTTACGCATCGCCGCTTTGATTCCCTGGATACGCGACGAGTCGGCCGGAAGTTTGATTTTCATCCATTCCGGTTTTCTTAACAGCGCTTCGCGCTCCGTAGCCACGTTTTTAACCGGGATAAGGGCCATTTTATCGGCATCGCGGTATTTAACACCGCGTTCCATCACAATGGGTTTACTCATAGCGTGCGTGTTCCAGTTGCGAAATTCGAGGGAAAGCGTTTCTATTCAAGGGAATGTTGCAATTATCAACTATATTTGAACGAACGACAGGCAGTATATCATTGATACGGACGATAAAGCAGCCTGAGCGGTCGCCAATTTGTAAAATAGTTGTTGGATTGTGCGATTTGACCTACCCGCGACAGGCGTCATGGGTAGTGTGATGACTCAAAACGTCTGACGGATCACGTTGATGACGTTTTCCAGTACCGGATCGCGCAGGCTCAGCTTGTTGTAATACAGCGATATCTCAGCCGTTTCTGCGTTGAGTTGTGCCAGAGGGATCTGCTCCAGCGGCCAGCAGTTGCGAAGCAGACTGAACATGCGCGTCGGCATGATACCAATCAAATCGCTGCTACCGATCAGGGCGGCAATCGTAAACATATTGTAACTACTAAAGCTCACCGGACGCTCCGGGAAGATCTCATTCACCCGCTGACGCAGGCCGTTCATACTTTGCCCTTCGGTAATTAGCAGCGTTTGCTCGTAATGGCGCAGATTTTCAATCGTGGCCGGCTGGCTCAGCGCCGGGTGATGCTTACGACACACCAATAACAAGGGGTCGGTAAACAGCACGGTATGGCTGAGCGCGCGTGCATTGAGCGTATTAGCATCAATAATCAGGTCGGTCTGAAATTGGGCAAGCTGGGCTTCCGCATCGGTAATCGGAATGTTGCGCAGCAGCAGTTGCGGTGCGTGAGTTTTAACGGCGTGGTAGATCTGTGGCATCAACAGTGCGCCGATGGAAGGCGTGGTACCGATGGTAATAGTACGCTGTTTGTCATAGCTGCCAGTCAGGTCCAGTGCCCCTAGGATCGACTCAAGCCCCTGACTAATATATTCGTGCAGATGCGTAGCATATGCGGTAGGCGTTACCCCCTGGCCTTTACGAATGAAAAGCGGATCGGGAAATATGGCGCGTAACTTCTGGATAGACTGGCTTATAGCTGACGGCGTGAGATTAAGAATTTTCGCAGCATTAACGATTCCTTTGTGGACATATACTGCTTCGAATATTGTCAATAAGTTGAGGTCAATATTGCGTAAAGTCCGAAAAATTTGCGGTTTCGCATCTCCGCTCGGCTCACTAAGGCGTTTTTCTGGACGATTATTATAATCCACGCTTTCGCTCCATTCTTGTTCGCAATATAAATAATAGTTGAAATTAAATATTATGCTTATTGTTCTGATTGAACAGTTTTGCCGTAGTTACTTGCTGTTAGGAATCAAACGGTTGCTTGACTGCTGCGCAGGTAGTGACTTGCCACTCGGATGGCCGTGCCGGCACAGGCTATTATTTAGCGCTTATTGGCAGGGGCTTTGCAGGCTTTTTGAAAATATAGAAACTCGTGTTTATTGTAAAGTCAAAATGCGGGGAAATAAGGATGGCCCGCCAAATAAGTGGGCCAAAAAGGAATAATTTTAAGCATCCATATATTCATGGGGTGGATAGTTTAGCAGTGCTAAAAAAGCATTAACTAAACGAGGGCGAACATTATCAATCGCTATATTATCGCTGAACTGACGCATTTGGGTCATTTCCATCCCTGCGTAACCGCATGGATTGATTCGATGGAAAGGCGAAAGATCCATATCGATATTCAGGGCCAGCCCGTGAAATGAACAGCCTTTGCGGATGCGTAAACCCAGTGAGCAAATTTTCATCTCGCCCACGTAGACGCCCGGTGCATCGGCACGTGGATGGGCTTCAATATCGAATTCCGCCAGCGTATTGACCACCGTCTCCTCAAGCAGTGTGACCAGCTCCCGCACGCCGAGCTTTCTGCGCTTCAGGTTAAGTAACACATACATTACCTGCTGGCCCGGGCCGTGGTAGGTGATCTGACCGCCGCGGTCGCTCTGGATCACTGGAATGTCACCCGGCATCAGCAGATGCTCGGCTTTACCTGCCTGGCCCTGGGTGAAGACGGGCGGATGTTCAACCAACCAGATTTCATCCAGGGTGTTTTCATCGCGGGTATCAGTGAATTCGTGCATAGCAAGGGAGACTGGTTCATAGGGCTGTAGCCCCAGATGGCGGACAAGAATTTTATCCTGATGCAAAACAACATCTCCGAAAACGAGAGGAAAAGTGTAGCGGGGAGTATATCACAGGGGGAAAACGGGTTACCCGGCAAACCGGGTAACCGAGAGGATTAGAGCACCATACGTACGATTTCGATGTTACCGAGCTCTTCGTACAGGGTTTCCACTTGCTCAATGTGCGTCGCGGTGATGGTGATTGAAACCGAGTGGTAGTTACCTTTGCTGCTCGGTTTGACCGACGGAGAATAGTCACCCGGCGCATGGCGCTGTACCACTTCCACCACCTGATCAACCAACTCAGGTTTCGCCAGACCCATTACTTTGTAAGTAAAAGGGGTAGGGAATTCAAGCAGTTCGTTAAGTTTGGTTTTCATGTCAGCTCCGGTATTGCATCAAAAAAAGAATAACTCCCACGCGGGTGGGAGTTATCAGGTTACATAGTATATGGGGACGGAAATCACACTTTCAAGTGTTCAGATTTCAACCAAACCAGTGGTGGAACATCAATTTAATGTAATCAATGATTTTGCCAAAGAAATTGCCTTCCGGAATTTCTTCCAGCACCACCAGCGGACGCTGATCGATGGTTTTGCCATCAAGCTGGAAATTGATGGTGCCGACAACCTGATTTTTCTGCAACGGTGCATGCAGCTCGCTGGAAGTCAGCACATAGCTGGCTTTCAAGTCTTTCATACGGCCACGGGGAATGGTGAGATAGAGATCTTTATCCACACCTAAAGAGGCGCGATCGTTGCTGCCAAACCAGACGGGCTCGGAAGCAAACTCTTTACCGGCTTTCAGCGGGTTCACGGTTTCGAAGAAACGGAAGCCCCAGGTCAGCAGTTTTTTGCTCTCAGTTTCGCGACCTTTATAAGTACGACCGCCCATTACGGCAGAGATCAAGCGCATCTGACCTTCGGTGGCGGAAGCAACCAGGTTATAGCCAGCTTTATCGGTATGGCCGGTTTTGATGCCGTCTACCTTCAGGCTGTTATCCCACAGCAGGCCGTTACGGTTCATCTGGCGGATGCCGTTAAAGGTGAACTCTTTCTCTTTGTAGATAGAGTATTCGTTCGGCACATCACGAATCAGCGCCTGACCAATCAGCGCCATATCCCGTGCGGAGCTGTACTGCCCCTCAGCATCCAGGCCGTGTACCGTCTGGAAATGGCTGTTCTTCAGGCCCAGCGCGTTCACATAGCTGTTCATCAGACCGACGAAGGCATCCTGGCTACCGGCAGCAAAATCGGCCATCGCCACGCAGGCGTCATTACCGGATTGCAGGTTAATGCCACGAATCAGCTGGGATACCGGAACCTGCATGCCTGGTTTCAGGAACATCAGAGACGAGCCTTTAAAGACCGGGTTGCCCGTCGCCCAGGCATCGTTACCGATGGTGACCAGATCCGTCTCTTTAAATTTACCTGCTTTCATCGCCTGACCGATGACATAGCTGGTCATCATTTTGGTCAGGCTGGCCGGATCACGGCGCGCGTCAGCGTTCTGTTCCGCCAGCACTTTGCCGGAGTTGTAGTCGATCAGGATATAAGATTCCGCGTCAATCTGCGGAACGCCAGGGATCATGGTCTTAATGTTAAGGTCATCGGCGTGAGCGGCAGACAGTGTGGCTGCGCAAAGTGCCGTGGTGAGCGCCATGCGCTGCACAAAACGAGCGGAGAAAGTGGTCTTCATGGTCAGAACAACGACGTCCGTGATGAAATTAAAAAAAGTGCCTTACTATAGCAAAAGCTATACAGGCAGGCATCCGACTTTCAGCGTGAGAGTGTTAACCACTCTGACAAAAACTGACAATTCGGACACCGCCGATTAATCATTTTGCAACAGCGATAAAGGACTGTAGTTGCGCTTCATTTTGTAAACGTTGTTGCAGCGCTGCGGCTTCACTCTTGCTGGCAAACGGGCCTAACTGAATACGCCAGACGGCGCCATTTTGTTCCAGACGACCCGGTACACCAAACTTCTGGCTGAGCCCCTGCTGATACTGCTGGGCGCGAGCCTGATCGCTGACTGCACCAACCTGTACGACAAAGTTACCCGCAGCAGCAGGGGAGGCGGCTACGGCACCCTGGGTAGCGCCTGGCGCCGTGACCGGTGCTGTGTTTTGCGGTGCCGTAACGGGTGCAGCCGTTTGCGGCGCTGCAACCGGCTGCGGTGCTGGCGGCTCGCTACCTTCCAGCACGCCAGAAGCCAGCGTGGTTGGCGCACCGAGGAAGCCACTGCTGCTGACTGGCGCGCCCATGCTGTCTTCACTTTTCAGCGTATCGTTGCTGATAGCACGTACATCACCCTGGGGAACCGCAGGCTCAGCCGGGGAGGAGACGCTACCCATTCCGCCGCTTAAATCGGGGCGAGCAGGCAGAGCGTAGGTCTGTTTAGCGACCGTAGTGCAGGCCATACCCGGACCTGAAAGCGAACCATCCTGCGCCACGATGATAGGATCGATACGCACTTTGGTATTGTTTGAGGTGTTCAGTCGGTCTGCCGCCGCGCGAGAGAGCGAAATAACGCGATCATTACCGTACGGGCCGCGATCGTTAATGCGCACCACAATCATCCGGCCATTGGCCAGGTTAGTGATACGGGCATAGCTCGGGATCGGCAGCGTTGGATGGGCGGCAGTAAGCTGCATAGGGTCGAACGCTTCGCCAGAAGCCGTCAGGTTACTGCCGGGCTCGGCATCATAAATCGCAGCCAGGCCAGCCTGACTGAAGCGCGAGACATCCTGCACAATTTTATAGCTTTTGCCGTCACGCTCGTAATCCTGATTGGCGGTAGCGCTCAGCGGTTCAAAACGTGGATCGGCACCACTAATCTCAACAATCGGACCATTACAGACCGCTGGCTGCGCGGGTGCGACGGTCGCTTGCTGCTGACCATCGTCACTTGTACAGGCTGCCAGTAAACTTACTGCGATGCAGATCCCAGGCCACTGCTTGCGCATTGCGCTCCCCTTATACGCTCTTCGACAACATTTTTCTGTGGGTATGGATCGACATGACGATACCAAACCCGGCCATCAGCACGATCAGTGCCGACCCTCCGTAACTTACCAGCGGCAGCGGTACGCCAACCACCGGCAGAATACCGCTCACCATACCAATATTTACGAAAACATAAACGAATAAAATCAACATCAAGCCACCGGCCATTACACGACCAAAGGTGGTTTGCGCCCGCGCCGCAATCCATAGCCCACGCATGATAAGCAGTAGATAAAGCGCCAGCAGGATTAAGATGCCAACCAGCCCCAGCTCTTCTGCCAGTACCGCAAAGATAAAGTCGGTATGACGTTCAGGTAAGAACTCCAGCTGCGACTGGGTACCATGGAGCCAACCCTTTCCTCGCAGGCCACCGGAACCAATAGCAATCTTCGACTGTATAATATGATAGCCCGCCCCCAGTGGATCGCTCTCTGGATCCAGCAGCATCATGACGCGTTGACGTTGATAGTCGTGCATCAGGAAGAACCACAGGATGGGAATAAAGGCTGCCACCAGCACCACCGCGATGCCAATCAGACGCCAGCTCAGGCCGGAAAGGAACAGTACAAACAGACCGGAAAGGGCGATAAGAATCGAGGTTCCCAGGTCAGGCTGTGCCGCCACCAGCAGGGTAGGCAGGAAGATCAGCACCAGTGCGATAGCCGTGTTCTTCAGTGAGGGGGGGCAGACGTCGCGGTTGATAAAGCGCGCCACCATCAGCGGCACCGCAATTTTTGCAATCTCTGAGGGCTGAAAACGCACTATCCCCAGATCAAGCCAACGCTGTGCACCCTTGGAAATGGCGCCAAACGCATCGACAGCGACCAGCAGAATGATACAAAAAATATAGAGATAGGGGGCCCAGCCTTCATAGACACGAGGCGGGATCTGCGCCATCACCACCATCACCACTAGGCCCATAGTGATCTGGCCGATCTTGCGCTCCGTCATACCCAGGTCCTGGCCGCTGGCGCTCCAGATAACCAGCGCGCTATAAACCAGCAGCGCCAGCAAAATCAGCAGCATGGCCGGATCGATATGGATTTTGTCCCACAGCGATTTTTTATTCGGATTATCCGTCACGATTATTGGTCCTCCGCGGCGGCGGTAGCCGGGTTTTCATTTGGCAATTCGGTGTTGTTATCACCCAGCATGATGTGATCGAGGATCTGGCGCATGATGGTACCAACCGCCGGGCCGGCGCCGCCGTTTTCCAGAATAATCGAGACGGCAACCTGCGGGTTGTCATAAGGGGCGAAGCCGATCATCAGTTTGTGGTCACGCAGACGTTCGGCAATTTTATGCGCGTTATAGGTTTCGTTAGCCTTAAGGCCGAAGACCTGCGCAGTACCGGATTTCGCCGCAATTTTATAAGGTGCGCCCGCAAAGTATTTATGCGCCGTACCGTTCGCACGGTTCGCAACGCCAAACATCCCGTCTTTGGCAATTTCCCAATAACCGGAATGAATATCGCCCACCGGCGGCTCGTGCGGCTGAATCCAGGGGACTTTCTTGCCATTTTCAACGGTGCTCATCAGCAGGTGCGGCACTTTTACCACCCCGTCGTTAATCAGCGTCATCAGCGCTTTGTTCATCTGGATCGGCGTAGCGGTCCAGTAACCCTGACCGATACCCACCGGTATGGTATCGCCCTGATACCAGGGTTTTTTGAAGCGTTTTAGCTTCCATTCGCGGGTTGGCATGTTACCGGAGCGTTCTTCCGAAAGATCGATACCGGTGTAGTGGCCATAGCCAAATTTCCCCATCCACTCCGACAGCCTATCGATACCCATGTCGTAAGCGACCTGATAGAAGAAGGTATCGGCAGACTCTTCAAGTGATTTGGTGACATTCAGATGACCGTGACCCCATTTTTTCCAGTCACGGTACCGCTTTTCAGAACCTGGCAGCTGCCACCAGCCGGGGTCAAAGAGGCTGGTGTTACGGGTGATCACCCCAGAACTGAGGGCAGAAACGGCCACATACGGCTTCACGGTGGACGCCGGCGGGTAGACGCCCTGGGTGGCGCGGTTAATTAGCGGGGTGTTCGGGTCGTTCAGCAGGCCGGAGTAATCCTTGCTGGAGATCCCATCCACAAAGAGGTTCGGATCATAGCTTGGCGTTGAGACCAGCGACAGAATGCTGCCGGTACGCGGGTCGGTAACAATCACCGCCGCACGGCTGCCAGCCAGCAGGGTTTCGATATATTGCTGCAGCTTCAGATCGAGGGTCAGGTAGATATCATGGCCTGCCTGCGGCGGCACCTCTTTTAACTGGCGAATGACGCGGCCACGGTTGTTAACTTCAACCTCTTCATAGCCCGTCTGGCCATGCAGCACGTCTTCATAGTAACGCTCAATCCCCAGCTTGCCGATATCATGGGTCGCCGCGTAGTTAGCGAGTTTGCCATCTTTATCCAGGCGTTCGACGTCTTTATCGTTAATTTTAGAGACGTAGCCGATAACGTGGGTCAGGGCCGAGCCATAAGGGTAGAAGCGGCGTTTATAGCCTTTCACCTCAACGCCCGGGAAACGGTACTGGTTTACAGCAAAGCGGGCGACCTGGACTTCGGTAAGGTTCGTTTTCACCGGAATGGAGGTAAAGCGGTGTGAGCGTGAGCGCTCTTTTTTAAAGGTCGCGATATCTTCGTCATTCAGGTCCACCACGCTGCGCAGGGCTTCCAGCGTCTGCTGAACATTATCGACCTTCTCAGGCATCATTTCGATTTGGTAGATCGTGCGGTTCAGCGCCAGCGGCGTGCCGTTACGATCGTAGATAATGCCGCGACTCGGCGCGATGGGAACCAGTTTGATACGGTTTTCGTTAGAACGCGTCTGGTAGTCGGTAAAACGGACGACCTGCAGATTATAGAGGTTGGCAATTAGCACGCCAGTAAGCAGCAAAATCCCCAAAAAGGCGACCAGCGCCCGACGCACAAACAGCGCGGACTCAGCCGAATAGTCGCGAAAAGAATTCTGTAGTTTCATCCGCTGCTTAATTTATCCAGAACGTAATCATTACTCACGGTGATAAGGATGGTTGGTTGTGATACTCCACGCGCGGTAGAGGCTCTCGGCAACCAGCACCCGCACCAGAGGGTGGGGAAGTGTCAGCGCGGAGAGAGACCAACTCTGTTCTGCTGCCGCTTTGCAGGCAGGGGATAACCCCTCCGGGCCGCCAATCAGCAGGCTGACGTCGCGACCATCCTGCTTCCAGCGTTCGAGCTCGTGCGCCAGTTGGGGCGTATCCCAGGGTTTCCCCGGAATATCGAGAGTGACGATGCGGTTTTTACCTGCTGCAGCCAGCATCATCTCACCCTCTTTATCCAGAATGCGTTTGATATCCGCGTTTTTGCCACGCTTACCCGCCGGAATTTCGACCAGTTCAAACGGCATATCCTTAGGAAAACGGCGCAGATATTCAGTGAAACCGGTTTGTACCCAGTCGGGCATTTTGGTGCCAACGGCGACCAGCTGCAGCTTCACCATTAACCCCAGAGCTTTTCCAGCTCATACAGGCGACGACTCTCTTCCTGCATGACGTGTACAATAACATCGCCTAAGTCAACAACGACCCAGTCAGCGGTCGCTTCGCCTTCCACGCCCAGCGGTAACATACCTGCCGCGCGAGACGCCTGAACCACATGGTCAGCAATAGACGCGACATGGCGCGTGGAGGTACCGGTGCAGATGATCATGCAGTCGGTGATGCTTGATTTGCCCTGAACGTCAATGGCAATGATGTCCTGACCTTTCAGGTCATCAATTTTGTCGATAACAAAATCCTGGAGTGCTTTACCCTGCAAGTGTTCCCCCTGGGGTGAGTGAGATTGAGCAACATTAAATTCGTAGCCAGACAGTATACCTGAACTGACGGCGGCGTCGGGACAATTGTCACCGGACGGGCGTTTGGAGGCGGGTATCATCCCACCCCCTGTCAGAGATTGCATCGCCATTTTTGTAAAACAGTTTTTGTAAAAGCATGCCTGGCATCGCCTGGCTGCGGAGGATATCAGCCTGGATGGGGCTGTCAATGGCGAGAGCGTGAATGGACGGCTTTTTCAGCCTTTCAGCGCGTCGTTGTCGGTTTTCTGGTACAGACCCTGCTGCTGAATGTAACGAAGTACCGCTTCGGGTAACATTTCTGCGCAGGATTGACCGTTCTGTAGGCGCTGACGAATCTGGGTGGCAGAGATATCAAACCACGGCGTTTCAGCCAGATAGATTTTACCGGCAGGCAAGGTATGCAGGTCGTCGACGTGGGGCGTCAGGTGCGCTTCCAGCCACTGCTGGTGCACCTCTTCTTTCATCGTTAAAGGATAGCCCGGGCGACGGCAGACAATAAGATGGCTGTTATTGAGGATGGTGTCGTACTGATACCAGGAGGGAAAGCTGAGTAACGAATCCTGCCCAATAATAAAGGCCAGCGGTGCGTCCGGGCCTTGCTCTTCTCGCCATGCCTGCAAGGTTTGCGCAGTCCAGGAGGGAGTATCCCGACGGAGCTCGCGCTCATCGAGGCGAAAAAGGGGTTTATCAGCAATCGCCAGCTCAAGCATAGTTTTACGCTGTTCGCTGGTCGCCTCCGGCTGAGGGCGATGAGGGGGCACATTGTTAGGCATGATGATAACCCGCTGCAGCCCAATCAGGTTTGCCAGTACCTCTACCGGCTTCAGGTGCCCATAGTGAACTGGGTCAAAAGTGCCGCCATACAGCGCCTGTAGCGTTTTCATATCAGCCTTCGATAAAAACATCAGCCAGTGCTTTATGGCACAGCAATAACGACAAGCTCTCCAGCTCTGACCATATCGACTGGCCGTAATCCTGTTTCAGCGTGAGTTCAGCGCGGGTCAACAGTTGCACGGCCTGGCGCAATTGCTCCGGGCTGAGGCGGTTCAGCGCCTCGGTGGTCATCCCCCGGCGGTTTTGCCAGACGCGGTGCTTATCGAACAGCGCGCGCAGCGGCGTGTGAGCTGACTGACGTTTCAGATTAACCAGCAGCAAGAGTTCGCGCTGCAGGGTTCTGAGTAGGATCACCGGCTCGCTGCCCTCAAGACGCAGCTGCTGCAAAATGTGCAGGGCACGTTTGCTTTTGGCGGCCAGCAGGGCATCTACCCAGTGAAACGGGGTAAAGTGAGCGGCATCGTTCACCGCCTGCTCCACGCGGGGCAGGGTCAGTTTGCCATCCGGCCAGAGCAGAGAAAGACGCTCCAGCGCCTGGGCGAGGGCCAGCAAATTCCCTTCGTAACAGTAACAGAGCAGCTGGTTGGCGGCATCGTCGAGCTGAAGGTTGTTCTGCCGGGCGCGGGCGGCCACCCATTTGGGTAGCTGCGCCTGTTCCGGTGTCTGGCAGGTGACCAGCACGGACTGGTTTGCTAACGCGGCGATCCAGGCGGCATTTTCTTGTGCTTTAGTGAGCTTATTGCCTCGCACTATCAGCAGCAGATCGCTGTGCAGCAGGCTTACCAACGTAGCGAGTTGCTCGTTGATGGCGGCGTTAGGGCCGTTTTCGGGTAGCTGGATCGACAACGTCTGTCGCGTGGCGAACAGGCTCATCGCCTGGCAAAGCGAAAAAATCTCCTGCCAGTCGGTGCTGTTATCCAGCGTAAAGCTATGGTGTTCGTCGAACCCCTGGGTCGCGGCTATCTGACGCACCGCGTCATGGCTCTCTTGTAACAGCAGCGGATCGTTTCCGAGTAACAGATACGCCGCGCGCAGCCCCTCTTTGAGCTGCGCGCGGAGTTGTTCAGGGTACAACCTGATCATCAGTTACCCAGCGTCGTGGAGACGCGAGGCGTGGTCGTAACGGGCGTCGCTTCTGCCGTCTCTTTTTTATCCGCAGCCTGGATACTCGGCAGCTTACGGATCAACTGTTCAGCCGCTTTGTCGTACATTTCGTTGACGATAATGGTGCGTTCAGCATCTTTTGCCAGAGCTGCCTGCGGGTTATCGAAGAACGAACGGTACACTTTAGTACTGATCGGATAGATATCATGGCCCGGAATCAGTACTGCTGCGCTCACCTGCATGACCATCTGGTATTCCGCGGTACGACCATCCTGGAAGATGGAAGCGGTATCCTGGCTCAGGGATGAGCGCAAGACACGGAACGATGGCACATCCTGACGCAGAGAACCTTTTTCGATCAGTTCAACGCCGTTAAGGCGCAATTGGTTACGGATGGCACGGCTAAGCGGGCCATTCGGATCCCCGGAATCGAAGATCATGGTTTTCATCTGATCCGGCACCGCGGTGGTATTACGCAGGTGCCAGCCACAGCCAGCGGTGACAAGCACCGCCAGAGATAACAGTAATGTTGCCAGTTGTCGCACGCTTCCTCCTGCGCTTAGCCAACGACCAGATTCAGCAGTTTACCGGGTACGTAGATCACTTTACGTACGGTAACGCCGTCAAGGTACTTCGCCACCAGAGGCTCCTGAGCTGCACGTTCACGTACCTGCTCTTCAGAAGCATCCACTGCCACGGTGATTTTGCCACGCACTTTGCCGTTAACCTGCACCACCACCAGCGTGGTGTTTTCAACCATGGCTGCCTCGTCGGCAACTGGCCACGGCGCGTTGTCGATATCGCCTTCGCCGTTGAGCTCTTTCCACAGGGTAAAGCTGGCGTGCGGGGTGAACGGGTTCAGCATACGAACAACAGCCAGCAGCGCTTCGCGCATGACGGCACGATCCTGCTCGCCCTCCTGCGGGGCTTTTGCCAGTTTGTTCATCAGTTCCATAATAGCCGCAATTGCGGTATTGAAGGTCTGACGGCGACCAATATCGTCCGTAACTTTGGCAATCGTTTTATGCACATCACGGCGCAGTGCCTGCTGATCTTCAGTCAGAGCGTCAACCTTAAGATCCGCGACGTCGCCCTGTGCAAGGTGTTCATAAACCAGTTTCCAGACGCGTTTCAGGAAGCGGTTAGCCCCTTCAACGCCGGATTCCTGCCACTCCAGCGTCATATCTGCCGGTGAAGCAAACATCATAAACAGACGCACGGTATCCGCGCCGTAACGCTCAACCATCACCTGCGGGTCGATGCCGTTGTTTTTCGACTTGGACATCTTGCTCATGCCGGTATAAACCAGTTCATGACCTGCGGCGTCTTTCGCCTTAACAATACGGCCTTTCTCGTCGCGCTCAACAATCGCATCTACCGGGGAAACCCAGTTACGCTCGCCGTTCGCGCCCACGTAGTAGAAGGCATCTGCCAGCACCATACCCTGACACAGCAGCTGTTTGGCTGGCTCGTCAGAGTTAACCAGGCCTGCGTCACGCATTAATTTGTGGAAGAAGCGGAAATAGAGCAGGTGCATGATGGCGTGTTCGATACCACCAATGTAGATATCGACCGGCAGCCAGTAGTTTGCTGCTTCGGAATCCAGCATGCCTTCCTGATACTGCGGGCAGGTATAGCGTGCGTAGTACCAGGAGGACTCCATAAAGGTGTCGAAGGTGTCAGTTTCACGCAGCGCAGGCTGACCGTTCACGGTGGTTTTTGCCCACTCCGGATCGGCTTTGATTGGGCTGGTGATACCGTCCATGACGACGTCTTCCGGCAGGATCACCGGCAGCTGGTCTTCTGGCGTTGGCATTACGGTGCCATCTTCCAGCGTCACCATAGGGATTGGCGCACCCCAGTAACGCTGACGGGAAACGCCCCAGTCGCGCAGACGGTAGTTCACTTTACGCTCGCCAACGCCCATGGCAGCCAGCTTGTCGGCGATAGCGTTAAAGCCCTCTTCGAAGCTCAGACCGCTGAATTCGCCGGAGTTGAACAGGGTGCCTTTTTCGGTCAGCGCCTGTTCGGACAGGTCAGGCTCAGCGCCATCTGCCGCCAGGATAACCGGCTTGATGGTCAGGCCGTATTTCTTAGCAAACTCGTAATCGCGCTGATCGTGGCCCGGAACCGCCATCACGGCGCCGGTGCCGTACTCCATCAGTACGAAGTTAGCTGCCCAGACCGGCACGGCTTCGCCCGTCAGCGGGTGGATAGCGTTGAAACCGGTCGCAACACCTTTTTTCTCCATGGTCGCCATGTCGGCTTCGGCCACTTTGGTGTTACGGCATTCATCAATGAAGGCAGCCAGCTCTGGATTGTTTTCGGCGGCTTTCTGCGCCAGCGGGTGCCCTGCGGCTACGGCCAGGTAGGTCGCACCCATAAAGGTGTCCGGACGCGTGGTGTAAACGGTCAGGGTCTGATCGTAGTTTTCTACGTTAAAGGTGATTTCCACCCCTTCAGAACGACCGATCCAGTTACGCTGCATGGTCTTCACGGTATCTGGCCAATGATCCAGATTATCCAGATCGTTCAGCAGCTCGTCAGCGTAAGCGGTAATTTTAATAAACCACTGCGGGATCTCTTTACGCTCAACTTTAGTGTCGCAGCGCCAGCAGCAGCCATCGATAACCTGTTCGTTCGCCAGTACGGTCTGGTCGTTCGGGCACCAGTTAACGGCAGAGGTCTTTTTATAGACCAGCCCTTTTTTGTAGAGCTCGGTGAAGAACTTCTGCTCCCAACGGTAATATTCCGGGGTACAGGTGGCCAGCTCGCGGCTCCAGTCATAGCCAAAGCCCAGCATTTTAAGCTGGTTTTTCATGTAAGCGATGTTGTCATAGGTCCACAGCGCAGGGGCCGTGTTGTTTTTCACCGCCGCCCCTTCAGCCGGCAGACCGAACGCATCCCAACCAATTGGCTGCAGCACGTTTTTGCCCAACATGCGTTGGTAGCGGGCGATCACATCACCGATTGTGTAGTTACGCACGTGGCCCATGTGTAGTCGACCAGAAGGATAGGGAAGCATCGACAGGCAGTAATACTTCTCTTTGCTCTCGTCTTCGGTGACTTCAAAGGTGCGCTTCTCGTCCCAGTGTTGCTGGACGTGGGATTCTATCTCTTCCGGGCGGTATTGCTCTTGCATGGCAGCCAGTGGTCCTGTGTTCAATACAGCTACAAATGTAGCCAATGTAAGTGGTATTCCAGATCCGCATAGCATAGCCCAAACGCCCGCGTCAAAACAGCCTTTAGCATAAAAGCGGCGGACATGAATTTACGCTATCTGTGGCAGAACTGACAAAGCGCTGAATAAATAAGGTCTATTATTAGAGACAGTTACTCACCCAGGAGGCAAAAAGATGAACAAGGTTGCTCAATTTTACCGTGAACTGGTCGCCACGTTGACTGAACGTCTGCGTAACGGCGAGCGCGATATCGATGCGTTGGTAGAGCAGGCGCGTCTGAGGGTAATCCAGACGGGGGAGTTAACGCGGACAGAGGTTGAAGAGCTGACCCGGGCTGTGCGCCGCGATTTAGAAGAGTTTGCCCGTAGCTATGAAGAGAGCCAGGGCGAGGTGGCAGACAGCGTATTTATGCGGGTAATTAAAGAGAGTCTCTGGCAAGAGCTGGCGGATATCACCGATAAAACGCAGCTCGAATGGCGCGAGGTGTTTCAGGATCTCAACCATCATGGGGTCTATCACAGCGGCGAAGTGGTGGGGCTGGGAAATCTGGTTTGCGAAAACTGCCACTACCATCTGGCGGTTTATACCCCGGATGTGTTGCCGGTCTGCCCGAAATGCGGTCACGATCAGTTCCAGCGCCGCCCCTTCGAGCCGTAACCGTTTTGTGAACGAGTGAGAGGGGACGTGACGTTCCCTCAGCCCTGAGTCGGCGCGCTGAATCTGCGGAATGAGAGCGATGTCTCGGGGGTGTCCCACACCAGAATGAGCTGCAGCACAGGAGAATCTGACGGCTGCGGTGGAATATCGATCAACGACGTAATATATCCCCTGGCAATAAGCGCATTCTGTAGCGTGCGTGAAAAGAGCCGTACCCCTTCAACCCCAAGACATTTATTGACGGCCTGCTGAATAATCCCGCCAAAGAGCGTATACGCCAGCTGTGGGTTATCCGTATCAAATGTTACGTGAGTAATTTTTCTGCACGTGGTCTCGTGGGGAAAAAGGATCCGGTTCGGGCGTCGCTGAGGAGGCGCTGGGGCATATTTAGGCCTGTCCCAGCTGAAAGTCTGCTTTCGGTTATGACTTTGTCCGTGGAGATCCGGGATGCTGTTGGCAACGCTGGCGTGAGCAAATTGACAACCAAATAAGAGAAACAGCAGGCCGGTGAACAGGCCATTGAAAATCATTGTCATGAAGCAACATCCATTTTGATTCATTCACTGAGGTATAACGACGATCGTCACATCGCAAGATCCCTTCTCGCGAGGTTATAGCTTTGTCGTAATGGTGAAACAAAGCAAATAATGTCTGATTTAAGAAGCGCTAATTATGTCGGGGACGAATCAGGGCCGGATTGACTAACCCGGCCGCGCAGGGTTATTGCTGATAAAAAGCCAGTCGTTCTGCCAGCAGATCGACAAACGCCTGACGATCAATATCCAGCATCACTTCAGTATTCGGTGCGTTGCCGCTGAGGAAGTAATAATCGACCACGGTCATGCCTTGCGTATATTTGCCCTGCGTCTCAACGCCGACCCAGCGTGTTACGGTAGTGAAGATCTCCGGCTTCAACAGCCAGGCGATGGTACAGGGGTCGTGCAACGGCGCTCCGTTAAAGCCCCATTTCTCGGTTTTATGATATTCCATAAAGAAGTCGAGAAGCTCGGCGACCGTGGTGGCGACGGGGTTGCCAATGCTGCGAAAACGTTCGATATCAGCGGCCATAATCTGCGCCCGATGAGTAACATCAAGGCCGGCCATCACCACCGGAATTCCGGACTGGAAGACAATTTCGGCCGCTTCAGGATCGACGAAAATGTTGAATTCCGCACTGGGCGTCCAGTTGCCCAGCGTCATCGCGCCGCCCATGATCACGATTTTCGCGATCCTGTCGTGCAATTCAGGGTGGCTGTTAAGCAGCAGCGCCACGTTAGTCTGCGGGCCTGTGGCAACCAGGGTGACGGGTTCGCTGCTTTCACGTAGCACCTTCGCCATCAGCTCAACTGCGGTGCAACTTTGTGGCGCAAAGCTGGGTTCCGGCAGCGCCGGGCCATCCAGTCCACTTTCGCCATGGACGTTGTCGGCAATAATCAACTCACGCATCAGCGGTTTTTGCGCGCCGCCGGCAACCGGAATATCGGTGCGCTGTAGCAGGGTGAGCATCCGCAAGACATTGCGCAGCGTTTTATCCGGGGTCTGGTTTCCGGCGGAAGAGGTCACCGCTTTGACATCCAGTTCGGGGGAGGCGAGGGCAAGAACAAGCGCTATCGCGTCATCATGACCCGGATCGCAGTCGAGGATTATTGGCTGTGCCATAGGACTCTCCATTTCTCAGTGTAGTTTTGTGACAAGGCTAACGCTTACGCCATGAGCAGACGAGAACAAGAGAGTAAAAGCGTGAGGAGGTGCGCAATCCTGCGATTGCGCACCCTGGGTTTAGTGCAGAATTTTGGCGAGGAAGTCTTTCGCGCGATCAGACTGTGGATTAGCAAAGAACTCTTCTTTGGCGGAGTCTTCGACAATCTTCCCTTCATCCATAAAGATGACGCGGTTAGCCACCTTGCGGGCAAAGCCCATTTCGTGGGTAACCACCATCATGGTCATGCCTTCGTTGGCCAGCTCAACCATTACGTCCAGCACCTCGTTGATCATCTCAGGGTCGAGCGCGGAAGTCGGTTCATCAAACAGCATAGCGACCGGATCCATGCACAGGGCGCGAGCAATGGCGACGCGCTGCTGCTGGCCGCCGGAAAGCTGCGCCGGGAATTTATCAGCATGCGCCGAAAGCCCAACGCGCTCCAGCAGCTTCAACCCTTTGTCACGAGCCGCCGCTTTATCGCGCTTGAGAACTTTCACCTGCGCCAGGGTCAGGTTCTCAATGATCGACAGGTGAGGGAACAGCTCAAAGTGCTGGAACACCATGCCCACCTTCGAACGCAGCTTCGCCAGATCGGTTTTCTTGCTATTTACCACGGTACCATTGACCGTGATCTCACCCTGTTGCACGGGTTCAAGGCCGTTCACCGTTTTGATAAGGGTGGATTTACCGGAACCCGATGGACCACAAACCACCACCACTTCGCCTTTCTTCACTTCCGTAGAGCAGTCGGTCAGCACCTGAAAGTGCCCATACCATTTAGAAACATTTTTCAGGGAAATCATTACACTGTCCTTTTCTTCAGCCAGCTGACCAACAGCGACGCGCTTAAACTAATGACAAAATAGACCGCACCTGCAAACAGGATCATCTCGACCTGCGTACCGTCACGCTCACCAATCGTGGAGGCGGTACGGAAGAAGTCCGCCAGACTGAGTACATACACCAGCGAGGTATCCTGGAAGAGAACGATACCCTGAGTGAGCAGCAACGGAACCATGGCGCGAAATGCCTGCGGCAGAATGATCAGTTTCATCGACTGCCAGTGGGTCATCCCTAACGCCAATGCCGCACTGGACTGCCCGCGTGAAATACTCTGGATCCCGGCGCGGATAATCTCGGAGTAGTAGGCCGCTTCAAACATCGAGAAGGCCACCATCGCCGAGATCAGGCGAATATCGGACTTCGGCGAAAGCCCCAGAACATCCTGCAAGAATCCAGGAACGATCAGATAAAACCACAGCAGCACCATCACCAGCGGAATGGAGCGGAACACGTTTACGTATGCAGTCGCGAACCAGGCGACTGGCTTAAAGCTCGACAGACGCATGACTGCCAGCAGGGTGCCCCAGATAATCCCGACGATCACCGCCGTGATGGTAATCTTCAGGGTAATGACCAGGCCGTCCAGCAGGTAGGGCATGGAGGGAACAATAGAACTCCAGTCAAACTCGTACATTATTTGCCCCCCAGGTTGCCCGGCAGGCGTACTTTACGTTCGACCAGGTTCATCACCAGCATGATGATGGCGTTAATCAGTACATAGGCCAGCGTAATCGCGGTGAAGGATTCCCAGGCGTGCGCGGAGTAATCCAGCAGTTTCCCGGCCTGTGCCGCCATATCCACCAGACCAATGGTTGAGGCGATGGCCGAGTTTTTCACCAGGTTCATCATCTCCGAGGTCATCGGTGGAACAATCACCCGATAGGCATTCGGCAGCAGTACGTAGCGGTACGCTTGCGGCAACGTTAGCCCCATCGCCAGCGCGGCGTTTTTCTGCCCACGGGGCAGCGACTGAATGGCGGCGCGTACCTGCTCGCACACGCGCGCAGCGGTAAACAGCCCCAGACAGAGCATCGAGGAGACAAAGAACTGAATGTTAGGATCCAGTTCCGCCTTGAACCACATGCCGATATCTTCCGGCAGCAGTTCTGGCACCACCAGGTACCAGGTAAAGAACTGAACGATTAATGGGACATTTCGGAACAGCTCCACGTAGAGCGTGCCGATTGATGAGAGAAAGCGATTCGGTACGGTGCGTAAAATACCGAACAGGGAGCCGACGAAGAAAGCGATGATCCAGGCCGTAATCGACAACGCGACGGTAACCTGAAAGCCGCTCCACAGCCAGCCAAGATAGGTGGTGTTGCCGAACGGGGCTTGTTGCAGAAAAATGCCCCAGTTCCAGTCTATTGACATAATAAACTCCAGAAAAAAAAGGGTAGCAGCGCTACCCTCGAAGATTGGTGAGAAGCTCATTTTTCGCGCTGAGTGGGGAACGACCACTCAACGTATAGTCTGTCCATGCTTCCCGACAATCGAGAGGGCAGGAGATCCCGCCCCTGTTGTTCTAATTAGTTAAGAGCCTTGTCGTTTGGTGATTTGAACAGTGCTTTCATGTCGTCAGACAGTTCAAAGTTCATATTCAGATTTTTTGGTGGGATAGGGTTCTTGAACCACTTATCGAACCATTTTTCCGCTTCGCCGGACGTCTGCACCTGAGCGATGGTGTCATCGATCAGTTTCTTAAAGTCCGCGTCATCTTTGCGTAGCATACAGCCGTAGGCCTCTTTCGACTGCGCCGTGCCGACGATTTCCCAGTTGTCTGGTTTCTTCGCCTTCGCACGTTCGCCCGCCAGCAGGGCATCATCCATCATGAACGCCACCGCGCGGCCGCTCTCCAGCGTACGGAAAGAGTCGCCATGGTCTTTGGCGCTGATGATACGCATATCCATTTTTTTCTCGTCGTTCAGCTTGTGCAGCAGAACTTCGGACGTGGTACCGGACGTCACGACAACCGCTTTACCTTTCAGGTCAGCGAAGTCTTTAATCTCACCGCCTTTTTTGGTCAGCAGGCGTGTACCTACGACAAAAATAGTGTCAGAGAAGGCGGCTTGTTTCTGGCGCTCCAGGTTGTTGGTGGTGGACCCACACTCAAAGTCGAAAGTCCCGTTCTGCAGCAGCGGAATACGGTTCTGGGAGGTGATTGGAATCAGCTTCACCGCCAGGTCAGGCTTGTTCAGCTTCTTCTTCACCGCTTCAACGATGGCGTTGGAATAGTCCTGTGAGTAACCCACGACTTTTTGCGTGTTGTCGTAGTATGAGAACGGGACAGAGGATTCACGGTGGCCGACCACGATGACGCCGTTTTTGGCAATCTTGTCGAGCGTGCTGCCCGCTGCCGGCGCAGCGTCTTCAGCGTGCACCACGCCTGCGGACATTCCCATCACCAGCATTGCTGTGGCCAGTTTACGTAATTGCATACCCAACTCCTTTCTTATCAGCGCCAGAGACGCATTGATACCCATTGTGATGTTGTTATATCTCGCGCTATGCGAGTGCAGTGTTATGCAAGATTGTTAACATTTAGTCTGGCTTAATGTAAAGATTTTGCTGCGTTATTGTTTATTTTTGCGAAGCGCGCCGCACCATTCAGAGGCAAAAATCCCTCGTTGCACCGTTTCGGTGCTACCGCTGAACTACGGTGGTGCGACCAGGTTGTACATCAAGCCAGATTGCGTTTGCTTGAATAAACAAAGCAATAGCCGTGCCAGAATTGGCAGGTTTACGGTCAGAGAGATAAATAGCGAAGACTAGGGGAGAAAGGGGGGCGGAAACAGCCTCTCTCCCCGGTGAGGAGAGAGGCCTTTAGGCTTACTTACGACGCTGACGCAAGCTCATCAGCACCGCACCAAAGCCAAACAGGGCGGTGATAATCCATACTGGCCAGTTGCCGGTACGCGCATATGGCGTCAAGCCCGTCGTTGGCGTAACGCTGGCGGTCAGCACCTGGCGGGTAAACTGCGGGATCATCGCCTGAATCTCGCCCTGCGGGCCAATAACAGCGGTGATGCCATTGTTGGTGCTACGCAGAAGCGGGCGGGCCAGTTCCAGCGAGCGCATGCGCGCCATCTGGAAGTGCTGCCACGGGCCGATAGACTTACCGAACCACGCATCGTTTGAGATAGTCAGCAGATAATCCGTATTTGCACGGAAATTATCCCGCACCTGTTCGCCCAGGATGATTTCGTAGCAGATGGCAGGGGTCAGCAACATGCCGTGCGCATTCAGCTGAGGCTGCACGTACGGGCCACGGCTGAATGATGACATCGGCAGATCGAAGAACGGTGCCAGCGGCCGCAAAATTGACTCCAGCGGCACGAACTCACCAAACGGCACCAGATGGTTCTTGTTGTAGCGGTTGGCCGATTCGTAGTTGTAGGCGTTATCTTTGCCCAGCGTGATGATGGTGTTATAGGTGTCGTAGCGGTTCTGTTTATTCAGTCGCGCATCGACGATACCGGTGATCAGGGTGCTGTTATGCTCGCGCATCAGGTCATCGACCCGGCGCAGGAACTGCTGCTGATTAATCTCCAGATCGGGGATGGCAGATTCCGGCCAGATGATCAGCTGCGATTTGCCCATCTCTGGCTCAGAGGCCTCGAGATAAATCTTGAGGGTATTAAGCAGCTGGTTTTCATCCCATTTCAGTGCCTGGGGAATATCACCCTGCACCATAGAGACCTGCATGGTGCGCTCGGGTTCCGGGGTGAACCACTGAATAAAACGTAGCGGGAAGGGGAGTGCGAATAGCACCACGGCGGCAACCAGCGGGCGCCAGTTGCGCTGCACTAGCGCCAGCACCAGCAGGCCGCTTACTACCATCAGCAGGAAGTTGATGGCCTCAACGCCCATCACCGGTGCCAGCCCCTTTAACGGGCCGTCAATCTGGCTATAGCCAAACTGCAGCCATGGGAAGCCCGTCAGCACCCAGCCGCGTAAGAACTCGGTCAGTTGCCAGACGACCGGTGCCGCAATCGCCACGCGCCATACGTTGGCCTTTGGCCACAGGCGCGCCAGCACCCCGGCAAACAGGCCGGTATAGAGCGACAAATACGCGGCCAGCAACACAACCAGGAAAACGTTGACCGGGCCAGGCATGCCGCCAAAGGTGGCGATACTGACATATACCCAGTTTATACCGGTGCCAAATAGCCCCATGCCCCAGGCGTAGCCAATGGCTGCGGCCTGTACCGGACGTCGGTTCAGGGTAAGCCCCTGTAGCCCCATCAAAGAGAGCAGGGCCGCGGGCCAGATGTCATAAGGAGAAAAAGCCAGCGTTCCGCTGGCTCCGAAAATTAGCGCCAGCAGCAGACGTACGCGCTGGCGTTCAAGCAATGGGGCAAATGCCATTTAAATCATTCTTCCATTGTGGGTTGCGGAGCATCGTCCGGCATTCTGACATGAACCTGAATAATACGACGACTGTCGGCCATGGCGACCTTAAACTGGTAACCGTCTATTTCAACCGTCTCACCGCGAGCCGGGAGATGGCCAAACGCCTGCATCACCAGACCGCCGATGGTATCCACCTCTTCATCACTGAAACGCGTGCCGAAGGTATCGTTAAAGTCTTCGATTGGCGCCAGCGCGCGGACGGTCCAGGTGTGGCGGCTCAGCTGACGGAAATCGATATCCTCTTCTTCGTCATATTCGTCTTCGATTTCGCCGACGATAAGCTCCAGAATATCTTCAATGGTCACCAGGCCAGACACGCCGCCAAATTCATCGATAACAATCGCCATGTGGTAACGCTGAGAGCGGAACTCTTTCAGCATGCGGTCAACCCGCTTACTCTCCGGAACAACCACCGCCTGACGTAACACTTTATCCATGCTAAAGGCTTCGGCATCGCTGCGCATAAACGGCAGCAGATCTTTCGCCATCAAAATCCCTTCGATGTGATCTTTGTCCTCGCTGATGACCGGGAAGCGCGAGTGTGCCGATTCGATGATCACATCGAGGCACTCGTCCAGAGGCTGGTTGCGTTTCAGGGTAATCATCTGCGAGCGGGGGATCATAATATCGCGAACGCGCTGGTCGGCGATGTCCATTACCCCTTCGAGCATTTCGCGCGTATCTTCGTCGATAAGGTCGTTCTGCCCGGAATCACGGATCAGCTCCAGAAGTTCATCACGGTTTTTGGGTTCGCCGTGGAACAGCTGGCTCAGAATAAGGGAGAAAAATCCCTTTTTGCTGTTTGTCGTGTCGCTACTGTGTGAATTGTCGTCGCTCATGGCGTTTGTTAAGGGTTCTCTTGTTAGTTAAATAATAACCGCCGCGCTATCTCCTTACGCGGCGGCATGATAGTCAGCCTGAGACCGACTACTCTTTCTCGGCAATGTACGGATCCTCATAGCCCAGAGCAAGCATTATCTCTGTCTCGAGGGACTCCATCTCTTCCGCTTCCACATCTTCAATATGATCGTACCCCAGCAGATGCAGGCTGCCGTGCACCACCATATGTGCCCAGTGGGCCTCGAGCGGCTTCTGCTGCTCTTGCGCTTCCTGCTCAACTACCTGACGGCAGATGATCAGATCGCCCAGCAGCGGCATTTCAATACCCGGAGGGGCTTCGAAGGGGAAAGAGAGCACGTTGGTCGGCTTATCTTTCCCGCGGTAGGTCAGGTTAAGCTCATGGCTTTCTGCTTCATCCACCAGGCGAATCGTCACTTCTGATTCTTCCTGAAACTGAGGGACAACGGCATCCAGCCATTTCTGAAATTGTGCCTCTTCTGGCATGCCGGAATTATCTTCACAGGCCAGCTGTAAATCGAGGATCACCTGACTCATTTATGTTCTTGCTCCTGCGCTTCGCGCTTACGTTCTGCGGCCAGTTCGGCCTTGCGCTTCTGATCGGCCTCTTCCCAGGCCTCATAAGCGTTAACGATGCGGGCAACCACCGGGTGGCGCACCACGTCTTCACTGTGGAAGAAGTTAAAACTGATTTCATCGACTTCTGCCAGCACTTCGATGGCGTGGCGCAGGCCAGATTTAGTGCTGCGCGGCAGGTCAATCTGCGTGATGTCCCCTGTGATGACGGCTTTCGAGTTAAAGCCGATACGCGTCAGGAACATCTTCATCTGTTCGATGGTGGTGTTCTGGCTTTCATCAAGAATGATAAACGCATCGTTCAGCGTGCGGCCGCGCATATAGGCCAGCGGGGCAACTTCAATCACGTTACGTTCAATCAGCTTCTCGACCTTTTCAAAGCCCAGCATCTCGAACAGGGCATCGTAAAGAGGACGCAGATAGGGGTCGACCTTCTGGCTTAAATCGCCCGGCAAGAAGCCCAGTTTTTCACCGGCTTCTACAGCGGGACGGGTAAGCAGAATGCGGCGGATCTCCTGACGCTCCAGGGCATCTACCGCAGCAGCTACCGCCAGGTAGGTTTTACCCGTACCTGCCGGGCCGACGCCGAAGGTGATGTCATGGTCAAGGATGTTCGCGATGTACTGTGCCTGGTTAGGCGTACGCGGCTTAATCACACCCCGTTTGGTCTTGATATGGATAGCTTTGCCATAGTCCGGCACGCTTTCGGCGCTCTGTTCCAGCACGCGGGCTTCTTTAATGGCCAGATGAATCTGTTCAGGTTCGATATCCTGCGTTTGACCGCGCATCGGCGCGGTGTCGACATAAAGCGTGTGCAGAATATCCGCAGCGGCGTTAACGCAAAGGGTGCGGCCGGTGAGTTTGAAGTGATTATCGCGACGATTGATCTCGATACCCAGACGTCGCTCCAGTTGTTTGATGTTGTCATCAAACGGCCCACAGAGGCTCAGCAGGCGAGCGTTGTCTGCAGGCTCAAGGGTAATTTCACGCGTATCTATATTCAAACCGTTCCTCTTGATGTCTCGCATTCCCGAAAAGGGGGCTTTGATGGAATTATTTACGCCACAGAATAAAGGCGCAAGCATTGCGAAGGATATTGGGGGCGGAAGCAGGAAATACAAGGCCTGCCAGAATTGGCAGGCCTGTTGAGGTCAGGGCTGATAAACACCTACGCCAAGGTCGTTCTCTTTACGGGTACGTGCCATTACGGACTCAGGCGTTTGCGCTACGCGCAGGCCCATCTCATCTTCAGTCCGTACCACTTTGCCGCGCAGGGAGTTCGTCAGCACTTCCTGAATTTCGATATCCACGAACTTGCCGATCATATCTGGCGTACCTTCGAAGTTCACCACGCGGTTGTTCTCGGTACGACCGGACAGCTGCATGATGCTCTTACGTGAAGTACCTTCAACCAGTACGCGCTGAACGGTGCCGATCATACGACGGCTCCAGGCGTTGGCCTGCTGGTTAATACGCTCTTGCAGGATATAAAGACGCTGCTTCTTCACCTCTTCTGGCACGTCGTCCACCATGTCGGCGGCTGGCGTACCCGGACGGGCAGAGAAGATGAAGCTATAACTCACGTCGAAATTCACATCGCCGATCACCTTCATCGTCCGTTCAAAGTCTTCATTGGTTTCGCCAGGGAAACCGACGATAAAGTCAGAACTGATTTGAATGTCCGGGCGCGCTTCACGCAGTTTGCGGATAATCGCTTTATACTCCAGCGCGGTGTGGGTACGGCCCATCAGATTCAGTACGCGGTCAGAACCACATTGAATCGGCAGGTGCAGGAAGCTCACCAGCTCAGGCGTATCGCGATAGACATCAATGATGTCATCGGTGAATTCAATCGGATGGCTGGTGGTAAAGCGGATACGGTCGATACCGTCAATGGCCGCCACCAGACGCAGCAGTTCAGCAAAGCTGCCGGTGCTGCCGTCAAAATTCTCGCCGCGCCAGGCGTTCACGTTCTGGCCGAGCAGGTTCACTTCACGTACGCCCTGGGCCGCCAGTTGGGCGATCTCATACAGGATGTCATCGCACGGACGGCTCACTTCTTCGCCGCGGGTATAAGGCACCACGCAGTAGGTACAATATTTATTGCAGCCTTCCATAATGGAGACAAAGGCTGTCGGGCCATCTGCGCGCGGTTCCGGCAGACGGTCAAATTTTTCGATTTCCGGGAAGCTGACATCGACGACCGGGCTACGATCGCCGCGAACCTTATTAATCATCTCCGGCAGGCGGTGCAGGGTCTGAGGGCCAAAGACGATATCCACGTAGGGGGCTCGCTGGCGAATCAATTTCCCTTCCTGCGACGCAACGCAGCCGCCCACGCCGATAATCAGCTCCGGATTTTTTCGTTTCAGAAGCTTCCAGCGACCTAACAGGTGAAAGACTTTTTCCTGCGCTTTTTCACGAATTGAACAGGTATTCAGCAGCAGCACATCGGCTTCTTTCGCATTTTCAGTCAGCTGGTATCCGTGGGTAGCATCCAGCAGATCGGCCATCTTTGATGAATCGTACTCGTTCATCTGACAGCCCCAGGTTTTTATATGGAGTTTTTTAGTCATCGACATGCTCATGCTCAGGATTGCAGGGCGCGTATTGTAATGCTTTGGTCCGGTTGTGACCAGTATGAAGGTTGTCGGCCTCATGGGGAAAAAAATCCGGTAAACTTAAGGGATTCTCCAATAAGGACAAATGACCATGACTATCCAACAAGCCGGAGTCGCCGTCGTCGGCGGCGGTATGGTCGGCGGGGCGCTGGCGCTGGGGCTGGCGCAACAAGGGTTCGACGTTACTGTAATTGAACAGGCTGCGCCGCCTGCATTTGACGCCGCCGGAAAGCCGGACGTGCGTATCTCTGCGATTAGCGCCGCCTCGGTGGATCTGCTGCGCGGGCTGGGCGTATGGGAGGCGGTGCTGGCCATGCGCGCTCATCCCTGGCGTCGCCTTGAAACATGGGAGTGGGAAACTGCCCGCGTCCAGTTTGATGCTGCAGAGCTTAAGCTGCCCCTGCTGGGCTATATGGTTGAAAATACGGTTCTACAGCAGGCGCTCTGGCAGGCGCTGGAAGCGCATCCCGGCGTGAGCCTGCGGGTGCCGGCGTCGATTAAGGCTCTCCATCGCCATAACGATCATCATGTGCTGGCGTTGAGCGAAGGTGACGAGCTGGCGGTAAAACTGGTGATTGGCGCGGACGGGGCGAATTCCAGGGTCCGGGAGATGGCCGGAATTGGCATTCATGCGTGGGCGTATCCGCAATCCTGCATGCTGATTACAGTGCAATGCGAGAGCGAACCGGGTGATTGCACCTGGCAACGCTTTACGCCGACGGGGCCCCATGCTTTCCTGCCGTTGTTCGACAACTGGGCCTCGCTGGTGTGGTACGACACGCCCGCACGCATTCGCCAGCTGCAAGGGATGACGATGGAACAGCTGGGGCGTGAAATTGCGCACCATTTCCCGCAGCGCCTCGGCAAGGTTACGCCAGTGGCAGCGGGTGCCTTCCCCCTGGCCCGGCGACATGCGCTGGACTATGCGCGCGAAGGATTAGCGTTGGTGGGCGATGCGGCCCATACCATCCATCCGCTGGCGGGGCAGGGCGTGAACCTGGGATACCGTGATGTTGAAGCCTTACTGGACGTAGTGGGTAATGCGCGCGCTCACGGCGAAGCCTGGGCGAGCCAGCAGGTATTGAAGCGTTACCAGATGCGACGTATGGCGGATAACTTCATCATGCAGTCAGGGATGGATCTCTTTTATGCCGGGTTCAGTAACGACCTGGGGCCGGTGCGGATCCTGCGCAATATTGGTTTGATGGCGGCGGAACGCGCCGGTGGCCTGAAGCGTCAGGCCCTGAAATATGCGTTAGGCCTGTAAGCATTACACTGACGATTCCCTCACCCCTGTGGGTGGGGGCTCAGACCGTACTGAAGACAAAAACAAAAAAGCCCGCAGAGCGGGCTTATTTGTTTTTAAGTGGCTGGGGTGCAGGGATTCGAACCCCGGAATGCTGGTATCAGAAACCAGTGCCTTACCGCTTGGCGACACCCCAATTGCGTTAAACAAACTGCTTAACGACTTTTTAAAATGGCTGGGGTACGAGGATTCGAACCTCGGAATGCTGGTATCAGAAACCAGAGCCTTACCGCTTGGCGATACCCCAACAATTTTTTCTAGTCTACCGAATAAATCGATAGATGACTAATTTGGTGGCTACGACGGGATTCGAACCTGTGACCCCATCATTATGAGTGATGTGCTCTAACCAACTGAGCTACGTAGCCAGTACTGCAATCTTCGATGGCTGGGGTACCTGGATTCGAACCAGGGAATGCCGGTATCAAAAACCGGTGCCTTACCGCTTGGCGATACCCCAATACCGCGGAGAACCGCAAATCGAAGAAATATGGCTGGGGTACCTGGATTCGAACCAGGGAATGCCGGTATCAAAAACCGGTGCCTTACCGCTTGGCGATACCCCATCCGTGCAACGCTTACCTGGGAATGGTGCGGGAGGCGAGACTTGAACTCGCACACCTTGCGGCGCCAGAACCTAAATCTGGTGCGTCTACCAATTTCGCCACTCCCGCAAAAAAGATGGTGGCTACGACGGGATTCGAACCTGTGACCCCATCATTATGAGTGATGTGCTCTAACCAACTGAGCTACGTAGCCATCTTTTTTTCGCGTTACCTTATCGGCGTTGCGGGGCGCATTATGCGTATAGACCCTTGCAGCGTCAACACCTTTTTCAACGAAAATGGCCGGAATGTGACTGTTTGGTTAGGTTGCGAACAGCGTGGCCGAATATTCGGCAATTATTGGTTATTAATCGATTTTACAGCCTTTGGTTCAGAATAAAAAAAAGGCCCCGGAGGGCCTTTTTCGATCGTTCAGATCGGTCGCTCAAATTATTGATAAGCAGACTGGTGAACGCCTACCGCACGCCCTGACGGATCGTTCATGGATTTGAACGATTCGTCCCATTCAATGGCTTTCGCAGAGGAACACGCCACGGATGGACCACCCGGTACGCACTCTGCAGCGCTTGGCACAGGGAAGAGCTCTTCAAAGATTTCACGATACAGATACGCCTCTTTCGAGCCTGGCGTGTTGTACGGGAAACGGAAGCTGGCGGTCTCCAGTTGTTGATCGGAAATCTGTTTTGCCGCCACCTCTTTCAGGGTGTCGATCCAGCTGTAACCTACGCCATCAGAGAACTGCTCTTTCTGACGCCATGCCACGCTCGCCGGCAGATAGGATTCAAAACATTCACGCAGGATATGTTTTTCCATTTTGCCGTTGCCGCACATCTTGTCCTGCGGGTTGATGCGCATTGCCACATCGAGGAACTTTTTATCAAGGAACGGCACGCGCGCTTCCACGCCCCAGGCCGACATCGCTTTGTTGGCTCGCGCGCAGTCAAACATATGCAGCGCCTGAAGTTTACGCACGGTCTCTTCATGCAACTCTTTGGCGTTTGGCGCTTTATGGAAGTAGAGGTAACCACCAAAGACTTCGTCAGAACCCTCGCCAGAGAGCACCATTTTGATGCCCATCGCTTTGATCTTACGCGACATCAAGTACATCGGCGTGGAGGCGCGGATGGTGGTCACATCGTAGGTTTCAATGTGGTAGATCACATCGCGGATCGCATCCAGACCTTCCTGCACGGTGAAATGAATTTCATGGTGTACGGTGCCAAGATGGTTTGCCACTTCCTGGGCGGCTTTCAGATCCGGCGCCCCTTCCAGACCCACGGCGAAGGAGTGCAGTTGCGGCCACCAGGCCTCTGAACGTTCCTGATCTTCTACACGACGCGCGGCAAATTTCTTGGTGATCGCGGAGATCACCGAGGAGTCCAGCCCGCCGGAGAGCAGTACGCCATAAGGCACGTCTGACATCAGATGGCTTTTTACGGACTCTTCCAGCGCCTGACGCAGCTCGGCTTTGTCGGTAACGTTGTCTTTAACGGCGTCGTAATCAAACCAGTCGCGTTGGTAGTACGGGCGGATCTCACCGTCCTGGCTCCACAGGTAGCTGCCCGCCGGGAACTCTTTAATGGTGCGGCAAACCGGTACCAGGGCTTTCATTTCAGAGGCGACATAGAAGTTGCCGTGCTCATCGTGCCCCATGTACAGCGGGATAATACCGAGGTGGTCACGGCCAATCAGGTACGCATCTTTTTCGTTGTCGTACAGGGCAAAGGCAAACATCCCCTGCAGGTCGTCGAGGAATTCAGGTCCTTTCTCCTGATACAGCGCCAGAATGACTTCGCAGTCAGAGCCGGTCTGGAAGGTGTAATGGTCGCTGTACTCAGCACGCAGCGCCTGATGGTTGTAGATTTCACCGTTAACGGCCAGCGCGTGGGTTTTTTTCTCGTTATACAGCGGCTGGGCGCCCGCGTTGACGTCGACAATCGACAGACGTTCATGGGCCAGGATGGCCTTGTCGCTGGCATAGACACCGGACCAGTCCGGGCCGCGATGGCGCATCAGACGAGAGAGTTCCAGTGCTTTTTTACGCAGCTCGCCCGCGTCAGTTTTGATATCCAGTACGCCAAAAATTGAACACATAACCTTCTCCGTTAACCCTGTTGCAGTGTGATGTTGCTTGCTTATGAAAATGCCGCAAAAGGTGAGAGGCGGCAAGGGTTTTGCCGGCTAAAACGAAAATAACGCAATGGTCATTGCTGAATGTTGAAAAATGCGTATGTCTTAACCTTATTCTTTGATGAATTGTTAGTGAAGAGGGGTTTTTATTAGATGTGATAACTTTTTGCTGGCAATAAAATGAAAAAACCACGTCGCAGGACGTGGTTTCAGCTTACAGAACATCGATTTCGGCGACCGAGGGGTAAATCCAGCTCGGGCGGAACGGCATGGAGTCAATATCGTCGAGTGTCGAAACGCCTGAGAGAACAAGGATGGTCTCCAGACCCGCCTGGAAGCCGGCGAGAATATCGGTACGCAGGTTATCGCCCACAATCACCGTATCTTCGGAATGGGCCTGCATCTTGTTGAGCGCCGCGCGAATAATCCAGGGGCTGGGTTTGCCCACATAGAATGGCGTGCGGCCCGAAATTTTCTCAATGCCCGCGCAGAGTGCGCCGCAAGCCGGGTAGAAACCGCGACCGTGGGTATCGGGATTGGTGGCGATGAAGCGAGCGCCGTTTGCCACGAAATAAGCGGCTTTGTGCATCATCTCCCAGTTATAGGAGCGGGTTTCACCCACGATGACAAAATCCGGATTCACATCAGTAATAGTGAAGCCGGCTTTATAGAGTTCATGAATTAGCGCACCTTCGCCCACCACATAGGCTTTCTTACCCTCCTGACGCTTCAGGAAATCGGCGGTGGCCATGGCAGAGGTATAAAACACGCTCTCTGGCACATCTACGCCGGCGGTGGCAAAACGGTTCGCCAGATCTTGCCCGGTCTGCGAAGGAAAATTGGTCAGCAGTACCAGCGGCATCCCTTTTTCCATGATGGCGTTAAGAAATTCCGCTGCGCCCGGCACGGCAACGTTGTCGTGCATCAGCACGCCGTCGATATCACAAATTACATTCTTAATGGTCATGGACTGTCCGACATCTGAAAAAGAAGGCGTCACTATAAAACCCCGTTAGCTTTCCAGCAAACGTTGCAGCAGGATCCCGTTAAGCATGGCGCGTTTCACCAGCGCAAAGGCACCAATGGCAGAGCGGTGATCCAGCGTCGAGCGCACTACCGGCAGGTTCTGGCGAAATGCTTTTAACGCCTGGGTATTAATGCAGCCTTCAACGGCCGGTAACAGCACCTTTTCGGCTTCAGTGATCTCACCGGCAATCACCACTTTCTGCGGGTTGAACAGGTTAATGGCGATGGCGATGGTCTTACCCAGGTGGCGTCCAACCTGCTCAATCACTTCACAGGCCAGCGCATCGCCTTTGTTGGCGGCTTTGCAGATCGCGCCAATTTTACACTCTTCCAGGGTCAGGCGGCTCTGGTAGCCCTGCTCGAGCAGGTGGCGCACCCTCTGTTCTATAGCGGCATTGGCGGCGATGGTTTCCAGGCAGCCAAAGTTGCCGCAGTGACAGCGTTCACCCAGCGGCTCTACCTGAATATGGCCAATTTCGCCCACGTTGCCATTACGGCCGATAAAAATGCGGCCATTCGAGATGATCCCGGCGCCCGTTCCACGGTGAACACGCACCAGTATTGAGTCTTCACAATCCTGACTCGCACCAAAGTAGTGCTCAGCCAGCGCCAGGCTGCGAATATCGTGGCCGACAAAGCAGGTGACGTTAAAACGTTTTTCCAGCGCCTTAACCAGTCCCCAGTTTTCAACCTGAATATGAGGCATGTAGCGAATCACGCCGCTTTCCGGGTCGACAAGGCCGGGCAGAATCACGGAGATGGCAATCAGTTCGCGAATTTTACGCTGGTGGGTCTCAATAAAGAGGGCGATGGTATTCAGCAGGGCGTGTTCCAGCGTCTCCTGAGTCCGTTCTGGTAGGGGATAGTGCTCTTCGGCAACGGCTTTACTGCTCATGTCATACAGGGTCAGCGTAGTGTCGTGGCGACCCAGACGCACCCCGATGGCATGGAAATGACGGGTTTCGGTAATGATCGAGATGGCGCGACGGCCTCCGGTGGAGGCCTGCTGATCCACTTCTTTGATCAGGCCGCGCTCAATCAACTGGCGGGTAATTTTCGTGACGCTGGCGGGGGCAAGCTGGCTCTGTTCCGCGATCTGAATTCGGGAGATGGGCCCATGCTGGTCAATCAGGCGGTAAACCGCCGCACTGTTCAGCTGTTTTACGAGATCAACATTACCAATTTGAGCTTGTCCGCCTGATGTCATACTTTTACTTACTCAGTGACGACCTCGTTACCGTTAACGATGGTCTTGATGATTTTAAAATCGTGCGTGAATGCGGTCAGGTTTGCCACCATGCCTGGCGCAATGCTGCCCAGCCTGGTCGCGACACCCATCGCGCGCGCCGGGTAGAGCGTTGCCATACGCAGGACTTCATCCAGCGCAATACCACAGTGTTCAACCAGATTGCGGACACCTTCGATCATCGTCAGCGCAGAGCCGCTGAGGGTGCCGTTCTCATCCACGCACAGTCCATTCCGGTAGTATATTGTTTTACCAGCAAAAATGAACTGCTCAATATTTGCACCTGCGGGCGCGGTCGCATCTGTAACCAGACAGAGCTTGTCGCCTTTGATGCGTTTGGCATTGCGGATATTGGCATAATCTACGTGCAGACCATCCGCGATGATGCCGCAATAAACGTCTGGCTCATCGAAAATCGCACCAACCAGCCCTGGTTCACGCCCGGTAATATAGGGCATTGCGTTATAGAGATGCGTCGCAAAAGTAATGCCCGCGCGGAAACCGATTTTGGCTTCTTTGAGGGTAGCGTTGGAGTGGCCCGCAGAGACCACGATATCCGCGGCAGACAATTTGCTGATGACCTCAGGCCCGGCCATTTCAGGTGCCAGGGTCACTTTAGTAATCACGTCGGCGTTAGCGCACAGGTAATCCACCAGTTCGTTATCCGGTTTACGTACGTAGTCCGGGTTATGGGTGCCTTTTTTAACGATATTGAGCCACGGCCCTTCAAGATGCAGACCCAGAGCCTGATTCGGGTGTTGGCTCAGGTAGTCGCGCATGACCGCAATACCCTGTTTCATCAGCTCATCGCTGGTGGTAATCAGCGTCGGTAAATAGCTGGTGCAGCCGGATTTCTCATTCGCTTTCTGCATGATCTCCAGCGTTTCCACCGTGACCGCTTCAGCCGTGTCGTTAAACTGCACGCCGCCGCAGCCGTTAAGCTGCACGTCGATAAAACCGGGGGAGATGATGGCACCATTCAGCGCGCGTTGCTCGATGTCCGCTGGCAGTTCGCTCAGCGGGCAGATACGTTCAATCAGGCCATTTGCGACAACAATCGCATGGTCATCCAGAATTTCATGGCCGGTATAAATCCGACCGTGGGTTAAAGCGTACATAACGACCCCCGGTGTTTAAAAAACTGCCCGCCCCAAATGAAAGAGGCGGGGCTATATTACAGACCTTTGATGTTTTCTGCTTCTAACTCGTTGAAGTATTTCAGCGTTTTGACTTTCAGTTCCATCGTAGATGGCTCATCACACACCACAACGGCCTTCGGATGCAGCTGCAGACAGCTGATGGTCCACATATGGTTAACGTTGCCTTCAACGGCCGCCTGCAGCGCCTGCGCTTTCACGTTGCCCAGCACCAGAATCATTACCTCTTCTGCATCCAGCAGCGTACCCACGCCAACGGTCAGGGCGTATTTTGGTACCTGATTAACGTCGCCGTCAAAGAAACGGGAGTTTGCCACGCGGGTGTCATGGGTCAGGGTTTTAATACGGGTGCGTGAGGCCAGGGAAGAGGCGGGCTCGTTAAACGCGATATGGCCATCGTTGCCCACGCCACCCATAAACAGGTGAATTTTACCGTAAGCACGGATTTTTTCTTCGTATTGGCGGCACTCTGCGTCAATATCAGGCGCGTTGCCATCCAGCAGGTTGATGTTTTCAGCCGGGATATCAACGTGGTCAAAGAAATTACGGTGCATAAAGCTATGGTAGCTTTCCGGATGCTCCTTCGGCAGGCCAACGTATTCATCCATGTTGAAGGTCACCACATGCTTGAAGCTGACCTGGCCCGCTTTGTGCATCTCAACCAGAGCTTTATACGCAGTAAGAGGCGTGCCTCCGGTCGGCAGACCGAGTACAAAAGGACGATCGGCGGTAGGTTTGAACGCGTTGATACGGTTTACGATGTGGCGTGCAGCCCATTTACCGACCTGTTCTGCTGTAGCCAGGGGGATCAGTCTCATTATTCACCTCTGAGTTTGAAAATAAAAAGTTGGCGGATTGAGCGCCTGGGCACGATCTAAGCCTAACCTGGTTCTTGCCGTGAGGGGTCAATTCGTCTTGATTTTTTGAATCATAAAATAAGTTTTCGCTGTTTGCCAGTGCAGGGAGGGGTAATTAACGATATTTGGTGACAAAAATCACAAAAAGTACGCGTTTAATTTGCGATACGAATTAATTTTTCACACACTCAATCAGCCAGTGAATCATCAACTGTATTTATAAGTTAGTGACACAATAAAAACACAGCTGAGAACGCGCCTTAACGGGGTCTCATAGGGGGAAGAAAGTGAGTATTCTAGGTTATTTACAAAAGGTTGGCCGTGCCTTAATGGTACCGGTCGCCACGCTGCCAGCCGCAGCGATATTAATGGGTGTCGGTTACTGGATTGACCCGGTGGGTTGGGGTGGAGACAGCGCGGTAGCGGCGTTCTTCATTAAATCCGGTTCTGCCATTATCGATAATATGTCCGTTCTGTTCGCCATTGGCGTGGCGTACGGCATGTCCAAAGATAAAGACGGTGCTGCGGCACTAACCGGTTTTGTGGGCTTCCTGGTGCTGACCACGCTCTGCTCGCCTGCTGCGGTTGCAATGATTCAGAAAATCCCGGCGGAACAGGTTCCGGCGGCGTTCGGTAAGATCAGCAACCAGTTCGTGGGTATTCTGGTGGGTATCATCTCTGCTGAGCTGTACAACCGCTTCAGCGGCGTAGAGCTGCCGAAAGCGCTCTCCTTCTTCAGCGGCCGTCGTCTGGTACCGATCCTGACCTCCTTCGTGATGATCGTGGTTGCCTTCATCATGATGTACATCTGGCCGGTGATCTTTGATGGTCTGGTGAACTTTGGTGAACATATCCAGAAGCTGGGTTCCGTCGGTGCGGGCGTCTATGCGTTCTTCAACCGTCTGCTGATCCCGGTGGGGCTGCACCACGCTCTGAACTCCGTGTTCTGGTTTGACGTGGCAGGCATTAACGATATTCCTAACTTCCTCGGCGGCGCACAGTCCATCGAAGCCGGTAAAGCGGTCGTGGGTATCACCGGTCGTTATCAGGCGGGCTTCTTCCCGATTATGATGTTCGGCCTGCCGGGTGCGGCGCTGGCTATCTACCATTGCGCGCGTCCAGAGAACAAAGCAAAAGTGCTGGGTATCATGATGGCGGGGGCGTTCGCAGCCTTCTTCACCGGTATCACCGAGCCGCTGGAGTTCTCCTTCATGTTCGTAGCACCGGTACTGTATGTGATCCACGCGGTGCTGACCGGTATCTCTGTCTTTATCGCTGCCAGCATGCAGTGGATTGCAGGGTTCGGTTTCAGTGCCGGTCTGGTGGATATGGTGCTCTCCTCCCGTAACCCGCTGGCGGTTCACTGGTACATGCTGATCCTGCAGGGTCTGGTGTTCTTCGCTATCTACTACGTGGTGTTCCGTTTCACTATCACCAAATTTAATCTGATGACGCCGGGCCGTGAGCTGGCCGTTGCCGGTAGCGAAGCAGATGGTGAAGATGTGAATGTTAGCGCAGATAAAGACCAGGACGTTACAGGTCTGGCGCGTCAGTACATCGCCGCAGTCGGCGGTTCTGACAACCTGACCGGTATTGATGCCTGCATCACCCGTCTGCGCCTGAACGTGAAAGACTCCTCGCTGGTGAATGAAGCGCTGGCAAAACGTCTGGGTGCCTCTGGCGTTATTCGCCTGAACAAAACCAGCGTGCAGATTATCGTTGGCTTTGTAGCTGAGAAAATTGCTAACGCGATGAAAACCACTGGCCCGGTAGCAGCGGCAGAAACCGCGCCGGCGCCAACAGCCGCACCGGTTGCAAAACCGCAGGCTGTACCTAACGCCGTCACCATCGCGGCGCTGGTCTCTCCGGTTACCGGCGAAGTGGTAGCGCTGGAGCAGGTGCCTGACGAAGCCTTTGCCAGCAAAGCGGTAGGCGACGGCGTTGCCGTGAAACCCACGGAAAAAACCGTGGTTTCTCCAGCAGCCGGTACCGTGGTGAAAATCTTTAATACCAACCACGCGTTCTGCCTCGAAACCGACAAAGGCGCGGAAATCGTTGTCCACATGGGTATTGATACCGTTGCGCTGGGCGGCCAGGGCTTCACTCGCCTGGTAGAAGAGGGGGCTGAAGTGGTTGCAGGCCAGCCGATTCTGGAAATGGATCTGGATTTCCTGAACGCCAACGCACGCTCGATGATCAGCCCGGTGGTTTGTAGCAACATCGACGACTTCAGCGGTCTGGTTATTCAGGCGCAGGGTCAGGTGGTTGCCGGTCAAACCCCACTGTATGAAATTAAAGGCAAGTAAGTGCTCCTGAGTTAGCGTTGATGCCTGAGCGGCGGGGATATCCCCGCCGCTTTTTTTTGCAGCACTCGCCCCCATTATTTACATCCAGGGCGTTTTTAGAGGTTGTCACTGCGACCAGCTTATAAGATCATACGCCGTTATATGTCGTTTACGCTTTGAGGAATCCACGATGAGTGAGGCTGAAGCCCGCCCGAGTAACTTTATTCGTCAGATCATTGATGAAGATCTGGCTACTGGTAAGCACACCACTGTTCACACCCGTTTCCCGCCGGAGCCAAACGGCTACCTGCATATTGGTCATGCGAAATCTATCTGCCTGAACTTTGGCATCGCGCAAGACTATCAGGGTCAATGCAATCTGCGTTTCGATGACACCAACCCGGCGAAAGAAGATATCGAGTACGTAGAGTCCATTAAGAACGACGTACAATGGTTGGGCTTCAACTGGTCTGGCGACATCTGCTACTCCTCTAACTATTTTGATCAGCTTTACGCCTACGCGGTTGAGCTGATCAATAAAGGCCTCGCCTACGTTGACGAACTCTCTGCTGACGAAATCCGCGAATACCGTGGCTCCCTGACCGCTCCGGGTAAAAACAGCCCGTTCCGCGATCGTAGCGTGGAAGAGAACCTGGCCCTGTTTGAAAAAATGCGCGCCGGTGGCTTCGAAGAGGGTAAAGCCTGTCTGCGTGCCAAAATCGATATGGCCTCGCCGTTTATCGTCATGCGTGACCCGGTGCTGTACCGCATTAAGTTCGCGGAACACCACCAGACCGGGAACAAGTGGTGCATCTACCCGATGTACGACTTCACCCACTGCATCAGCGATGCGCTGGAAGGCATTACGCATTCCCTGTGTACGCTGGAGTTCCAGGACAACCGTCGTCTGTATGACTGGGTGCTGGATAACATCACCATCCCTGTGCATCCGCGTCAGTACGAGTTTTCTCGTCTGAATCTGGAATACACCGTGATGTCCAAGCGTAAACTGAACCTGCTGGTTACCGACAAGCATGTTGAAGGCTGGGATGACCCACGTATGCCGACCATTTCCGGTCTGCGTCGTCGTGGTTATACCGCGGCTTCTATTCGCGAATTCTGTAAACGCATTGGGGTAACTAAGCAGGACAACACCATTGAGATGGCCTCTCTGGAGTCCTGTATTCGTGAAGATCTTAACGACAACGCACCGCGCGCAATGGCCGTTATCGATCCCGTGAAGCTGGTGATCGAAAACTACCCGCAGGGTGAGAGCGAGCAGGTCACCATGCCTAACCATCCAAACAAACCTGAGATGGGCAGCCGTGATGTGCCGTTCAGCGGTGAGATCTGGATCGATCGTGCAGATTTCCGTGAAGAAGCGAACAAGCAGTACAAACGCCTGGTGCTGGGTAAAGAAGTGCGCCTGCGTAACGCCTACGTAATCAAAGCAGAACGCGTTGAGAAAGACGAAAAGGGTACCATTACCACCATTTACTGCAGCTACGATTCAGAGACCCTGAGCAAGGATCCTGCCGATGGCCGTAAAGTGAAGGGTGTTATCCACTGGGTGAGCGCTGCCCATGCGCTACCGGTAGAAATTCGCCTTTATGACCGTCTGTTCAGCGTACCTAACCCAGGCGCTGCGGATGACTTCCTGGCAACCATCAACCCGGAATCGCTGGTCATCAGACAGGGTTATGCGGAGCCTTCTCTGGCGAATGCTGAAGCTGGCAAAGCCTACCAGTTCGAGCGTGAAGGTTACTTTTGTCTCGACAGCCGCTACGCAACGGCAGACCATTTGGTCTTTAACCGTACCGTGGGGCTGCGTGATACCTGGGCCAAAATCGGCGAGTGATCAGGTCAACCACAAACAAACGCCGCTTTTGCGGCGTTTTTTTTTGCTTATCGATCAGGATTTTATTAATTAGCCGCTTTAACCCCTCGCGAAATTAATGGTCAATGAGCTGCTACTTTTTTTATAAAATAAACTTACTCATTCCCTAAAAAATGTACTGTTAGAAAGATTAAAGATAATAATTATTCTTAACTATCGATTTTTACTTGAATTTATTATGAAAATATCTGGCTTCTGTTGAATGTTTCAAAACACTACTGATTATGTGCACTTCGTCATAATCCTGCATTTTCCTCTCTGAAAAGCATTGATAATTCGCGTCGCGAAAAATAGTCTAAAGGCGGTGGCAATTTCGGGGATATTTCCAGCCACCGTGACCGCAGGTCTTTTTTATTTTTACGCCGCTTAAGGCGTTTTTAAATCGTCAATGAGGAATACATTATGCGTACGTTTAATGGCAAACGTAGTGCGCTGTCGCTGGCTATCGCCGGTATCACAGCCATGTCAGGTTTTGTGGTCGCCCCTCAGGTGCAGGCCGCCGGTTTTATCGATGACTCTACTCTGACGGGCGGCATCTATTACTGGCAGCGCGAGCGCGACCGTAAAGATGTTACCGATGCGGATAAATATAAAACCAACCTTTCTCATTCGACCTGGAACGCCAATCTCGATTTCCAGTCGGGTTATGCGGCCGATATGTTTGGTCTGGATATTGCGGCGTTCACCGCTATTGAAATGGCAGAGAATGGCGACAGCGCCCATCCAAACGAAATTGCCTTCTCAAAAAGTAATAAAGCCTATTCTGAAGACTGGTCCGGCGATAAGAGTGGGATCAGCCTCTATAAAGCCGCGGCGAAATTTAAATATGGCCCGGTCTGGGCGCGTGGCGGTTATATTCAGCCGACCGGTCAGACACTATTAGCCCCGCACTGGAGTTTTATGCCCGGTACCTATCAGGGTGCCGAGGCCGGAGCCAACTTTGATTACGGTGATGCCGGTGCGTTGAGCTTCTCTTACATGTGGACGAACGAATATAAATCGCCGTGGCACATCGAAATGGATAAGTTTTATCAAAATGATAAAACCACCAAAGTGGATTATCTCCACTCCTTCGGCGCGAAATATGACTTCAAAAACAACCTGGTGCTGGAAGCGGCATTTGGCCAGGCGGAAGGCTATATCGATCAGTACTTCGCCAAAGCCAGCTACAAGCTGGATGTTATCGGCGGCCCACTGACCACTACTTATCAGTTCTACGGTACGCGCGATAAAGTCAGCGACGGCAGCGTTAACGATATTTATGATGGCACCGCATGGCTGCAGGCGCTCACCTTCGGCTACAAAGTAGGGCAGGTGGATTTACGCCTCGAAGGGACCTATGTGAAGGCCGACGGGCAGCAGGGTTACTTCCTGCAACGTATGACGCCAACCTACGCCTCCTCTAATGGTCGACTGGACGTATGGTGGGATAACCGCTCTGACTTCAACGCCGATGGCGAAAAAGCAATCTTCTTCGGCGCTATGTATGATCTGAAAAACTGGAACCTGCCAGGCTGGGCGGTGGGGGCATCTTATGCTTACGCCTGGGATGCAAAACCGGGCGATATGGCGACCCCAGACGCCTATTACGATCCTAACTACCGTCTGAAAGAGTCTGCTTACAGTCTGGATGCGATTTATACCCTGCAGGATGGGCGTGCGAAAGGAACCATGTTTAAGCTGCACTTCACCCAGTACGACAACCACTCCGACATTCCGAGCTACGCTGGTGGCTATGGCAACATCTTCCAGGATGAGCGTGACGTGAAGTTTATGGTTATCGCACCGTTCACCATTTTCTGATGCGCAACCCGCAGACAGGAGCATAGAGTATGTTGAGAAAAATGGTTCTTGTGGCCGTGCTGGCCTCGGGGCTGGCGGCTTGCGCCCACTCTCCGGCACAGAAAGAGGATTCACGCCTGAAAGAGGCTTACAGCGCCTGTATTAATACGGCGCAAGGCTCCCCGGAAAAACTGGAGGCCTGCCAGAGCGTGCTGAACGTGCTGAACGTGCTAAAGAAAGAGAAAGCACATGAACAGTTTGCCACGCAGGAGAACGTTCGCGTAATGGATTATCAGGCTTGTATTCAGGCGCGTAAAACAGGTAACGATCAGGAAGTGGCAAAACGCTGCGATAAAATCTGGCAGGAAATACGTAACAACAACGCACAGTAAGTGGTTGTTATCATGTCCGGTGGCGCATTCATCTGCGGCACCGGTTTTTTTTGCCTTCTGATGGGCAAAAAAAAGCCAACCGTCAGGTTGGCTCAGAGTACGAGAAGTGATTAACGGGCGTCGTGCGCGTGATCGTCTTCGCGGCAATCGCCTTCAGCACAGTGACCATACAGGTAGAGGCTGTGGTTGGTCAGACGAATGCCATGACGAGCGGCGATTTCGCGCTGACGTAATTCGATGGAATCATCACTGAATTCGATCACTTTGCCGCAATCCAGGCAAATCAGGTGATCGTGATGGTGCTGCTGAGTCAGTTCGAAAACAGACTTGCCGCCTTCGAAATTGTGACGGGTTACAATGCCGGCGTCATCAAACTGGTTCAGAACACGATAAACGGTAGCCAGACCAATCTCTTCGCCCATGTCGATAAGACGTTTATATAAGTCTTCCGCACTGACATGATGGTTTACCGGTTCCTGAAGTACTTCCAAAATTTTAAGACGAGGAAGCGTGACTTTCAGCCCGGCCTTCTTTAATGCGGTATTGTTGTCAGTCATGCGGAATCTGTCCTGTTGCTAAACGATTCACTTCAAACAGAGAAGTGACAGAAAATGCAGTTGAGATAATGCGTCTCATTATAGAACTGCCATGCTTAAATGAAAACTGCAAGCCTCAAGCAAAGTATGCTTATAAAAACGTGGTGCTGCCAACAAAGTTGTTATCAAGCTACCCCGTTTGACCTGGATCATTGTACAGGTATGAAAGCAAAAGTTAAAAATTTGTAGCAATTATTTTGATTGATATTACCTATCAATACAGCGCAGCGCCATCGCTGCGCTGTATTGCAATCAGGCATTGATAATGGCGTCGAGCTGCAGCTCATCACGAATCTGCTTAACCCATTTATCAACGCGCTCTGCGGTCAGCTCTGGCTGACGATCTTCATCGATGGCCAGGCCCACAAAGTTATTATCATCCGCCAGACCTTTAGAGGCTTCGAAGTGATAGCCCGCCGTTGGCCAGTGGCCCACGATCACGGCGCCGCGTGGTTCGATGATGTCGCGAATCGTACCCAGGGCATCACAGAAGTACTCTGCGTAGTCTTCCTGGTCGCCACAGCCGAAGAGGGCAACCAGCTTACCGGTGAAGTCTACCTCTTCGAGGGACGGGAAGAAGTCATCCCAGTCACACTGCGCTTCGCCGTAGTACCAGGTCGGGATGCCCAGCAGCAGAATATCGTAGCCTTCCAGATCTTCTTTGCTGCTTTTAGCTATGTCATGAACATCGGCAACGTCTTTACCCAACTGTTTTTGAATGTTTTTTGCGATGTTTTCCGTGTTACCGGTGTCGCTGCCGAAAAAAATGCCGATGATAGCCATGAGTAAAATAACCTCTTGAAACTTAATAGTATGGTGGCGCAAATTGTCCACGGATAAGGGCAATCATAGCAGAACAGAGAAGCCTGCGGAAACTGCTATCGCGCAGGACTGCACTCTGTGCTACATGAAAACAAGAAGAAGGGGATTTTTCTGACTTAGGCTTTGCCGTGCAGCTGTTCCAGCTGCAGCATCAGCATCTCTTCGATAAGTTCGCTACGGCTCATCTCCCGGGCCGCGGCCAGTTCGTTCAGGGCGTCTACGGCGTCAGCGTTCAATTTTAACTCGACGCGTTTAAGCCCACGACTTTTATCGCGTTTAAGTTGGTTGCGCTTATTGATGCGCAGCTGTTCATCGCGCGAAAGCGGATTGGTTTTCGGTCGTCCCGGGCGACGCTCATTCGCGAACAGATCTAGTGTCGTGCGGTCCGTTTGTTCTTTGGCCATGATTTTGAGACTTCGGGGGAAACAAAGACGCCCTGCTAAAGCCCGGGCGATAAGCGCGCCATCATACATCACCGAAAACAGCACGCCAACGACTGGTCGCCCCCAGACGACCGGTCGCTTTCTTTTTAATCAATTTTTTAATCAATTCTCGCCTTCAGCGAGGTAACGACGGATGGCACGTAGCACGGCATCAGGTTTTTCAGCGTGAACCCAGTGTCCTGCCCCCGCAATGACATGCGCCCGGGCCTGAGGGAATTGCGCCAGAAGTGCTTCACGGTAAGCCTCAGTAACATAAGGAGAGTTGCCACCGCAAATAAAGAGCGTCGGATGCGGCCAGACCGGAACGGTCTGCCAGCCCACAATATTGGCATATTGATCCCACAACACAGGAACATCGAAGCGCCAGGCGCCATCAATAAAGGATTTCAGCAAGAACTGCACCACCCCCTCTTCATCGAGATGCTGGCGCATAATCGCAGCGGCCTGCTGGCGTGTCGTCACCGCTGCGTCCGTGACCGCATTGATAGCAGCAAAGATCTCATCATGACGACGTACTTGATAATCAACCGGCGCCACATCAATGACCACCAGCCCCGCAATGCGTTCCGGGGCCAGCGCCGTCAGCGCCATCACCGCTTTGCCGCCCATCGAGTGGCCAATCAATATGGCTTTCTCAATGTTGTGCGCATCCAGCGTGTCCAGCAGATCCTGAGCCATTGCGGCGTAGGTCATTTCAGAGGAACGGGGCGACTGACCGTGGTTACGCATATCCACCTGCAGGATATCGTGATCGGTGACTAAATCCCGCGCCAGCACGCCCAGGTTATCCAGGCTACCAAACAGACCGTGAACCAGAACAACGGGAGAATTATTGTGCGGCGATTGTGCAGATTGCGCTCGGGTATTTAATTTCATGGCAAAGTTCTTTTTTTACGGATGTCAGGTTAGGGTATTATGTTGACCATTCTGCCGCCCGGCTGCAAGGAAACAGTTTAATCTGACTTTTGCCGCCACTCAGGTTTGACGCTATCCGCTGTTGGGTTTAGACCTTATACTCCCAACGACTTGTATTCAGATAAGATATCGCACTGGATTAAGATGAAAACAATCGAAGTTGATGACGAGCTCTATCACTATATTGCCAGCCAGACCCGGCATATCGGCGAGAGCGCGTCCGACATTTTACGGCGCATGCTGAAAGTTTCTAATGCCACCCTGTCTGCCGCTCCGGCCACCAAAGAAGTGCGCCTGCCTTCTGCGCCTGCGCAAGAAAAGCCGAATACCCCGGCAAAAGACAGAGTGCGCGCGATGCGCGAGCTCCTGCTCTCGGACGAATACGCGGAACAAAAGAAAGCCGTCAACCGCTTTATGCTGGTGCTGTCTACACTGTATTCACTGGATAACAAGGCATTCGCTGACGCAACAGAATCTCTGCATGGCCGCACCCGCGTCTACTTCGCGGGCGACGAGCAGACCCTGTTGCAGAATGGCAATCAAACTAAGCCCAAACATGTTCCTGGTACGCCGTACTGGGTCATCACCAATACCAACACGGGACGCAAGCGCAGCATGATCGAACATATCATGCAGTCCATGCAGTTCCCGGCGGAATTGACTGATAAGGTTTGCGGTACAATCTAACCCTTGCATTGGAAGGATCAGGCAATGGCAAATCACACTCGTGCGGGTCAGCCTGCACAACAAAGCGATTTGATTAACGTCGCTCAACTGACATCTCAGTACTATGTGCTGAAGCCTCAGGCGGGCAACGCAGAACACGCAGTGAAGTTTGGTACGTCTGGTCACCGCGGCAGCGCGGCGCGCCACAGTTTTAACGAACCACACATTCTGGCCATTGCCCAGGCCATCGCGGAAGAGCGCGCCAAAAATGGTGTAACCGGTCCATGCTACGTGGGTAAAGACACCCATGCGCTCTCTGAGCCCGCATTTATCTCTGTGCTGGAGGTGCTGGCTGCCAACGGTGTAGACGTAATCGTGCAGGAAAATAACGGTTATACGCCGACCCCTGCCGTCTCCAACGCCATTCTGGTGCATAACAAAAAGGGCGGGGCGCAGGCCGATGGTATCGTCATCACCCCGTCGCATAACCCGCCGGAAGATGGCGGTATCAAATATAACCCACCTAACGGTGGCCCGGCTGACACCAACGTCACCAAAGTGGTGGAAGATCGTGCTAACGCGCTGCTGGCCGATGGTCTGAAAGGCGTGAAGCGTATCTCTCTGGACGCGGCGATGGCCTCTGGCCACGTGAAAGAGCAGGATCTGGTGCAGCCCTTCGTTGAAGGGCTGGCGGATATCGTCGATATGGCGGCTATCCAGAAAGCGGGCCTGAAGCTGGGCGTCGATCCGCTCGGCGGCTCCGGTATCGAATACTGGAAACGTATCGCCGAGTTTTACAAGCTGGATCTGACCCTGGTTAACGATCAGGTCGATCAAACCTTCCGCTTTATGCACCTGGATAAAGACGGCGCAATCCGTATGGACTGCTCATCCGAGTGTGCGATGGCGGGGCTGCTGGCGCTGCGCGACAAGTTCGCTCTGGCCTTCGCTAACGACCCGGATTATGACCGCCACGGCATCGTCACCCCGGCTGGGCTGATGAATCCGAACCACTACCTGGCGGTGGCGATTAACTACCTGTTCCAGCACCGTCCACAGTGGGGCAAAGAGGTCGCCGTTGGTAAGACGCTGGTCTCCTCCGCCATGATCGACCGGGTGGTGAACGACCTCGGCCGTAACCTGGTCGAAGTTCCGGTAGGCTTCAAATGGTTCGTGGATGGTCTGCATGACGGCAGCTTCGGCTTCGGTGGTGAAGAGAGCGCAGGGGCCTCGTTCCTGCGTTTCGATGGCACCCCGTGGTCTACCGATAAAGACGGCATCATCATGTGCCTGCTGGCTGCGGAAATTACCGCGGTTACCGGTAAAAACCCGCAGGAGCACTATAACGAACTGGCGGCACGCTTTGGCGCACCGAGCTATAACCGCATCCAGGCGAGCGCAACCTCTGCCCAGAAAGCGGCGCTCTCTAAACTCTCTCCGGAGCAGGTGAGCGCAGATACCCTGGCGGGTGACCCGATCACCGCCCGTCTGACCGCGGCCCCGGGCAACGGCGCCTCTATTGGCGGCCTGAAGGTGATGACGGAAAACGGCTGGTTCGCGGCGCGTCCGTCCGGCACTGAAGATGCGTATAAAATTTACTGCGAAAGCTTCCTCGGCGACGAACACCGTAAGCTGATTGAGAAAGAAGCAGTAGAGATCGTGAGCGAAGTGCTGAAAAACGCCTGATAGCGGAAGGCGGAAAACATACCCGGTAGGCGGTCGCGCCACCGGGTTTTTTTATGGCCTGCGATCAGAGCAAAAAGCGATACCCGACCCCGGTTTCAGTTAACAGATGGCGCGGGCGCGCGGGATCGGCTTCCAGCTTCTGGCGCAGATGGCCCATATAAATACGCAGGTAGTGGCTGTGCTCTACCGCGTTCGGCCCCCAGACCTGATTCAGCAGCTGGCGCTGGGTCAGCACCTTGCCATGATTGTTAAGCAGTATCGCCAGCAGGCGAAATTCAATGGGGGTGAGGTGGATCTCCTCTTCGCCACGCACAATACGGCGCGCCGCCAGATCAACGGTGATATCCGAGAAGCGATGAACGGGATCTGGAGAGGCTGTACTCCCATGACGACGCAGCGCCACACGCAGGCGCGCCTGCAGTTCGCCAATGCCGAAAGGCTTGCTGAGATAATCGTCTGCACCGGCATCCAGCGCGGCAATTTTGTCATCCTCTTCTACCCGCGCCGACAAGACGATAATCGGCATCTGGCTCCACTGGCGCACGTCGCGAATAAAATCCAGCCCGTCGCCATCCGGCAGGCCGAGATCGAGGATCACTAGATCGGGTTTGCGCGTCGCCGCTTCCAGCAGGCCGCGCTGCAGTGTTCCCGCTTCGTAGACGCGCAGACCGTCGGCTTCCAGAGCGGTGCGCAGAAAGCGGCTGATAGCCAGTTCGTCTTCGATTATCAGGACGTTAATCACATATCCTCGGGTAAGTCATTGAGTTCAGGGGGCGGTTCGAGCGGGAGTGTAACACAAAAACGGGCCCCTCCCTCGGGGCGGTTTTGCGCCGTAATTGTCCCGCCATGCACCTCGACTATCGCCTGGCAGATAGCCAGCCCCAGCCCGACGCCAGGAATGGCCGACTCTTTGTTCCCGCGAGCAAACTTATCAAAGATAGCGCGCTCTTGCCCGTCAGGAATGCCCGGTCCGTTATCCCACACCGTCAGCGTAAACCGGTTTTCGGCTGTCCGGGCCTGAATACCGATATCGGCTTTCGGGCCGGCATATTTCACCGCATTTTCCAGCAGATTGATGAGGACCCGTTCGAACAGCGGACCATCGACGTGGATCAGCGCCAGGGGCTCAGGCAGATCCAGCGCGATATGCCGCCCACCCGAGCCCGGCTCCAGCGTTTTCAGGGCGCTGCCGACTACCTCTTCCAGCGTCAGCCACTCTTTTTTCAGGTTAAAGCCGCCAGACTGGATGCGCGCCATATCCAGCAGATTGTTGACCAGTCGGGTGGTATTGAGGACATGCTGGCGGATCTCACTGGCCTGCGTAGCATGCGGCGACCCTTCAGCCGCCAGGTCGAGGGTCAGAATTTCTGACTGGCCAAACAGCACCGTCAGCGGCGTGCGGAGATCGTGCGACAGGGCGGCGAGCAGTGAATTACGAATACTCTCCCGCTCGCTGGCAAGCCTTGCCTGCTCTTCGCTGGTGGTGAGGGCCAGCCGTTCCAGCGCACTGGCGACCAGCAGGGTAAAGGTTTCCAGTAGCCGTTGCTGCTCGGGGATCATCAGCTGGCGCAGATTTGTCGGCTCAACAATGGCCAGCCCCTGAATATTGGCTGCGCTGCGTAATGGTAAAATTTGATACGGCACGCCGGGCAGGGTATCCGTGCCGGCACCCGCCGGTAAGCCTTTATCAAAGCTCCAGCGGGCTATCGCCTCGTCCCAGGGCGTCATGCCGGTGGCGGGGGTGAGCGGGCCGAGCTTGCCTTCGGCGTCCGGCAGCAGAATCAGGCTGTGGGCATGAAAGGTGGAGTGAATAAATTGCTGGCTGGTCTGGACGATCTCCAGCGGGGTGCGGCCCACCGCCAGCGCTTTCGACATCTCATACAGATGGCGGGTGCGCTGTTCACGATAGCGGGCAATCCGCGCCTGGTAGCGTACTCCGGCGGTGAGGTTACCGATGAGCAATCCCACGGCGAGCATTACCGCGAAGGTGAGCACATACTGCACGTCTGAAACCGCCAGCGTGCCGCGTGGCGCAATAAAGAAGAGGTCAAAGCTGATGACATTAATCACCGTCGCCAGGACCGACGGCCAGCGCCCGTAAAACAGCGCCACCACCACGACTCCCAGCAGATAGATCATGACCAGGTTGGCCGCATCAAAACCGGGCAGCCATTGACTGGTGATAAAGGTAATGAGGGCGCAAAGCAGCACAGCCACCAGACAACCACGCAGCTGGATGCGCCACTTCTCGTTAAAAGTGCGATTATCGGGCGTTTTGACCAGTAGCGGGGCAGGGGTATCATCCAGCGCCACCACCACCAGATCCAGCTCCGGTGCGCGCTGGGCCAGCTTGTCGGCGAAGCTGCTGCGATCGAACCAGCGACGGCGATTGCGACGTCCGAGCACGATTTTGCCGAGGTTATGTTCCCGGGCATAGCGCACAATGGCTTTATCTTCCGCCGGGTCGGTGAGCGTGGCGGTCTCGGCCCCGAGCTCCTGGGCCAGGTGCAAGGCACTAAGAATGGCGCGCCGTTGCTGCTCCGGCAGGCGATGTAGCTGCGGGGTTTCGACGTAGACCGCGTGCCAGACGCTGCCAAGCTTCGCCGCCAGTCGCGCGGCGGTACGTACCAGCTTCTCATTACCCCGGCTATGCCCAATGCACAGCAGGATGGCGTCGCGGGTGTGCCAGACCTTCTCTTCTCCCTGGCGGTCGCGCCAGGCTCGCATCTGATCGTCCACCCTGTCGGCGGTGCGACGCAGCGCCAGTTCGCGCAGGGCGATAAGATTACCTTTACGGAAGAAATGTTCGATGGCGCGCTCGGCCTGACCGGCAATATAGACTTTGCCCTCATGCAGGCGCTGACGCAGATCGTCCGGCGGCAGATCCACCAGCACCACCTCGTCGGCGGCGTCGAAGAAGGGGTCGGGGACCGTCTCACGCACCTGAATGCCGGTGACACCGCTCACCACGTCATTGAGGCTTTCGAGATGTTGCACGTTGACGGTGGTAAACACATCGATGCCCGCTTCCAGCAACTCTTCCACATCCTGCCAGCGCTTGGGATGGCGGGATCCGGGCACATTGCTGTGGGCCAGTTCGTCCATCAGGATCAGCGCCGGGCGGCGGGCGAGGGCGGCATCAAGGTCAAACTCCGTGACCGTACGGCCACGGTGCGTGAAATGCCGGGGTGGTTGTGTCGCCATCCCGGTAAGCAGTGCGGCGGTCTCCTGACGGCCATGGGTTTCAACCACGCCGATCAGGATATCGAGCCCCTGGGCGCGCAAACGCTGCGCTTCCGCCAGCATGGCGAAGGTTTTTCCTACCCCCGCGCAGGCGCCAAAGAAGATTTTTAGCTTACCGCGGTGGGGCGCAGCGGTCTGTTCCAGCAAACGATCCGGATCCGGGCGCAGGGGCTCGTCGGTCATATTAAGGGTTCCTTAGTGCGTCCAGCGCCAGGTTTACTTCAACGATATTCACTATCGGCATGCCCAGGAAGCCGACCAGCGGTTTTTGGGTATGCTTTGCCACCAGTTCACTGACCTGGGCAGGGGTTAGCCCGCGGGCCTGCGCGACACGGGGGATCTGCCAGGCGACTGCGCCGGGGGTGAGGCTGTAATCCAGTCCGCTGGCCGAGGCGGTAATCAACTCAACCGGTACCGCCGCCGTCGCTTGCGGGTTGGCGGCACGCAGGACCGTCACCCGCTCTGTTACCGCGCTGTCCAGCGCCGGGTTACTGCCGGCCAGATTACTGCCCCCGGAGGCCATAGGATTATACGGGCTTTCTGCCGTGGCGGAAGGCCGCCCCTGGAAGTAACCCGCGCCGGTAAAGTTCTGCCCAATCAGCCGCGAACCGCGAACCTCGCTCCCCTGGATAATCAAAGAGCCGTTGGCCCGATCATGAAACAGCCACTGCCCCAGCGCGGTGGTCACCAGCGGGTAGAGCCCGCCGGTAATGGCGGCCAGCAAGATAAACAAAAGTATAGCGGGACGTAACATAGCCATTTGAATTACCTCTTAAACCAGTCCGAACACGGTCAGCAGCAGGTCGATCGCTTTAATGCCGATAAAGGGCACCAGTAGTCCACCCAGACCGTAGATCCATAAATTACGACGTAGCATGGCGGCGGCGGTGAGCGGCTTGTAACTCACCCCTTTCAGCGCAAGCGGGATCAGGAAGACGATGATCAGCGCGTTAAAAATCACCGCGCTGAGGATCGCCGATGCGGGGGAGTGCAACTGCATCACATTCAAGGCGTTGAGCTGCGGATAGGTCACCGCAAAGGCCGCCGGGATAATGGCAAAATATTTCGCCACGTCGTTGGCAATACTGAAGGTAGTAAGCGAGCCCCGGGTCATCAGCATCTGTTTACCGATGTGTACCACTTCAATCAGCTTGGTCGGGTTTGAGTCCAGATCGACCATGTTGCCCGCCTCTTTCGCCGCCTGGGTACCTGAGTTCATGGCGACCGCCACGTCCGCCTGGGCCAGCGCTGGCGCATCGTTGGTGCCATCGCCGGTCATTGCCACCAGCCGACCTTCGGCCTGATACTGGCGGATCAACGCCAGCTTCGCCTCGGGGGTGGCTTCAGAGAGAAAATCATCCACCCCGGCTTCAGCCGCGATGGCCGCTGCGGTCAAACGGTTATCACCGGTGATCATTACCGTTTTGATGCCCATCTTACGCAACTGAGCAAAGCGCTCTTTGATGCCGCCTTTAACGATATCCTTCAGGGCGATGACCCCCAGCACGCTGGCGCCTTCGGCCACCACCAGCGGGGTAGCACCCTCCCTGGCGACGCGCTCTACCAGCGCATCGACTTCAGCAGGAAAGTGGCCATTATTGGCCGCGATATGGCGGCGAATGGCATCCACTGACCCTTTACGGATCAGGCGATCCTGAATGTTGATGCCGCTCATCCGGGTCTGCGCGGTGAAAGGCACGAAGGTAGCCTGCAGGCTCTGTACATCGCGCTGACGCAGATTAAAGCGCTGTTTCGCCAGTACCACGATGCTGCGGCCTTCTGGCGTCTCATCCGCCAGCGAGGCGAGCTGTGCTGCGTCGGCCAGGGTCTTCTCCTCAACGCCAGGTGCGGGCAGAAAGTCAGACGCCTGGCGATTACCCAGCGTAATAGTGCCGGTTTTATCCAGCAGTAATACGTCCACGTCGCCCGCCGCTTCGACCGCGCGGCCGCTGGTGGCGATAACGTTGGCCCCCAGCATCCGGCTCATCCCCGCTACGCCGATGGCGGAGAGCAGCCCGCCGATGGTGGTTGGGATCAGGCAGACCAGCAACGCCACCAGCACCGTCACGCTCACAGGCGTGCCGCCGTAAGCCGAGAACGGCCACAGGGTGGCTGTCGCCAGCAGGAAGACCAGCGTCAGGGCCACCAGCAGAATGGTCAGGGCAATTTCGTTAGGCGTCTTGCGGCGCTGGGCCCCTTCGACCATGGCGATCATCCGATCAAGAAAGGTTTCACCAGGGTTAACGCTGCACTGAATCACCAGCCAGTCCGAGAGAATGCGCGTGCCGCCCGTTACGGAGGCAAAATCCCCGCCGGATTCACGGATCACCGGCGCCGATTCACCGGTGATGGCGCTCTCGTCCACCGAGGCGCCGCCTTCGATCACCTCCCCATCGCACGGAATGATATCGCCGGCTTCCACCAGGACAATATCCCCTTTGCGCAGGGTCTCTGCCGGAACCTTATCGCTGGCGGCGCCGTACTTCGGCTCACGCAGTTTGCGGGCAAAAGACGTTTTCTTTACCCCCTTCAGGCTATTGGCCTGGGCTTTACTCCGCCCTTCGGCCAGCGCTTCGGCAAAGTTGGCAAACAGGACGGTAAACCACAGCCACAGGCTGATGGCCGCGGTGAACACCGCATTGCCCGGCAGTTTTCCCCCCGCCATCGCGATGGCAAGCAGGGTAGTGAGCAGGCTGCCAATCCAGACGATAAACATCACCGGGTTGTGCCACTGCACGCGCGGACTCAGTTTTTTTACCGCATCCAGCAGCGCCTGGCGAACCAGCGAGGGTTCGAGCAGGGCCAGTTGCTTACGACTCATGACTAATACTCCGCAAAATCAGCGTAAAGAGAGATGTTCCGCGACCGGGCCTAATGCGAGGGCGGGAATAAAGGTCAGCGCACCCACCAGCAGTACCGTGCCGATCAGCAGGCCGATAAACAGCGGGCCGCTGGTGGGCAGCGTACCGGTAGAGGCAGGCTGGATTTTTTTATTGACCAGAGCACCGGCAATCGCCATCACCGGAATAATCACCCCAAAGCGTCCCAGCAACATGCAGGCCGCCAGCAGGCAGTTCCAGAATGGCGTGTTCGCACTTAAACCGGCAAAGGCGCTACCGTTGTTATTGGCTGCGGAAGAGACCGCGTAGAGCACCTCGCTAAAACCGTGGATGCCGGGATTAAAGATGCCGCTGCGTCCTGCGTCGGTCATTAGCGCCAGGGCGGTACCGAGCAGCACCAGCGCGGGGGTGACCAGAATAGCCAGTGCGGTCAGCTTCATTTCGCGCACGTCAATTTTCTTACCCAGATATTCCGGCGTGCGGCCAATCATCAGCCCGGCGATAAATACTGCCAGCAGGACGAACAACAGCATGCCGTACAGACCAGAACCCACCCCGCCGAAGACCACTTCCCCAATCTGCATCAGCCACAGCGGGATCATCCCGCCCAGCGCGGTAAAGGAGTCGTGCATGGCATTCACCGCCCCGCAGGAGGCCGCCGTGGTCACCACCGCGTACAAGCTGCTGGCCAGAATGCCGAAGCGGCTCTCTTTGCCCTCCATGTTGATTGCGCTATCCGCGCCGAGAGCCAGGAAGTGGCTGTTGCCCTGCCACTCGGCCCACATGACCAGCCCGGCGCACACCACGAAGATCGCCGACATCGCCCACAGGATCGCCTGACCCTGGCGGCGATCGCGAACGGCCTCACCAAAGGCAAAGCAGAGCGCAGTCGGAATTAAAAAGATCGCCAGCATCTGGGCGAAATTGGTTAGCGCGGTGGGGTTCTCGAAAGGATGTGAAGAGTTTGCGTTAAAGAAACCGCCGCCGTTGGTGCCCAGCATTTTTATCGCCTCCTGAGAGGCAACCGGTCCCATTGGCAGCAGCTGTTTTGCCCCTTCCAGCGAGGTGTAAGGCTGGTAAGCGTGCAGGTTTTGCAGCGTCCCTTGCTGGATAAAGAACAGCGCCAACAACAGCGAGATCGGCAACAGCACCCACAGCGTAATCCGGGTGAGATCCACCCAGGCGTTGCCCAGCGTCGACACGCTTTGACGGGCAAAGGCGCGGGTCAGGGCGAAAATGACCGCAATGCCGCTGGCGGCAGAGAGGAAGTTTTGCACCGTCAGGCCAGCCATCTGGCTGAAGTAGCTCAGCGTTGACTCCCCGGCATACGACTGCCAGTTGGTGTTACTGACGAAGCTCACCGCCGTATTCAGCGCCAGATGCCAGGAGAGGCCGGGCAATTGCTGAGGGTTAAACGGCAGGGTGCCCTGTAGCATCAGCATGGCAAACAACACGACCAATCCCACCAGGTTCAGCAGCAGAATTGCCGCCAGATAGCGCCGCCAGCTCATCTCCTCACAGGCAATACCTAAGCCGCGCAGCAGGGCGCTATCCAGCCGCGCGATAGCTGGCAGCGGGGTGCCGGTAATCATGCGGGCAAGTAGCGAACCCAGCGGTTTTGCCAGCACGAACAGGACCAGCAGAAAGCTGGCAATCAGCAGAAATCCTTGCGCGGCCATCAGAATGCCTCCGCATTAATCAGGGCATAAACCAGGTACGCCAGTAACAGGAACACCAGCACGATGCCGGTAATCACACCTGCAGTCACAATTCACCTCCGGGTGACGTTGATATTGATGAAAAAGGTAGGATTTCCGGCGCAAAGATTTCGTAAAAAAGCGGGGGGCAGGGTGTAAAAAAAGTATAAAAATAGCCAAAACCACAATTTAACTAATGATTAGTATTAATTTAACTTTTTTGTAACTGGCTTACGAAAGAAGTGTAAATATTCACTAAATGAATAAAAAAGAGTGGTCGGATGAGTAGTAAACTTTCAGTCAACGCGGTACTATTTTACCCAGATAACCTGTTTAACTTTTCCGGAGCATGTTTCCGGCCAACTTAGGGGAGAGAATAATGGATCACTACAAAGAGTTTCCGGCACATATCGTATTATTACGCCGCGCTTTCGCCGTGGTGGCTGGCATCCTGGCGCTGCCGGTGATGTTGTTCTGGAAAGATCGTGCCCGTTTTTACAGCTATCTGCACCGCGTCTGGGCTAAAACCAGCGATAAACCGGTCTGGATGGCGCAGGCGGAAAAAGCCACCTGCGATTTTTACTAATAAGAAAGACGATACACAGCAATAAACCCGCCGCCACAGCAATGTGGCGGTTTTTTTATGTCCGCAGGAAGGGCAACCAGAGAAGATCGCGTCATTTCAGAATGGCTACAATTGTTAATGCGAAGTATTCTGAATCGCTCAACTCTGTTACGGACGAACACTCTGGAGTTTTATGCCCATCCATCTGGTCTGGTTTCGCGCCGATCTGCGCATCCATGACAACCTGGCGCTTGCCGCCGCCTGTCGGAACAAAAATGCACGCGTACTGGCGCTCTTCCTGGCGACACCCGGTCAATGGCAGCGTCACCTTATGGCGCCGCGCCAGGCGGCTTACCTTCATGCGCATTTAAATAATCTGCGTCAACAACTGGCCGAAAAAGGCATTCCGCTTCTTTATGATGAGGTTGATGACTTTGCCGCCCAGGCTGAAAAAGTGGCGCAAATCTGTGCCGAACATGAGGTAACGGATCTCTTTTACAATTATCAGTACGAAGTGAACGAGCAGCAGCGCGATCGGGCGCTTGAGCGATCGCTGCAGCAGGTAACGTGTCAGGGTTTTGATGACAGCGTGATCCTGCCACCCGGCAGCGTGATGACGGGCAATCATGAGATGTACAAGGTCTTTACGCCGTTCAAAAACGCCTGGCTACGTCGCCTGAAGGAGGGCATGCCGGAGTGCGCATCGGCACCCACCCCGCGAGGAGAGGAAGCGATGCCTGCGCACGCCTCGCCGCTCGATTTCGATTATCCTCAACAGCCCTTTGATGCCGGGCTCTTCCCCCCCACGGAAAAAGAGGCTATTGCCCATCTGCGCCATTTTTGCAAGGAGGGGGCAGGGGAGTATGAAGCTCAGCGCGATTTCCCGGCCGTCGAAGGAACCAGCCGTCTTTCCGCTTGCCTGGCCCTCGGGGTGTTATCGCCGCGCCAGTGTCTGCATCGCCTGGTGGCCGAACAGCCCAGGGCGCTGGAGGGGGGACCGGGTGCGGTCTGGCTCAATGAACTTATCTGGCGTGAATTTTATCGTCATCTGATGACGTATCACCCTGATTTATGTAAACATCGGCCATTCATCCGCTGGACAGAACAGGTCGCCTGGCAGCACGATGAAAAGCAGCTTCATGCATGGCAACAGGGGCAAACCGGCTATCCCATCGTCGATGCGGCCATGCGTCAGCTCAATGAAACGGGCTGGATGCACAACCGTCTGCGCATGATTACCGCCAGTTTTCTGGTAAAGGATCTGCTTATCGACTGGCGTATTGGGGAGCGTTATTTTATGTCTCAGTTGATTGATGGCGATCTGGCCGCCAATAACGGCGGCTGGCAGTGGGCCGCCTCAACCGGCACCGATGCGGCTCCCTATTTTCGCATTTTTAACCCGACAACCCAGGGGCAGAAGTTTGATGCCGACGGCGCGTTTATCCGCCGTTGGCTGCCGGAGCTGGCAAGTTTGCCAGACAAGGCGATTCACGACCCGTGGATCTGGGCGGATAAACAAGGGGTGACCCTCGACTATCCGCGTCCGGTTGTCGACCATAAACAGGCGCGCGCCGCCACCCTGGCAGCCTATGAAGCTGCCCGTAAAGCGTAAGAGAGTGATGATGAAGAACAGCGAACTGGAAAGCCTGATTAACGACAAACTCAACAGCGCCAAATTTAGCGACTACGGCCCTAATGGTCTGCAGGTCGAAGGGCGCGAACAGGTACAGAAAATTATTACCGGCGTGACCGCCAGCCAGGCGCTGCTGGATGAGGCCGTGCGCCAGAATGCGGATGCGGTGATCGTGCATCATGGTTATTTCTGGAAAAACGAAGCGCCGATTATCCGCGGCATGAAGCGTAACCGTTTAAAAACGCTGCTGGCCAACGATATCAACCTGTACGGCTGGCACCTGCCGCTCGATGCCCACCCGGAGTTGGGCAACAACGTCCAGCTGGCACAGCTACTGGGCATTACGGTGATGGGCGAAATTGAAGAGCTGCTGCCCTGGGGCGAGCTGGCGATGCCGGTACCGGGTCTGGAGCTGGCCTCCTGGATTGAAGCGCGTCTGGGACGTCGCCCGCTCTGGAGTGGTGATACCGGGCCGGATCTGGTGAAACGCGTCGCCTGGTGCACCGGCGGCGGACAGGGCTTTATCGACAATGCGGCCCGTTTCGGGGTGGATGCGTTTATCACCGGTGAAGTTTCGGAGCAGACTATTCACTCTGCCCGCGAGCAGGGGCTGCATTTTTATGCCGCAGGACACCACGCCACCGAACGCGGCGGTATCCGTGCGCTCAGCGAGTGGCTGACTGAAAATACTGACCTGGATGTCACTTTTATTGATATCCCTAATCCAGCCTGATGAGAGGTGCTTAAGTGCAGCGAGCGCGTTGTTATCTGTTAGGCGAGACCGCCGTGGTGCTGGAGCTGGAACCTCCCGTCACCCTGGCGACGCAAAAAAGGATCTGGCGTTTAACCCAGCGGCTCGGGGAAATTCCGGAGGTGGTGGAAGCGATCCCCGGTATGAATAACATCACCGTGGTATTACGCAACCCACACTCGGTGGCGCTGGACGCCATTGAACGGCTGCAACGCTGGTGGGAAGAGAGCGAGGCGCTGGAGCCTGAGTCGCGCGCTATCGAGATCCCGGTGGTCTACGGCAAAAGCGCCGGGCCCGATCTCGGTGAAGTGGCCCGTCATGCGGGGTTGTCGGAGAAACAGGTTGTCGAGCTTCACGCATCAGTCGATTACGTGGTCTGGTTCCTGGGCTTCCAGCCGGGATTCCCCTATCTGGGAGGTTTGCCAGAAAAGCTGACCACGCCACGTCGCGACGAACCCCGTCTGCAGGTGCCTGCCGGTTCCGTGGGCATTGGCGGCGCGCAGACCGGAATTTATCCGCTCGCATCCCCTGGCGGCTGGCAGCTGATTGGGCATACCTCGTTGCCGCTGTTTGATCCGCGTCTGGATGAGCCGGTCCTGCTGCGTCCCGGCGATACCGTGCGCTTTGTCCCGCAAAAGGAGGGGGTATGTTAAAGGTTATTCGAGCCGGGCTATATACCTCCGTGCAGGATGGCGGGCGGATTGGCTTACGCCAGTCGGGCATCAGTTATTGTGGCGCGCTGGACAAACCGGCATTGCAGATTGCCAACCTGCTGGTGGGCAACGCACCCGACGCCGCCGCGCTGGAGATTACGCTCGGCCAGTGCTGTTTCGAATTTGAACAGGACGGCTGGTTTGCCCTGACGGGGGCAGGCTGTGATGCGAAGCTCGACGACGCGGCGGTCTGGACGGGGTGGCGTCTGCCGGTGAAAGCCGGGCAGCGGTTGACCCTGAAGCGCCCTGTACACGGTATGCGCAGCTATCTGGCCATTGCCGGGGGCATTGACGTGCCGCAGGTGATGGACTCCTACAGCACCGATCTCAAAATTGGTATGGGCGGTTTTGAAGGCCGGCTGCTAAAAGATGGTGATTGCCTGCCCATTTGCCCGGGCGGCCACCCATTTATGGAGGCGCAGGGGGTAAAACAACTGCTCTGGAATAACCGTGTGCGCGCGTTGCCGGGCCCGGAATATCATGAGTTCGATCAGGCCTCGCAGGATGCGCTCTGGCGCTTGCCCTGGCAGCTCAGTCCGCAAAGTAACCGTATGGGCTACCGCCTGCAGGGGCAGAAACTGCAGCGCACCACCGACCGTGAAATGGTGTCGCATGGCCTGCTGCCGGGGGTGATCCAGGTGCCGCATAACGGTCAGCCGATCATACTAATGAACGATGCCCAGACCACCGGCGGTTATCCACGCATCGCCTGCATTATTGAAGCGGATATGTATCATCTGGCGCAGATCCCGCTGGGACAACCGATTCACTTTGTGCCCTGCACCCTGGAAGAGGCGCTGGAAGCGCGACGTGTACAGAAGCAGTATCTCGAACAGCTGGCATGGAGGTTACATGAACGTGATTGATTTAAATGCCGATTTAGGCGAGGGGTGCGGCAGCGATGCCGCCCTGCTGCAGCTCGTTTCGTCCGCCAATATCGCCTGCGGTTTTCACGCCGGGGATGCCGAAACCATGCTCACCTGCGTGCGTGAAGCGCTGAAAAATGGCGTAGCCATCGGGGCGCATCCCAGCTTCCCGGATCGGGAAAATTTTGGCCGCACGGCAATGACCCTGCCGCCGGAGACCGTCTACGCCCAGGTGTTGTATCAGATTGGTGCCCTGGCGGGGATGGTACGCGCAGAAGGGGGGCAGCTACGCCACGTCAAACCCCACGGTATGCTCTATAACCAGGCGGCCAAAGAGCCGATGCTGGCTGACGCTATCGCCCGTGCGGTGCACGCCGCCGATCCCGCGCTGATCCTTGTCGGTCTGGCCGGGAGCGAACTGATCCGTGCCGGGGAGCGTTACGGGCTGGTGACGCGAGAAGAGGTCTTTGCCGACAGGGGATATCAGGCGGACGGTAGCCTGGTGCCGCGAGGCCAGCCAGGCGCGCTGATCGTCGACGAGCAGCAGTCGCTGGCGCAGACCCTGGAGATGGTGCAACACGGTCGGGTGAAAAGTATTACCGGCGAGTGGGCGACGGTGAAGGCGCAAAGCGTGTGCATTCACGGTGACGGTGACCATGCCCTGGAATTTGCCCGACGCCTGCGCAGTGAATTTGCCGCACAACAGATAAAAATTAGCGCGTAGCGCACTTAAAACACAACACAACCAACAGGAACGTCATCATGGCAGAGACGCTAAACCTCTGGCCACTCATCGGTATCGCGGTGATTGTGGTCGGATTTCTTTTACGCTTTAACCCGGTGCTGGTGGTCATTGTCGCCGGGATCGTGACGGGGCTGGCGGCGCAGATGCCGATTGCAACCATCCTCGAAAAATTGGGCGAAGGGTTCCTCAACACCCGTAACCTGCCTTATATCCTGCTGATCCCGCTGGCGGTGATCGGCCTGCTTGAGCGTCACGGGCTGAAAGAGCGCGCCCAGGCGTGGATCGCGAAGATCCGCAGCGCCACCTCGGGCCGCCTGCTGATCGTCTACCTCTTTGTGCGCGAAGCCTCTGCCGCGATGGGATTGACCAGCCTTGGCGGTCATCCACAGATGGTGCGACCGCTGCTGGCGCCGATGGCGGAAGGGGCGGCTGAGCAGAAGTTCGGCGAGCTGCCGGGTGCCGTGCGTTATCGTCTGCGCGCCATGTCGGCCGCGACTGACAACGTCGGGCTGTTCTTCGGAGAAGACATTTTTGTCGCCTTCGGGGCCATCATCTTTATGCACAACTTTATGCTGGAGTCCGGAGGGATTCAGACCGAGCCGCTGCACATTGCTTTGTGGGGGATCCCGACCGCGATCTGCGCCTTTGTGATCCACGCTACCCGTCTGTGGCGTCTGGATAAACACCTTGAGCGCGAGCTGGCAAAAACCCTCCGCACGCCGGGAGGTGCCGAATGAATTTCCAGCAAAGCTATCTTTACTGGCTTGCCGGCCTGGTGCTGATTATCGTCGCCTTGATGTCATTTCGCGATAAAGCCAACCCACGCCGTATCACTACCGGGCTGTTCTGGGGCATCTATGGCCTGATGTTCCTGCTCGGTGACTGGACCTATCAGCTGGTGGGCGACAAACGCACGGTGCACATCGCCGTGGGGGCAGCGGTGGTGGCGCTGGCGCTGATTGCCGGCTTCGGCGGCGTGCGTCTGGGAAGCTATCATCAGCGTAAACCAGAAGAGCGTGAAGCCAGCGCCAAACGACTCGGCAACCGGCTCTTCTATCCGGCATTGGCGATCCCGGTGGTGACGGTGGTAGGCGTGCTGATGTTTAACCATATTCCGGGCCTTCAGGAAGCGCTGTTCGGGCCTGGCAACCACTCCACGCTGGTGACGCTCTTCTCGATGACCGTCGGTTCGCTGATTGGCCTGGGCATGGCGGTTAAAATGACTCATGAGAAGGTGCATCAGCCGATTCAGGAGGCGCGCCGTCTGCTGGACTCCATCGGCTGGGCCTTTATTCTGCCGCAAATCCTCGCCACGCTGGGGCTGTTGTTCACCGCGGCGGGCGTCGGGGAGGGGATCTCCTGGCTCACCCAGACCTATCTGGCTGTCGATAGCCGCTTTATCGCCGTGGCGGTCTACGCCATTGGGATGGCGCTGCTGACCATGGTCATGGGCAACGCCTTTGCCGCCTTCCCGATCGTGACGGCAGGGATTGGTATTCCGATCCTGGTACTGCAGCACGGCGGTAACCCGGCGGTGATGGCGGCGATCGGGATGTTCTCTGGCTACTGCGGCACTCTAATGACGCCGATGGCGGCAAACTTCAATATCGTGCCGGCGGCGCTGCTGGAGTTGCCAGATAAAAATGCGGTGATTAAGGCGCAGGTGCCGACAGGCGTGCTGCTGCTGATTGCCAACGTTTTCTTACTCTACTTCCTGATGTTCTTGTAAGGAGAGACCATGCAAACCGTATTAGTGACCGGTTTCGAACCCTTTGGCGGCGAGACCGTAAACCCTTCCTGGGTAGTGGTAAAACAGCTTGAAGGGATGACCATTGAGCACTGTCGCGTGGTGACGCGGCAGTTGCCGTGCGTGTTTGGCGAGTCGCTGGCGGTGCTGAATGCGGCCATTGATGAACTGCAACCGTCGGTGATCCTGGCGATAGGGCAGGCGGGCGGCCGCGTGGACATTACCGTAGAACGGGTGGCGATCAACGTCGATGACGCGCGCATTCCGGATAATAAAGGTCAGCAGCCCGTTGACGTGGCGATTGTGCCAGACGGCCCGGCCGCATGGTTTAGTTCTCTGCCAATCAAAGCGATGGTAGCTGCCCTGCGTGAGGCAGGCGTTCCTGCTTCGGTTTCCCAGACGGCAGGCACTTTCGTCTGTAATCATGTGATGTATGGCCTGCTGAATACTATCGCTAAGCGGCCCGGCGTGAAGGGCGGGTTTATCCACATCCCTTATCTGCCGGAACAGGCCGCCGCCCATATAGGGGCACCGAGCATGGCGGCACACACGGTACAGCGAGGCCTTGAGGTTGCCATTGCGGTGGCTATTCGCCAGCAGGTTGACAGTAAAATTACCGGCGGTGCGACACATTAACTAAGGACGATATTATGCCAGAAGGCCCGGAGATCCGCCGTGCGGCGGATAACCTGGAGGCGGCGATCAAAGGCAAACCCCTCACCGGAGCGTGGTTTGCCTTCCCGCAATTAAAGCCCTATGAGTCCCGGCTGCTGGGGCAGACGATCACCCATATCGAAACGCGCGGGAAAGCGTTGCTGACCCATTTCTCTAATCAGCTGACGCTCTACAGCCATAATCAACTGTACGGCGTATGGCGGGTAGTAAAAACCGGCGAAACGGTGCAGACCAACCGCGTGCTGCGGGTCAAACTCCAGAGCGCCGAGAACACCATTTTGCTCTACAGCGCCTCGGATATAGAGATGCTCACCCCCGAACAACTCACCACCCATCCGTTTTTACAGCGTGTAGGGCCCGATGTGCTGGATCCGCGGTTGACGGTGGAGGAGGTGAAAGCCAGGCTGCTCTCTCCTGCGTTTCGTAATCGGCAATTTTCCGGGCTGTTGCTCGATCAGGCGTTTCTCGCCGGGCTGGGAAATTACCTGCGGGTGGAGATCCTCTGGGAAGTGGGGCTGGCGGCACAGCGCAAAGCGTCGCAGCTCAGTGAACCCCAGCTTGAGGCGTTATCCCAGGCGCTGCTGGCCATACCGCGGCTCTCTTACCAGACGCGCGGCGTGGTGAATGAGAACAAACATCATGGGGCGTTGTTCCGCTTTAAGGTCTTTCATCGGGATGGGAAACGGTGCGAGCGCTGCGGCGGGGTGATTGAGAAGACGACGGTCTCATCGCGGCCATTTTACTGGTGTCCATACTGCCAGAAATAAAAAACGCGCCCGGAGGCGCGTTTTTAACATCCTTCGCAGATTACTGCTCAGTGATGTCAGATTTAAAATCACGCTGCTCGTAGCCGGTATACAGCTGACGAGGACGGGCGATTTTCATGCCTTCGCTGTGCATTTCGTTCCAGTGTGCAATCCAGCCCACGGTACGTGCCATGGCGAAGATCACGGTGAACATGGAAGACGGAATACCCATCGCTTTCAGGATGATGCCTGAGTAGAAGTCGACGTTCGGGTAGAGTTTCTTCTCGATGAAGTACGGGTCGTTCAGCGCGATGTGTTCCAGCTCCATCGCCACTTCCAGCAGGTCATCTTTGGTACCCAGCTCTTTCAGCACTTCGTGGCAGGTTTCACGCATTACGGTGGCGCGCGGGTCATAGTTTTTGTAAACACGGTGACCGAAGCCCATCAGGCGGAAGGAGTCATTCTTATCCTTCGCACGGCGTACGAATTCCGGAATGTGCTCAACGGAGCTGATCTCTTCCAGCATTTTGAGCGCCGCTTCGTTCGCGCCGCCGTGCGCCGGTCCCCACAGGGAGGCGATACCCGCAGCGATACAGGCGAACGGGTTTGCGCCCGAAGAGCCCGCGGTACGTACGGTAGAGGTCGATGCGTTCTGCTCGTGGTCAGCGTGCAGGATCAGAATACGATCCATAGCGCGTTCCAGTACCGGGTTCACTTCGTACTCTTCACACGGCGTGGAGAACATCATGCGCAGGAAGTTACCCGCGTAGGAGAGGTCGTTACGCGGATAAACGAACGGCTGACCGATCGAGTACTTGTAGCACATCGCGGCCATGGTTGGCATTTTGGACAGCAGACGGAATGCCGCGATATCACGGTGACGTGGGTTATTCACGTCCAGTGAGTCGTGGTAGAACGCTGCCAGCGCACCGGTAATTCCGCACATCACCGCCATTGGGTGAGAGTCACGACGGAACGCATGGAACAGACGGGTAATCTGCTCATGGATCATGGTATGACGGGTTACGGTGGTTTTGAATTCATCGTATTGCGCCTGCGTCGGTTTTTCGCCGTTCAGCAGGATGTAGCACACTTCCAGATAATTGGAGTCGGTAGCTAACTGATCGATGGGGAAACCGCGGTGTAACAGGATACCTTCATCACCGTCGATAAAGGTGATTTTGGATTCGCAAGATGCGGTAGAGGTGAATCCAGGGTCAAAGGTGAATACCCCTTTAGAACCCAGCGTACGGATATCAATAACATCCTGACCGAGTGTGCCTTTTAGCACATCCAGTTCAATAGCATTATCACCACCCAGGGTGAGCTTTGCCTTTGTATCAGCCATTTACGGTCTCCTTAGCGCCTTATTGCTTAAGACCACGGTTTACCGGATTTGCATTCTGCTGATTTAACACCGTTACCAGTTTGTTATTTGGCTTACCGCTCAGCTCACGAGGAGAAACCAGGGTACAGAGCTATGGCGCCTTGCAGGTAATGAGTTGAAAAATCAGTGAAACAACAGCAAATCAGTGTCTTCGCGGTCCGAATTATTCAAACCTGTATATCACTAATAACTGTCCTGATAACTTCGGTCAATACCACCACACTGTTACATAACTTATTCTCAGGTGAAAGCAAGACCTCATAACTTTTGCGCATTATATGCCTTTTCTGGTGATGTTTGTAACAATAATGTTTAACATTTGTCAAATCAGATGATTAAAATTTAAAAAGATGTTGTTATCGTGACCCTGATCACTGTTCGGCATAAAACCCGACAAACTATATGTAGGTTAATTGTAATGATTTTGTGAACGCCCTATACTGCGGCCAGGTCTCCGGAAAACCCTGCAATCCCGAGCCACCCAGCGTTGTAATGTGTCATTTGAACATCTGGAAGCAATGTTTTACATGACGCACAGTTATAGAAAAGGCACGCTGTCTGACCCGCAAGCAGTCCGGAGGAAGGAAACAATAAGAACAGCATGTGGGCGTTATTCATGATAAGAAATGTGAAAAAACAAAGACCTGTCAATCTGGATCTTAAAACGATCCGATTCCCCGTAACGGCAATAGCGTCCATTCTCCACCGTGTATCCGGTGTGATTACGTTTGTGGCGGTAGGCATTCTGCTGTGGTTGCTGGGTACCAGCCTCTCTTCCCCGGAAGGATTCCTCCAGGCGTCTGCCATCATGGGCAGCTTCTTCGTGAAATTTATCATGTGGGGCATTCTCACCGCACTGGCGTATCACGTTGTCGGTGGTGTTCGCCATATGCTGATGGATTTCGGCTATCTGGAAGAGACCTTCGAAGCGGGTAAACGTACTGCCAATATTTCATTTGTGATTACTGTCGTGCTTTCACTTCTTGCAGGAGTTCTCGTATGGTAAGCAACGCCTCCGCATTAGGACGCAACGGCGTACATGATTTCATTCTGGTTCGCGCTACTGCCATCGTCCTCACCCTCTACATCATCTATCTGATCGGTTTCTTCGCCACCAGCGGCGACCTGACGTGGGAAATCTGGAGCGGATTCTTCGGCTCGGCTTTCACCAAAGTCTTCACCCTGCTGGCCCTGTTCTCCATTCTGATCCACGCCTGGATTGGTATGTGGCAGGTTCTGACCGATTACGTTAAACCTCTGGCAATTCGTCTGCCGCTGCAGCTGGCTATCGTTGTGGCGTTAGTGGTTTACGTTATTTATGGATTCGTTGTGGTGTGGGGTGTGTGATGAAACTGCCAGTCAGAGAATTTGATGCTGTCGTAATTGGTGCGGGTGGCGCAGGTATGCGTGCCGCACTGCAAATTTCCCAGAGCGGCCAGACCTGTGCGCTGCTCTCTAAAGTGTTCCCGACCCGTTCCCATACCGTTTCAGCCCAGGGTGGCATCACCGTGGCGCTGGGTAATACCCATGAAGATAACTGGGAATGGCACATGTACGACACGGTGAAAGGTTCCGATTATATCGGCGACCAGGATGCCATCGAATATATGTGTAAAACCGGCCCGGAAGCGATTCTGGAGCTGGACCATATGGGTCTGCCGTTCTCCCGTCTGGAAAATGGCACTATCTATCAGCGTCCGTTTGGCGGCCAGTCGAAAGATTTCGGTGGCGAGCAAGCGGCACGTACCGCGGCGGCGGCTGACCGTACCGGTCACGCCCTGCTGCATACCCTGTACCAGCAGAACCTGAAAAATCACACCACCATCTTCTCCGAGTGGTATGCGCTGGATCTGGTGAAAAACGCCGATGGCGCAGTGGTAGGTTGTACCGCACTGTGCATCGAGACCGGCGAAGTGGTCTACTTCAAAGCCCGTGCAACCGTGCTGGCGACCGGCGGTGCAGGCCGTATTTATCAGTCCACCACTAACGCCCACATCAACACCGGTGACGGCGTTGGTATGGCTATCCGCGCGGGCGTGCCGGTGCAGGATATGGAGATGTGGCAGTTCCACCCAACCGGCATCGCCGGCGCGGGCGTTCTGGTGACAGAAGGCTGCCGTGGTGAAGGTGGCTACCTGCTGAACAAACATGGCGAGCGCTTCATGGAGCGTTATGCCCCGAATGCGAAAGACCTGGCGGGTCGTGACGTGGTGGCGCGTTCCATCATGATCGAAATCCGCGAAGGCCGCGGCTGCGATGGCCCATGGGGTCCACACGCGAAGCTGAAGCTCGACCACCTGGGTAAAGAGGTACTGGAATCCCGCCTGCCGGGCATTCTGGAGCTGTCCCGTACCTTTGCCCACGTTGACCCGGTTAAAGAACCTATCCCGGTTATCCCAACCTGCCACTACATGATGGGCGGTATTCCGACCAAAGTGACCGGTCAGGCATTGACCGTGAACGCGCAGGGCGAAGATGTGGTCATCCCAGGCCTGTTCGCCGTCGGCGAAATCGCCTGTGTATCCGTCCACGGTGCAAACCGTCTGGGCGGCAACTCCCTGCTGGACCTGGTGGTATTTGGTCGTGCGGTGGGTCTGCATCTGCAGGAATCCATTGCCGAGCAGGGCGACCTGCTTGACGCCACCGACGCTGAAATCGATGCCTCCCTCGAGCGCCTCAACCGCTGGAACGGCAACCGTAACGGCGAAGATCCGGTGGAAATCCGTAAAGCGCTGCAAGAGTGCATGCAGCATAACTTCTCGGTCTTCCGCGAAGGTGACGCGATGGCGAAAGGGCTTGAGCAGCTGAAAGCGATCCGTGAGCGTCTGAAAAACGCCCGTCTGGACGATACCTCCAGCGAGTTCAACACCCAGCGCGTTGAGTGTCTGGAGCTGGATAACCTGATGGAGACCGCATTCGCGACTGCGATGTCGGCAAACTTCCGTACCGAGAGCCGTGGCGCGCATAGCCGCTTCGACTTCCCGGATCGTGACGACGAAAACTGGCTGTGCCATTCCCTGTATCTGCCAGAGTCGGAAACCATGACGCGTCGTAGCGTGAACATGGAACCGAAACTGCGTCCGGCGTTCCCGCCGAAGATTCGTACTTACTAATGCGGAGACAGGACAATGAAACTCGAATTCTCAGTTTATCGTTATAACCCGGATGTAGATGATGCTCCGCATATGCAGGATTACACCCTGGAAGCGGAAGAAGGCCGTGACATGATGCTGCTGGATGCCTTAATGCAGCTGAAAGAAAAAGATCCGACACTGTCATTCCGTCGCTCTTGCCGTGAAGGGGTGTGTGGCTCCGACGGTCTGAACATGAATGGCAAAAACGGTCTGGCCTGTATTACCCCAATCTCTGCGCTCAACCGTCCGGGCCAGAAGATTGTGATCCGCCCGCTGCCTGGCCTGCCGGTCGTGCGCGATTTGGTGGTGGACATGGGGCAATTCTATGCACAATATGAGAAGATTAAGCCTTACTTGTTGAATAATGGGCAAAATCCACCCGCTCGCGAGCATTTACAGTCTCCAGAGCAGCGTGAAAAACTCGATGGTCTGTATGAGTGTATTCTCTGTGCATGTTGTTCGACCTCGTGCCCGTCGTTCTGGTGGAACCCGGACAAGTTTATCGGCCCGGCCGGCCTGCTGGCCGCGTATCGCTTCCTGATCGACAGCCGCGATACTGAAACCGATAACCGTCTGGAAGGGTTGAGTGATGCTTTCAGCGTATTCCGCTGCCATAGCATCATGAACTGCGTCAGTGTATGTCCTAAGGGGCTGAACCCGACGCGCGCCATCGGCCATATTAAGTCGATGCTGTTGCAACGCAGTGCGTAAGTAATGAGAGAGGGGAGTGCTGTTCCCCTCACCCTAACCCTCTCCCAAAGGGAGAGGGAATAGATTGCAGGAAATCTTTAAAAACTGCCGACGACATTCCCCCTCTCCTGTGGGAGAAGGTCGGGGTGAGGGGAAACCCTTAAGACAGTTTCTAAAGGTTCCTTCGCGAGCCAACAAGAGCTCGCAGGTGAACCCCGGCACGTACACGAAGTGTGCGTGGTAGTTTCTACGGCGAAAGTAAGCATAAAAATGCTTAAGGGATCACGATGCAGAACGGCGCTTTGAAAGCCTGGCTGGACTCTTCTTACCTTTCTGGTGCGAATCAGACCTGGATAGAACAGCTCTATGAAGACTTCTTAACCGATCCTGACTCAGTGGACGCAAACTGGCGTTCTATGTTCCAGCAATTACCAGGAACAGGGGTCAAACCGGATCAATTCCACTCCAAAACACGTGATTATTTCCGTCGTCTGGCGAAGGATGCCTCACGTTACTCTTCTGCTATTTCCGACCCTGACACCAATGCGAAGCAGGTTAAAGTCCTGCAGCTTATCAACGCTTATCGCTTCCGTGGTCACCAGCATGCGAATCTCGATCCGCTGGGACTGTGGCAGCAAGATCGCGTAGCGGATCTCGATCCGGCTTACCACGATCTGACCGAGGCCGATTTCCAGGAGAGCTTTAACGTAGGTTCATTTGCCATCGGCAAAGACACGATGAAGCTGGGCGATCTGATTGATGCCCTCAAGCAGACCTACTGCGGCTCCATCGGCGCGGAATACATGCACATCACCTCAACAGAAGAGAAACGCTGGATCCAACAGCGTATTGAGTCCGTGGCGGGCCACGCGACCTTCTCCCCTGAAGAGAAAAAACGCTTCCTGGGCGAACTGACCGCAGCAGAGGGCCTTGAGCGCTATCTGGGCGCGAAATTCCCGGGTGCGAAGCGCTTCTCGCTGGAAGGCGGCGACGCATTAGTCCCAATGCTCAAAGAGCTGATTCGTCATGCTGGTAAAAGCGGTACCCGTGAAGTGGTACTGGGTATGGCGCACCGTGGCCGTCTGAACGTGCTGGTCAACGTCCTGGGTAAAAAACCGCAGGATCTGTTCGACGAATTCGCGGGTAAACATAAAGAACACCTCGGCACCGGCGACGTGAAGTACCACATGGGCTTCTCATCGGATATCGAAACCGAAGGCGGGCTGGTGCATATGGCGCTGGCATTTAACCCGTCTCACCTGGAAATTGTTAGCCCGGTGGTTATCGGTTCCGTGCGTGCGCGTCTGGATCGTCTGGACGAGCCGAGCAGTAACAAAGTGCTGCCAATCACCATCCACGGTGATGCGGCCATTACCGGTCAGGGCGTGGTTCAGGAGACCCTGAACATGTCCAAAGCGCGGGGTTACGAAGTGGGCGGTACCGTTCGCATCGTCATCAACAACCAGGTGGGCTTCACTACCTCTAACCCGCTGGACGCGCGTTCTACGCCGTACTGTACTGATATCGGTAAGATGGTACAGGCGCCAATCTTCCACGTTAACGCGGACGATCCGGAAGCAGTGGCCTTCGTTACCCGTCTGGCGCTGGACTATCGTAATACCTTCAAACGCGACGTGCTGATTGACCTGTTCTGCTACCGCCGTCACGGCCACAACGAAGCTGATGAGCCAAGTGCAACCCAGCCGTTGATGTACCAGAAAATCAAAAAACACCCGACGCCGCGCAAGATCTATGCCGACAGGCTGGAAGGCGAAAACGTGGCGACGCTGGAAGATGCGACCGAGCTGGTCAATCTTTACCGCGACGCGCTGGACGCGGGTGAATGCGTTGTGAAAGAGCTGCGTCCGATGAATATGCACTCCTTTACCTGGTCGCCGTACCTCAACCACGAGTGGGATGAGAGCTACCCGAACAAGGTCGAGATGAAGCGCCTGCAGGAGCTGGCAAAACGCATCAGCACCGTGCCTGACGCTATCGAGATGCAGTCTCGCGTGGCAAAAATTTACGCTGACCGTCAGTCCATGGCGGCAGGCGACAAGCTGTTCGACTGGGGCGGCGCTGAGACGCTGGCCTACGCCACGCTGGTAGACGAAGGCATTCCGGTTCGTCTGTCCGGTGAAGATGCGGGCCGTGGTACTTTCTTCCACCGTCATGCGGTTGTGCACAACCAGTCAAACGGTTCAACTTACACTCCGCTGCAGCACGTACATAACGGCCAGGGCCAGTTTAAGGTCTGGGATTCCGTTCTGTCTGAAGAAGCGGTACTGGCATTTGAGTACGGCTACGCCACCGCGGAACCGCGTACCCTGACCATCTGGGAAGCGCAGTTCGGTGACTTTGCTAACGGTGCTCAGGTGGTGATTGACCAGTTCATCTCTTCTGGCGAACAGAAGTGGGGCCGTATGTGTGGTCTGGTGATGCTGCTGCCGCACGGTTACGAAGGCCAGGGTCCGGAGCACTCCTCCGCGCGTCTGGAACGTTATCTGCAACTCTGCGCTGAGCAGAACATGCAGGTCTGCGTGCCGTCTACCCCGGCTCAGGTGTACCACATGCTGCGTCGTCAGGCGCTGCGCGGTATGCGTCGTCCGCTGGTGGTCATGTCACCGAAATCCCTGCTGCGCCATCCGCTGGCGGTCTCCAGCCTCGATGAACTGGCTAACGGCACCTTCCTGCCAGCCATCGGTGAGATTGACGAGCTGGATCCGAAAGGCGTTAAGCGTGTCGTAATGTGTTCTGGTAAGGTTTATTACGACCTGCTGGAACAGCGCCGTAAGAACGATCAGAAAGATGTCGCCATCGTGCGTATCGAACAGCTGTATCCATTCCCGCATCAGGCGATGCAGGAAGTGCTGAAACAATATGCTCACGTCCATGATTTTGTCTGGTGCCAGGAAGAGCCGCTCAACCAGGGCGCATGGTACTGCAGTCAGCATCATTTCCGTGAAGTGATTCCATTTGGGTCTGCTCTGCGTTATGCAGGTCGCCCGGCCTCCGCCTCTCCGGCGGTAGGGTATATGTCCGTTCACCAGAAGCAGCAACAAGATCTGGTTAATGACGCGCTGAACGTCGATTAATTAAAGGATAAATAATGAGTAGCGTAGATATTCTTGTTCCCGACCTGCCTGAATCCGTAGCAGATGCGACCGTCGCGACCTGGCACAAAAAACCGGGCGATAGCGTTAAGCGCGATGAAGTGCTGGTAGAAATCGAAACTGACAAAGTGGTACTGGAAGTACCGGCATCGGCGGATGGCATCCTGGACGCAGTGCTGGAAGATGAAGGGACCACCGTGACCTCTCGCCAGATCCTGGGTCGCCTGCGTGAAGGCAACAGCGCGGGCAAAGAGTCCAGCGCTAAATCTGAAGAGAAAGCCTCTACGCCGGCCCAGCGCCAGCAGGCTTCTCTGGAAGAGCAGTCTAACGACGCGCTCAGCCCGGCGATCCGTCGCCTGCTGGCTGAGCACAGCCTCGATCCGGCGGCCATCAAAGGCACCGGCGTGGGCGGCCGTCTGACCCGCGAAGATATCGATAAGCATCTGGCAAAAGCGCCTTCTGAAGCGAAAGCTGAGGCCAAAGCCCCTGCGGCAGCGCCAGCAGCGCAGCCTGCACTGGGCGCACGCAGCGAAAAACGCGTGCCGATGACCCGCCTGCGTAAACGTGTGGCTGAGCGTCTGCTGGAAGCGAAAAACTCCACCGCGATGCTGACCACCTTCAACGAAGTGAACATGAAGCCAATCATGGACCTGCGTAAGCAGTACGGTGACGCGTTTGAAAAACGTCACGGTATCCGTCTGGGCTTTATGTCCTTCTATGTGAAGGCGGTGGTTGAAGCGCTGAAACGCTATCCGGAAGTGAACGCTTCCATCGACGGCGATGATGTGGTTTATCACAACTACTTCGACGTGAGCATGGCCGTTTCTACGCCGCGCGGTCTGGTGACCCCGGTTCTGCGTGACGTAGACACCCTGGGCATGGCTGACATCGAAAAACGCATTAAAGAGCTGGCGCTGAAAGGCCGTGACGGCAAGCTGACCGTAGAAGATCTCACCGGTGGTAACTTCACCATTACCAACGGCGGCGTCTTCGGTTCGCTGATGTCCACCCCGATCATCAACCCGCCGCAGAGCGCGATCCTGGGCATGCACGCCATCAAAGATCGTCCAATGGCCGTTGACGGTAAAGTCGAAATTCTGCCGATGATGTATCTGGCGCTCTCCTACGATCACCGTCTGATTGATGGCCGTGAGTCCGTGGGCTTCCTGGTCGCCATTAAAGAGCTGCTGGAAGATCCGACTCGTCTGCTGCTGGACGTGTAGTTTCGCACCATTGCCCGGCGGTCTCTCCCGCCGGGCCTACAAAAGCATGATCTAACGATTACCTGAAGGATGGATAGAACACATGAACTTACATGAATATCAGGCCAAACAGCTGTTTGCCCGGTATGGCTTACCGGCTCCGGTGGGTTATGCCTGTACTACCCCGCGTGAAGCAGAAGAAGCCGCATCAAAAATCGGTGCTGGCCCGTGGGTAGTTAAATGTCAGGTTCACGCTGGTGGCCGCGGTAAAGCGGGCGGTGTGAAGGTAGTCAACTCTAAAGAAGAGATCCGCGCCTTTGCGGAACATTGGCTGGGCAAACGCCTGGTGACCTACCAGACAGACGCGAACGGCCAGCCGGTTAACCAGATTCTGGTTGAAGCGGCGACCGATATCGCAAAAGAGCTGTACCTGGGCGCGGTAGTAGACCGTAGCTCCCGTCGCGTGGTGTTCATGGCCTCTACCGAAGGCGGCGTGGAAATCGAAAAAGTGGCGGAAGAGACCCCGCACCTGATCCACAAAGTGGCTATCGATCCGCTGGCCGGCCCTATGCCGTACCAGGGTCGCGAACTGGCGTTCAAACTGGGTCTGGAAGGTAAACTGGTTCAGCAGTTCACCAAGATCTTCATGGGCCTGGCGACCATCTTCCTGGAGCGCGACCTGGCGCTGATCGAAATCAACCCGCTGGTGATCACTAAGCAGGGCGACCTGATTTGCCTCGACGGCAAACTGGGTGCCGACGGCAATGCCCTGTTCCGCCAGTCCGATCTGCGTGAAATGCGCGACCAGTCTCAGGAAGATCCGCGTGAAGCGCAGGCTGCACAGTGGGAACTGAACTACGTAGCGCTGGATGGCAACATCGGCTGTATGGTTAACGGTGCGGGCCTGGCAATGGGCACTATGGACATCGTTAAACTGCACGGCGGCGAACCGGCCAACTTCCTTGACGTGGGCGGCGGCGCAACCAAAGAGCGCGTGACCGAAGCGTTTAAAATCATCCTCTCTGACGACAACGTGAAAGCCGTTCTGGTGAACATCTTTGGCGGTATCGTACGTTGCGACCTGATCGCAGACGGCATTATCGGTGCGGTAGAAGAAGTGGGTGTTAACGTTCCAGTGGTTGTGCGTCTGGAAGGTAACAACGCTGAACTCGGCGCGAAAAAACTGGCTGACAGCGGCCTGAATATTATTGCAGCGAAAAGTCTGACGGATGCAGCTCAGCAGGTTGTTGCCGCAGTGGAGGGGAAATAATGTCCGTTTTAATTAATAAAGATACCAAGGTTATCTGCCAGGGCTTCACCGGTAGCCAGGGGACTTTCCACTCCGAACAGGCGCTGGCCTACGGTACGCAGATGGTTGGCGGCGTGACGCCGGGTAAAGGCGGCACTACGCACCTGGGTCTGCCGGTGTTCAACACCGTGCGCGAAGCGGTCGAAGCGACCGGCGCAACCGCGACCGTGATCTACGTTCCTGCGCCGTTCTGCAAAGATTCCATTCTGGAAGCCATCGATGCAGGCATCAAACTGATCATCACTATTACTGAAGGCATCCCGACGCTGGACATGCTGACCGTGAAAGTGAAGCTGGATGAAGCCGGCGTGCGCATGATCGGCCCGAACTGCCCGGGTGTTATCACCCCAGGTGAGTGCAAAATCGGTATTATGCCAGGCCACATCCATAAGCCAGGTAAAGTGGGCATTGTTTCCCGCTCTGGTACCCTGACCTATGAAGCGGTTAAACAGACCACTGACTACGGTTTCGGCCAGTCTACCTGCGTGGGCATCGGCGGTGACCCGATTCCAGGTTCTAACTTCATCGACATCCTGAAGCTGTTCCAGGAAGACCCGCAGACCGAGGCGATCGTAATGATCGGTGAAATCGGCGGTAGCGCAGAAGAAGAAGCGGCCGCTTACATCAAAGATCACGTGACCAAGCCGGTAGTAGGCTACATCGCGGGTGTTACCGCGCCGAAAGGCAAGCGTATGGGCCACGCTGGCGCCATCATCGCAGGCGGTAAAGGTACTGCTGATGAGAAATTTGCTGCGCTGGAAGCAGCGGGTGTGAAAACCGTTCGCAGCCTAGCTGATATCGGCGAAGCACTGAAATCCATCATTAAGTAAATCCTCTCTGCTCCCCGTGCGGGGAGCTTTGACATAATAAATGTCCGTTTCGACATGGTTGGCCATCGTAAGATGGCCTTTTTTTTTATGCGAGGGGAGGGGAGACGATGCGCCAAAAACAGGCGTCAGTCAGTGAGGGAAAGGGGATAATCCAGCGGTCGGTTATTTCGCTTTCACTTTATAGTAACAATGCGGTGTTAATTTACGGATTGTGAAAAGTAAAATATTTGTAATAGGTTTCTTTTCTGTGAGTAAGATAAAAAATTAACATCCCCAGGATATTGGGACTAATTTGCCTTAATAAAAAGATTCCCTTCAAGTATGGTTAATTTAAATGACTATTATTCATAGTATGTCGTTTAATTGATAACTAATGCCCGCCAATTTATACATATCATTAACATGGTTTTTACTATGTTTACCGCGAAGATACACAGTTAACAACTGGGCTTAATATTGATTTAAATCAATATTTAATACCTGGAAAAGAGCGTGAAAAACCGTTAAATTGTTCGCGATCAAACTGGTCCAAAAGTGGTAAATTCGCCATATATTGATCGCTGTCGTAAAACGTAAATCTGATTCAATAAAAACCTGTTTATTGTAAGGGTTTTACGGCGTAATATATTGCAGGATCAATTTGGTGTTTTAATTAACGTATCTGCAACCTTTCATCATGGCTTTTTTCTCCAGCGAAGAATAAGTAAGGAAGAAAGGATGCTGAAAACTTTTTTATTGGGGCATGCGGGTGAGTCCTTTCTAACGGGACTTACTCTCGAGGTCTTCATGCGATGAGCAAGGAGTCATGATGTTAGATATAGTCGAACTGTCGCGCTTACAGTTTGCCTTGACCGCGATGTACCACTTCCTGTTTGTGCCACTGACGCTCGGTATGGCGTTCTTGTTGGCCATCATGGAAACGGTGTACGTCCTCTCCGGCAAACAGATTTATAAAGATATGACCAAGTTCTGGGGCAAGTTGTTTGGTATCAACTTTGCGCTGGGCGTGGCTACCGGTCTGACCATGGAGTTCCAGTTCGGGACTAACTGGTCTTATTACTCCCACTACGTTGGAGATATTTTCGGTGCGCCGCTGGCCATTGAAGGTCTGATGGCCTTCTTCCTCGAATCCACCTTTGTAGGTCTGTTCTTCTTCGGCTGGGATCGTCTGAGTAAAGTTCAGCACATGGCGGTAACCTGGCTGGTCGCCCTCGGCTCCAACCTCTCTGCACTGTGGATCCTGGTGGCAAACGGCTGGATGCAGAACCCTATCGCCTCTGATTTCAACTTCGAAACCATGCGCATGGAGATGGTGAGCTTCTCTGAGCTGGTGCTGAACCCGGTCGCGCAGGTGAAATTCGTGCACACCGTGGCTTCGGGTTATGTCTGCGGCGCGATGTTCGTGCTGGGTATTAGCGCCTACTATATGCTGCGTGGCCGCGACTTCGCTTTCGCAAAACGCTCCTTCGCCATTGCGGCGAGCTTCGGTATGGCAGCCATCCTCTCTGTTATCGTGCTGGGTGATGAATCCGGTTACGAGATGGGTGACGTGCAGAAAACCAAGCTGGCGGCAATTGAAGCAGAATGGGAAACGCAACCGGCTCCGGCGGCCTTTACCCTGTTCGGTATTCCGGATCAGGATGCGCAGGAAAACCGCTTCGCCATTCAAATTCCTTACGCGCTGGGTATTATTGCTACCCGCTCCGTGGACACGCCGGTCATTGGCCTTAAAGACCTGCTGGTTCAGCATGAAGAGCGTATCCGTAACGGGATGAAAGCCTATTCCCTGTTAGAGCAGCTGCGTGCGGGCTCTACCGATCAGGCCGTTCGTGACCAGTTCAACGACGTGAAGAAAGACCTGGGTTATGGTCTGCTGCTGAAACGCTATACCCCGAACGTCTCTGACGCGACGGAAGCGCAAATTCAAATGGCGACCAAAGACTCCATTCCACGCGTTGCGCCGTTGTATTTCGCGTTCCGTATCATGGTTGGGAGCGGCATCATTATGCTGCTGATCATTGCTGCCTCCTTCTGGTCGGTTATTCGTAACCGTATCGGCGAGAAAAAATGGCTGCTGCGTACGGCGCTGTACGGTATTCCGCTGCCATGGATTGCCATCGAATCCGGTTGGTTCGTTGCGGAGTATGGCCGTCAGCCGTGGGCTATCGGTGAGGTGTTACCAACGGCTGTGGCGAACTCGTCGCTGACCGCAGGCGACCTTATCTTCTCCATGTTGCTGATTTGCGGTCTGTACACCCTGTTCCTGGTGGCTGAGCTGTTCCTGATGTTCAAGTTCGCTCGCCTCGGCCCAAGCAGCCTGAAAACCGGTCGCTATCACTACGAGCAGTCCTCCGTGACTTCTCAGCCGGCACGCTAAGACAGGAGTCGTCAAATGATCGATTATGAAGTATTGCGTTTTATCTGGTGGCTGCTGGTTGGCATTCTGCTGATTGGCTTTGCTGTCACCGACGGGTTCGACATGGGGGTGGGCATGCTCACCCGTTTCCTCGGTCGTAACGACACCGAGCGTCGTATCATGATTAACTCCATCGCTCCTCACTGGGACGGTAACCAGGTGTGGTTGATCACCGCAGGCGGCGCGCTGTTTGCTGCCTGGCCGATGGTCTACGCCGCGGCGTTCTCCGGCTTCTATGTGGCGATGATTCTGGTGCTGGCCTCTTTATTCTTCCGTCCGGTAGGCTTTGACTACCGTTCCAAGATTGAAGATACCCGCTGGCGTAACATGTGGGACTGGGGCATCTTCATCGGTAGCTTTGTGCCACCGCTGGTGATTGGCGTGGCCTTTGGTAATCTGCTGCAGGGCGTACCGTTCCACATCGACGAGTACATGCGTCTTTACTACACCGGTAACTTCTTCCAGCTGCTGAACCCGTTTGGTCTGCTGGCAGGTGTGGTGAGCGTGGCGATGATCATTACTCAGGGCGCGACCTATCTGCAGATGCGTACTGTGGGTGAACTGCACCTGCGCTCTCGCGCAACGGCGCAGGTTGCTGCGCTGGTGACGCTGGTCTGCTTTGCCCTGGGCGGTGTCTGGGTAATGTATGGTATTGATGGCTACGTTGTGACCTCTGCGATCAACCACGCTGCGCCGTCTAATCCATTGACGAAAGAAGTGGCGCGTCAGGCAGGTGCATGGCTGGTGAACTTCAACAATATGCCTGCGCTTTGGGCTATCCCCGCGCTGGGCGTGCTGTTGCCGCTGCTGACCGTGCTGACCTCTCGTCTGGAAAAAGGCGCGCTGGCGTTCGTCTTCTCCTCACTGACCCTGGCGTGCATTATCCTGACTGCCGGAATCGCGATGTTCCCGTTCGTGATGCCATCAAGCACCATGATGAATGCAAGCCTGACCATGTGGGATGCGACCTCCAGTCAGCTGACGCTTAATCTGATGACCTATGTTGCGGGTGTGTTCGTACCCATTATTCTGCTGTACACCTCCTGGTGTTACTGGAAAATGTTTGGTCGTCTCACCAAAGAACATATCGAAAGTAACACCCACTCTATGTATTAAGTAAGGAGCTGAATATGTGGTATTTCGCATGGATTTTAGGGACGCTTCTTGCCTGTGCATTTGGGGTGATTACCGCCCTGGCGCTGGAGCACGTTGAAGCGTCCAAAGCCGGTGAAGAAAAACACTGATGGAAATTATCGCGACCCTCTATCGCGTAATGGACAAGCGCCCGTTAAGGGCGCTTTCCCTTGTGATGGCATTAGTGTTGGCAGGATGCGTATTTTGGGATCCGGCGCGCTTTGCTGCCAGAACCAGTACGCTCGAGATCTGGCACGGGTTTCTTATTATGTGGGCCGTCTGTGCGGGGGTGATCCACGGCGTCGGTTTTCGTCCGAAAGCCCCTCTCTGGCAGGGCATTTTTTGTCCGCTGGTGGCCGACCTGGTGCTGTTCGCTGGCCTGATTTTCTTTTTCAATTGAATAAGAACCCTCCGTTAATATTATGGGCTTACCAGGGCCCATAAAAATTTACTCTCCGTTTACTTTCCCCCATTCCAAACCATCATTCCCGCGCGTATAGTAGCGAAGTTTAAAAGCGCTAACTTTTGTTGCATTACCGGGATGTAAAGTGAATACAACGCTGTTTCGATGGCCGGTTCGTGTCTACTACGAAGACACCGACGCCGGGGGTGTGGTTTACCACGCCAGCTACGTTGCCTTTTATGAACGAGCACGCACTGAGATGCTGCGCCATCATCACTTTAGCCAGCAAGTGCTGTTGGCTGAGCGAGTTGCCTTTGTGGTACGCAAGATGACGCTGGAGTATTTTGCGCCCGCCAGACTCGACGATATGCTCGAAGTCCAAACGGAAATTACATCAATGCGCGGAACCTCGCTGGTTTTCACGCAGCGTATCGTCAACGCAGAGAACACGGTACTGAACTCAGCAGAAGTACTGATTGTCTGTGTTGATCCAACCATAATGAAGCCTCGTGCGCTTCCTAAGTCTATTGTCGCGGAGTTTAAGCAGTGACTGACATGAATATCCTTGATTTGTTCCTGAAGGCTAGCCTTCTGGTTAAACTTATCATGTTGATTTTGATTGGTTTTTCTATCGCATCCTGGGCCATTATCATCCAGAGAACGCGTATCCTTAACGCCGCAGGCCGCGAAGCCGAAGCCTTTGAAGACAAGTTCTGGTCCGGTATCGAACTGTCTCGCCTGTATCAGGAGAGCCAGGGCCGTCGTGATAACCTTTCGGGTTCTGAGCAGATTTTCTACAGCGGGTTTAAGGAATTTGCGCGCTTACATCGAGCGAATAGCCACGCGCCGGAAGCGGTTGTTGAAGGGGCATCCCGTGCGATGCGTATCTCAATGAACCGCGAACTTGAGACGCTGGAAACGCATATTCCGTTCCTCGGCACCGTCGGCTCCATCAGCCCGTATATCGGCCTGTTTGGTACCGTGTGGGGGATTATGCACGCCTTTATCGCGCTGGGCGCGGTAAAACAGGCCACGCTGCAGATGGTTGCTCCGGGGATCGCAGAAGCGCTGATCGCGACGGCAATCGGTCTTTTCGCCGCTATTCCTGCGGTAATGGCTTATAACCGTCTGAACCAGCGCGTGAATAAACTGGAACTGAATTACGACAACTTTATGGAAGAGTTCACCGCAATTCTGCACCGTCAGGCGTTTACCAGCACCGAGAGCAACAAGGGGTAAACCATGGCCAGACAGCGTGGACGAGGTCGTCGCGAACTCAAGTCCGAAATCAACATTGTACCGCTGTTGGACGTACTGCTGGTGCTGTTGCTGATCTTTATGGCAACGGCTCCCATCATTACGCAGAGCGTAGAGGTTGATCTGCCGGATGCGACAGAGTCGCAGGCTGTGAGCACCAATGATGACCCGCCGGTCATCATTGAGGTGTCAGGGGTCGGGCAATACAGCGTGGTGGTGGAAAAAGATCGTCTGGATCAACTTCCGCCGGAGCAGGTTATTGCTGAAGCACAACGCCGCCTGCAGTCAAATCCGAAAACGGTCTTCTTAATCGGTGGTGCGAAAGATGTGCCTTACGATGAAATCATTAAAGCGCTGAACCTGCTGCATAGCGCGGGTGTTAAGTCGGTCGGCTTGATGACGCAGCCAATTTGATTATCTGCGTACACAAAAAAAGTTTTTGGGAACCAATAGTGTCAAAGGCAACCGAACAAAACGATAAGCTTAAACGGGCGATTATTATCTCGGCGGTGCTGCATGTCATTCTGTTTGCAGTACTGATCTGGAGTTCGTTCGACGAGCATATAGATGCATCAGCAGGTGGCGGTGGGGGATCCTCCATCGACGCCGTTATGGTGGATCCCGGCGCCGTCGTTCAGAACTATAATCGTCAGCAGCAACAGCAGGCGAGTGCAAAACGTGCTGAAGAGCAGCGAGAAAAACAGGCGCAACAGCAAGCTGAGGAACTGCGTGAAAAGCAGGCCGCAGAGCAAGAGCGTCTGAAGCAGCTTGAAAAAGAGCGTTTGCAGGCGCAGGAAGCGGCGAAAGAGCAGGCACAGCAGCAGAAACAGGCGGAAGACGCGGCGAAAAAAGCCCAGGAGCAGCAGAAGCAGGCTGAAGAGGCTGCAGCCAAAGCGGCCGCAGACGCGAAAGCAAAAGCGGATGCTCAGGCTAAAGAAGCCGCAGAAGCCGCGAAGAAAGCTGCTGCAGACGCGCAAAAACAAGCTGAAGCCGAGGCGGCGAAAGCGGCCGCAGATGCGAAGAAGAAAGTAGAAGCGGAAGCGGCAAAGAAAGCCGCCGCAGAAGCACAGAAGAAAGCTGAAGCAGAAGCTGCGCAAAAAGCTGCACAGGAAGCCGAGAAAAAAGCGGCGGCTGATGCGGCGAAAAAAGCAGCTGCTGCGGAGAAGGCCGCAGCTGAAAAAGCGGCTGCCGCTGAAAAAGCTGCAGCTGATAAAAAAGCGGCTGCCGAGAAAGCTGCCGCAGATAAAAAAGCGGCAGCCGAAAAAGCCGCTGCCGATAAAAAAGCTGCCGCTGAAAAAGCGGCTGCCAAAAAGGCCGCTGCTGAAAAAGCCGCTGCGGCTGCCGGCGTCGATGATCTGCTGGGCGACCTGAGTTCAGGTAAGAACGCCCCGAAAGCAGGCGGCGGGGCGAAAGGGAGCGGTCAGCCGTCTAAAGACAGCGGGACCTCCGGCGCCAACGGCGGTGCAACGGGTGCAGATATCAGCGCTTATGCTAAACAGATTCAGGTGGCGATCCAAAGCCGGCTGTTTGATGCGGGCCTGTATCAGGGCAAACAGTGCGTGCTGCATATCAATCTTGCTCCGGATGGACGGTTGAAAAGCGTCTCTTCTGAAGGGGGCGATCCTGCGCTTTGCCAGGCAGCGTTAGCCGCAGCAAGATCGGCGAACATTCCTAAACCGCCGAGTGAGGCTGTTTACGATAAGATAAAAGATGCCAAACTAGACTTTAAGCTGTGATCGTCTTTCCTTTGGGAAGTATGGAAAACCGACTATTGTCATAGCCAGGACCGTGTAGTTTTTATATTTGGGTTTGTTAATATTCTGCTAAATTATCGCGGGTAAGGTTACCCAGGTAAGGGAGATATGATGAAGCAGGCATTACGTGTAGCATTTAGTTTCTTAATGCTGTGGGCAGCCGTGCTGCACGCAGAAGTACGTATCGAGATCACCCAGGGGGTGGACTCGGCACGTCCGATTGGCGTTGTTCCATTCCAGTGGGCTGGCCCTGGAGCCGCGCCTGAGGATATCGGCGGCATTGTTGCGGCTGACCTGCGTAACAGCGGTAAATTCAACCCTCTGGATCGCTCTCGCCTGCCACAGCAGCCGGGTACAGCACAGGAAGTACAGCCTGCTGCCTGGTCTGCGCTGGGTATTGACGCGGTCGTCGTCGGTCAGGTAACGCCTGCGCCGGACGGTGGCTATAACGTCGCTTACCAGCTGGTGGATACCGGCGGTGCGCCAGGTACCGTACTGGCTCAGAATACTTACAAAGTGAACAAGCAGTGGCTGCGTTATGCGGGCCACACCGCAAGTGACGAAGTGTTCGAGAAGCTGACTGGCATTAAGGGTGCCTTCCGCACGCGTATCGCCTATGTCGTACAGACTAACGGCGGCCAGTTCCCGTATGAGCTGCGTGTGTCTGATTACGATGGCTACAACCAGTTCACCGTTCACCGTTCACCGCAGCCGCTGATGTCTCCGGCCTGGTCACCGGACGGTTCTAAACTGGCTTACGTAACCTTCGAAAGCGGCCGTTCTGCGCTGGTTATCCAGACGCTGTCTAACGGTGCTGTGCGTCAGGTGGCTTCGTTCCCGCGTCACAACGGTGCTCCAGCCTTCTCGCCGGACGGGTCTAAACTGGCCTTTGCCTTGTCTAAAACAGGCAGCCTGAACCTGTACGTGATGGATATTGGCTCGGGTCAGATACGCCAGGTGACCGACGGTCGTAGCAACAACACCGAACCAACCTGGTTCCCGGACAGCCAGAATCTGGCCTTTACCTCTGACCAGGCCGGACGTCCGCAGGTTTATAAAGTCAACGTTAACGGCGGTGCGCCGCAGCGTATTACCTGGGAAGGTTCACAGAACCAGGATGCTGACGTCAGCACAGACGGTAAATTTATGGTGATGGTGAGCTCGGCCGGTGGTCAGCAACACATTGCTAAACAGGATCTGGTAACGGGTGGCGTACAAGTTCTGTCGTCAACGTTCCTGGATGAAACGCCAAGTCTGGCACCTAACGGCACTATGGTAATCTACAGCTCTTCTCAGGGGATGGGATCTGTGCTGAATCTGGTTTCTACAGATGGGCGTTTCAAAGCGCGTATTCCGGCAACTGATGGACAGGTAAAATCACCTGCCTGGTCGCCGTATCTGTAAATAATAATTAATTGATTACTAAAGGAATCATAGAAATGCAACTGAACAAAGTGCTGAAGGGGCTGATGATCGCTCTGCCTGTAATGGCAATCGCGGCATGTTCTTCTAACAAGAACGCCAGCAATGACCAGAGCGGCGAAGGCATGATGGGTGCCGGCACCGGTATGGACGCGAACGGCAATGGCAATATGTCTTCTGAAGAGCAAGCGCGTCTTCAGATGCAGCAGCTGCAGCAGAACAACATCGTTTACTTCGATCTGGATAAATACGACATCCGTTCTGACTTCGCTGCGATGCTGGATGCTCACGCTAACTTCCTGCGTAGCAACCCATCTTACAAAGTCACCGTAGAAGGTCACGCGGACGAACGTGGTACCCCGGAGTACAACATCTCCCTGGGCGAGCGTCGTGCTAACGCTGTTAAAATGTACCTGCAAGGTAAAGGCGTTTCTGCTGACCAGATCTCCATCGTTTCTTACGGTAAAGAAAAACCTGCAGTACTGGGCCACGACGAAGCGGCTTACTCCAAAAACCGTCGTGCCGTACTGGTTTACTAAGAGAATTGCATGAGCAGTAACTTCAGACATCATTTGATGAGTCTGTCGTTACTGGTTGGAATAGCGGCCCCCTGGGCCGCTTTTGCTCAGGCACCAATCAGTAGTGTCGGCTCAGGCTCGGTAGAAGACCGGGTCACCCAACTCGAGCGTATCTCTAATGCTCACAGCCAGCTTTTAACGCAACTCCAGCAGCAACTTTCTGACAACCAAAACGATATTGATTCTCTCCGTGGTCAGATCCAGGAAAGTCAGTATCAGCTAAACCAGGTTGTGGAACGTCAGAAGCAGATTTTGCTGCAGATGGATAGCCTGAATAACGGCGGTGCGGCGGCACAGCCAGCAGCAGGCGATCAGAGTAGCGCGACGCCGGCAGCACCAGCCCCTTCCGCAGATGCGTCCGCCTCAGGTGGCGCGCCTGTACAGAGCGGTGATGCCAATACAGACTACAATGCGGCAATTGCCCTGGTGCATGACAATGCGCGTCAGGATGATGCCATTGCGGCTTTTCAGAACTTCGTGAAGAAGTACCCTGATTCAACCTATCAGCCTAATGCTAACTACTGGCTGGGACAGTTGAATTATAACAAGGGGAAAAAAGACGATGCGGCGTTCTATTTTGCCTCCGTGGTGAAGAATTACCCGAAATCACCAAAAGCGCCGGATGCTATGTTTAAGGTCGGCGTGATCATGCAGGACAAAGGCGACACAGCGAAAGCGAAGGCCGTTTACCAGCAGGTAGTTGCGAAGTACCCCGGCACCGATGGTGCCAAACAAGCGCAAAAACGTCTTGGGTCGATGGGATGATTACCGCATGACCAGAAAACGCGTTATTTCTGGTCGTGCAGCATGAATCGTAAGCAGTTAAGTGATCTCTATCGAAATTTTTGTTGCGCAGAATTCTTAAATCAGTAATATATGCCGCCGTTGCCACGGGATATCACACTCCGTGAAAACAGCGTGAAAGTGGGTCGTTAGCTCAGTTGGTAGAGCAGTTGACTTTTAATCAATTGGTCGCAGGTTCGAATCCTGCACGACCCACCAATAATTAGGTGGACGCAGTAGTAAAGCGTGAAGGATAGCGTTGCTTTAGCAACGACCCGTAGGGCGAGGCAAAGCCGAGTCATCCTGCACGACACACCACTTAAAGTAGTTCCGGCAGTACAGAGTGGGTGATTAGCTCAGTTGGTAGAGCATCTCCTTTACACGGAGGGGGTCGGCGGTTCGAGCCCGTCATCACCCACCACTCGGGTCGTTAGCTCAGTTGGTAGAGCAGTTGACTTTTAATCAATTGGTCGCAGGTTCGAATCCTGCACGACCCACCAATTTTAATGTCTTACTCAGATGTTAAACGTGAAGGATAACGTTGCGTGAGCAACGGCCCGAAGGGCGAGGCGAAGCCGAGTCATCCTGCACGACCCACCCATGTAAAAAGGCGCCCTAAAGGCGCCTTTTTGCTGTCTGCTATTCCATAACGCCTTCTTCTTTAAAATGCGCCTGGCAGGGTTTCCCATTTATCAATAACGCGCACCGTTGACGGTGACTTTTATTCTCAATTTCGCTATCTTGTTTAGTATACAAAACGCAATTGCCTCTCCTTCGCTTTCACACGCATATCAGAGGCAAAATTGTTAAGCCAGTAAAACGAGAAGCCATAATGAGCGTGATGTTTGATCCAGAAGCCGCAATCTATCCTTTTCCGCCTAAGCCTGCCCCGCTGACGCTGGACGAAAATCAGTTTTACCGTGAGAAAATCAAGCGTCTGCTGAAAGAGCGTGATGCGGTGATGGTCGCACACTATTATACCGACCCTGAAATCCAGCAACTGGCGGAAGAGACCGGCGGCTGTATTTCAGACTCACTTGAGATGGCGCGTTTTGGAGCCAAACATTCCGCTTCCACGCTACTGGTAGCGGGCGTGCGCTTTATGGGTGAAACTGCAAAAATATTAAGCCCCGAAAAAACCATTCTCATGCCGACCCTACAGGCGGAATGTTCGCTCGATTTAGGCTGCCCAATCGATGAATTTACGGCCTTTTGCGATGCCCACCCGGACAGGACAGTGGTGGTCTATGCCAATACCTCTGCTGCGGTTAAGGCGCGAGCGGACTGGGTCGTCACCTCAAGCATTGCCGTTGAGCTGATTGAACACCTCGACAGCCTGGGCGAGAAAATCATCTGGGCACCGGACCGGCATCTGGGCAATTATGTACAGAAACAGACCGGGGCCGATGTGCTCTGCTGGCAGGGGGCCTGCATTGTGCATGACGAGTTCAAAACGCAGGCGCTGGGACGTATGAAGGCCCTCTATCCCCAGGCGGCTATCCTGGTACACCCGGAATCACCCCAGGCCATCGTAGATATGGCTGATGCGGTAGGCTCTACCAGCCAGTTGATTGCTGCAGCAAAAACATTGCCACAGCAACAACTTATTGTGGCAACCGATCGTGGGATCTTTTATAAGATGCAGCAGGCGGTACCGGAAAAAGTGCTGTTCGAAGCGCCTACCGCCGGAGAAGGGGCGACGTGTCGCAGTTGCGCTCACTGTCCATGGATGGCCATGAACGGGCTGAAAGCCATTGCAGAGGGGCTGGAATCAGGTGGCGCGGCACATGAGATTCATGTTGATGCTGCGCTGCGTGAAGGCGCGCTGAAGCCGCTTAACCGCATGCTGGATTTTGCGGCTACACTTCGTCCTTAAGCATTAAATTCATAACGATACGCTCAGGGGAAAAGATGGACTTTTTTAGCACGCAAAACATTCTGGTACATATACCGATTGGGGCTGGCGGCTACGATTTGTCATGGATTGAGGCGGTAGGCACCATTGCTGGTCTGCTTTGCATCTGGCTGGCCAGTCTGGAGAAGATTGTTAACTACGCGTTTGGGCTGGTTAACGTCACACTCTTTGCCATCATCTTCTTTCAAATTCAGCTCTATGCCAGTCTGCTACTGCAGCTTTTTTTCTTTGCTGCCAATATCTATGGCTGGTATGCCTGGTCCCGGCAAAACAGCCAGCAGCAGGCGGAACTGCAGATCCGCTGGTTGCCCTTGCCAAAAGCCCTTGCCTGGCTTGCGGCCTGCGTGGTGGCGATTGGTCTGATGACGGTCTGGATCGATCCGGTGTTTGGTTTCCTCACCCGCGTAGCCGTATCGGTAATGAGCAGCATCGGCCTGAATGTCTCTATGCCTGAGCTTCAGCCGGATGCTTTCCCGTTCTGGGACTCCTGCATGATGGTGTTGTCGATCGTGGCCATGATCCTGATGACCCGCAAATATGTCGAAAACTGGCTCTTGTGGGTCATCATTAACATTATCAGCGTAGTGATTTTCGCCCTGCAGGGGGTCTACGCCATGTCGCTGGAGTACCTGATCCTTACCTTCATTGCCCTGAATGGCAGCCGTATGTGGATGAACAGCGCACGTAAACGGGGTTCTCGCGCGCTTTCTCATTAATGGTGGTGATGATGCCCATGACCGGTCTGCGCCTCATTGAGGCGGCATTCCGGTCCGCTACAGGGGCGGTACTCCATCTGGATGGTGGCGTGTGATATCTGGTAATGCTCATCAAGGAAGTGCTGAATGCGTTCCAGCAACGCATCATGATCGTGCGGGGGAATAACCTGCACGTGCAGGGTCATAATCGGTTTCTCACCCACCATCCACACATGCACATGGTGCACATTTCTCACCTCCGGGATGGAGCGGCACAGGTTGCGCTTCAGTGCAGCGATATCCAGCGAGGCTGGCGCGCCTTCCAGCAGTTCGTTTACGCTCTCTTTTAACAGTTGCCAGGCGCTACGCAACACCAGGCAGGAGACCAGCACCGAGAGGATAGGGTCTATTGGCGTCCAGCCCGTCCACAGAATCACCAGCGCCGCCAGAATCGCCCCAACCGAACCCAGCAGATCGCCCAGTACGTGCAACGCCGCCGCGCGAACGTTAAGATTTTTTTCTGCGCTACCGCGATGCAGGATCCAGAACGCCAGAATATTGGCCACCAAACCGGCCACAGCCACTCCCATCATCGTCGCGCCGGCGACCGGTTGCGGGTAATAAAAGCGCTGGATTGCCTCCCAGACGATAAGTGCGGTAATGCCCACCAGCGCCAGCGCATTGACGAACGCAGCGAGCGTCGTCAGGCGCAACCAGCCAAAAGTCCGTCCTTTGCCAGCAGGCTTATGGGAAAACTGGACTGCCAGCAGTGCAAACAGCAACGCGGCGGCATCGGTGAGCATATGGCCTGCATCCGCCAGCAGCGCCAGCGAGCCAGAAACCAACCCGCCAATCACCTCAATAACCATAAAGGTGGCAGTGACTCCGAACGCTAGCATGAGTCGTTTAGCGTTATCGTCCTTTGGAGCGTGAGAGTGGGCGTGCGCCATGAAATATGTCCTGTAACCTTAATCCGGGAAGTGTAGAGTTTTTAACATGATGCCCAAAAAAGTGGCACAAAAAAGGAGAGCTTTCGCTCTCCTTTTTTAGCCGCCGGCTATCTATTACTGCGAAGTACCGTCGGTTTTACGTTCCTCAGTACTCATGTTCGGTTCAACTTTCGTGTTGGTGTCCGGACATTTGCCATCTTTACACATTGAGTTTTTGTGCACTTCATCTTTACTCATATGCTCGCCAGTCGCGGAAGTACTATTGCTGTTGGAGTGAGACATAGTGCCGCTAGCGCCGGTGTTAGTATTGCCCGTATTAATGTTGCTGTTATCAACATTATTTGGCGCAATATTCTGATGAGCATCAGGGGCTACCTGGCCTGCTTCAGCGGCGGCGTTTGCCTGGCCATTACCGCCATCGGAAGCGCTATCCGCTGCAAGCGCTGCACCGCTTGCCATTGTCAGGGTTGCTGTCAGGAATAAGGTTGCCAGTTTAGTCATTTTCATAGTGCTGCTCCTGTTCTGGTCGTTATTTGCTGGATAACTTCTTCCAACAGTGCATTCGCGAAATAAAGATTCGAATTAATGGTGAAAGATTCCAACATCACTATTTAGGTCAGTATGGAATTTTGCAAAATCTCTTCAAGAGAGTGTTTACAATTAAAAAGTCTAGGGCAGATCTCATTTTTCGCTAGATTGTGGCGTTTTTTTAGTAAATTCCAGGATTTATCTGTGCGTAGTGTAAAAGCGTGTTTACACTTCTCCACAGCCGGGATAGATTGAAGGGATTGCATTCAATACCAAAAATATGTCTAGCGGAAAGAAAATGAATTATCAGAATGACGATTTACGTATTAAAGAGATCAATGAGTTATTGCCCCCTGTAGCGCTTCTGGAGAAGTTTCCCGCCACTGAAAATGCTGCCAATACCGTTTCGCACGCGCGTAAAGCGATCCATAAAATCCTGAAAGGTAACGACGATCGCCTGCTGGTGGTTATCGGACCCTGTTCCATTCACGATCCGGTGGCAGCGAAAGAGTATGCAGCTCGCCTGCTGACGCTGCGGGAGGAGTTAAAGGATGAACTGGAAATCGTCATGCGCGTCTACTTCGAAAAACCGCGTACCACCGTGGGCTGGAAGGGGCTGATTAACGATCCGCATATGGATAACAGTTTCCATATTAACGACGGCCTGCGTATAGCCCGTAAGTTATTGCTGGATATCAATGACAGCGGATTGCCTGCGGCGGGTGAGTTCCTGGACATGATCACCCCTCAGTACATGGCCGATCTTATGAGCTGGGGTGCCATTGGTGCCCGTACCACCGAGTCTCAGGTGCACCGTGAATTGGCCTCCGGTCTCTCTTGCCCGGTTGGCTTCAAAAACGGTACCGACGGCACCATTAAAGTGGCGATCGACGCCATCAACGCTGCCGGGGCACCGCACTGTTTCCTGTCTGTGACCAAATGGGGCCACTCGGCCATCGTCAACACCAGCGGTAATGGCGATTGCCATATCATTCTGCGTGGCGGTAAAGAGCCGAACTACAGTGCCAAACATGTGGCGGAGGTGAAAGCCGGTCTGGAAAAAGCAGGCCTGCCTGCACAGGTAATGATTGATTTCAGCCATGCCAACTCCAGCAAGCAGTTTAAGAAGCAGATGGAAGTGGGGGCAGATGTGTGCCAGCAGATCGCCGGCGGCGAAAACGCGGTCATTGGCGTGATGATTGAAAGCCACCTGGTGGAGGGGAATCAGAACCTCGAAAGCAGCGAACCGCTGGTCTACGGTAAAAGCGTTACCGACGCCTGCATCGGCTGGGAAGACACCGACACCATCCTGCGTCAACTGGCGAATGCAGTGAAAGCGCGCCGCGGCTAAGCCGTCAGCGCCAATAAAAAAGCGCGGAATGCTCCGCGCTTTTTTTATGTCTGGCGAAAATTATTTCGCTTTACCCTGGTTCGCCACTGCCGCTGCTTTTGCAGCGATTTCGTCAGCGTTGCCCAGATAGTAATGTTTGATAGGCTTGAAGTTTTCGTCGAACTCATACACCAGCGGTACGCCCGTTGGGATGTTCAGTTCGAGGATCTCATCTTCGCCCATGTTATCCAGATATTTCACCAGCGCACGTAGAGAGTTACCGTGAGCGGCGATAATGACGCGCTCACCGCTCTTCAGGCGTGGCAGAATGGTTTCGTTCCAGTAAGGCACGACACGATCGATGGTCAGCGCCAGACTTTCGGTGGTTGGCAGCTCTGCATCAGTCAGTTTCGCATAGCGCGGGTCATGGCCTGGGAAACGCTCATCGTCTTTGGTCAGCTCTGGCGGGGTCACAGCAAAGCCGCGGCGCCACTGTTTAACCTGCTCGTCACCGTATTTCTCAGCGGTTTCTGCTTTGTTCAGACCCTGCAGCGCACCGTAGTGACGCTCGTTCAGCTTCCAGGATTTCTCAACCGGCAGCCATGCCTGGTCCAGTTCATCCAGAACGTTCCACAGGGTATGGATGGCACGTTTCAGCACAGAGGTATAAGCAAAATCGAAGCTAAAGCCTTCGTCTTTCAGCAGTTTACCGGCCGCTTTTGCTTCGCCAACGCCTTTCTCAGACAGGTCCACATCATACCAACCGGTGAAGCGGTTTTCGTTGTTCCACTGGCTTTCGCCGTGACGCACCAGAACCAGCTTAGTTACAGCCATATTTTACTCCTCACGAGCATTAATTGAATGATAACAATTCTCATTATATTGCCGTGTTCATGTCAGCGGCAATCCTTAACCCTAACCATAGCGAAAATAGTCTCTCAGTGTAAGCTGCTTGTGAATTGAGGGTTATGATTTTGTCGGCAAGTGGCGCTATTTTCAGCAAAATGGGCAAAAAAAAGCCCTCCGTCAGGAGGGCCAGAATCAGTGGGCGATAAACTGATATTCCGTCAGGCTACGCCAGGTTTCGCCAGGGCGTAATACGCAGTCTGGCTGCGGCCATTCGGGGTGGTTCGGACTGTCGGGTAACAGTTCGCTCTCCAGCGCCAGGCCCTGCCAGTCGCTGTATTCGCCATGTTCACGCGCCGGCGTACCCGCCAGGTAATTACCGGAGTAGAACTGCAGGGCAGGGGCAGTGGTGTAAACCGTCATCTGCAGCTTTTTATCTTGCGACCAGAGGTGAGCGGCAGGTTGCGTAACGTCGCCCTGCGCCTGCAACAGGAAAGCGTGATCGTAGCCTTTAACCTTACGCTGATGGTCGTCGCTGAGGAAATCCTGAGCGATAACCTTTGCATCACGGAAATCGAAGCTGGTGCCCGCGACGGATTTTAATCCTTCTTGCGGAATGCCCATCTCATCCACCGGCAGATAGGTATCAGCCAGCAGCTGGAGCGTGTGATGACGCACATCGCTCTGATCGCCATCAAGGTTGAAGTAAGCGTGGTTAGTCAGATTCACCGGGCAGGGTTTATCGACCGAGGCGCTGTATTCAATGGCAATGCGGTTATCTTCTGTCAGGCGGAAATGGGCGCTGGCAGAGAGATTTCCTGGGAAGCCCTGATCGCCGTCGATGGAATCCAGGGCAAAGATGGCTTCCGCGTCGTTTTGCTGCACAATGCGCCAGCGTCGTTTGTCGAAGCCCTCCGGGCCGCCATGGAGTTGATTCTCTCCCTGGCTTGGGAGCAACGCATAGCGCACGCCGTCCAGCTCGAAGCTGCTTTTAGCAATACGGTTCGCGTAACGGCCTACCGAGGCGCCAAGATAGGCGTTCTGGGTAATATATTGCTCCGGTGACGCGCATCCCAGCAGGGTTTCACGTACGCAGCCGTCAGACATACGAACGCGCGCTGACAGTAAGGTGGCGCCCCAGTCCATCAGCGTTACCACCATACCTGCGTTGTTACGCAGGGTGATCAGGCGGTACGGCAGTCCATCCGGGGCGAGGGTGGGGGTTTCATTTAGCACTGGCCCGCTCCTTGTGAGGCGTTACAGACATAAAAGGTCTCTTTGATACCGGTTTTGGCTTCGTACTGCTCTTCAACCGCTTTTTGCACCGCAGGCACTAAGGCTTCAGGTACCAGCGCTACGATACAGCCGCCGAAGCCGCCGCCGGTCATACGTACACCGCCCTGTTCGCCGATAGCAGATTTAACAATCTCCACCAGGGCGTCAATTTGTGGAACAGTGATCTCAAAGTCGTCACGCATTGAGGCATGCGATTCCGCCATCAGCTCACCCATACGCTTCAGGTCACCCTCGGCCAATGCGGAGGCCGCTTCAACGGTGCGGGCGTTCTCGGTAAGCACGTGACGTACACGTTTCGCGACCACCGGATCCAGTTCGTGCGCCACTTTGTTGAACTCTTCCAGGGAGACATCACGCAGCGCGGACTGCTGGAAGAAGCGAGCGCCGGTTTCACACTGCTCGCGTCGGGTGTTGTATTCGCTGCCCACCAGAGTGCGTTTGAAATTACTGTTGATAATCACCACCGCCGCGCCTTTTGGCAGAGGAACGGCTTTGGTTCCCAGCGAGCGGCAATCGATCAGCAGGGCATGATCCTTTTTACCTAGCGCAGAGATCAATTGATCCATAATGCCGCAGTTGCAGCCTACGAACTGGTTCTCTGCTTCCTGGCCGTTCAGGGCAATTTGCGCCCCGTCCAGCGGCAGATGGTAAAGCTGCTGGAAAACAGTACCTACCGCGACCTCCAGTGAGGCCGAGGAGCTAAGACCGGCACCCTGAGGCACATTACCGCTGATCACCAGGTCGGCACCGGCGAAGTCCTTGTTACGTTTTTGCAGGTGTTTCACTACGCCACGAACATAGTTAGACCACTGCTGGTCTGGATGCGCCACAATCGGCGCATCAAGGGAAAACTCATCGCTCTGATTATCGTAATCGGCCGCAATAACACGCACTTTCTGGTCATCACGTTTTGCACAGCTGATTACCGTCTGGTAATCGATGGCGCAGGGCAAGACAAAACCGTCGTTGTAGTCAGTATGTTCACCGATCAGGTTTACGCGGCCCGGAGCCTGGATGACGTGAGTGGCCGGATAGCCAAATTTTTCAGCAAACAGGGCTTGGGTGTTCTCTTTCAGACTCATTGTTATTCTCCAGATTCGCGAAAATGGACATCACTCACTGCACGCAGGCGTTCTGCGGCCTGTTCTGTGGTCAGGTCACGCTGGGTTTCCGCCAGCATCTCATAACCCACCATAAATTTGCGCACGGTTGCCGAGCGCAGCAGTGGCGGATAGAAATGGGCGTGCAGTTGCCAGTGCGCGTTCTCTTCGCCGTTGAAAGGTGCGCCGTGCCAGCCCATGGAGTACGGGAAAGAGCACTGGAACAGGTTATCGTAACGGCTGGTCAGTTTTTTCAGCGCCAGCGCTAAATCGCTGCGTTGTTCCTCACTGAGTTCGGTAATGCGCAGGACGTGCGTCTTAGGCAGCAGCAGAGTTTCGAATGGCCATGCTGCCCAGTAAGGCACCACTGCCAGCCAGTGTTCGGTTTCCACAACGGTACGGCTGCCGTCGGCCAGCTCGCGCTGAACATAGTCCAGCAGCATTGGGCTGTTCTGCTCTGAATAATAGGTTTTTTGCAGGCGATCTTCGCGCTCAACCTCGTTAGGCAGGAAGCTATTCGCCCACACCTGACCGTGCGGATGCGGATTGGAGCAACCCATCGCCGCACCTTTATTTTCAAAGACCTGTACCCAGGGATACGTCTGACCCAGCTCGGCGGTCTGCGCCTGCCAGGTTTTGATCACCTCAGACAGGGCCTCTACGCTGAGTTCGGGCAGCGTTTTGCTGTGATCGGGTGAAAAACAGATCACCCGGCTGGTACCGCGTGCACTTTCACAGCGCAGCAGCGGGTCGTCGCTCTGCGGCGCGTCAGGGGTATCGGTCATCAGGGCGGCAAAGTCGTTCGTGAAAACGTAAGTGCCGGTGTAATCGGGGTTTTTATCGCCCGTCACGCGAGTATTGCCCGGACACAAGAAACAGTCCGGGTCGTGCTGTGGCAGCGTCTGTTTGGCAGGGGTTTCTTGCGCCCCCTGCCAGGGACGCTTGGCGCGATGCGGGGAAACCAGAATCCATTGCCCGGTTAACGGGTTATAGCGACGATGCGGATGATCGACGGGATTAAATTGGGTCATGACAGATCCTTAGTCTGGATACCCCTGGGGGTGGCGAGACTGCCAGCGCCAGGTATCCTGTGCCATTTCATCAAGCGTGCGAGAAACACGCCAGTTAAGCTCTTTATCTGCTTTGGTCGCGTCTGCCCAGTAGGCTGGCAGATCGCCTTCGCGCCGCGGGGCGAAGTGGTAGTTCACCGGTTTGCCACAGGCATTGCTGAAGGCGTTAACCACGTCCAGCACGCTGCTGCCCACACCCGCACCGAGGTTGTAGATATGTACGCCCGGTTTTCCGGCAAGCTGCTGCATGGCAGCGACGTGGCCATCGGCCAGATCCATGACGTGGATGTAATCACGCACGCCGGTTCCGTCCGGGGTAGGGTAGTCATTACCAAACACCGCCAGCGAATCGCGACGACCTACGGCAACCTGTGCGATATACGGCATCAGGTTATTTGGAATACCCTGCGGATCTTCACCCATATCTCCAGACGGATGGGCGCCGACCGGGTTGAAATAGCGCAATAGGGCGATACTCCACTCCGGCTGTGCTTTCTGCAGGTCAGTGAGGATCTGCTCCACCATCAGCTTGCTTTTGCCATACGGGCTTTGCGGTGTACCCGTAGGGAAGCTTTCCACGTAAGGAATTTTTGGTTGATCGCCGTAAACGGTAGCGGAGGAGCTAAAGATAAAGTTCTTCACGCCGGCAGCGCGCATGGCTGAAACCAGGCGCAGAGTGCCGTTGACGTTGTTATCGTAGTACTCCAGCGGCTTTGACACGGATTCACCCACCGCTTTCAGGCCGGCAAAATGGATCACCGTATCGATGGCGTGATCGTGAAGAATTTCGGTCATCAGCGCTTCGTTGCGGATATCACCTTCCACGAAGGAGGGCTGTTTGCCACCCAGACGCTCAATCACGGGTAGCACGCTGCGCTTACTGTTGCACAGATTATCGAGGATGATGACATCGTGGCCGTTTTGCAGCAGTTGCACACAGGTATGACTTCCTATGTAACCGCTACCACCTGTTACCAGAACTCGCATATATCGCTCCATTAGGCTTATGGTATGTAATAAACATAGCATAACAGAGACGCAAAAAGTGTGACATGGGATAAAATAGTGGAATCGTTTACACTGCTGCGTTTTCACCGTTCTGCTGTCGTTCAGACGATTGTAAATCAATAAGATAGGTTTGTATTGATGCAGGTTATCTGAAAAAGCAGGGGGCAGTGCCCCCTGGAAGAGGGGGTCAGACCGGACCAATGGCGTAGCGATAGCTCTCGCCATCCGGCACAAACTCCAGCCGGTGAGTAATACAGGAGGGTGCATCTTCCGCATGATGAGAAACAAACAGCAACTGCGTTTCCCCTTCGCTGATAAGGATATCGACAAAGCGGCGAATTAACTGGCGGTTCAGCGGATCCAGCCCCTGTAAGGGTTCATCCAGAATCAGCAAGGTAGGGTGTTTAACCAGCGCGCGGACAATCAACGCCAGCCGCTGCTGCCCCCAGGAGAGGCTGCTGAACGGGGCATCCGCCACCCGATTATCCATACCAAGAATATCGAGCCATGACTGCGCCAGCTTGTGCTGCCTGTCAGATACCGCCTGATAAATGCCAATGGAGTCAAAATAACCCGACAGAATCACGTTGCGCACCGTGGTGCTGACGCGGTAATCCAGATGCAGGCTGCTGCTGACATAGCCGATATGCTTTTTGATATCCCAGATGGTTTCACCGCTACCGCGGCGGCGGCCAAACAGGGTGAGATCGTTGCTGTAGCCCTGCGGATGATCGCCGGTAATCAGGCTGAGCAGGGTTGATTTACCGGCACCGTTTGGCCCGGTTATCTGCCAGTGTTCACCGGGGTTTACCGTCCAGCTGAGGTCGTTGAGGATAGGGCGGTCGTTATAAGAGACGACGCCGTGATTGAGCACAATGCGTGGTCGATCGTGCGCCAGCTCCTGGCGGGCTGCAGGGGCGTCCGGTTCGGGCAGTGTCAGATTGTTCAGATTCTCACTGTGTGCCAGCTGGGCAATCAGGGCCTGTTGCAGGAGCTCGGCTTTCGCGCCGACGTCGGTCAGGGTGCAATCGGCCAGCACGCCCGCAAATTGCACAAAGGCCGGGATTTCATCAAAGCGATTGAGCACCAGCACGATGGTGTACCCCTGCTGATTCAGCGAGGCCAGCAGAAGGGCAAGCTGTTCGCGTGATTTCACGTCCAGGCCGTCAAAGGGTTCATCCAGAATCAACAGTTCCGGCTCGGCCATCAGGGCCTGACAGAGAAGGGTCTTGCGGGTTTCGCCCGTGGAGAGGTATTTGAAGCGGCGTTCCAGAAGCGCCGTTATCCCAAATTGCTCGGCTAGCAGGCGGCAGCGCGCCTCGTCTTTGACCTCATCCTGAATAATCTCGGCAGTGGTGCGGCCGGTATCCTCTTCGCCAGGGCTGAGGAGATCGGTATTGTTACGCTGCCACTCGTCACTGACCAGCTTTTGCAACTGTTCGAAGGAGAGACGTGTCAGACGGGTAAAGGTAGAACGTCTCTCGCCTTGCAGCTGCGTAAGCTCGCCTGCCAGCGCGCGTGCCAGAGCAGATTTACCGCTGCCGTTACTGCCAACAAAAGCCCAGCTTTCGCCAGCGTTAAGCGTGAAATCGGCAAGCGTAAGTTTACGTGTATCGCTAAGACGAAACGTGCCTTGCGAAATTTGCAATGATGACATGATGTATCCCGTTTTGTGCAGCAATTACCCTCAGGGATACTCATTGGGAAGACGAATGTCAATGCGCTTAGCACAACGTGGCGATAATCACCCGGTCAGCATTAAAATATGCGGTCACCTCAGTACCTTCCTCTAGATTCACTGCCTGGGCGTGAGGCAGCGTGGCGCAAAGGGTCTGACCATCGGGCAGCGCCATCAGCACTTCGCACTGTTCATCACCCCGGTCAATATGGGTGACGACGCCCTGAAGCTGATTATCGGCCTGAAGCGCGTCTGTCGGATCCCGGGTGATATTGACCCAGGGTGCTTTTAGCAACACCAGCACCTCCTTTCCTTCCTCCAGAGCCAGGCGTTTGCCGCTCTGGGCCGTAATAGCCACCTTCAGCCGCGTGGTGCCATCCGCGAGTAAAATCGCCACATGCTGCTGGACAGGATCATGATCGCGAGCGGTAACGGTGCCAAACCATTGATTGCGGGCGCTGGTCTGCAGTGAGAAGCGTGAAATGGCGGCAAGAAGGCTATCGAGAGGCAGGGCATCGTCATGGCTCAGCACGTCAAAGGCTTTTTGCTGGATCTGCCCCAGCAGTTCATAAAGCTCAATTAAGCGTTGACCATAGCGCGTAAGATGGGCCCCGCCGCCGCCTTTACCGCCGGTGGCGCGTTCAACCAGCATCTGCTCGCTCAGGGCGTTCATCTCATTGATGGCATCCCAGGCACTTTTATAACTGATCCCCGCATTCTTCGCGCCCTGGCTAATAGAGCCGGTTTGCGCTATCTGTTTAAGCAGAGCAATACGGCGTGGATCGGCAAAAAGTTTTTGCTGAAGACGTAGGGTGAGAAGAATTTCGGCCTGCATAACAGTGTCCTGGCAAAAAGCGTATTGTGACGCAATTCAGGGGAGTCGCAAACTGTACCGCACAAAAGGGGATGTATTTCTCGCTTTAACGGTTAGAATATGGCAATTCACATTGTCTGGAGAAACCCATGTTAGAGTTGTTGAAAAGTCTGGTGTTCGCCGTGATCATGGTACCAGTGGTGATGGCTATCATCCTCGGTGCAATCTACGGCCTGGGTGAAGTGTTCAACGTGTTTTCCAACATCGGACACAGAAAGCAGCCTAAAAAACAGCATTAATTCCCGTTAAAACGCCCGGCTTGTCCGGGCGTTTTGCTCTCAAGTTTGCCTCTTCCACGCCGATATTATCTTTAGCATCACACTCATTTACTCATTAAGCGGTACGATTTAAGGCTGGGAAAACCCTGTGGCAATCGTTATATTCTTAAGTATATAACGACATGCAAAAGGAGTTACAGATGGCACGTACAGGCTTAGGCTTTTTCGCAGGGGCAGCGCTGGTATTAACCGTAAGCGGACATGCACTGGCAGACGAAGGTAAAATTACCGTTTTCGCTGCCGCTTCGCTAACGAATGCCATGCAGGATATTGCTGCTGAGTATAAAAAAGAGAAAAACGTCGAGGTGGTTTCATCCTTTGCCTCTTCCTCAACGCTGGCCCGCCAGATTGAGGCGGGCGCGCCTGCGGATCTCTTTATCTCTGCGGATCAGAAATGGATGGACTATGCGGTGCAGAAGAAATCAATCGACACCGCCAGTCGGACAACGTTACTGGGGAATAGCCTGGTCGTCGTGGCGCCTAAAACAAGCCCACAGGGCGATATGACAATCAATAAAGAGACGCCCTGGGCCAGCCTGCTGAAAGACGGACGTCTGGCGGTTGGCGATCCGGAACATGTTCCTGCGGGTATCTACGCGAAAGAGGCGCTGCAGAAACTGGGCGCATGGGATACGCTTTCGCCAAAGCTGGCGCCGGCGGAAGATGTTCGTGGCGCACTGGCGCTGGTGGAGCGTAACGAAGCGCCCCTGGGCATTGTTTATGGCTCCGATGCCGTTGCCGGTAAAGGGGTAAAAGTCGTCGGGACCTTCCCGGAAGACTCGCACAAAAAAGTGGAATATCCTGTTGCCATCGTTGATGGACATAAAAACGCGACGGTCAGCGCCTTTTACGATTATCTGAAAGGGCCGCAGGCGTCGGCAATCTTTAAACGCTATGGATTTACGACTCACGAATGATTTTGACCGATCCCGAATGGCAGGCCGTGCTGCTGAGCCTGAAAGTCTCCTCCCTCGCGGTTGTGTTTAGTCTGCCCTTTGGGATCTTCTTTGCCTGGCTACTGGTTCGCTGCACCTTTCCCGGTAAGGCGCTTCTCGATAGCCTGATCCATCTGCCGCTGGTGCTGCCGCCCGTGGTTGTGGGCTATTTACTGCTTATTGCGATGGGCCGACGCGGCATCATTGGTGAATGGCTATATGACTGGTTTGGGCTGACCTTCGCCTTCAGCTGGCGCGGTGCGGTGCTGGCGGCGGCGGTGATGTCCTTCCCGTTGATGGTCCGTGCCATCCGTCTGGCGCTGGAGGGGGTGGATCGTAAACTGGAGCAGGCCGCCTGTACGCTGGGGGCCGGACGCTGGCGAGTTTTATTCACCATCACGCTCCCCCTGACCCTGCCCGGAATTATCGTCGGCACGGTACTGGCCTTTGCGCGTTCGCTGGGCGAGTTTGGTGCCACCATCACTTTCGTTTCCAATATTCCTGGTGAAACCCGCACGCTGCCGTCTGCCATGTATACCTTAATCCAGACGCCAGGTGGCGAAGGCGCCGCCGCGCGACTCTGTATTATCTCCATTGTGCTGGCTATCGTCTCGCTGCTGGTGTCGGAATGGCTGGCACGTTTGAGCCGTGAACGGATGGGGAACTGAAATGCTGGAACTTAATTTTAGCCAGACGCTGGGCGAACACTGTCTGACCATCAACGAAACCCTGCCAGCACGGGGTATTACGGCGATTTTTGGTGTGTCGGGGGCGGGCAAAACCTCGCTGATTAACGCCATCAGCGGCCTGACACGACCTCAGAGCGGGCGCATTGTGCTGAATGATCGGGTGCTCAACGACGCAGAACAGCGTATCTGGTTGTCACCGGATAAGCGCCGTATTGGGTACGTTTTCCAGGATGCCCGGCTCTTTCCGCACTATAAGGTTCGGGGTAATCTGCGCTACGGCATGGCGAAAAGCATGGCCGGACAGTTCGATAAACTGGTTGCGCTGCTGGGAATTGAGCACCTGCTCGACCGTCTACCCTCCTCTTTGTCGGGGGGCGAAAAACAGCGTGTGGCCATCGGTCGCGCACTGCTCACCGCGCCGGAACTGCTCCTGCTGGACGAGCCGCTGGCCTCTCTCGATATTCCGCGTAAGCGCGAACTGCTACCCTATCTGCAGCGACTGGCGCGTGAAATCAATATCCCGATGCTCTACGTCAGCCACTCGCTGGAGGAGATCCTCCACCTGGCCGATAACGTGCTGGTGCTGGAAAACGGTAACGTGAAGGCGTTTGGCCCTCTGGAGGAGGTGTGGGGCAGTAGCGTCATGCATCCGTGGTTGCCGGCAGAACAGCAGAGCAGCATTCTGAGGGTCAGCGTTCTTGAACATCACCCGCACTATGCCATGACCGCGCTGGCGCTCGGCGATCAACACCTCTGGGTGAATAAGCTAGATAAACCGCTACAGGCCAATTTGCGCATCCGCATTCAGGCTTCAGACGTCTCGCTGGTCCTGCAACCGCCGGTACAGAGCAGTATTCGTAATATCCTGCGAGCAAAAGTCGCCCAATGCTATGACGATAACGGGCAGGTAGAAGTGCAGCTGGAGATTGCCGGTAAGACGCTCTGGGCGCGTATCAGCCCCTGGGCCAGGGATGAACTTAGCATTAAGCCTGGCCTGTGGCTGTACGCGCAGATTAAGAGCGTGTCGATTACAACCTGATCAAATCAGGTTGCTGTAAATGAACTGGGCGATGCTGTCGCGCGTGTTATCGCCGATAACGACGTTGGCGCGCGCCTTCACCGCCTCGTCAGCATTGCCCATCGCCACACCGGTACCTGCAGCTTCTAACATGCTGATGTCGTTATAGTTATCGCCAAAGGCAATAACATCCTGCATCGACCAGCCCTGGGACTCGACATACTGCGTCAGGCGCTTACCTTTGCTGTTGCCTTTGCGGGCAATATCCACCTGATCGTGCCAGGACCACTCGCACTCCAGCCCCAGCGTGTTTTCAACGAGTTTAGCAAAATCATTCAGCTTGATGGTGTCTTCATCGGTCAGGGCAAATTTCCAGATGGCAGATACCTCCCGGGCCGCCTGCGCCAGCGAAGCTACCTGCGTAAACACCGGGCGTTGCGCCTCCGGCAGAGATTGCGCCCAGGCACGGGTGCGAATCACGTGGCCGGTAGGGCGCTCATACAGCATGGCTTCGTCAACGTACATCAGACCGTGAACGTTATGTTCATCAAGCAGTGTAATCAGCTGTTGTGCCTGCACAACCGGGAGCGGATCCGATTCGAGAACCTTTTTTGCATGATAATCATACAAATAAGTGCCATTACAACAAATTGCAGGTGTATCTAAAGCCAGTGCCTGATAAAAAGGATGAATAGCAACGTGATGACGACCCGTCACAATAATGAGTTGATAACCCGCTTCGCGCGCGCGTTGTAGCGCTTCGAGCGAAGAGGGGAGCAGGGTTTTTTGCGGGGTAAGTAACGTACCGTCTAAATCCAGTGCAATCACGCGAGAGGTCATTTGTTATTCCGGTTAATGATGAAAAACAGATTGCTGAGATGGTACACCGCGAGACGATCGCTGCAAAATTCCTGGCTAAAATTCAGCATCTACCGTTAAACGATCATCCTTGTACATTACTTTCACGCGCAGTGAGGAAGGAGCATTCATGAAACAAACCGTTTATACCGCCAGTCCTGAAAGCCAACAGATCCATGTCTGGCGTCTGAACCCTGAAGGGTCACTCACCCTTGTTCAGGTTGTCGATGTGCCGGGGCAGGTTCAGCCGATGGTAATCAGTCCGGATAAACGTTTCCTGTACGTGGGTGTGCGTCCAGAATTCCGCGTGCTGGCCTACCGTATTGCACCTGAAGATGGTGCTCTTACCTATACCGCCGAAGCGGCACTGCCGGGCAGCCCGACGCATATCTCCACTGACCTGGAAGGGCGCTTCATCTTTAGCGGCTCCTATAACGCCGGTTGCGTCAGCGTGACGCGCCTGAACGACGGTATCCCGGGCGAAAGCGTAGACATGGTTGATGGGCTGGAAGGTTGCCACTCTGCCAATATCTCACCAGATAATAAAACGCTTTGGGTGCCGGCGCTGAAGCAGGATCGAATTTGTCTTTTCACCCTGGGTGACGACGGTAAACTGGCGGCACAAAATCCGGCGGAAGTGACCACTGTGGAAGGTGCAGGCCCGCGTCATATGGTCTTCCATCCGAATCAGAAGTTCGCTTATGTGGTGAACGAGCTGAACGGCTCGGTAGACGTCTGGGCGCTGAGTGATGTCCACGGCAATATCGAATGTATCCAGACGCTGGATATGATGCCTGCAGATTTTACCGATACCCGCTGGGCGGCCGATATCCACATCACACCGGATGGACGTCACCTCTATGCCTGTGACCGTACGTCCAGCCTGATCACCATCTTCAGCGTGTCTGAAGATGGCAGCGTGCTGGCCGTGGAAGGTTTCCAGCCGACGGAAACTCAGCCGCGTGGCTTCAATATCGATCACACGGGCAAGTACCTGATCGCGGCGGGGCAGAAATCGCATCACATTGCGCTGTATGAAATTCAGGGTGAGCAGGGGCTGCTGGAAGAGAAAGGACGCTATGCCGTCGGCCAGGGCCCAATGTGGGTAGTGGTTAACGCGCAGTAACGCGTTAGAACGTCGCAATAAAAAAACCTCGCCAGTGCGAGGTTTTTTTATACCCGGTGGTGGCCGGATGTGCACATCAGCAAATACCAACCCGGTCATCGTAGTCTCATGAGTGAGTAAAGTAAAATAGTGCAAGCCAGGCGCTAAAAGCAGGTGTGGGTGCTACTGAATTGAATTGATTGCTATTTTTTCAATGAGTTTGATGAATTCTGATTTTGAGCTGGACTGTTTTTATATACAGATATTTATCGCTACAATCGCTGGGTTGGTGAGATGTGTAGCAGATCCGCAAAACAGGCACCTTTTTAAGTCCTGGCTGGCGGGTGGTGCCGTCAGTGCCTTAGCTGTGGAGCACATCAGCAAGCACCAACACCCACTGGCGACAGGCAGCGGAAAGGTAAGTCAGTGGCAGTGCTCCTGACCAAAGGAGTGGCGTATGAGCTTTACAGGATGGTGTATTCTGATCCTGCAACTCATGGTTGCGATACTGCAACTGCTGGACGCGTATCTACAGACGGTTGCCTGACGCTTCCAGGCGCAGCATAAAGGGGGAGTTGCTCCCCCTTTTTGCTAATAGCGCCGTTACTGCTTCGGTTCGGCGACGATCTTGCTACCTACACCGCGGTTGTTGTATTCCCACATGCGATTGAAGTTAGCGTCGTTCAGGTTGCGCTGTACATTGCCTTTATCATCAACGGTACCCGTGTTGCCAGCATAAGGGCGCTGAGAGATCGCCGCATTAGCCCAGGGTTTCGCCATGTTGAAGCCTTCATTGATGACGCTATCGCGAATGACGACCTGGCCATTCGAGTTGGCATCGGCATCCAGAGCGCGGCCGAGTTGCGCGACGCCGTCCCCGGCAGCCGTAAAGCGACTATTTACCGCCAGGAAGCCATAGAACATGTTCGACAGGGTGGCTGGGGCAAAGACGTAACCCTCTTTTTGGGTACGGGAATTCACCACGCGGAAGTCGGTGTTATCAAACACGACGGCGCCACGGCCTGCAACGATATCTACGTCACCTTCAATATAGCTATTGGTCACCAGCGTACGGGTCAGGCGGGTGTTCTGCAGCGTATTTTGCACACCGCTATTGGTCACAAAGAAGGTGTTCTGGCGACCGAGAATGTTCACCTTATCGATCTGCACCTGGTCGCCATCGCTACGCAGCGCCACGGCCTGGTGATTACCTGCATCCACGCTGTCGCCCAGATTGTTTTCGATGGTCAGGTTTTGCAGCTGCAGGCCATTGTTTTGTGACCAGAATACCGCAGAGCACATCACGCCAACGGTGGCGCTTTGCTTGCTCTGGCAGCGATCAAACATATACCACGCCGGTTTACCTGGCATGTATTTACCGCCCGGATTCACCAGATGGCGCCAGGTGGCGGTGTCGATTTCAGAATCGATCGGCAGGCCAATTTTCACATCAGCAGGTTTTTCACCCATACCGTACAGCGTCACGCTGCCCGGCGCAGCCGGAACATAGACGGTCCCTTCGTACTCGCCAGGCATGATGGCGATGTACTGACGAGAGCTGCTGTGTTTGGCAATGGCAGCATCAACGGCGGCCTGAACAGAGGTATGAGTCACCCCCTGAGTTCCCGCCGGGCCTACCACGAAATTCGGTTGTGCTGGCAGACGAATGGCATACGGCTTCCACGGCGCGGCATCAGGATTCATGGCGGTGAAATAGCGCGCCTGCTGGAAGTTCTTCGCTTCTTCAGCAGAGAGAACAGGACGGGAAGCGGTGCCAGGGGCCGCCTGTTCAGACGGAAGCTGGTCTGGTGGCGTTGAGCTACATGCGGACAAGGTTACGCCAAAAGCCAGTGCCAGCGCCAGACGGTAGTGGCTGGAAATATTCAAGGGAAAGCTCCTTGCTGTGCGAATCAAATGGGGATAACGGAAATAGCCTGCTTTTTTATACTAAGTTGGGCGAAACGGGAAGATGAAACGGCAAAAATTGACTTTTTATTCCCAGGCTTAGCGGGAAAATCGTCACAAACTGATAACAATATCGGTAAAGGCGATTGACAGAGGGGCGGGAATCAAAATAAATGTCTATACAACCCATGACAAGTGGAAGCCTGATGTTGCAACTTCATCCTGACGACGTCATCTTGCGTAACGCGCGCCTCGCTACCCTGGATCCCGATAAGCCAGCCCCTTATGGCCTGATGGAAAAGCAGGCGTTAATCCTCCGCGGCGAAACGATTCTGGCGCTGATCCCCGACGCAGACCTGCCGGCTCATCTGCCTGGCCAGCATGACATGCAGGGGCGGCTGGTCACGCCGGGCTTAATCGACTGTCATACCCACCTAATCTTTGGCGGCAATCGTGCGGCGGAGTGGGAGCAGCGCCTGAACGGCGTCTCTTACCAAACCATCAGCGCACAGGGCGGCGGGATTAATGCCACCGTGACCGCGACCCGCAACAGCACGCCGGAAGCGCTCTTCCAGCTTGCGCAGGCGCGACTTGTGCGCATGATGCGCGAAGGCGTAACGACGCTTGAGATCAAATCGGGGTACGGTCTGAACGATGAAGCCGAAGAGAAGCTCCTGCGCGTGGCGCAACGGCTCGCTCAACATCATCCCATTGAAATCAGCCCAACGCTGCTGGCGGCTCACGCGGTTCCGCAGGAATATCGCCAGCATCCCGACGGTTGGATTGACCACATCTGTCAGCACTCGCTCCCCACGCTATGGCGAAAACAGCTTTTCGAGGCGGTTGATGTTTTCTGTGAAACGGTCGGTTTCACCCCTGCGCAAACTGAGCGGCTGTTCCAGGCGGCACAGCGGCTTGGGATCCCGGTAAAAGGCCATGTCGAGCAGTTGTCGAATCTGGGTGGTACGGCGCTGGTGAGCCGCTATCACGGCTGGTCAGCGGATCATATCGAGTATCTGGACGAAGCCGGCGTGGCGGCGATGGCGCAAAGCGGCACCGTCGCCGTGTTGCTTCCGGGAGCATTCTATTTTCTGCAGGAGCGTCAGCGTCCCCCTGTCGAGCGGCTGCGCCAGCACGGCGTTCCCATGGCCGTCGCCACGGATTACAACCCGGGTACCAGCCCTTTCGCCAGCCTGCATCTGGCCATGAACATGGCCTGCGTCCAGTTTGGCCTGACCCCGGAAGAAGCCTGGGCAGGCGTGACGCGAAATGCCGCCCAGGCGTTAGGGCGTGGTTCTACACAGGGTCAGCTGAAAGCTGGATATAAAGCCGATCTGGCTATCTGGGACGCTGAAAGCCCCGTTGAAATGATCTACGAACCTGGCCGTAACCCGCTCTGGCAGAGGATATTCAGAGGACAAATACAATGAAGCTCTGGCAGCCTGTTTCCCCGGATATCTGGCAAGGGCGCGACGATCGTGCCGAGGCCAGCAACGCGCTGCGCCTGTTTCAAACCGTGCAGCAGAGCCCGACTTTCCAGCCAGGCCGGGAGGGGATTGCGCTGTTGGGTTTTTGCTGTGATGCCGGGGTTAAACGCAATCAGGGCAGGCCGGGCGCAGCAGAGGGGCCAGACGTCCTGCGTGCCGCGCTGGCCGATATGGCGAGCTATGGCGGTCACGAGCGTCTGACCGATCTGGGGAATATCACCGTAGAAGCCGATGCGCTGGAAGCGGCACAGCAGGCGCTCAGTGAGGCAGTGACCACCTGCCAGCAGGCGGGAATGCGCACTCTGGTGCTGGGGGGAGGACACGAAACCGCCTGGGGTCACGGCAAAGGGGTGCTGGACGCCTTCCCCAATGAGCGAGTGGTGATTGTGAATCTCGACGCCCATCTCGATTTACGCCAGGCAAGCCGCGCGACCTCGGGTACGCCGTTTCGCCAGCTGGCCCGTTACTGCGAAGCGCAGCAGCGCGATTTTGTCTATGCCTGCCTGGGTGCTAGTCGGGCAGCGAACACCCAGGCACTGTGGGACGAAGCGGCTCGTCTGAAGGTAACAGTGGTAGAAGATCTTGATTTTCAGCACGCGGTGTCAGACGCCGTGTCAAACCTGATTCAGCAGGCAGATCGTCTCTACCTGACGCTCGATCTCGATGTGCTGCCCGCCGGCGAGATGCCTGCGGTATCGGCGCAGGCAGCGCTGGGCGTGCCCGCGCGGGATCTGCTGCGGGTAATCGAACCGATTTGCCGCAGTGGCAAGCTGCAGGCGGTGGATCTGGTGGAGTTTAGCCCGCGTTTTGATCGCGAGGGGCAGGGGGCAAAGCTCGCCGCGCGGCTGGCGTGGCAAATTGCTCACTGGTGGGCGTAATACGCGGATATACTCGACTTTTTACGGCTTAAGGAATGGTTATGTTCACACGCGCTTCGCAGCGGCAAACTAACGCCCCGGCACCTTTTTACGAAAAGGTGAAACAGGCGATCAGCCATCAAATCGCCACGGGCGTCTGGCGGGCGCACGATCGTATTCCATCCGAGGCGGAGCTGGTGGCGCAGTTCGGATTTAGCCGTATGACCATTAACCGCGCATTGCGGGAGCTTACCGACGAAGGGTTACTGGTCCGTCTGCAGGGGGTTGGCACCTTTGTGGCCGAACCTAAAGGGCAGTCGGCACTGTTTGAGATCCGCAGCATTGCCGACGAAATAACCGCCCGTCAGCATCAGCACCGCTGTGAGGTGCTGCTGCTGGAGGAGACGCAAGCCTCTGCCCGGCAGGCCATGGCCCTGGATGTGAAAGAGGGCACGGCAATTTTTCACTCTCTGATGCTGCACTTCGAAAACGACGTCCCGGTGCAGATTGAGGATCGCTGCGTCAATGCGCTCAGGGTGCCGGCCTATTTAGAGCAAGATTATACCGCTACCACACCGCATGCTTATCTGTCGCTGATTGCCCCGCTCACCGAAGGGGAACACATTGTCGAGGCTGTCCGTGCGACCCGGCAGGAGTGCGAACTGCTGCGCATCAAAGAACACGATCCCTGTCTGATGATCCGTCGACGGACCTGGTCGGCATCGAACATTGTCTCTCATGCGCGCCTGCTCTTCCCGGGCGACCGCTACCGGCTGCAAGGCCACTTTATGTCATAAGTTTTAAAAGCGTGATTGCTGACGCAATATAATAAAAATGTATATTTTTTGTTAAATCTCGCCTTGTGTGCACTTGTCTATACAAGTATATCTAATTGTATATTCTCTCCCCAATGAGGAGCACATCATGTCGTCAGGCAAGTATCGCCAGCAGACGGTGCGCGCACCCCGCGGCACCACCTTAACCGCAAAAAGCTGGCTCACCGAAGCCCCGCTGCGTATGTTAATGAACAACCTCGACCCCGATGTGGCCGAAAATCCGAACGAGCTGGTGGTTTACGGCGGTATCGGACGTGCAGCGCGCAACTGGGACTGCTACGACGCTATTGTCGAGGCGCTTACGCAACTCGACGCAGACGAAACCCTGCTGGTGCAATCCGGCAAGCCGGTAGGGGTATTCAAAACCCATTCCAACGCGCCACGTGTGCTGATTGCCAACTCCAACCTGGTACCCCACTGGGCGACCTGGGAACACTTTAACGAGCTGGATGCAAAAGGGCTGGCCATGTACGGCCAGATGACGGCGGGCAGTTGGATCTATATCGGCAGCCAGGGGATCATCCAGGGCACCTGGGAAACCTTCATTGAAGCCGGACGCCAGCACTATGACGGCTCCCTGAAAGGGCGCTGGATTCTTACCGCCGGACTGGGGGGAATGGGCGGAGCGCAGCCGCTGGCCGCCACCCTGGCAGGGGCCTGCTCACTCAATATTGAGTGTCAGCAGAGCCGCATCGATTTCCGTCTGCGTACCCGCTATGTGGATGAGCAGGCCGACACGCTGGACGACGCCCTGGCGCGCATCAAAAAATATACCGAAGAGGGCAAAGCCGTTTCGATCGCACTGTGCGCCAACGCGGCGGAGATCCTGCCTGAACTGGTGGCGCGCGGCGTGCGCCCGGACATGGTCACCGACCAGACCAGCGCCCATGACCCGCTGCACGGCTACCTGCCGAAAGGCTGGCGCTGGGATGAGTATCAGCAAAAAGCGCAGCAGGATCCCCAGGGCACCGTGCGGGCCGCGAAGCTCTCCATGGCAGAGCACGTCAACGCAATGCTGGCCTTCAGCCAGCAGGGTATCCCCACATTTGATTACGGCAATAACATCCGCCAGATGGCGAAGGAGATGGGTGTACAAAACGCCTTCGATTTCCCGGGCTTTGTCCCTGCCTATATTCGTCCACTTTTCTGCCGGGGTATCGGCCCGTTCCGCTGGGTGGCGCTCTCCGGCGATCCGCAGGATATCTATAAAACCGACGCCAAAGTGAAAGAGATTATCGCTGACGATGTCCACCTGCATCATTGGCTGGATATGGCCCGGGAACGTATTAACTTCCAGGGGCTTCCGGCGCGTATCTGCTGGGTCGGGCTGGAGTGGCGCCAGAAACTCGGCCTCGCATTTAACGAAATGGTACGTAGCGGTGAAGTCTCCGCCCCTATCGTTATTGGCCGCGATCATCTCGATTCTGGCTCGGTTGCCAGCCCGAACCGCGAAACCGAAGCCATGCGTGACGGCTCTGACGCGGTCTCCGACTGGCCGCTGCTTAACGCATTACTGAACACGGCCAGCGGAGCGACCTGGGTCTCGCTGCACCACGGCGGTGGGGTGGGGATGGGCTTCTCCCAGCATGCCGGGATGGTCATCGTCTGTGACGGCAGCGATGACGCGGCCGCCCGTATCGCCCGCGTCCTGCATAACGATCCGGCCACGGGCGTGATGCGTCATGCAGACGCCGGATACGACATTGCGATTGATTGCGCCAGAGAGCAGGGACTCAACCTGCCGATGATCACCGCTCAACGAGGAGAGCACCGATGAATGCCTTTACGCTTAACCCCGGTACGCTAACTCTGGCCCAGCTTCGTCAGCTCTGGGGAAGCCCGATGCAGCTCACGCTCAGCGAGGCGGCATTTGGCGCCATTAATGAGAGCGTCGCCTGCGTTGAGGCGATTGTGGCAGAAGGTCGCACCGCCTATGGCATCAACACCGGTTTTGGCCTGTTGGCCCAGACGCGAATTGCCACGCATGATCTGGAAAACCTTCAGCGTTCGCTGGTGTTATCTCATGCCGCCGGCGTGGGGGAGCCGCTCGACGATGAGATCGTGCGCCTGATGATGGTACTAAAAATTAACAGCCTTGCCCGGGGATTTTCCGGTATCCGTCTCAGCGTGATTCAGGCGTTAATTGGGCTGGTCAATGCCGGCGTGTACCCGTGGATCCCGGCGAAGGGATCGGTGGGGGCTTCCGGCGATCTGGCCCCGCTAGCGCATATGTCGCTCACGCTACTGGGCGAGGGGAAAGCGCGTTACCGGGGAGAGTGGCTGCCCGCCCGCGAAGCATTGCAACAAGCAGGCCTGACGCCGGTGACGCTCGCGGCGAAAGAGGGGCTGGCGCTGCTTAACGGCACTCAGGTCTCCACCGCGTTTGCGCTGCGCGGCCTGTTTGAAGCAGAAGATCTCTTTGCCTCAGCGGTCGTCTGTGGCGCGCTCACCACCGAAGCGGTGCTCGGCTCGCGGCGTCCGTTTGATGCCCGTATTCACGACGTGCGTGGCCAGCGCGGGCAAATTGACGCCGCAGCGCTATATCGTCACGTCCTGACGGACACCAGCGCCATCGCTGAGTCGCACCATAACTGCGACAAAGTGCAGGATCCGTACTCCCTTCGCTGTCAGCCGCAGGTGATGGGCGCCTGCCTTACCCAGCTGCGTCAGGCGGCGGAGGTACTGCTGGTCGAGGCGAATGCGGTGTCCGATAACCCGCTGGTCTTTGCGCAGGAGAACGAGGTGATCTCCGGAGGCAATTTCCACGCCGAGCCGGTGGCGATGGCCGGAGACAACATTGCTCTGGCGATTGCCGAAATCGGTGCGCTGGCTGAGCGGCGGATCGCGCTAATGATGGATAAACACATGTCGCAGTTGCCGCCCTTCCTGGTGCGCAACGGCGGGGTGAATTCCGGATTTATGATTGCCCAGGTAACCGCGGCGGCGCTGGCCAGTGAAAACAAAGCCTTGTCACACCCGCACAGCGTGGACAGTCTGCCCACCTCAGCGAATCAGGAAGATCACGTTTCAATGGCGCCTGCCGCAGGGCGGCGTTTATGGGAGATGGCCGGTAATACCCGTGGCGTGCTGGCAGTAGAGTGGCTGGCGGCCTGCCAGGGGATGGATCTGCGCGAGGGCTTAACGTCCAGCCCGCTGCTGGAGCAGGCACGACATACCCTGCGCGAGCAGGTGGCGCACTATGATGACGATCGATTTTTTGCGCCAGACATTGATGCGGCGATTGCGTTGCTGAGCCAGCGCAGCCTGGTGGGGCTGCTTCCGGCCATATTATAACGATAAGCCCGGCGCAGAGCCGGGCAGGTTTTCAGACATACATCGTCGTGATCGACGCGCTGCCCAGCGTGTGGAAATGCACGTTAAAGCCTACCATCGCGCCGCTTGCGCTTTCATCGACCTCAATTCGCTCTACGTCCAGCGCATGCACCGTGAAAATATAGCGATGGGTTTCGCCCTTCGGCGGCGCCGCGCCGCCATAGCCCGCTTTACCAAAATCGGTACGGGTTTCAACCGCGCCTTCCGGCAGGGCCACCAGCGATGAGCCCGACCCCTGCGGCAACACGCGGGTATCGGCAGGCAGATTCGCCACGATCCAGTGCCACCAGCCCGAACCGGTAGGCGCATCCGGGTCATAGCAGGTGACTACAAAACTCTTCGTGCCCGCCGGCACCTCATCCCAGGCCAGGTGGGGGGAGATGTTATCGCCCTGATAACCCATGCCGTTAAAGACATGACGCTCCGGGAGTTTTTCGCCGTCGCGCAGATCCTGACTGATTAACTTCATACCGTTTCTCCGTAGTGAACTCTGCAAAAAGTGTAATGCAAAACGAGAGTACAAAACGTAACGCTATGGATTAAATCGCAAAATGTGCGGGATTGTGTACGGCATCCACCACCGCCGTGGTGAGCTTTTGCAACTGTTCAGGGCTGATCAGGTACGGCGGCATCAGATAGATGAGCTTACCAAACGGTCGGACCCACACGCCCCGTGCCACAAAGAAGCGTTGCAGCGCCGCCATATTGACCGGATGGTGCGTTTCAACCACGCCGATGGCGCCCAGCACCCGCACGTCAGCCACGTATTCGGACTCACGCGCCGCCGCCAGCGCTTGCGAAAGCTGCGTCTCGATGGCCGCAACCTGTGCTTGCCACTCGCCGCTCTCCAGCAGGGCCAGACTTTCACTCGCCACCGCGCAGGCCAGTGGATTGCCCATAAACGTCGGGCCGTGCATAAAGCAGCCCGCCTCTCCCTCGCTGATGGTGTCGGCCACCTGACGGGTCGTAAGGGTGGCAGAAAGCGTCATGGTACCGCCGGTTATCGCCTTGCCCAGACAGAGAATATCCGGCGCGATCCCGGCATGTTCGCAGGCAAAGAGCTTACCGGTGCGGCCAAAGCCGGTGGCGATCTCATCGGCAATCAGCAAGATCCCCTCCCGGTCACACATTTTGCGAATACGTTTAAGCCACTCGGGATGATACATCCGCATACCGCCTGCGCCCTGCACGATGGGTTCGAGGATCACGGCGGCAATCTCATGACGATGCGCCGCCATCAGGCGAGCAAAGCCGACCATATCTGCCTCATCCCATTCACCATCGAAGCGGCTTTGCGGGGCGGGTGCAAAGAGGTTTTCCGGCAGATAACCCTTCCACAGGCTGTGCATTGAGTTATCAGGATCGCAGACCGACATCGCGCCGAAGGTATCGCCGTGATAGCCGTTGCGGAAGGTGAGGAAACGCTGACGCGTTTCGCCCTTGGCGTGCCAGTATTGCAGCGCCATTTTCATCGCCACCTCTACCGCCACCGAGCCGGAGTCGGCAAGAAACACGCACTCCAGCGCCTGCGGGGTCATGGCCACCAGCCGACGACAGAGATCCACGGCGGGCTGGTGGGTAATACCGCCGAACATGACATGAGACATCTGATCGATCTGCGCCTTCATCGCCGCGTTCAGACGCGGGTGATTGTAGCCATGAATGGCCGCCCACCAGGAAGACATTCCGTCCACCAGCAGCTCGCCGCTGGCGAGTTTCAGTTCGCAACCCTGCGCCGAGGCGACCGGGTAAACCGGTAACGGCTGGGTCATAGAGGTGTAAGGGTGCCAGATGTGGCGCTGATCGAAAGCGAGATCGTCCGTTGTCATAATCGACTTGTAAACCATTTTGAAAACATTTAGGTTTACAAGTATAAACCGAACCCACCCTGAACTAAACCCCTTTTGGAGATGCCCCATGGCTCACCAGACACGCTGGACGATGTCGCAAGTTACTGCATTATTTGAAAAACCCCTCCTTGAACTGCTGTTTGAAGCCCAGCAAATTCATCGTCAGCACTTCGATCCGCAGCAGGTGCAGGTCAGCACCTTGCTGTCGATTAAAACCGGCGCCTGCCCGGAAGATTGCAAATACTGCCCGCAAAGTGCGCGCTACAAAACTGGCCTGGAATCTGAACGTCTGATGGAAGTTGAACAGGTGCTGGAGTCAGCCCGTCAGGCGAAAAACGCAGGCTCCACCCGCTTCTGCATGGGGGCTGCCTGGAAGAACCCTCACGATCGCGATATGCCCTATCTGGAGCAGATGGTACAAGGCGTGAAGGCGATGGGGATGGAGGCCTGTATGACGCTGGGTACGCTGAACGAAACCCAGGCTCAGCGCCTGAGCGCGGCGGGGCTGGATTACTACAACCACAACCTCGACACCTCCCCGGAGTTTTACGGCAATATCATCACCACCCGCACCTATCAGGAGCGTCTCGACACCCTCGACAAGGTGCGCGATGCGGGCATCAAAGTCTGCTCGGGCGGGATCGTCGGTTTAGGCGAAACGGTGAAAGATCGTGCAGGTCTGCTGCTGCAGCTGGCCAACTTACCGACGCCGCCAGAGAGCGTGCCTATCAACATGCTGGTGAAGGTAAAGGGCACCCCGCTGGCCGATAACGATGACGTCGATGCGTTCGATTTTATTCGCACTATTGCCGTGGCGCGCGTGATGATGCCGACCTCCTGGGTACGTCTGTCCGCCGGTCGCGAGCAGATGAACGAACAGACCCAGGCGATGTGTTTTATGGCCGGGGCGAACTCCATCTTCTACGGCTGCAAGCTGCTGACCACCCCGAACCCGGAAGAGGACAAAGACGTTCAGCTGTTCCGTAAGCTGGGGCTCAATCCGCAGCAGACCGCGGTAGCCACGGGTGATATTGAGCAACAGCATCAACTGGAGCAGCAACTTTTCAACGCCGACACTGAACAGTTCTACAACGCGGCAACGGTATGACCTGGCAGCAACGGATCACCGCCGCCCTGGACGCACGCCGGGCGGCAGACGCGCTGCGCGTACGCACGGTAGTAGAGAACGGCGCGGGCCGTTTTCTCACCCGCGACCAGCAGCGCTACTGCAATTTCTCCAGCAATGACTACCTTGGGCTGAGCCAACATCCTGAGGTTATTCGTGCCTGGCAGCAGGGGGCTGAGCAGTACGGTGTCGGGAGCGGCGGCTCGGGCCATGTCAGCGGCTATACCCGTGCGCATCAGGCACTGGAAGAACATCTGGCCGGCTGGTTAGGCTATCCACGTGCGCTGCTGTTTATCTCGGGCTTTGCGGCGAATCAGGCTCTCATTGCGGCTCTGCCGGGCAAAGCGGATCGGATCCTGGCCGATCGTCTGAGCCATGCTTCGCTGCTGGAGGCGGCCAGCCTCAGCCCGGCGCAGTTACGCCGCTTTGCGCACAACGATCCTGCGCAGCTGGCCGAATTGCTGGATAAACCCTGCCCCGGCCAACAACTGGTTGTGACCGAGGGGATTTTCAGCATGGATGGCGACAGCGCGCCCTTAGCGGCGCTGGCCTCAGCTACCTGGCAGAGGCAGGGCTGGCTGCTGGTGGACGATGCCCATGGGATCGGCATCACCGGCCCGGAAGGGCGGGGCAGCGCGGCTTGTCAGCAGGTCAAACCGGACCTGCTGGTCGTCACCTTTGGTAAAGGGGTGGGCGTCAGCGGCGCGGCGGTGCTGTGCAGCGAAGAAGTTGCCGATTATCTGCTGCAGTTTGCACGTCATCTCATCTACAGCACCAGCATGCCGCCTGCCCAGGCGGTCGCGCTGCTGACGGCGTTTAACCTCATTCGGGGTGAAGAGGGCGATGCCCGGCGACAAAAACTGGCACAGCATATTCAACAGTTCCGCCGTGGTGTGAAGGGTTTGCCGCTGCAGGTGACCCACTCGCACAGTGCCATTCAACCGCTGATTGTCGGCGAGAATGGCCGGGCGCTGAATCTGGCGCAGCAGCTCAGAAGCCAGGGCATTTGGGTAACGGCGATCCGACCGCCTACGGTGCCTGCGGGCACGGCGCGTTTGCGCCTGACCCTCACCGCCGCTCATAAAGCGGCAGATATCACGACGCTTCTGGAGGCGCTCCATGCCGCAAGTGAATAAACAGGCGATTGCCGCTGCCTTTGGCCGCGCAGCCCAGAGCTATGCTAACCATGACGCGCTGCAGCGACACAGCGCGCAGGGGCTGCTTGCCCTGTTGGGGGACATCGCCCCCAGCCGGGTGCTGGATGCAGGCTGCGGTCCGGGCGGGAATAGCCGCGTTTGGCGCAGTCGGGGCAGCCACGTGACGGCGATGGATCTCAGCGCACCGATGCTTGAACAGGCCCGCAGCAACGAGGCCGCAGACGCCTACCTGCTGGGGGATATCGAGGCTATCCCACTAGCGGATGCCGGTTTCGATCTGGTCTGGAGCCACCTGGCGGTACAGTGGTGCGCCAGCCTGCCGCAGGCGCTCGCCGAGCTCTACCGGGTGACGCGTCCTGGAGGGCAGGTGGCATTTACCACACTTCTGAACGACTCCCTGCCGGAGCTGAATCAGGCCTGGCGAGCGATAGATGACCGCGCCCACGCTAACCGCTTTTTAACGGCGCAGCAGCTCACAGAAGTCCTCTATGGCTGGCGTTGCCGGGTAAAGCGTCAGACGGTCACTTTGCCGTTTGATGATGCCCTGCAGGCGATGCGCTCCCTGAAGGGAATTGGAGCCACCCATTTGCACGAAGGGCGTGCCGGTAAACTGCTGACCCGTAGAGCGTTACAGCAGTTAGCGCTGGCCTGGCCGCAGCAGAACGGAAAATTTCCGCTAACTTATCAACTCTTTCATGGAATTATCGAACGTGATTAACCGCTTTTTCGTCACCGGCACCGACACTGAGGTAGGCAAAACCGTTGCCAGCACCGCGCTGTTACAGGCAGCTTCCGCCCTGGGGTACCGTACGGCAGGTTACAAACCGGTTGCGTCGGGCAGCGAGATGACCGCAGAGGGGCTTCGTAACAGCGATGCGCTGGCATTACAGCACAACAGCAGCGTGGCGCTGCCCTACGATCGGGTGAATCCTTACACCTTTGCGGAGCCGACTTCCCCGCACATCGTCAGCGCTGACGAAGGGCGCCCCATCGATTTTTCGATCCTCTCTGCCGGCTTGCGTACCCTTGAACAGCAGGCCAACTGGGTGCTGGTAGAGGGGGCAGGGGGGTGGTTCACGCCACTCTCAGAGACACAGACTTTTGCCGACTGGGTAGTGACTGAGCAGCTGCCGGTGATCCTGGTGGTAGGGGTGAAACTGGGCTGTATTAACCACGCCATGCTGACCGCGAAGGCGGTAGAGCAGGCCGGACTCCGGCTGGCGGGCTGGGTGGCCAACGATGTCGTACCGCCGGGTAAACGCCACGCGGAGTATATGGCGTCGTTGACCCGGCTCATCCCCGCACCGCTGCTGGGCGAGATCCCCTGGCTGGGTGAGCACGGCGATACGGCAGAGGTGGGGCGCCATCTCTCCCTTAGCGCGCTGACGCCATCCAGTGGGCCAGCAGGGGATCGTCCAGCTCGCTAACGCGTCCCTGGGCAACGTTGCGCCCGCGGTAGAGTAAACAAAAGCGATCCGCGACCCGGCGGATCAGCGACAGCTGCTGTTCTGCCAGTAAAACCGATAGTCCTAACTCCCGGTTAAGCCGCACTAGCAATTGCGCCAGCTTCACGGCGAACGACTGCCCCGGCCCGCGGCTGGGTTCATCCAGGATCAGCAGCCGGGGACGGGTCACCAGCGTATTCGCCAGCGCCAGCTGATACTGCTCTGCCTCACCGATACCTGACGCGCGTAACTGGCGCAAAGGGTAGAGTTCCGGGAAGAGGTCGTAGATCTCGCCATTCATGGTGCCGCCCATGTCTCCCTTTGCCATCCGCGCGACCTGTAAGTTCTCCTCTACCGTCAGCTGTGAAAAGATGCGCCGCTCTTGCGGCACATAGCCAATGCCTAGCTGATGGCGCGTCTGCGCCGCTACGCCTAACAGATTGTAGGGAGGGGCGCCCGCCTCATGCCACACCATGCTGCCGCTGGCGACGGGCAGCAAACCCGCAATACAGTGGATCAGCGTGGTTTTCCCCATGCCGGGCAGGCCGACGATACCGGTACACACGCCGGGTGGCAGGTCGAGATCGACATTCCATAGCGTATGCTGATTCCCGTAGTACTGGTTAACGGCTCGCAGGCTCAACATCGTGATTTCTCCTTAGGCTGGCGACGATGACCTGACATGTACTGCAAAACCCTTGCCACAGAGTCAGGAGAGGGCAAAAAACACCGTTTTTTCGGAACCCGCCGCAAAGTTTCTCCCTCAATCGCAGAAGATTGCACTGCCGCAGTGCCAGCCATGAAGAGTAATGGTGCAGCGCCTTTCTGCCGGGAGTGTGAGCAAGATCCCACCAATTTGCTCTGCCTTTTTTCGCTGAGGATCACCAAAATTTAGCGATAAAAAAAATTTCTTGCCGCGTTGGGTTAAAAAACCGGGAATTAGCAGAGCGGCGGCGGCTACGGGCTGGAATGAGTTATCCACTATTCCTGTGGATAACCTTGTGCATTAGAGTTAGAAAACGTGAGGTAAGCGAGAGAATACGCGGCCTGCGCCTGAATTGCTGCGAAACCCGTCTTTTCTTAATATTTATTGATTATCAGTAAGTTATATAAAAGCAATGTCTGTCAATAAAGTGTCATGGTTAATGACAAAAGTATGTGGGCTCGTCTTGACAAATGTTAAAAAAGGAAAAGTTTTGGGGATAACCGAAAAAGTTCCGCATTCTGGCGGGTTGCAGGCGAAATTTTGCGCAGTAAACCGGTTAAAGAGTAGGCGGTAACAGAAACGGTCAATCACGTTACTGGTTTTTCATCCAGTATAATTTACTGGCAAAAAACCGTATCGCGAGTAAAATTACTCACCTGCCGTATAATTGATCATCAGGTCGTCGTTAATGAGTAAACCGTTCAAACTGAATTCCGCTTTCCGTCCTTCTGGCGATCAGCCAGAAGCGATTCGCCGTTTGAAAGAGGGGCTGGAGGATGGTCTCGCGCATCAGACGTTGCTGGGGGTAACCGGCTCGGGTAAAACCTTTACCGTTGCCAACGTCATTGCCGACCTGCAACGTCCGACCATGGTGCTGGCGCCAAATAAAACCCTGGCGGCGCAGCTGTACGGCGAGATGAAAGAGTTCTTTCCTGAAAATGCAGTTGAGTATTTCGTCTCTTACTACGACTACTATCAGCCTGAGGCCTATGTCCCGAGTTCGGACACCTTTATCGAGAAAGATGCCTCGGTAAACGAACATATTGAGCAGATGCGACTCTCTGCCACCAAAGCGCTGCTTGAGCGTCGCGATGTGGTGGTGGTGGCTTCGGTATCGGCGATTTACGGTCTGGGCGACCCGGATCTCTACCTGAAAATGATGCTGCACCTGACGGTGGGCATGATTATCGATCAGCGCGCCATTTTGCGCCGTCTGGCCGAGCTGCAGTACACCCGTAACGATCAGGCCTTCCAGCGCGGTACATTCCGCGTGCGCGGCGAGGTGATTGATATCTTCCCCGCCGAGTCCGACGATATCGCCCTGCGCGTGGAACTGTTTGATGAAGAGGTAGAGCGGCTGTCGCTGTTCGACCCGCTTACCGGCCATGTGGAGTCGGTGATTCAGCGTTACACCATCTATCCAAAGACCCACTACGTGACCCCACGCGAGCGTATCGTACAGGCGATGGAAGAGATTAAAGTCGAGCTGGGCGATCGCCGTAAGGTGCTGCTGGCCAACAATAAATTGCTGGAAGAGCAGCGTCTGAGCCAGCGCACCCAGTTTGATCTGGAGATGATGAACGAGCTGGGCTACTGCTCCGGCATCGAAAACTACTCCCGTTACCTCTCCGGGCGCGGGCCGGGCGAGGCGCCGCCAACCCTGTTTGACTACCTGCCGGCGGATGGCCTGCTGGTGGTGGATGAATCCCACGTAACCATTCCGCAAATCGGCGGCATGTATCGCGGTGACCGGGCGCGTAAAGAGACGCTGGTGGAGTATGGCTTCCGCCTGCCTTCCGCGCTGGACAACCGCCCAATGAAATTTGAAGAGTTCGAGGCGCTGGCACCGCAAACCATCTACGTTTCGGCCACGCCGGGCAACTACGAGCTCGAAAAATCGGGCGGCGACGTAGTGGATCAGGTTGTGCGTCCGACCGGTCTGCTTGATCCGATCATCGAGGTGCGACCGGTGGCGACGCAGGTTGACGATCTGCTCTCTGAGATCCGCGCCCGTGCGGCTATCAACGAGCGCGTGCTGGTGACGACCCTCACCAAGCGCATGGCGGAAGATCTGACCGAATACCTGGAAGAGCATGGCGAAAAGGTGCGTTATCTGCACTCTGATATCGATACCGTCGAGCGTATGGAAATTATCCGCGACCTGCGTCTGGGCGAGTTTGACGTGCTGGTGGGCATCAACTTACTGCGAGAAGGGCTGGACATGCCTGAGGTGTCGCTGGTCGCGATTCTGGACGCTGACAAAGAGGGCTTCCTGCGCTCTGAACGTTCACTGATTCAGACCATTGGCCGCGCCGCACGTAACGTGAACGGTAAGGCGATCCTCTACGGCGATAAAATCACCCCGTCGATGGCGAAAGCGATTGGTGAGACCGAGCGTCGTCGTGAAAAGCAGCAGCAGTTCAACGAAGAGCACGGCATCACGCCACAGGGTCTGAACAAGAAAGTGGTGGATATTCTGGCGCTGGGTCAGAACATCGCCAAGACCAAAGCCAAAGGCCGCGGTAAAGCGCGCCCGGTCATAGTGGAAGACGATTCCGCGCCACTGACGCCAAAAGCGTTGCAGCAGAAAATACACGAACTGGAAGGACTGATGATGCAGCATGCGCAGAACCTCGAGTTCGAAGAGGCGGCGCAGATCCGCGATCAGCTGCATCAGTTGCGAGAGTTGTTTATTGCGGCGTCGTGATTAACGTCGGTTCCCTCGTCGGGAGGTGAGGGAACCGGTCAAAAGGTCATTCAGCCCAATGCCTGAATAGCGCTTTCCAGCGCGACCCGCAGCAGATGTCGATCGTGACGATATTTGATATCGCTGGCCTCCAGCGGCTCCTGGATCACCACGCGTCCCTCCATTCCTGAAGTATCCACTTTGGGCCCCACGACCACCGCATCGATAATTTTCTTACCGACCCGCTCCTCCATCAGCTGCAATTTGTTCGCCAGCGTTAAGCTGGCCGCGGCCGGGCTGAGTTCGCGCCCCAGGTTACCGATATAGACCACCGGTGCCGGTGTACGGCGTAGCGCCTGCGCCAGCTCGTTAATCAACAGCAGCGGCATCAGGCTGGTATAAAAGCTGCCGGGGCCAATCAGTATCAAATCTGCTTCGCCTATCGCTTCTACCGCTTCGCGGGTGGCAGGCACGCTGGGGTAGATCATCAGCTCTTTTGGCGCTACGGTGAGCTGATCAATATTCACTTCGCCATAGACTTCGTGGCCGTCGGCATCAATAGCCATCAGATCGACCGGCAATTCGGACATCGGAATCAAAAACGCATCCACTTTAAGCAGGTTGCGAATGAGATTGATCGCCTCCAGAGGCCTGACGCTGAGGTGGTCCAGCGCCTTTAACATGAGATTTCCGAGGTTATGACCCGAAAGCTCGCCATTACCGCCAAAACGGTACTCAAACATGGCCGAGGCGACGCTGGGTTCGGTAATTAACTGGTTTAAGCAATTACGCATATCGCCCCAGGCGATCCCCCCTTCTGCGCGGCGAATTCGACCCGTTGAGCCCCCGTTATCAGTGGTTGTTACAATCCCTGTCAGGCGCGAGCCAAGAGATGACAGAGATGACATCACTCGTCCCAGGCCGTGCCCTCCACCGAGGGCCACCACGCGATCGAGGTCGGCAAAAGTGCGGTTGCGCATAAACATTCCTTCAAATTACGAACCCGCTAACAGTAACCTAACTACCCCTAAAAGACGATGCCCGTCCGGAGGCAAAATGACGTACATCAATGCAAAAATAGGGTATTTGCGTATTCTGTAGCGAAAATAGACGATAAGCGCGTTATATATAAATTTATATAGCGAAAGCGCGGGATGGCGAATTCCGCTTTAACGCGCTACTATCGGCTTAACCACGTTTTCATTACTGAAAACATACACTCTAGCCTTAACGCCTGTGTCCACAATGATATGGCGTTCTGGCCGTGGCGGTTCCGCCACCAGGGTACAGAAAGAAATGACTGTGCCTCCCATATTTGGAAAGGTGTACATGGCTTCACAACTTACCGATGCTTTCGCGCGTAAGTTTTATTACTTACGTTTGTCGATTACCGATGTGTGCAACTTTCGTTGCACCTATTGCCTGCCCGAGGGTTACAAACCGGGTAGCGTAACCAATAACGGCTTTCTCTCCGTGGATGAAGTGCGCCGCGTGACGCGCGCCTTTGCTGCAATGGGCACCGAAAAGGTTCGCCTTACGGGAGGAGAGCCCTCACTGCGCCGTGATTTTGTCGATATTATTGCCGCCGTGCGTGAAAACGACGCCATTCGTCAGATTGCGGTCACGACCAACGGATACCGTCTTGCACGCGACGTCGCCCAGTGGCGCGATGCGGGCCTGACGGCAATTAACGTTAGCGTCGATAGCCTCGATGCCCGTCAGTTCCACGCCATCACCGGGCAGGACAAGTTTCAGCAGGTGATGGAGGGGATCGATGCCGCCTTTGAGGCGGGTTTCGACAAGGTTAAAGTCAACACCGTGCTCATGCGCGATGTGAATCATCATCAGCTCGACACCTTCCTGGCGTGGATCAAACCGCGTCGCATTCAGTTGCGTTTTATCGAGTTAATGGAGACCGGTGAAGGTAGCGAGCTGTTCCGCCGTCATCATATCTCTGGCATGGTGCTGCGCGATGCGCTGCTCAAACGTGGCTGGATCCATCAGATTCGTCAGCGCAGCGACGGCCCGGCGCAAGTCTTTTGCCATCCTGATTACGAAGGCGAAATTGGGCTGATCATGCCTTATGAGAAAGATTTCTGTGCCAGTTGTAACCGCCTGCGCGTTTCGTCGGTGGGTAAACTGCATCTCTGTCTGTTTGGCGATGGCGGCGTGGATCTGCGCGATTTGCTTGCCGAGGATGCACAACAGCAGGCGCTTGAAGCGCGTATCTCCGAGGCATTGACGCACAAAAAACAGACCCACTTCCTGCATCAGGGCAATACCGGAATCACCCAGAACCTCTCTTATATTGGCGGATAAGCGCATAAGGAAGCAGAACATGAGCCAGGTTAACGCCGAATTTATCCCGACGCGGATAGCCATTCTTACCGTCTCTGAACGCCGCGGCGAAGAGGATGACACCTCTGGTCACTGGCTGCGCGAGGCGGCGCATGATGCGGGCCATCAGATTGTCGATAAGGCCATTGTTAAAGAGAATCGCTACGCCATACGTGCGCAGGTCTCTCAGTGGATTGCCAGCGAAAATGTGCAGGTGGTACTGATCACCGGTGGCACCGGTTTTACGGCCGGGGACCAGGCACCGGAAGCGCTGCTCCCGCTCTTCGATCGCGAAGTCGAAGGTTTTGGCGAGGTGTTCCGTATGCTCTCCTTTGAAGAGATCGGCACCTCCACGCTGCAGTCGCGCGCAGTGGCTGGCATCGCCAATAACACCCTGATTTTTGCTATGCCGGGCTCCACGAAAGCCTGTCGTACCGCGTGGGAGAACATTATCGCTCCGCAGCTTGATGCCCGTACGCGCCCGTGCAATTTCCATCCTCATCTTAAGAAGTAAGCTATGTCGCAACTGACCCATATTAACGCCGCGGGCGAAGCCCATATGGTGGATGTCTCCGCCAAAGCGGAAACCGTACGCGAAGCGCGCGCAGAAGCCTTCGTCACCATGTTGCCAGAGACTCTGGCGATGATTATTGATGGCAGCCACCACAAAGGCGACGTCTTTGCCACGGCGCGTATCGCAGGCATTCAGGCCGCTAAACGTACCTGGGAGTTAATTCCGCTTTGTCATCCGTTGATGTTAAGCAAAGTCGAAGTGAATCTGCAGGCCCAGCCGGAACAGAGCCGGGTGCGTATTGAGTCGCTGTGCCGTCTGACGGGTAAAACCGGCGTTGAGATGGAAGCTCTCACCGCCGCCTCGGTTGCGGCGCTGACCATCTATGACATGTGCAAAGCGGTCCAGAAAGATATGGTAATTGGCCCGGTGCGCCTGTTAGCGAAGAGCGGCGGTAAATCGGGGGATTTCAGGGTGGAAAGCAATGATTAAAATTCTGTTTTTTGCGCAGGTGCGCGAGCTGGTTAATACCGACAGCCTGACGCTGGATGCCACCTTCGACGATGTTGAAGCGCTGCGTGCGCACCTGGCGGGGCAGGGTGACCGTTGGGCGCTGGCGCTGGAGCCCGGCAAACTGCTGGCGGCGGTCAACCAGACCCTCGTTGAATTTAACCATCCCGTCCGTGCCGGTGACGAAGTCGCCTTCTTCCCGCCGGTCACCGGAGGCTAACATGAGTGAAACCTGCATCCGCGTGCAGACCGCGCCCTTTAACGTGGGTGAAGAGTACCGCTGGCTGGCCGAGCGCGACGAAGACGGCGCGGTGGTGACCTTTACCGGTAAAGTGCGTAACCACAACCTGGGCGACAGCGTTAAAGCGCTCACGCTGGAACACTACCCGGGGATGACCGAGAAAGCGCTGACGGAAATCGTTGCCGGTGCGCGCGAACGCTGGGCATTAGGGCGCGTCACTGTCATCCATCGCATTGGTGAGATGTGGCCGGGCGAAGAGATTGTCTTTGTCGGCGTCACCAGCGTTCATCGCGGCAGCGCCTTCGACGCGGGCGAGTTTATTATGGATTATTTGAAAACGCGCGCCCCCTTCTGGAAACGCGAAGCCACGCCGGAAGGTGAGCGCTGGGTCGAGTCACGCGATAGCGATAAAGCCGCAGCCCATCGCTGGTAGCCGGATTGCCGGGATGTGTTAGGCTTATGAGTATGTTTTCTTAACAGGAGTGAGTCATGGATCGATTTCCGCGTTCCGATTCGATAGTTCAGCAGACCCGCAGCGGGCTGCAGACCTATATGGCGCAGGTGTACGGCTGGATGACGGTCGGGCTGCTGCTGACCGCGTTTATCGCCTGGTATGCGGCGAATACGCCTGAGTTGATGATGTTTATCTTCTCAAGCAAAGTCACCTTCTTTGGGCTGATCATTGCGCAGCTGGGGCTGGTATTTGTGCTCTCAGGCCTGGTGCATAAGCTCAGCGCCGGAATGGCAACAACGCTATTTATGCTCTATTCGGCGCTGACGGGGCTCACGCTCTCCAGCATCTTCCTCGTCTATACCTACTCATCTATCGCCAGCACCTTTGTGGTGGCCGGTGGGATGTTTGGTGCCATGAGTCTGTATGGTTACACCACCAAACGTGACCTGAGCGGCTTCGGCAATATGCTGTTTATGGCGCTGATTGGTATCGTGTTGGCTTCGCTGGTGAACTTCTGGCTGAAGAGCGAGGCGTTGATGTGGGCGGTGACCTATATCGGGGTGATTGTCTTTGTCGGGCTGACGGCTTACGACACTCAGAAGCTGAAAAACATCGGCGAGCAGATGGATGTGCGTGACAGTAGCAACCTGCGTAAATACGCCATTCTGGGGGCGTTGACCCTCTATCTGGACTTCATCAACCTGTTCCTGATGCTGCTGCGTATTTTCGGCAACCGCCGTTAACGCTCAGGCCCGGCGAACCCTTCGCCGGGCCATTATCACTGTTTCTGCATCGCCTCTTCGTTTTTCGCCCGCAGCTTCTTCGCCCGACCTTCCAGAATCAGATACCCCACCGTCGCCAGCGCCAGCGGCAGGAAGTAATAGAGTACGCGGTACGCCAGCAGGGCGGCAATTATCTTGCCGTGCGACACATGTTCCCCGGCCAGCAGGGCAATAAATACGGCTTCCAGGACCCCGATCCCGGCAGGAATATGGACGATGACCCCGGCGATGCTGCTCACCAGCAGAACCCCAAGCACGAAGAAGTAATTCACATCTTCGCCGATCAGCATCCAGATGATGACTCCCATCGCCATCCAGTTTGCCGCCGAGATGGCCATCTGCGCCAGCGCAAACTTCCACGACGGCAGTACCAGCTTCTGGCCCTTAATGGTCATATGACGGCGTTTAGCAAAGGCGCAGGCCCAGAGATAGAACGCAATCATCGCCAGCAGCACAATGCCAATAATCCGTAGCGTACCCTGGTCGATATACCAGTGGTCGGGCAGCTGCACCACGCCTGCGGTAAAGATCACCCCGCCCAGCAGGATATAGCCCAGCCAGTTGGTGGTGATACTCAGAGAAAAGATGCGGGTGATGGTGCTGCCGGGCAGGCCGAGACGGGAATAGAGGCGATAACGCATACCGATGCCGCCCACCCAGGTGCTCAGGGTCAGGTTAAAGGCATAGCAGATAAACGACACCAGCATCACCTGCCGCTTTGCCAGTTTGTGACCACAATAGGCCCGCCCCAGTAAGTCATAGCAGCCATAAATCAGGTAGCTCACTATCACAAGACCAAAAGCGCTCGCCAGGATCCACGGGTTATAGTCGCGGATAACTTTGCCCACGTCCTCCCAGTCCACTTTCTGCGCGTAAATCACCAGCAGCACCGCTACGGCGATGAAAAAGAGCCCGGTGAGAATTTTTTTGGCCACCCGCCAGCGGGAATGTTTTTTACTCATCAGGGTTTCGCCCCCGTATTTTCAGCTTCGACACGATCCTGCGTCTCCATCTCGGGTTGCACTGGCGGGTCAACCTGCGCCAGCTTGGGCGTATGTGCGGGCAGCCAGCCAACCAGCGCCGGGAAATGACGCAGGAAGTGGAACACCACCACGCTTTTTGTCAGGTTCCACCAGGTGCGTTTCGGCACCATCGACTCATCCACGCGTACGCAATCCTTTTCAATAATGGTGTTCAGGTTTTCACGCAACGTATGGTTAAACTCGCGATCGTGAATAATCAGGTTAGCCTCGAGATTCAGGGAGAGGCTAAGGGGGTCGAGATTACTGGAGCCCACGGTCGCCCAGTGATCGTCCATCACCGCCACTTTGCCATGCAGCGGACGGCGGCGATATTCGTAGATCTGTACGCCGCCTTTCACCAGATAGTGATACAGCAGACGCGCGCCTACGGTGACAATCGGCATATCAGGCTCGCCCTGAACGATAAGCTTCACCCGAACCCCACGCCGTGCTGCGTTACGCATAGCGTGCAGCAGCCGATAGCCCGGGAAGAAATAGGCATTGGCAATGATCACTTCCCGACGGGCGTTAGCCAGCATCTTCAGATAGTGGCGCTCAATATCATCCCGGTGTTCTTCGTTGTCACGCCAGACGAACAGCGCCTGAGCCTCACCGGGTTTGGTGTTCTCTTCCGGGCGGTGGCGGCGCTTCCACCACCGGCGGGCGGCGGCGTTGCCGGGCAAGTTTTCCAGCTCAAACTGTAGGATGTCCTGCACCACCGGGCCTTCCACCTCTATCGCGTAATCCTGCTTGGCTTCCGGGCCGTAGTCCGACATATGTTCATCGGAGTAGTTAATGCCGCCGACAAAGGCGATGCGGTCATCAATGACCACAATTTTGCGGTGCATACGGCGAAAGACGTTGGTACGCATGCCCAGCAGGGGAGGGCGTGGATCGTAATATCGGAACACCACGCCGGCCGCGGTCAGCTCACCGACAAAATCATCGCTTAAATCGGGTGAGCCGTAGCCGTCCAGCAGGACTTCAATCTGTACACCGCGCTGAGCCGCACCGAGCACTGCCGCATGCAGCTGGCGGCCTACGCCATCTTCAAACCAGATAAAGGTTTCGAGAATAACTCTGCGTTCCGCTTTGCCAATGGCAGCAAAAACGGCGGGATAGAAGTTATCTCCGTTTTCCAGAAGCCGTATCCGGTTACCCTCTTGCCATGAGCATTTCATAAATGGATCTCCGCACTCAAAGGGGCATGGTCGGACAGGTGACGCCAGTTTCTCAGCGCCAGCGCGGTAGGGGCGCTGGCATGGGCATTTTTCACATAAATACGGTCGAGACGCAGCAGCGGAAAGCTAACGGGAAAAGTCCGTGCTGGTCGACCGTGGGCGCGGGTAAAAATCTCATCTAATCCCGCCCGGGCTTTCAACGGATGGTTAGCCCGCTGGCGCCAGTCATTAAAATCCCCGGCCACCACCACCGGATCGCCCTCCGGCAGGCCATTGACCCAGGTGGACATCATATCCAGCTGCGCCCGGCGGTGCGCCTCTCGTAGCCCCAGATGGACAGAGGCCACGTGCAGGGGGGCGTCGAATTCCGGCAGGGCGATACGGCAATAGAGCAGCCCGCGCTTTTCGCTCTCGCCCACCGAAACGTCATGGTTTTCGTAATGTTCAATAGGATAGCGTGAAAGCACCGCATTGCCATGGTGCCCTTCGGGGTAGACCGCGTTGCGCCCGTAGGCATAGTCGCTCCACATGGTATCGGCAAGAAACTCATAGTGGCTGGTATCGGGCCAGTTCTCCACGTGCAGCGGATGCACTTCGTGCGCCCCCATCACCTCCTGCAGGCAGACGATATCCGCGCTGACGGTGCGAACCGCGTCGCGTAGCTCCGGCAAAATAAAGCGGCGGTTAAATGCCGTAAAGCCTTTATGGATGTTGATCGTCAACACTTTTAGCGAAAAATGGCGGCTTTGTTGGCTCATAAGCTCCCTCCGGCGTTACTATCCTGATGAAAATAAAGTGTAGTCGTCGTCACAAAAAGATGCTGGGTTACGGAATTTTCCGTAAAGTGCGGTAGTCTGAAGAAGCAGAGAAAAATCCTCCAGGAGAGAAGCCATGAAGTGGCAACAACGCATTCGCGTCGCAACCGGCCTGAGTTGCTGGCAGATTATGTTGCATTTAGCGGTTGTCGCTGTGCTGGTGCTGGCGTGGACCAGCGGAGCGCTGGTGCGCGTTGGGTTAGGTTTATGCGTGCTGTACGGGGTGACCGTCCTGCTGATGCTCTTTTTACAGCGTCATCATGAACAACGCTGGCGTGAAGTGGCAGATGTGCTTGAAGAGCTGACCACCACCTGGTACTTCGGCGCAGCCATGATTGTGCTGTGGCTGCTGTCACGCGTGCTGCAGAACAATATATTACTGGCTCTGGCAGGCCTGGCCATCCTCGCCGGGCCGGCAGTGGTGTCACTGCTGACCCGGGAGAAAAAGTTACGCGATATTGCGTCTAAACATCGCGTAGGCCACTGAGCCCGTCGTGGCCGCTATCACCAGTAGCGGCCACAAACTTCCCCAGACAATATCCAGACTCGCGTCCTTCAGGTAGATCTGCTTGGTAATATCGGTAAAGTGACGAATAGGGTTTACCCACGTCAGATTCTGTAGCCATACCGGCATGTTCTCGACCGGCGAAACATACCCCGACAGCAAAATGGCGGGCATCATAAAGACAAACACCCCGATAAAGGCCTGCTGCTGCGTAGAGCAAAGCGCCGAGATCAACAGCCCGAATCCCACCAGCGACAGACCATAGATGACCATCGTGAAGTAAAACAGCGCCAGCGACCCCGCGAAGGGGATGTGATAGGCCCAGATACCGATCCCCAGCACGATGGTCGCCTGGAACGTCGCGACAATCAGCGCCGGTACCGCTTTACCAACAAAGATTTGCCAGGTGGCCAGCGGCGAGACCAGCAGCTGGTCGAGCGTGCCCTGTTCCCGTTCGCGGGCCACGGAGAGCGAAGTGACGATCATCACCCCAATGGTGGTGATCATGGCGATAAGCGACGGCACCACAAACCACTTGTAGTCGAGGTTAGGGTTATACCAGTTGCGCACCACCAGTTCGCTGTTGTTCGGTTTGGGTTTGTCCGCCATCAGCTCTTGCTGATACTCCTTCACCACCTGCTGCAGATAGTTCGCGGCAATCTGGGCACTGTTGGAGTTCCGCCCATCCAGAATTAACTGCATAGGGGCGGTTTGCAGCCTGTCCAGGTTGCGCGAAAAATCGGCCGGGAAGCGCACCAGCAACAGCGCCTTTTGGGTATCGATGGTAGGCTGGATCTCCTGTGGGCTTTTCAGCAGCAGCACGTGAGTAAAGGCTTTAGCGCGGGCAAAGCGCTGGGTCAGCTCTACCGAATGCTTACCATTGTCTTCGTTATAGATAGCAATAGTGGCGTTGGTCACCTCCAGGGTGGCGGCGAAGGGGAATAACAGCACCTGAATGAGCACCGGTAGCACCAGAATGGCGCGGGTCTGCGGCTCACGCAGCAGCGACTGCAACTCTTTACGAATTAACGTCCATAAACGATGAAACATGGCTGCTCCTTAATCCAGTCGCCGTTTCGTTTTCATCCAGGTGAGGCCGATAAACATCACCGCCGAGGCGATCAAAAACAGCAGATTGACCACCAGCACCGCCGGAATGTTACCTGCCAGAAACAGGCTCTGTAGCGTACTCACGAAATAGCGCGCCGGAATGATATAGGTCACGGCGCGGATCACCGCCGGCATACTGTCGATCTGGAAAATAAACCCGGACAACATAATCGAGGGTAAAAAAGCGGCATTCAGCGCCACCTGGGCAGCGTTAAACTGGTTTCGGGTGATGGTGGAGATGAGAAGCCCCATTCCCAGCGTGCTCAACAAGAAAAGCGAGGTGATAAAAAAGAGCACAATCAGCGAGCCGCGATAAGGCACCCCCAGAATAAAGACCGACACCAGCATGCAGAGCAGCATCGCCAGCATGCCGAGGAAATAGTAGGGGATGAGCTTGCACAGCAGCAGCTCCGTACGCGTGACCTCCGTGGAGAGCAGCGCCTCCATGGTGCCGCGCTCCCACTCCCGGGCGATAACCAGCGACGTGAGGATGGCGCCAATCACCGTCATGATGATGGTCACCGCGCCGGGAATGATAAAGTGCTGGCTGATGGCCGCCGGGTTAAACCAGTAGCGGGTCTGCACATCGATAAGCGGCTCAAAGGTCTCGCCCCGGTCTTCGGCACGCTGCATCTGCCAGAGCTGCCAGATCCCCTCCGCATACCCCTGCACAAAGTTGGCGGTGTTGGGCTCGCTGCCGTCGGTGATCACCTGGATCGGCGCACTGTCGCCCGGCGTGGCCATTCGGGCGGCGAAATCCACCGGGATCACAATCAGACCGCGAATACGCCCGGCCTGCATCATCTGGATCAACTGCTGGCGGTTATCGCTGACGGTGGCGTCGATATAGGGTGAGCCGGTCATGGTATGGGTGAAGTCGAGCGCCTCTTCGCTCTGCTGCTCCAGTAAAATGCCCACCCGCAGCTTGCTGGAGTCGAGGTTAATGCCATAGCCGAAGATAAAGAGCAGCAGCAGTGGGATCACCACCGCAATCAGCCAGCTGCTGGGGTCGCGCACGATCTGCCGCGTCTCTTTGATACAGAGTGCGCGCACCCGGCGCCAGGAGAGGGCGTTATGCGCCATGGCCTTGCTCCTTATCCCAGTCGTTAATCAGCGTGATGAAAGCCTGCTCCATCGTCGGGTCAGGCATCGCTTCATCGGCGGCCTGCGCTTTAAGATCGTCCGGCGTACCGTGGGCAATCAGCTTGCCGCGATAGACCAGCCCAATGCGATCGCAATACTCCGCTTCGTCCATAAAGTGGGTGGTCACCATCACCGTCACCCCTTTTTCCACCATGCTATTGATATGCAGCCAAAACTCACGGCGGGTGAGGGGATCCACCCCCGAGGTGGGCTCATCCAGAAACAGAATGTCAGGCTCGTGCATCAGGGAGCAGGCCAGTGCCAGGCGCTGCTTAAAGCCAAGGGGGAGCGCATCGGTGGCGTGGCTGGCGATGCTTTTCAGCCCGAAGGCTTCGCTCATGCGCGCAATCTTGTCGTTCTGTGCCCGCCCCCGCAGGCCATAGACCCCGGAGAAGAAACGCAGGTTCTGCTCCACCGTCAGGTTGCCGTACAGCGAGAATTTCTGCGCCATATAGCCCAGATGCTGACGGGCCTTGCCCGAGCTGACCTTGAGATCCATATCCAGCACCAGCGCCTTGCCGGACGTCGGCACCAGCAGGCCACACATCATCTTGAAGGTGGTGGATTTCCCTGCGCCGTTCGGCCCCAGCAGGCCAAAAATCTCTCCGCGCTTCACGGCAAAGTTAACGTCATCCGTGGCGGCAAAATCGCCAAATTTTTTGGTCAGTGATTTGGCTTCAATCACCGTCTCGCCGGGCGTGCCTTCAACCGTATGCAGAATGGCCCCAAGCGGGGACTCCTCTGTCCCCGCGCCACCCAGCAGATCGATAAACGCATCTTCAAAGCGGGGGGCGGTCTCATTCATCTCAATGTCCGGCATCCCCGGGGCGCGACGAATATCCCCCGCGCTGGCCTCTTTTTTCAGGATCAGGCGTACCGATTTCCCCTGAATCATGCCGTCGCTCACCTGGGGTAGCGTCAGGACCCGCTGCAACAGACGGCGGTTGTTTTCGTCGGGGCTGTGCAGCAGGAAGCTGCGACCGTTCATGCCGGCGGTGAGGGCAGTAGGATCGCCCTGGTAGAGCAGCTTGCCTTCGTTCATCAACAGGACATCCCGGCACTGTTCGGCCTCGTCCAGATAGGAGGTACTCCAGAGGATCAGCATGCCGTCGCCAGCCAGCTCATGCACCATCTGCCAGAGTTCACGCCGGGAGATCGGATCGACGCCCACGCCAGGCTCATCCAGTAGCAGAACCTTCGGCTCGCCTACCAGGGTGCAGGCCAGCCCCAGTTTCTGCTTCATCCCGCCGGAGAGCTTGCCCGCCAGCCGCCCGGTAAAAGGCCCCAGCGCGGTAAACTCCAGCAGCCGCTGGAAGGTTTTTTGCCGGGTTTCGCCGGTGACGCTGCGCAGGTCGGCATAGAGGGTCAGGTTTTCCATCACGGTCAGATCTTCATACAGCCCGAATTTTTGCGGCATATAGCCCAGTAAGGCGTGCAGGGCGCGATCGTCTTCGATGGGAGCTAACCCCAGTACCCGCGCCTGCCCGTCGTCGGGCTTGAGCAGCCCGGCGAGCATACGCATCAGGGTTGTCTTTCCAGCACCGTCCGGGCCGACAAGCCCGGTCACGTAGCCCTTTTGCAGGGTACAGTTCAGGGGCGCCACGGCCGGGCGGTCCATTCCGGGAAACGTCTTCAGCAGTCCTGTGAGTTCAATAACCGCATCATTCATGACCATCCCCATCGTTGAGCGTAACGGTCACCGGCATCCCCTGGCGCAGGGCGTCGTCGGCATCGGTCACGATAATGCGCAGGCGATACACCAGGTCAGTACGCAGATCCGGCGTTTCGACGGTTTTTGGCGTAAATTCAGCGGTGGGCGAGACGAAGCCCACTTTACCGTGATAAGGCTTATCCGGGCGGCCATCCGTGTAGAGCAGCAGTTCGCGCCCCGGCTGCATCTGACCCAGGTTGGGTTCATCGATATAAGCGCGCACCCATACCGGACGGGTCAGGGAGAGTGTCAATACCGTGCTGCCGGCGTTAAGCATGCTGCCCGGCTCGACAGCGCGGGTCATCAGCGTGCCGTTTGCGGGGGCGGTAAGAGTGGTATCACGCAGATCCAGTTCGGCCTGCGCCAGCTGGGCCTGAGCCTGTTCAAGGCTGGCTTTTGCCTGGGCGATATCCTGCGGGCGGTTACCGGTGCGATATTGACTTAACTTATCCTGCGCCGATTTCAGCGTGGCCTGGGCCTGGTCGCGGGAGGAGCGGGCATTTTCCAGATCGTTAGCGGAAATTGTCCGGCTGCCCCACAGCCCTTGCTGGCGTTGATAGAACTTCTGCGCATAGTCATATGCCGCCTGCGCCTGTTTCACCGCTGCGGCGGCCTGCGCCACCTCCTCTTCGCGATAGCCCGCCTGCATCAGATCATATTGCGCCTGCGCAACGGAGACGCCCGCTTTGGCCTGCAGCAGCGCATTTTCAAACGGCGCTTTATCCAGTTGCCCCAGCGTCTGCCCGGCGGTGATGGCATCGCCTTCATCTACCGTTAACGACGCCAGCCGCCCCCCCACGCGGAAACTCATATTAACGGTACGAATATCCACATTACCGTACAGGGTCAGCCCTTTATCCTGCTGGCCCTGATACCAGAGCCAGCCTCCCGTCACGATGGCAACCAGCGCCAGCGCGGCCAGGATAACAACCACGGGTTTTTTCATCACTCCGGACTCCTTTGCGTTAATCCCTCTAAAACGAGATCGATATGGCAGCTCACGACCTGAAAAATTTGCTCTGCCCGCTCTTCATCAAAATGACTCCAGCTCGCGCGCAGCAGGATGGTCTCGCGCCCGAGGCGAAAGGCGAGGATCTCGCCCAGCAGCGCATGGGTGTGCAAAATGGTTTGGGTATCCTCCGCTGCGCGCCCGGTATAGGCGGCAATCAGCCGGGTCAAATGACCGTGCATCGGGGCGATAACCTGGTCATGCACGTGCTGATACGCCGTGGTGGGGGAGAGCTGCTCACGGGAGATAAATTTACTGAGGTTCAGCGTGTCGTCGTGGGTCAGCAGCTGGATCATGTTCCTGGCCGCCTGCAGGATCAGGGCGCGCACCGCGCTTTTATCCGGCACGGGTTGCGCAAGCAGGGTTGTCGCGGCCTCCACATGTGGGCGGAAATGAGTGCCAATAAAATCGGCGATCCACTGGGCGCAGGCGAGGTACAGATCCTCTTTTGAGCCAAAATAGTAGGTGATGGCGGCGATGTTCTGCCCCGCCTGTGCGGCGATATCGCGAGTGGTAGCATGCAGGCCATACTCGCCAAACTGGGAGAGTGCAGCGGCAATCAGCTGGCTGCGGGCTTGTTCGCCTTTACTGGTGGTGGGGATTGTATTCATCGTCGCGCCAAAAAATTAATCAATCGATTGATTAACTTTATGGTTAAATTTTCGCCTTGTCCAGCCGACCGGAGATTTATTTTGTCAGGCCCGCCGTCAGGGATATTTTATGCGCCAAGTCACAAAATCTGCTACACTCCGCAGCTTCGTGACATTGTGGTTTTTGTCCTGTCTATTCGTCTTATCTCCCTGAAAACTACACCTGTGACGGTCGGGGCGGTTCGGAGTTGTTATGTCTTTTGATACCCTTGGCCTGAATCCTGATATTCTGCGCGCCGTCGCAGAGCAGGGCTATCGCGAACCTACCCCTATTCAGCAGAAGGCGATCCCCGCCGTGCTGCAAGGCCGTGACCTGATGGCGAGCGCCCAGACCGGTACCGGTAAAACCGCAGGCTTTACGCTGCCGCTGCTGCAACGTCTGATCGAGAATCAGCCGCATGCGAAAGGCCGCCGTCCGGTTCGTGCCCTGATTCTGACCCCAACCCGTGAGCTTGCTGCTCAGGTGGGCGAGAACGTCCGTGAATACAGCCGCTATCTGAATATTCGCTCGCTGGTGGTCTTCGGCGGCGTGAGCATTAATCCGCAGATGATGAAACTGCGCGGCGGCGTGGATGTGCTGGTGGCAACGCCGGGCCGTCTGCTCGATCTGGAACACCAGAATGCGCTGAAGCTGGATAGCGTAGAGATTCTGGTGCTGGACGAAGCCGACCGTATGCTGGATATGGGCTTTATCCACGACATCCGCCGCGTACTGGCCAAACTGCCGGCGCGTCGTCAGAATCTCCTCTTCTCTGCGACCTTCTCGGATGAGATCAAATCGCTGGCAGAAAAACTGCTTCACAATCCGCTGGAAGTGGAAGTGGCGCGTCGTAACACTGCGTCTGAGCAAGTGACCCAGTACGTGCACTTTGTTGATAAGAAGCGTAAACGCGAGCTGCTCTCCCAGATGATCGGTCAGGGCAACTGGCAGCAGGTGCTGGTCTTTACCCGCACCAAGCACGGTGCCAACCACCTGGCAGAACAGCTGAACAAAGACGGCATTCGCAGTGCGGCGATCCACGGCAATAAGAGCCAGGGGGCACGTACCCGCGCGCTGGCCGACTTTAAATCGGGTGACATCCGCGTACTGGTCGCCACCGATATCGCCGCCCGTGGTCTGGATATCGAAGAGCTGCCGCACGTAGTGAACTACGAGCTGCCGAACGTGCCAGAAGATTACGTTCACCGTATTGGCCGTACCGGCCGTGCTGCCGCCACGGGTCAAGCGCTGTCGCTGGTCTGCGTCGATGAGCATAAGCTGCTGCGCGATATTGAGCGCCTGCTGAAGAAAGAGATCCCGCGCATCCAGACTCCAGGTTATGAAGTGGATCCCTCTATCAAAGCCGAACCGATCCAGAACGGCCGCCAGGGTGGCGGACGCGGTCAGGGCGGTGGACGCGGGCAAGGCGGAGGCGGCCGTGGTCAGCAGCAGCCGCGCCGTACTGAAGGGGCAGCCGCTAAGCCTGCCAGCAAACCGCCGCGCCGTGATGGCGAAGGCAAGCCCGCCGGAGAAGGGCAGCGCCGTCGCCGTCCGCGTAAACCGGCGGCAGGACAGTAATCTGGAAGCCCGGCCGTAGAGCCGGGCTTTTTTTTTGCCGCTGGCAGGTGAACGTGCCACAATAGTGGCTGTTTATACAGTATTTCAGGTTCCCCGATGGCTTTAACCGCTGCGCTAAAAGCGCAAATTGCCGCCTGGTATAAGGCGCTGCAACAGCAGATACCCGACTTTATTCCCCGAGCACCGCAGCGGCAAATGATTGCCGATGTGGCGAAGACGCTTGCGGGTGACGAGGGCCGGCATCTGGCGATTGAAGCCCCAACCGGCGTCGGGAAAACCCTCTCATATCTCATTCCGGGTATTGCCATTGCCCGTGAAGAGCAAAAAACGCTGGTGGTCAGTACCGCCAACGTTGCCTTGCAGGATCAAATCTTCAGCAAAGACCTGCCTCTGCTGCGCAAAATTATTCCTGAGCTGCGTTTTACTGCCGCCTTTGGGCGTGGGCGCTATGTCTGCCCGCGTAACCTGACGGCCCTCGCCAGCAGCGAAGCCACGCAGCAGGATCTGCTGGCCTTTCTGGATGACGAACTGACCCCGAATAATAAGGCCGAGCAGGAGCAGTGTGCGAAACTGAAAGGCGATCTCGACAGCTACAAATGGGATGGCCTGCGGGATCATACCGATCAGGCCATCAGCGATGATCTCTGGCGGCGTTTAAGCACCGACAAAGCCAGCTGTCTGAACCGCAACTGCCACTACTACCGCGAGTGCCCGTTCTTTGTCGCCCGGCGTGAAATTCAGGAGGCAGAGGTCGTTGTGGCTAACCACGCGCTGGTAATGGCGGCGCTGGAGAGCGAAGCCGTTCTGCCGGAGCCGAAGAACCTGCTGCTGGTGCTGGATGAAGGACATCATCTGCCGGACGTGGCGCGTGATGCGCTGGAGATGAGCGCCGAGATCACCGCCCCGTGGTTTCGCTTGCAGCTGGATCTGTTCTGCAAGCTGGTTGCCACCTGTATGGAGCAGTTCCGTCCAAAAACGATCCCGCCGCTGGCGGTGCCGGAGCGCCTCAGCGAGCACTGCGAAGCGGTCTACACCCACATCGCTTCCCTGAATAACATTCTCGATCTTTATCTTCCGGCAACCCAGCAGGCCGAACACCGCTTCGCCATGGGGGAACTGCCGCAGGAGATCATGGCGATTTGCCAGGAGCTGGCGAAATTGCTGGAAAAACTGCGCGGGCTGGCAGAGCTGTTTTTAAACGATCTGAGCGAGAAGACCGGCAGCCACGACGTGGTGCGTCTGCACCGGGTGTTATTACAGATGAACCGCGCGCTGGGGATGTTCGAGGGGCAGAGCAAACTGTGGCGGCTGGCCTCTATGGTTCAGGCCTCCGGCGCCCCGGTGACCAAATGGGCGACCCGCGACGTTCGCGACGGACAGATTCACCTCTTCTTCCACTGCGTGGGGATCCGCGTTAGCGATCAGCTGGAAAAGCTGCTCTGGCGCAGCGTACCGCACGTGGTGGTCACCTCGGCCACCCTGCGCTCGCTGAACAGCTTCTCGCGTCTGCAGGAGATGAGCGGCCTGAGAGAGAAAGCGGGAGATCGTTTCGTGGCGCTCGATTCGCCCTTCAACCACTGCGAGCAGGGTAAGATTGTTATTCCGCGTATGCAGTATGAACCGCTGATCGATAACGAAGAGCAGCACATCGCCGAGATGGCCGCCTTCTTCCGTGAGCAGCTCGAAAGCAAAAAATATCCCGGTATGCTGGTGCTGTTTGCCAGCGGCCGCGCCATGCAGCGTTTTCTGGAAGAAGTGCCCGATCTCCGCCTGCTGCTGCTGGTACAGGGCGACCAGCCCCGCTACCGGCTGGTGGAACTGCACCGCAAGCGGATAGAAAACGGCGAGCGGAGCGTGCTGGTGGGGTTGCAGTCCTTTGCCGAAGGGCTGGATCTGAAAGGGGATTACCTCACCCAGGTGCATATTCATAAGATTGCGTTCCCGCCGATCGACAGCCCGGTGGTGATTACCGAAGGGGAGTGGCTCAAGAGCCTGAACCGCTACCCGTTTGAAGTCCAAAGCTTGCCTGCAGCGTCGTTTAATCTGATTCAGCAGGTGGGGCGTCTGATCCGTAGCCACGGCTGCTGGGGGGAAGTGGTTATCTATGACAAACGCCTGCTGAGTAAAAACTACGGACAGCGATTGCTGAACGCGCTGCCTGTTTTCCCTATTGAGCAGCCCGACGTGCCGCCGGTAAAAAAACGCCCGACAAAACTGACCGTCGGGCGTAAAAGGAGCATCCGTGCTAAGGGGCGCAGTCCTACTGGTAAGTGAATGTCACCTGCACCACGCTGCTGAAAGTACCGACGGTGACGGGCAACGAGGTGGTGTAATAGCGGGCCGCAAGCGGAAAGGTCGCGGAGTGGTCGGTCTGGTCGATCAGCACGTTAAAGCTTGCCTGCGGGGCAATGAACATATTGTCCTGCGGGTCTGCAAGCTCCAGGGCCAGACCTTTGGCGCTGCCCATATTGGCGAATTTGGTGGGGTGTTGGCTGTCCGCCTGCCCGTAAAAAAAAGCGTTCGCCAGCGTAAGGGTTTTAGGGCAATGGGTCACCTTCAGGGTAAAATCCTTCCACGCGCCGGTATCCCCCACATCTTTGAAATCACTGGATGCCGCCTGGCCTAAATCAACGGTTAACGCTTTGCTGGCGCTATCAACGGTGCAGGTATTGGCATAGATATTCCCCACCATCTGCACCTGGATCTCCTCAGCATAACTCTGCGCCATTAGCGCGGCTGTCAGCAGAAAAATATGTGTTTTCATCATTATCACCGGTAGGCGAGCGTAATGGTCGCAACGGTGTTGGCCGGGCCGGGCGTGACCTCGTCGCGGGTCTGGATGTAGCGAACCTGGAAGGGAATATCCAGGGTCTGATTCTCGATCGCCTCGCCCTGGGTAGGGACATACTGATTGAAGGTGGCGATATGATCGTCAAACAGCATTCTTACGCCGACCCCTGTGGCCATTCCGTTTTCCGGGGTGAGTTTGAGTACGCCGTCGAGACCCGGTTCATAGCCGTTGGCGCTGGTAATTTTGATCTCTGGCTGTACCGTTGAAGTACAGTTAACGGTGGCATTAAACGTTTTCGCCGGGGTAGAAAGGATACCCACCCCGGTAAAGTCGCTGATGGGGAAATCCCCGAGGTTAACGGTCAGGTTTTTTGGCGATACGGAACAGGTGACGATGTTGAGATTGACGTTGCCGGCATAGGCAATGGAGTTAGGGCTACCGATCCCGTCGTGACCGTAAACGCCAAGCCCGAACTTGGTCTGGCTTTGCTGTAGGGTACCCGACACCACCTTCATGCTCGTTTTAATGAGCTGAAGCGAAAGGTTAAAATCAAAGCTGGCGTTCCCGTCGGTTGATACATAGCTGATGGGTGTACTGCGCGAGTCGCAATAAACGCCGCCTGCGCCAGTAATACGCTGCCCTTTATCGTTCACCAGGGCGACGCCAATGCCTTCCACGCCAGATTCATACACTCCCGCCATGCCGGGTATTTCACTGCCGGTACCGTAATAGCAGGCGACAATTTCCATCCCCCCCCTCAAGGCCGTTGTCACAATGACCGGCTATATGCACGGACTGGTCAGTCCCCGGGATCGTCGATCCGACGGGAAGCGTCGTGGGCACGGAAATCGACGAAACATTAATTTGCTTCGGCATATCCGACGAGAGACAGGCCGCTTTGGCATGCTGCATAACGAGTGCGCCGGTGGCCAGAACGAGTAACAAAAGGCACTGTTTAACAAGCTGCATAATCAAACCTTCAGGGTAATTTACTGACACTGCGCGGCAGCGTTAATAATGTGTGTTTTATCTTTCTCGTCCGTTAGCACGTAGTCCGCTACGCAGTGATCGCGGGCATCCTGCCCCCAACTGACGGTCAGATGTCCGCGCTGAGGTAAACCGGTAAGCCAGGTTTGGCCATCATTGCCTACGATAAACTCGTTATCCTTGTCCTCTGTTGTCACCGTTGCGCCAAAGGGTAGCGGCTTGCCGTTGTGCGTTAGCGTCATTAATACGCGTCGACCTACGCGGGTGCTAAAGGTGGCGCGTACTATCGCGCCGCGCGTCGGGGTCACCACCTGTGCCGCATGGGTCACGTCGGCATCGTCCGGCAGGGTTTCCGTATTGAGTGCGATAGTGTTGTGGCGATAGGCGGTAACAAACGGCACCACGGTATAGCCGCGGAAGTCTGTTTCGACGCCGGTCTGGTTAGTTATTTCTGTTCCGTGGGTGCCCGGTGCTTTAACCAGCGCGATGGTTTCGCCCAGCGGCTGGCTCAGGGTCACGCCGTTCGCGTGGGCCACGACGCCCCCCTGCAGGCCAAGGTTGGCGGTGCGCTGGTACTTATCCTGACTGAGGCCGCCACTGACTTCGCCATAGGTGGCTTTGTAATCGGCGTTCAGGCTGGTGGAACTGCCAGCGCCGGTATTGCTGAGCCCCTCCTGAACATTCCAGTTAAGGTTGTTCTGCGCCAGCGCCGTGCCGTTCAGGCCGAGCGTCTGGGTGGTGCCTTCTTTACTGTTATTCAGGTTGTAGCTGGCCCAGGTGTTGTGCATCCAGCGATCGAGCGGGAGAGAGACGCTCAGGGCGAAAAGATTGTCATTGCTGACCGCATCCCCGTTCTCATCACTGTCGTGCGTATTTTTATTCAGGCTGTAGCTCAGGCTGTAGGTCACCCCATCCCAGCTATTGTTGTAGCTGAGGCTCATGGAGGTCATATCCTGGTCCTGGCTCCAGTAACGCTCTTTCACCAGACTCAGCGTGAAGGCGCCCCAGCCCTCCGGCAGCACCTGGTCGATGGTCGCTTCAGCGCGATCCTTGCGCTGTTCTGGCGCGCTCCAGTCGTCGGAACGGGTCCAGGACTCCATCGTCTCCTGCAGCGTATAGAACCCCTTGCTGTTGTAGCGATAGCCAGCCAGCGAAAAGTTGGTGCCTGTGCCGGCAAAATCTTTGCTATACCGCACGCGCCACGATCGACCCTGGCTGCGCTTTTGTTTTTTGAGCAACGCCTTCGCCCGCGTCACGTCGATGGAGAACGCACCCAGATCGCCAACGTTTTTACCGGTGCCCAGCGCCTGGGCCTGGTAATGGCTACTCTGCTGCACGCCGCCGTAGAGGGTCATTCCGTGCGATAAACCATAGATGGCGCTGCCCTGGGCGAACGGCGTCTTTTCCACGTTGCTGTCATACGAGCGGTAACGCCCGGCGGTGACGCTGTAGCGCAGATGTTTTTCACGCTGCAAAACCGGCACTGAGGCGTAGGGCACCACGAAGTGGCGCTCGCTGCCGTCCGTCTCTTTCACCGTGACTTGCAGGTCGCCGCTGCTGCCGGTGGGGTAGAGATCATTTATCTCGAAGGCGCCCGGGGCGACGGTGTTCTGATAAATAACGTAACCGTTCTGGCGCACAACGACCTGCGCGTTACTGTGGGCGGTGCCGCGAATAATTGGGGCATAGCCTTTTTCGCTATCTGGCAGCATGTCGCTGTCGGAATTTAACTGCATCCCGGTATAAGAGACGCTATCAAAAACGTCGGCCGGGGAACTGCTCTGCCCCAGCGTCAGGTCGCTTTTCATCGCCACGATATCGCGCTGGGCATAGGTATAGACCGAAGAGAAATGGTGCTGCTCCTCGTGACCGGTGGTGCTGCGATTCCAGGTCGAGTAGTTACGTAAACGCCACGCGCCAAGGTTAAGTCCGGGGCGAAGGTTAACGTACTGGCTGCTGTTATCCGGCGTCCCTGGGGTACGCGCCTGACTCTGGCTGGCCGTTGCGCTGTAGTTCAGCAAACCGGCGGTGATGCCTTCATCAAACTCCTTCGGGTCGATATAGCCACGCGGTATCTGGCCCAGCGCAGATTGCGGAATGCTCAATAGCAGCTGCTGGTGGCTGATACGAAAGGTGGCGGTCGCGGCGGGAATAGCGCCTAAATCGGCACACCCGCCTTTTGCGGTCAGTTGCGGAAAGAGGGAGGTCTTAATCCCCAGCTTTTTGAGTTCGTCCAGACTGAAGCAGGGTTGCAGCGTGCTATTACCTGCCTGCGCTTTGCGTAAGGTGAAGGTGACGTCGCGGGTAGCCATTTCAGTGTTATTAATGAAAATAGAGACCAGATATTTTCCAGGGGCCTGGCCGGGCCCTTTTTCATATATTGATAGATCAGTTTTCGCCTGCTGAGGATTATCAATATCCAGCAGCGCCGGGTTAAAGTAGTCATCCGCCGAACTTTGCTGCGCAATACAGAACATTACCAGCCCTATAAGCAGGGCTGGCAACGAAGGTATTTTCCAGGAGAACGGTTTTTTATGACTATACATAACGTAGTGCGCCAGAGGCAGTAATTAGTTAATTGTTTTTGTCCATGTCTGGCTAATACTGCCGTAATCGGTAATGACCGAATACGCCAGGGTATTTCCGCTGCTATGGGCCGGCAGCGCGATATGGGTTTCGCCTTTCGGCACGGCCCAGGTCGCTTTTTTAACGTTGTGACCGTTCAGCGTCACGCTCTGGAAATTCATGTAAAACGGCGTGGGGTTATTCACCACCAGGTCATTTCCTTCCCGATGCCAGGACAACCGATCGGCAACGGCTTCCGGTTTGCCTTTCACGGCGGCAGGGCGGTAAATGAGCTTTATGCGGGTGTTGATAGCAATTTGCAGCGTGTTCACCCCATCCATTTTTTTAGAAGAGGGGATGGATTTAATATTTAGCCAGAAGAGTGATTCACGATCTTCGGGCAAATTTCCCCCCGTGCGCACGACACGTAATACATTCTCCTCATTGCCATTCAGACGAAACAGCGGAGGGGTGATCAGGAAAGGGGCTTTAGCCAGGTTTTTACCGCCGGCATCGACCCAGGACTGCACCAGATAATCCGTATCGTCTGGATTCGAAATACCAAGAGAAGATTCCTTTTTTTCTCCCTGATAGACCAGGCGCGTGCCGTTAATAATAACGCCGGCATGCGCTGTTGCGGCTACCAGTAAAAGAGAACTCAGTAAATAACCTTGACGCATAAATATATCTCAACGTGAATAAGAGATATCAGCCCTGACACAGGCTGATATCTCGGGAGGGATCATCTCAGTTATAGATAACGGTAAAGGTTGAAACAGAATTAGCCGGGCCGGCTGTTACCGTAGGCCCTGTCTGGATATAACGTCCTGCAAATTCCAGATCGTTTACCGTACTTCCCGCCGTCAGTGGATATTGACGAGAAGGGGTGTATAAGCTGACCGGTTGATCGGTAGAGTCGAGCAATTGAATTGCCACGCCGGTCGCTGCGTCCGCATCGGGTGTCAATGCCAGCGTACTGTTGTTATCACTGTCCGGGGTGCCGCCAAAATTAATGGCAGCGGAGGTGACGGATTCCGGGCAATTCTTTAGCTGAATATCAAATCGTGTCGGCGTGCTGGTGGAGCCTGCACCGGTAAAGACCGTTTTAGAGACCTGGCCCAATTCGACATTCAGCGGGTTACTTATTCCATTCACGACCTGACAGGCGGAATCGATAATTTCGCCCGTAAAGTTAATTTGTCCTTCGCCATCTGTCGCCGCCAATGCGGATGCCGAACATCCTATTGTTGCAGCAATAAAAAAACCTAAAGCAACCTTGTTCATACGTAATCCTGATTGTGTTACCTCAACAACTATTCGCTGCTTATTTAATCAGATTGTCCCTCTGTAAGAATCTTTTGCCCGAACCACTAATATTTCATTAAGCGCTTGCATTCATTTTTTTATTGAAAAAACAGCGCATTCAACGCGGCGGATAAAAAGCTTTCGGGGCGCTGTTTATCAGGGCTATAGTGTTTACATCATGCCGGAAGGAGAGATGCCGTGGATTATCGTAAAATTATCAAAGAGGTAGGTCGGGGAAAGAACCACGCCCGCGACCTGGATCAGGAGACCGCACGTGCGCTCTATAGCGCCATGCTTAATGACGAGGTACCTGACCTTGAGATGGGCAGCATCCTGATCGCGCTGCGAATCAAGGGTGAGGGCGAAGCAGAGATGCGTGGGTTTTATGAGGCGATGCAGTCACGCACCCTGCGCCTGACGCCGCCGGTGGCGAAACCGATGCCGATTGTGATCCCAAGCTATAACGGCGCGCGCAAACAGGCCAACCTCACGCCGCTTCTGGCCATCCTGCTTAATAAACTCGGCTTCCCGGTGGTGGTGCACGGCGTCAGTGAAGATCCTACCCGCGTGCTGACCGAAACCATTCTGGCACTCCTGGGCATTCAACCCACCCTGACGGCCGGGCAAGCTCAGGCCAAACTTGAAGGAAACCAGCCGGTTTATATTCCCGTCCATGCGCTTTGCCCGTCGCTGGACAAGCAGCTCGCCCTGCGCTGGCGGATGGGGGTTCGCAATAGCGCACATACCCTGGCGAAACTGGCGACCCCTTTTGAAGAAGATAAGGCGCTGCGTCTTTCCAGCGTGTCTCATCCGGAGTATGTCACCCGGGTGGCAAGCTTTTTCGCTGACATTGGCGGACGGGCGCTATTAATGCACGGCACGGAAGGGGAAGTGTATGCCAATCCGCAGCGCTGTCCGCAAATCACCCTGATTGAGCCGGCTGGTACGCGCGTGGTATGGGAAAGAGGCGAGGAGCAAAGCGAGGTGGTCTTGCCGGAGGGTAAAGATCCACAGGTGACCGCCCACTGGATCACCCAGTGCCTTTCTGGGCAGGTGCCGGTGCCACACTCTATTAAGTTACAGCTAGCCTGCTGCCTGTTGGCGACCGGGCAGGTCGAGACGGTAGAAGCGGGTCTGGCTCGCGTCGCACAGTCATTTTAGGCAAAAAAAAGCCCGTCCAATCCAGGACGGGCCAAAACAAGGGTAATAACAACAGGGTCAATGAGGGTTGGAGCAGTGATTCAGTAAAACAGGCGATTATTTATAGATAACCGCGGTACCGCTAAGTTTGTTGTTGGTGTTCGCAGAGGTAATGGTATACCCGCTTGCACCTGCCGCTGCGGCTTTCTGAGCCAGCTGCGCTTCAAGACCGTCCAGCGTGGTTGCACCTTCTGCGCTTACCACACCGATTTTATTCATGCCGCTTGCCTGAGAAGGCGAAACAGATTGTGCCGCAAAGGCACCAAAGGAAAGCGCAGACAGGGCAACAGCAGCAACAGCATATTTAATGGTTTTCATGGTTAATCTCTCGCAGGTTATTCTGTAAAGGGGACGATGTTCCGTCGATGTGATGAGTATCACGCTTTTTTGCGAAAGATAAAATCGAAGAGAATTGACGTCATTGTTCGAAAAAATTGAATGACAAATAAGTTATTGAATATTAATAAATTCAGGACGCGTCTTTACGTATCTTCGCGCAGCGCTTTACAGACGAAACGGTAAGGGCACATTTTGCGAAACGCATGCTGAAATTTCGTGCACGTAAACGAAACCGCTTGCGTTGCGAAGAAGGGTAAAGAAAAGTCAGCGTAACTGGCTATCCTTAGATCCCCTGCGATTATATCCTGCATATCCGTTACTTTGTGAATCTTTATCCTGCTGACAGGTGATGCACAACCGTACCCCTGGCACTGCCTTGCGTCGCGCTTCAGGAATCGGGTCGCCGCACTCTTCACAGAATGCCAGACTTTCTCCCTGCGGGATCTCGCCGCGCGCCCGCGCAACGGCATCTTCAATCGTACTGTTGATCTGTTGATTGACCGCGTCATCATTTGCCCAACCGGAAGCCATCGCATTACTCCTGCCTCTGTTAACCCTTCTTCAAATATGGGGTTAAAAAAGAGGCAGTCAAGGCGTGACATCAGATTTCAGACCACTCTCGCAGCAGGTTGTGATAGAGGTTGAGTAACGACAACACCTCCTCACTTTCACCATGACGGGTGCGCAGCGTCTGGATATTGCGGTCCAGCTCGAAGAGCATCGCCCGTTTTTTATCGTCGCGGATCATCGACTGGATCCACATAAACGAGGCTACCCGCACGCCGCGCGTCACCGGGGTGACACAGTGCAGGCTGCTGGCGGGATAAAGAATCAGATCGCCGGCCGGTAGCTTCACGCTGTGCTGCCCGAAGGTATCGTTGACCACCAGCTCGCCGCCATCGTAACTCTCGGGTTCACAGAGAAAGAGGGTGGCGGAGAGATCGGTTCGCATCCAGCCGCTTTGCGGATGGTTACGCACGGCACCATCCACGTGAAAGCCATAGGTCTCCTGCTGCTGATAGCGGTTAAACAGCGGGCTGGAGATTTGGCGGGGCAGGGCGGCGGCAAAGAAGAGTGAGTGCTGATTGACGGCCTGTAGCACGGCGGACTGGAGCTTCTGGTACAACTCGCTCTGGGTATCGACCTGCTGATTATTTTTGACCTGCGCGCCCTGGTTGCCCACCGTCGCACGGCCATCGATCCAGGGGGCGAGCGCCAGCTGCGCGCGAAGCTGGGCGACTTCATCAGCCGCGAGTACGCCAGGAATGTGATACATCATAAGAACTTCTCCGGGAAGATGCTGTGGGGAGAAAGGTGGGGCCGTAGCCCCACACGCCATCAGAAGTGCATGTTGGCGGTTAACATCCAGGTACGTGGTTCGCCCGGATGGTAGCGATATCCGCTCTTGTTAATCGAAGAGACATACTCTTCATCAAACAGGTTATAGACGTTCAACTGCAGATCCAGATTGCGGTTGATGCGATAGCCCAGCTTCGCGTCGGCGACCCAGTAGCCTTCGCTGAAGGATGGTGTGCCCACGGCGCCATCGGTGCCGCGATGCATACTGCCGATGTAACGCGCGCCTGCGCCAACAGAGAGCGCATCGGTGGCCTGGTACTGGCTCCATAAGGTGAAGGCGTGCTCCGGAGTGTATGGCAGGGAGGAGCTGCCATCCTGCGCGACATCTTTACCGCTGCGCACCGAGGCGTGCTGCTGGGTATAACCGCCGATAATTTGCCACTGCGGCGTAATATTCCCCACCGCCGACAGCTCGTAACCCTCTACGCGTTTTTTGCCGTACTGAGAGTAAGTGCCGTCTTCGTTTTGCTCCACTTCGTTTTCAATATCGGTACGGAACACCGCCGCCGAGAGCAGCAAGCGTTTATCCAGCAGCTCCCACTTGGTGCCAATCTCGCTGGTTTTCGCTTTCTGCGGTTTAAAGTCGGTACGGTTAGCGCTGCTACCGGTGCCCCCCTGGGCCAGCGCGAAATTGCTGCCCCCCGGTGGTTGCTGGGAGATGGCATAGTTGAGGTAAACATTGCCATTGTCGGTCAGGTGGTAGAGCGCACCCGCTTTCCAGTTCACCAGGTTACCGGATTTCGCCGTATCGACGGTGGTGACCGGCGACCCTTTTGCTACGCCCGTCGGGCAGGCGACCGCACCGCGCCCGGTACCGCCGCAGCTGCTGGCGCTGTCATATTCGGTACGGTAGCTGTCGAGACGAATACCGCCGTTCAGCTCAAAAGCACGGGTAACTTGCAGGGTATCAAAAGCGTAAATGCCGAAGGTATCGGTCTGGCCGTTGGCATTCGCCCCATTGCGGTTGAGGCCGCCAATATGCAAGCTGCTGTCCGGGTGATAGAGATTGACCGCCGGCGGGGAAATGGCATTTACCCCGTAGTTGGTCTGGGTTTCGCGTGTGAACTCGACCCCTGTGCTGACGTCATGGCCCACCGATCCGGTAAAGAATTTGGTGGTCAGGTTGGTCTGGTTAGTCAGGATCTTATTGCTGACATCTTTGGTGTTGGCCAGGCGCGACCAGGTCCAGCTATCCACATTGTTAGGATCCGGCCGGGTAATGTTGTTGGCGCCGCCCATCACCGCCGTCATCAGATAATCCTGCTTCACGCGCGACCAGCGGGTGGTGTTACGCAGGGTCGTGACGTCGTTGATGTCGTGTTCAAAGCGCAGGGTGGCGGTATCGGTGGTGGAGTCGTCGTAATCGGAATCCGTACCGTAGAAGTTATGGGTATCCACTTTGCCAGCGCCATTCAGCGCCGAAGTTGCGGCATTGGGGGCCGAGTAGCCCGGCAGACCCACGGTCGGAATGCCCCCGTCCGGAGTGTTGTGCTGCGTGACGTGGAGGTAGTTCAGATAGAGACGGTTTTCCGTACCCAGCCCCCATGCCAGCGACGGTGCCACACCGTAGCGTTCATTTTTAACGTTATCGCGGCCCGCGTCGTGGGTCTTTTCACCCATCAAATTGAGGCGAAACGCAGAGGTCTCGCCCATTGTCTGGTTGATATCCAGCGTGCCCCGGCGCATATAGGCGCTGCCGAGACTGGCTGAGGCGTCGATGCCCGAGTCCAGACGCGGCTGCTTGCTGATCATATTAATCGAGCCGCTTGGCGCGCTGCGGCCATAATCGCTGCCGGACGGGCCCTTGATCACCTCGACCTGCTCCGTATTGAAAGTGTCTCGCGATACGCTGCTGATATCCCGAATGCCATCTACATAAATACTGTTTGAGGTGTCCACACCGCGCATATAGACCGCATCGCCGGTAGTCGAGTTACCATTCTCACCCGCAAAAAAGGCGCCGACGCCCGGCACGTTTTTCAGCGCATCGGTCAGGTTGGTCACCCCCTGATCCTTTAATACCTGCTCAGAGACCACCGTCATGGTGCGAGTGGTGTCGGCGATGGGGCGCGCAAACTTCGGATCGGCGGAGTGGGTGGGGGCATACAGAGAGGGCGGTTGAGCTTCAACCACCAGCGTATCGTCAGATTTTTTATCGGTTTGATCCGCAGCAATAGCGGTAGCGACAGGCGTCAGGCCGATACACAGGCCCGTGAAGAACGTCAGCGAAGAGAAGCTGCTGAACGGAGTATTGCGATTGTTTTCCATATTGTTTAGCGACTTATAATTTTTAGAATCACATTTCATTACGTCTATGCCACGCGAATACAGTAATGAACCTACAAATGATAATAATTGTGATAAACATTATCATTTGGCGTGACTTTTTATCACTCTCCTGAAAAAAATGAAATACATAAATTTACATTAGCTACTAAAAATCTTCACATTACTACATCGCTGCCAGCACCCTTATGCGCAGGGGTGACATCTTGTCTCTGAACTTTCCGTACCTCTTTTCGGCGATAAATTATAATTCAGGACAGCAAGCCAGCTTAGGCTGCCTCTGGCTCAGCGCCTCTCGCTTTTGAATCTGGTCTAATGCGATGAGCAATAGGGGCAAATAAGGGCAATGCGATAACCCGAATGCGAGATCAGGTGTGCGACAACGTTAATGCGATAGCGGGAGCGATATGTTCATCAGGGCTTATTTACAAGCGTCTGCAGAGGATCCCTGGGCCGATCGGGTGAAAGAGGTACTGGACGGCTTTGTCCAGGCCCGGGGTCATCGTATTGCCAGCTACTATCGGGAAAATTTCGCTTCCCTCACGTCTGACCGCCCCGAGTTCGCGCGTCTGCTGGCAGAAAGCTTGCCGGGGGACATCCTGCTTATCGATCGTATTGATCGCTTAATCCGCCTGACGAGCCACGACTGGAGCCGTTTGACCAACCAGGTGACGCAGCACGGGCTACGGATCCTGAGCCTGGATCTCCCGGCGACCTGGCAGATGATGAGCGGCCCTTCAGATCCGGCGGTAGCGGTGGCGATTAATCACACCTTACTGGACACCCTGGCCGCTCTTGCCCAACAGGCACTGCAGCATCAGCGCGTTCGGCAACAGGAGGGAATTGCCCGGGCGCAACGTCTGGGTAAGTTCAAAGGGAAGCCGCCGGATCGCGAGCGGCATAAAAAGGTGTTGTACTGTCGGCAGGTGAAAAAGATGAGTATTCAGGAGACTGCGCAGGCGACCGGCTATAGCCCATCGCAAGTTTGCCGTATTCAGGCTTTATATCGCCAGACGGAGAAACCTCTGGCAGAGCGAGAATAAAAATACTGCGCCCTAAGATGTCATGCCGATCAATCGAGCACGATTACACCACGCTTAACCGATCAGCATTACACCTAAAGATGCAGCCTCAATGGCCGGAAACTTACTTGTAAATAGTGGCAGTCCCGAACATTTTATTATCACCGCTGGCCGATTCCACGGTGAATCCTGTCGCACCCTGTTCACGGGCTTTTTCCGCCAGTTTACTCTGCAGGTCATCGAGATTGCTGGCCCCGGAAACGGAGACAGTGCCGGCGGGACGGAGTTGATTATTCGCATCGCCACGCATAAGCGGTTCTGCCGCCAGGGCGGCGAATGATGCGCCTGCCAGCGTACCGGCGGCGAGCATTACGAGATATTTTTTCATGGTCACACCTCTTATCACTTCAGATGAGTCAAGGTAAGTGTAGGACGGCAATGCGTGTGATTCAGCGCAAAAAATTGATGGAGATATGCTTATTTTTTGAACGATATTTTTTGACAATTCAATGACAAATCATAGACATCCAGGCGTTTGATTTTTGACGCTTTGTTCTCATGCGTAGAGAATGATTTACCCTTGTGCCAGCAAAGAGTATCTTACGCCGCTGTTTTAAAGGAGAACGCCATGACATCCCAGAAGCCGGGGTTGCACCCACGCAACCGCCATCACAGCCGTTACGACATGAATGCCCTTTGCCAGAGCTGTCCGGCGCTGCGCGATTTTATTATCTCGTCACCTGCGGGCGAGCCAACGGTGAACTTCGCCGATCCGCAGGCGGTAAAGACGTTAAATAAAGCGCTGCTGGCCCATTTTTACGGCGTCGCGCAGTGGGATATTCCGGACGGCTATCTTTGCCCACCCGTACCTGGGCGCGCGGACTATATTCACCATCTGGCAGATCTGCTGGCGGCGGATCGCGGCGGCGTGGTACCTGCAGAGGCCACGGTGCTGGATGTCGGTACCGGCTCGAACCTTATCTACCCGCTGATTGGCGTCCATGAATACGGCTGGCGTTTCACCGGCAGCGAGATTGACCCGCAAGCCTTTGCCAGCGCCACGGCGATCATTAACCACAATCCGGGCCTGAGCCGCGCCATCCGTCTGCGGCGTCAAAAAGAGGCCACGGCGATCTTCGCGGGCATCATTCATAAGAATGAGCACTACGATGCCACCCTCTGCAATCCCCCGTTCCATGACTCCGCCGAAGCGGCACGCGCGGGCAGCGAGCGCAAGCGTCGTAATCTCGGCCAGGCGGCGGATGGGGCGCTGAACTTTGGCGGCCAGCAGCAGGAGCTATGGTGTGAAGGGGGCGAGGTCGCGTTTATCAGTAAGATGATCGCCGAGAGTGCGCAGTACGCAAGACAGGTTAAGTGGTTTACCACCCTGGTGTCGCGCGGTGAAAATCTGCCGCCGCTCTACCGTGCGCTGACGGCGGTCGGTGCGGTAAAAGTGGTGAAAAAAGAGATGGCCCAGGGTCAGAAGCAGAGCCGCTTCATCGCCTGGTCCTTCCTCGACGATAACAAACGTAGCCGTTAAAGCGTCGGCGCCTGTGGCGGCAGCGTGGGGGGAGCAGGGGAGGCCGGCGACGGCAACACCTGATAGGTTTGAACCGGCATCCGGACGTCGGCCAGATCGAAGTGCTTCTTCACCATGCTGTCGAGAGCGAAACGCACCGTCCACTGCTTCAGCGGCTGGGTAGTGAAGGAGACGCGCAGCGTAAAGGCGGTATTCGTCAGCCCTACAATCCCGGCGAACGACGGCTCGCCGATAATCAGGCCCCGAATATCCTCCTGCTCCATCAGCTCGTCTACCGCCGCCTTTAACGCCCCTTTGGCCTTCTCCGCATCTTCATGGCGATCCACATCGTAATTGGCGACCACCGAGCCGATACCGCGAACAAAGTTGGCGAAGGTGGTAATCGAAGACCAGGGGATAATGTGATACGCCCCGGTATCTTGCCGAACCCCCACGGAGCGAATCGACATCCGCTCTACCGTGCCGGTTAACGGCCCAATCGTCACCAGATCGCCGGTGTTCATCCCGTTTTCAAACTGGATAAAGATCCCGGTGATAATGTCTTTGACCAGCGTCTGGGAGCCGAACGAAATCGCCAGCCCCAGCGCCCCGGCACCGGCCAGCAGAGGAGCGATATTCACGCCGATCTCTGAGAGCACAATCATGATAGTGATAGTACTGATGATCACCGCCAGCGCGTTGCGGAACAGCGTCAGCAACGTGCGAGCGCGGGCGCTGGGCAACGGACGGCCATGAATATCTGACACCAGCCGGTTTTCAATCAGGCTGGCGAGCAGCGTCCAGCCGACGGCAGAGAAGAAGAGGATCAGCGCAATGCGGATCACGATATCCACCGCTTTTTCCCCCGCGCCGTTATGTAGCCAGTTCCAGAAATCAAACAAGCTCCAGGCATTGAGTAGCAGCATAATCGCCACCGCCACGCAGAGGATCCTGGCCACCTTCAGTGAGGCGGAAATCCAGCCGTTAAGCAGTTTTTGCAATTCCGGGTAGTTGCGCTGCACCTGCGGCGACAGGGTGATGGTTTTGGCCAGCCAGCGTGAAAGCAGGCCAGAGATAAAGGCCGCAATCCCGATAATCGCCAGGCTCTGGAAGGTGGCACCCATCATAAACTTCAGGCTGTTGCCGGGATCGAACAGCGAGAAGAAGCAGAGCACAATAAAGTAGGCGCAGGCCAGCCAGTGCCACACCAGCGCAAACGCGCGAATAAATAGACTGAAGAAGGATAAGGAGCGGTCAGCCAGGTGCAGCAGTCCCTCGGTAATGGCCCGCTTATTATGAAAGATAAGATAGAGCGCCCAGACGGTGATGCAGAGCATAATCAGCACGTTAGCCAGCGCACCGATCTGCACATTGACCTGGTTGGAGATAATGGGGACCGCCACCAGCAGGCCATAACCAATGAGTCCGCTCAGGGTACTCAGGCGCAGCGACCAGTATTTTGCGGTCCGATCGTCGATGTTGAACGGACGTAGCTCCGGAACGTGAGGGCAAAATATTAGCCGTAGAATAGCTTTAAAGAATTCGATCAGCGCGAATGCGTTAAGGAACAACCCCTGCTGGAAGGCGATGGTTTTGTTGCCGGCATGCAGGTTATCACTGAGCAACTGGCCGACGAAAAGGGTGAGTACCAGCAGCAGCAAGTCGATAATAAAGGCGGTGGTAATCATCAGCGGCAGGTGTAGCCAGCTACTCTTCTCACGGTTTTTCTTACGTCCCCACGCACCCATTTTACGGTACAGCGGCCAGGCGCAAAGGCGCACCAGCCAGTAGAACGCAAAGACCAGCCCGGCGAGGATCAGGAAATGGCTGGCGGCATTGAGAAAGGTATCCGGATTAAACGCTTTGTGTGGGGAGCCAATCAGGTTGCGGTAGAGTTGCGCAAAGCGGGTTGCCAGCGCTTCGCCATAGTGACGCCCAACATCCGTGACATTCTCCAGCACCGTTTTCTCTTCTTCGATGGCCGGCGGCGTGATTTTGGGCGCCGTCTCCTGCGGCGGCGTGGCGGCCGCGGTACGCAACTGCCCGATCAACTCCTGACGTGACGCGTCATTTTCAAGGACATCCGCCAGAGCGGAGTAAGCCGCTTTCTTCTGTTCAACGTCGGGCTCTGCCGGGGCTGCCCCCTCTGCTGCCGGGGTCGTCCCCGTGGTGACGCCCGGAAGGGTAATCGCCTGTGCAGGGGCACACAGCAGGCTAACAAGCAGCAACAAGATCCACGGCACGGCGTCCTCCGATGACAATATTCAGCAAAAAGATAAGTATAGATGGCGGGGGAGGGAGAAATGGTTTTGAGAACATTCCGGCGTAAAAAAGCCGGGCGAACCCGGCTTAGCGTATTAACAAAGCATCGTCAGGAGACGTGCTGCAGGAACTCCTGCAGACGCTGGCTCGGCGGATTCTCGATCAAGGTCTGCGGGTTGCCATCTTCAGCAATACGCCCTTTATCGATAAAGATCAGACGTGAAGCGACCTTCTCGGCAAAGCCGATTTCGTGGGTCACAATCACCATCGTCATCCCTTCTTCCGCCAGGTCCTGCATCACCTTCAGGACTTCATGGCGCAGTTCCGGGTCAAGCGCAGAAGTAGGCTCATCAAACAGCATCATCTTCGGCTTCACCGCCAGCGCGCGGGCAATCGCCACACGCTGTTGCTGGCCACCGGAAAGTTCAGAAGGATAGTGGTGACCACGTTCGGCCAGGCCCACTTTCGCCAGCAGCTCTTTTGCCAGCTTTTCGGCTTCCGCTTTATTGGCACCGCGCACGCGCAGCGGGCCAAACATCACGTTTTCCAGCGCGGTCAGATGCGGGAAAAGGTAGAACTGCTGAAACACCATCCCCGCTTCCTGGCGGATAAGGCGTTCATCGACTTTCGGGTCATTAACCTTCAGGCCATCGACAATCAGGTCGCCGCTGGTGATCTCTTCCAGTTTGTTAATGCAGCGCAGCAGCGTAGATTTACCGGAGCCTGATGGGCCGATGATCACGACCACTTCGCCCGTTTCGATCTTCAGGTCGATATTGTGCAGCACCTGGGTCTGACCAAAGTGCTTGGAGACGTTTTTGAATTCAATCACAGGATTTTCATCCTTCTTTCCAGACGACGTAAAACAAAGCTCAGTGCCAGCGTAATAATCAGATAAACCACGGCAACGGCGGTCCAGATCTCGAGCGCACGGAAGTTACCGGCGATGATCTCCTGGCCCTGACGCGTCAGTTCGGCCACGCCGATTACAATGAACAGCGAGGTATCTTTAATGCTGATGATCCACTGGTTACCCAGCGGCGGCAGCATACGGCGCAGCGCCAGCGGCAGGATAACGTGGCGAATGGTCTCGCGGCGAGAGAGACCCAGGGCGAGGCCCGCTTCGCTAAAGCCTTTATGAATCGACAGCACGGCCCCACGGGTGATCTCGGCAATGTAGGCACCGGAGTTGATCATGATGGTGACCACGGCCGCGCTGAACGGATCGATACGCAGATCAGTAAAGGCCATAGGCAGGGCGAAGTAGATGAACATCACCTGTACAACGATAGGTGTGCCACGAATGATTTCAATGAAAACCAGTGCGATGTGGTTGGCAATCCAGCCGCCGTAGGTGCGGGCGAAACCGGCGACGAGGCCGATAATCAACCCGCCAATGAGACCGAGGACCGAAATCCACAGGGTCATTTTGGCGCCTTCAAGCAACAGAGGAATGGCGGGCCAGATGGCGCTCCAGTCAAACTCCATGATTAGTTCCTGTTTTTACCGTGGTGAAGACAACAGGGGGCGAAGTTCGCCCCCACAGAAGAGCAAACGCGTTATTATTTTGGTTCAGTACCGAACCATTTTTTATAAATTTCGTTATAAGTGCCGTTCTCACGCAGGGTTTTCAGCGCGCCGTTCACTTTAGTACGCAGATCGTCGCTGCCTTTCGGGAAGGCGATACCGTATTCCTGCGCTTCCAGAGACTCACCTACCGCCTTGAACTTGCCGTTGCCTGCGGTTTTGATGAAGTAAAGGATGTTCGGGGTGTCGTGCAGCACCGCGTCAGCGCGGTTGGTGCCCAGTTCCATATAGGCGTTATCGATGTTCGGGAACTGACGCAGGTCTTTGGTTTTGATGTTTGCTTTTGCGTAGTCAACAGAACCGGTACCGCTCTTCACCGCAACCACTTTACCGTCGAGATCTTTAGCGCTTTTCACATCGTTGTTATCGGCTTTGACCATCACCAGCAGGCCGCTTTTGTAGTAGCCGTCAGAGAAGTCGATCGCTTTTTTACGCGCATCAGTAATGGTGATACCGGCCAGTGCCAGGTCCACGTTTTTGGTCTGCAGTGCCGGAACGATGCCGCTGAAATCCATTGGCTTCAGGGTGTAGTCCAGTTTCAGCTCTTTAGCGATAGCTGCCCACAGATCCACGTCAAAACCAACGTACTGGTCGCCTTGCTTGAATTCGAACGGAACGAATGCGGTGTCGGTGGCAACGATCAGTTTTTTATCAGCAGCCTGAGAAGAAACCGCGAAAGCCAGGGTCAGTGCAGCCAGTGAGACTTTTAATACAGACTTCATAGCATTTCCTTTTATATCCACGGGGCGATCCCCTGCGAGAACGAACGGCTATATGAAAAAATCGTGCCAACTTTGCAAGTGGTTGTTTCACAAAGGCGCTACACCAGGGTATTACCACATCCTGTGGTGCAATTCGCTTTCTTTGCACCACAATGGAGCACTGTTTTGGTGCAGGTGATTTTTGATCGCTATAGCCCTGCTATTAAGCGCATATATTGATGAAAAAACAATCTCGCGTTAACGATTGTGTGAGGTGATTATTACAAATCTGTCACTTTTGCCTGGGATGTAGACGATTTATTGCACCATAGATGTGCAAAACCCCCGCCGAAGCGAGGGTCAAAGGCTGAAAAACAAGGAATTACTCGATGTTAGCTTCGATGAACCACAGATACTGATCCAGATCGCGGGACGCTGCGGTAAAGATATCAGCGGTATCTTCATCTTTGGCTTCGCCAATGGCTTTACGCACGTCGTTAGCGACTACGGCATAACGGTCTGCCAGCTCTTTCAGGTGATCCTGCACGCTGTGAATATCCAGCGGGTAGCTTTTCAACGGAGTTTTATTGTTGATAACCTGCGTGGTGCCCAGCGCCACGCCACCCAGCTGAACGGCACGCTCAGCCATGGTATCCATATGTGCAGTCAGTGAAGTACGGAAGCCATCCAGCATCTCATGTACGGCAATGAAGTTGGCGCCGCGCATATTCCAGTGGGCCTGTTTAGTAATCAGCGACAGGTCAATGAACTGGATCACCTGGCGATTCAGCAACTCGATTGTTGCTTTCTTATCGCTATCCGATACATCGTTGCGGGTATAAAGCAGATTAGACGCTTTCGTTTTAACCAGTTTAGCGGTACTCATAATCTCATATCCTCTTGATGTTTGTGTCCCAGGTAATTACTGGAGATAAGTATAGCACCACATTTTTAGCCTGCGACCCGGTACTGCCTATCGGTTTAATAGAAAGAATAATTAAGACTTATTAAAGGTCCTGAAAATCAGTGGCTTATAATATTTCGTTGTAAAAGATTCTTATTTATAAAAATCGGCAAGAGAGGAGAGAGAATATTTCCGATTGATGACAATTTGTGCGGGCATATTTAATTTCGCGCAATCTGGCTTATATTCTGCATGGCGCGTATTGGCCATGCAGAATTACCCGTCAGCGGTTGATATCTACCTCTTCGACCTTGCTTTCGCGCCGCAACGTCAGGGTTGAGCCCATCGACGCAGCAATAATAGAGCAGAGCGCCAGCGTCTGGGTAAAGGTGAGCGTTTCGCCGAGAAACACCATACCTGACATAGCCGCCAGCGCGGGCTCCATGCTCATCAGGGTGCCGAAGATGCGCGTGGGCAGGCGGGTGAGCGCAATCATCTCCAGTGAGTAGGGGAGCGCTGTTGAAAGGACCGCAACCGCAAGCCCGACGGGCAAAATCGACCACTGCCAGATCGACTCGGTGGCCTGCGCCATCCCCAGCGGCACAAAGATGATAGCGGCAATCAGCGATCCCAGCGCCACCGTTGCGGGGCCATGCTCTTCCCCCGCACGCTGACCAGTAAGGATATATAAAGCCCAGCAGGCACCCGCGCCAAGCGCCAGCGCGGCACCGGTTAAATCCACATGCGCAATGTCCTGACCGAGGGGGAGCAGGAACCACAGCCCCAATACCGCCAGCACCACCCAGACAAAGTCTACCGGGCGGCGCGAGGAGAAGAGCGCCACCGCCAGCGGGCCGGTAAACTCCAGCGCCACCGCAATCCCCAGCGGGACGGTCTGTATCGATAAATAGAAGAGGTAATTCATCGCCCCCAGCGACAGGCCATAAAAGAGCAGCGGCAGGCGCTGTGATTTTTCAAAACGCAGGCGCCAGGGCTTAAAGATAATCACCAGGATAAGCGTGCCGAGCGCAATACGCAGCGCTGTTACGCCCGGCGCGCCGATCACGGGAAAAAGAGATTTCGCCAGCGATGCGCCGCTCTGGATAGACAACATGGCGATAAGAATAACGACAACCGGCATCCAGACCGGCGATTTGCGGGGCAACCCAGGCATCCTTTCTCCTGTCAATTTATGTCAAACGAAGTAAAGGTGGCAGTGTAATTGAAATAAGCTGTCGCGGTTGAGACTTCGTTGAAAAAAAGTTCCCTGAAATCCGTAGAATGGCATTCATAGACCGGGCTTATTGCCAAGCAGTTTAGGAATAGTCTGGATGAATGTATTGAATCTGACGCGCACTATTACATTTTTGGGATGTATTTTCGGTGAGATTTGAAAGAGATAACTGATTATGGAAATAATTAGTTACACCAAAAGGGCCGTTAGACATCACTAATCAGAAAGAGTTTCACAAGAATTTTTGATATATTTAAAACTTACGGACTTACTTGAAGCACATTTGAGGTGGTTATGAAAAAAATTGCATGTCTTTCAGCACTGGCAGCCGTTCTGGCCGTTTCCGCAGGCACCGCAGTAGCGGCAACTTCTACTGTTTCCGGTGGTTACGCTCAGAGCGATATGCAGGGCGTTATGAACAAAACTAACGGCCTGAACCTGAAATACCGCTACGAGCAGGACAACAACCCACTGGGTTGGATCGGCTCCTTCACCTACACCGAAAAAGATCGCTCTTCCGGTGATGTGTATAACAAAGCACAGTACTACGGCATCACCGGTGGTCCTGCTTTCCGTCTGAACGACTGGGCAAGCATCTACGGTGTAGTGGGTGTGGGTTACGGTAAATTCCAGCAGACTTCCGACACCGGTCTGGGTCGCTCTTCTGACGACACCAGCGACTACGGTTTCTCCTACGGTGCAGGTATGCAGTTCAACCCAATCGAAAACGTTGCGCTGGACTTCTCCTATGAGCAGAGCCGCATCCGTAACGTTGACGTTGGCACCTGGATCGCGGGCGTAGGCTACCGCTTCTAATCACTCCGGTGAGCCAATAAAAAATCCGCCCCTGTGGCGGATTTTTTTTGTCTTCAACAACCCAATCCTTACCGACTTTGGGTGGCGAAAATGTCGCTCCCCAGATGGTTATAGTCCACTTTCTGCAACTTGAAGTTCGTGACATAGACCGGCGGTGCCTTTTGGCTGGAGATAAAGCGGTAGTGACTGGCGATCTCTTTTGCCTGAATTCCCGTCCACTGAGAGAAGAAGCTCAGGAAATCGTTCGCCGAGCGGCGGGCCTTGATGATGCGGTGGCGCTTATCGTCGCTGGAGAGCACCATAAAAGGCACCTGGAAGTTTTGCTGGAAGGCGTCATCATGGGCCAGATACTGCACCGCTTTACCGCGCTCTTTAAACGCCAGCCCGTGATCGGAAAAATAGACCATCGAGAAACTGTCGCCCGTATTTTGCAACTGGCTATACAGCTGACTTAACAGCTGGTCGGTCTGCGTCATGGTGTAGAGGTAACAGGAGGTCTCTTTCGACTGCACAAACTCGGCGTATTTGCCTTTGGTGCGATCGCAGGCCTGTGGGTGCGAGCCCATCAGATGCAGCACAATGAGCTGCGGCTGCGTACGATGCGTGCTGAAAACCTGCGCAGTCATCTTCAGCAGTGCCTCATCCTGGGTATTTTTATCGGCTTCAAAATCACCGCTCTTCAGGAACTGCACCTCGTCGGCACGCTTAGCAATACTGGCGATGGCGGTATCATATTCGCCAATCTGGCCCTGATTGGAAAACCACCAGCTCTGGAAGCCGGCACGGTTCGCCAGGGTAACGAAGTTATCCTGATACTGGGGTTTGTTATCCACTACCCGATTAAGCGTCAGCCCCAGTGACTTCTGCGTAGAGCCGCTGGCGGCAATATAATCGGTAAACAGGGTGCCATTCACCGCACTGGCAAAAGGGGTGTTGTTCCAGTGGCCGCCAAAGGCGCCCAGCGCATCGCGGCGAGCGCTTTCGCCTATCACCACCATGTAGATGTGATATTTCGGCTTCACCGCCGTCACGTTCCAGGTATCTTTCATCTGCGACAACGCGCTCATGCGCGCCTGTTCGTCGATCACTTCCTGGTTGTTCACCACCACGTCTTTCACAAAACGGAAGACCGGGTAACCGCTATCTTTCAGCCTGAAGACGCCACCCCATGCCAGGTTCTGCACCGGGGCGACAAAAAAGGCGGCCAGGCTGACGGCCAGGTAGAGGCTGTCCAGTCGGTTCCACCCTTTTTTGGCTTCGGGTTTACGTCGCACAGCAATGACGCCCAGCGCAAAGATAAACAGGCCAACCACATAGCTGTACCAGGGGAAGATGGTCAGGATCTCTGTCGACTCCTCCATATTGGTGGAGTGCATCGCCAGCAGGGTATTAAAGTTGGGTGCCCCATAGGCCTGAGAGAAGGGGAAGTACATTGCCGCCACCAGCGAGCAGATGCCCAGCAGCCCTTTCTGCACGCGCGGTGCGCTACGCCACAGCAACAGCAATACGCAGGTAAAGGCCACCGCGTAGAGCAGACTGAAGGGGTAGCCCAATGCAAAATTAATCAGCAGTGATTGTAGAAAGTAGAATCCCGTCCACGGGCTTAAGGCCCGGCCGCGGGTCACAAGTGATTCTTTCAGGGTTAAATTCATAGGTCACAATCATGAAAACGCCATGTGCTCACCCTGGCGCCAAGGGTCAAAACCTGCCTGAGAGTGCGGAGAAGGGGAATTGGGGTCCGCGTCTGCGAGCCGCATATAGTGCAGGGCTGCAAGAAGATAGTGCCAGCGGCGATGAAGGTCAACAGCTATAAGGGGATGTTTTGCGAAGAGGGCTACAAATCCGTAAAAAAGATCCGGCAATTTGCCTTACGGCCCAGTCTACAAAGGAAGTGTGACAAAAAAATGAAGCGGCGTACCGCGACGCCGCCTAGCGGGAAGGTTTATCGTTCTGCTGTGATTTGCCAGTAATCATGTCGCAAATCATGTTCAGCAGCATTAAGCGTACTGTGAATGGAGAGTGGCTAAACACCTGTAAACACCTCTTGAATTCGTTCATCTCAACCTCCTGATGAATGATCCCTTCGATCCCTGAAGGTGACTGCACTACATACAGATATAGCACAGGCTATATTTTATAGCTATGGCTATTACGTTAATTTTTTGTGCTTGTTCACGCATGGTTTACAATGGCCGCACTTGAATTGCGCTGCTGGAAGCGTCACCCCCATTGAGGAAGCACAATGACCCATCGTGCAGGTAAAACCACGACAAGAAAAAAGACGCAGCTGGTAAATGTTGAAGAACACGTTGAAGGATTTCGTCAGGTTCGCGAAGCGCATCGTCGCGAGCTGATCGATGATTATGTTGAGCTGATTTCCGATCTGATCCGTGAAGTGGGCGAAGCGCGCCAGGTCGATATGGCCGCACGTCTCGGCGTCTCCCAGCCGACGGTGGCAAAAATGTTGAAACGACTCGCCTCGGTGGGGTTGATCGAGATGATCCCCTGGCGCGGCGTTTTCTTAACCCCTGAAGGCGAGAAGCTGGCGCAGGCCAGCCGCGAACGCCATCAGATTGTGGAAAACTTCCTGCTGGTGCTGGGCGTCAGCCCCGATACTGCCCGCCGCGATGCGGAGGGGATGGAACACCACGTTAGCGAAGAGACTCTGCAGCAATTCAGCGAGTTTACCCGCAAATACGGGCCTGCCTCTGAATGACCTTTCCAGGCCTGGGGGCGCTGGCCCGCGATCGTTTCTTTCATCTGTTAGTGTTGATTGGCGTCGGGCTCAGTTTTTGCGTTCCTTTCGCCCCCCAGCGCTGGCCTGCCGCTATTGACTGGCACACCATCATTACCCTGAGCGGGCTGATGATGCTCACCAAAGGGGTAGAGCAGAGCGGCTTTTTCGACGTGCTGGGACGCAAAATGGTTCGTCGCTTCGCCACGGAACGCCGCCTGACGCTGTTTATGGTCTTCTCGGCGGCGCTGCTCTCCACTTTTCTGACCAACGACGTGGCGCTGTTCATCGTGGTGCCCCTGACGCTAACGCTGCGCAAGCTCTGCGAGATCCCGGTCAATCGATTGATCATCTTCGAAGCGCTGGCGGTCAACGCCGGTTCACTGCTAACGCCGATCGGGAACCCACAGAACATTCTCTTATGGGGACGCTCTGGCCTGTCGTTTGCCGCCTTTAGCTGGCAGATGGCGCCCCTGGCGGCGGTAATGATGGTTACGCTGGGGGTGATGTGCTGGTTTGCTTTCCCGGCAAAACCGCTGCAGTACCATACCGGCACGGCGGCCACGCAGGCGTCACCGCGTCTGGCGTGGAGCTGCCTGGCGCTCTACCTGGTCTTTCTGGTGGCGCTCGATCTGAAACAAGAACTGTGGGGGGCGCTGCTGGTAGCCGGCGGCTTCTTACTGCTGGCGAGGCGCGTCCTGGTAAGCGTCGACTGGACGCTGCTGTTGGTCTTTATGGCGATGTTTATTGATGTGCATTTGCTGATTCAGGTGCCGGCGCTGCAGGGTGTGCTGCAAAACGTAACCCATCTGTCGCAGACGGGATTGTGGATCACCGCTATAGGGCTGTCACAGGTGATAAGCAACGTACCTTCGACCATACTGCTGCTCAATTATGTCCCCCCCAGCGCACTGCTGGCCTGGGCCGTCAACGTCGGCGGTTTCGGGCTTCTGCCCGGTTCCCTCGCCAACCTGATTGCTCTGCGGATGGCGAACGATCGCCGTATCTGGTGGCGCTTCCACCTCTGGTCAATCCCGATGCTGGTCTGGGCATCGCTGGTCGGATTCGGACTATTCCTTCTCATATAATGCGCAATTTGTCAGTTTTTCCTGGCAAATGTATAGCAACGTCCTAGCTTTATTGAACGGCATAGTGTGATGCCGCTCACTGACAGGACCGTTGCTGAACTATGGCTGAAGATCAAAAGTCCCCTGCTGACGAGCAGGAAAAGAACAATAATGAGCGTAAGCGTCCGGGTAAAAAACCATTGATTATCCTCGGCATTGTCGTGGTGGTGATGGTTATCGTGGCGCTGGTGTGGTGGTTTTTAACCCGTAATGAAGAGACAACCGACGACGCCTTTACCGACGGCGACGTGGTGACCATTGCGCCGAAAACGGCAGGCTACGTCACCGAACTGCGCGTGCGCGATAACCAGCGCGTGAAAAAGGGCGATCTGCTGGTGGTGATCGACCCGAGAGACACCACCGCCCAGCGCGATCAGGCGCAGGCCCAGCTTGGCCTGGCGACCGCACAGCTGCATCAGGCCCAGGCGCAGCTGGCGCTCTCAAAGGTGCAATACCCCGCGCAGCGTGATGAAGCGAAAGCCCAGGTGCTGAAAGCTCAGGCGGATCTCGCCAATGCGCAGGCGGAATATCGTCGTCAGCGCGGGGTCGATCCGCGTGCGACCACCCAACAAAGTATCGATTCCGCTAACGCCCAGCTGCGTAGCGCGCAGGCGGGCCTCGCCAGCGCCCAGGCGCAGCTTGAGGTAGCGGAGCAGGTTCAACTGCAAATCCGTCAGCAGGAGACCAACGTCGAAGCGCGTCAACGCCAGGTGGATCAGGCGAAAGCGCAGCTCGAAACCGCCAACCTCAATCTTTCCTACACCGAAGTCCGCGCCCCGTTCGATGGCTTTGTTACCAAACGCAACGTGCAGCCCGGTACGCTGGTGCAGGCAGGCTCGGCGCTCTTCTCGCTGGTCTCCCCGAACGTCTGGGTGGTGGCAAACTTCAAAGAGTCGCAGCTTGAACGGATGAAGCCGGGCGATAAGGTACAGGTCTCCGTGGATGCCTGGCCTGACATGGAGCTTGAAGGCCATATCGACAGTATCCAGCAGGGCAGCGGCTCGCGTTTCTCCGCCTTCCCGTCAGAAAACGCCACCGGCAACTTTGTTAAAATCGTGCAGCGCGTGCCGGTGAAAATCGTGATTGATAAGGGGCTGGATCCGAACAAACCGCTGCCGCTGGGGTTGTCGGTTGAACCGAAGGTCACAGTGGAATGACGGATCAGAGTCACGATAACTGGAAGCCCGCCAGTAACCCCTGGGCGGTGGCGATTGTCGTCACCCTGGCGGTGTTTATGGAGATCCTCGACACCACCATCGTCAACGTGGCGCTGCCGCACGTGGCCGGGTCGCTCTCGGCCAGCTATGACGAATCCACCTGGGTGTTAACCAGTTACCTGGTGGCAAACGGTATTGTTCTGCCCATCTCCGCCTTTCTGAGCCGGCTGTTTGGCCGCAAGCAGTTTTTCTTAATCTGCATTGTGATGTTCACCATCTGCTCATTCCTCTGCGGCATTGCCACCGAGCTGTGGCAGATCATCCTGTTCCGCATCATGCAGGGCTTCTTTGGCGGCGGCCTGCAGCCTACCCAGCAGTCGGTGCTGCTTGACTACTTCAAGCCTGAGGACAGGGGCAAAGCCTTTGGCCTCTCGTCCATCGCCATTATCGTCGCCCCGGTTCTCGGGCCGACGCTGGGCGGCTGGATCACCGACAACTACTCGTGGCGCTGGGTCTTTTTCATCAACATTCCGGTCGGGATCGTCACGGTGCTGGCGATCTACCAGCTGCTGGAAGATCCGCCCTGGGAGAGCAAATCCAAAGAGAAACTCTCCGTCGACTGGACGGGGATCGGCCTGATCGCGCTCGGGCTGGGCTGCCTGCAGGTGATGCTCGACCGGGGTGAGGATGACGACTGGTTCTATTCAAACGTGATCCGCACCTTCGCGGTGCTGACGCTTATCGGCATCATCGGTGCCATTTACTGGCTGATGTATGCCAAAAAGCCGGTGGTCGACCTGCACTGCATGAAGGACAAAAACTTTGCCGTATCCAGCCTGTTGATGGCGGGGATGGCAATGATCCTCTACGGCAGCTCGGTGGTTATTCCGCAGCTGGCCCAGCAGGATCTTGGCTATACCGCCACCTGGTCGGGCATGGTGCTATCGCCTGGGGCAATATTGATCGTATTGACCATACCGCTGGTGCTGAAGCTGATGCCGGTGGTGCAGACGCGCTGGATCATCGCCTTCGGTTTTACCTGTCTGGCGGTGTCGTTCTTCTGGTCCCGCACGCTGACCCCGGATATCGATTTCGAAACCCTGGTACTTTTCCGCAGCGCCCAGTCGATCGGACTCGGGTTCCTGTTTGTACCGCTCACGACCATTGCGTTTATCTCGATTCCGCGGCAGCTCAACGCCGATGCGGCGGCGCTGTTTACCATGTTCCGCAACGTCGCAGGCTCGATAGGCATTTCGCTGTCGACGGCGGCGATCACCGAGCGTTCCCAGGCGCACAGCGCACATCTGGCCTATCACGCCTCGCCGTTCAACGAGCAGTTCCAGCTGGCGATACGCGAAAGCGCTCAGGCGATCCAGAATTTCACTACCCAGGTCGGCGACCCGACCGGCATCGCCACCGGGCGGATGTACCAGACCATGATCGAGCAGTCGCGCTTTTTGGCCTACATCGACGTCTTCACCCTTCTGAGCGTGGTGGCCTTTTTACTGATCCCGTTTTGTTTGTTGCTCTCGCCGGTTAAGAGCGAGGGGAGTGCAGGAGCACACTGATGATACACAGACGTTTACACCCTCTGATGATAATGCTGTTGCTCGCAGGCTGCGCCGTGGGGCCGGACTACCAACAGCCCGCACCGCCTGCGGTCACCCACTGGAACGACAAGGGGGATGGCGAGGTAAATTCGAAAACCGTTTCGGCCGCCACCAACCCACGCTGGTGGAAAACCTTCAACTCGCCGCAGCTCGATAGCCTGATTGAACGCGCCATCGCCGGAAACCTCTCCCTGCAGCAGACAGTGTTGCGCATTGCCGGAGCGCGGGAACAGATCAACCAGGCGGGCGGGGCGTTTTATCCGTCGGTAAACGGCAGTTTACAAGCAACGCGCCAGCAGCTCGGGCTGGAAGGGGAGCTGAAATCGCACGGGGTATATGACCAGCTTGATAATGTCGACCCGCAACTGCGGGGGGCGTTAGGCCCGCTGACCCAGCCGATCAACCTTTACCAGGGCAGCTTTGACGCCCAGTGGGAAATCGACCTGTGGGGCAAGGTGCGCCGTCAGGTCGAAGCCGCCGAAGCGCAGCAGCAGGCGGCGATTGAGCAGCGTAACGATGCGCTGGTGTCGCTGGAGGCGGAAGTGGCGCGGGCGTGGCTGCAGCTGCGCGGCGCGCAGAGCATTATCGCCACCCTCAATACCCAGATTGAGAGCGCCCGGCAGACGCTGGATCTCACCGACAACCGCCAGCGCGGCGGGTTGTCACCCCAGATGGACGTGGAAAATGCCCGCGCGCAGCTCGGTACGCTTGAAGCGCAGCTTCCGCAATATCAGGCACAGGCGCGACAGGCGATGAATGGCCTGGCGATCCTCCTCGGCAAACCGCCGGGGGCGCTGGACGCGGAGCTGCAGTCCGCCCAGCCGATGCCCGCCTTGCCGGACATTGTGCAGACGGGGATCCCGTCCACGCTGGCACGTCGCCGCCCGGACGTACGCGAGGCGGAGGCCAATCTCCACGCCGCCACGGCGCAGATCGGCGTTTCGGTGGCGCAGCTGTTCCCGAGCTTTACCCTCTCCGGTCAGTTTGGTCTGCGCAACAGCGAAACCAACTGGCTCACCGACTGGAGCAGCCACTTCTACAGCTTTGGCCCGCAGGTCTCCATTCCCATCTTCCAGGGCGGTCGGCTGGTCTCCAGCGTGAAGGTGGCGCGCGCGCAGCAGGGCGCTGCGGTGCTGGACTATCGTCAGACGGTGCTAACGGCGCTCGGCGACGTGGAAAATGCGCTGGTGAGCTACCGTACCGATCAACAGCGTGAGGCAGGGCTGGCGAAAACCATCGATGCGCTGCAAAACGCCTTTGATCTGGCAAGCGACAGCTACCGGCAGGGGATTGCCACCTTTATCGACGTGCTGGATGCCCAACGACAGCTTGCGCAGGCCGAGCAACAGCGCGCGCAGGCGCAGGTGCAGAGCGCCCTTGACCTGGTCGCGTTGTACAAGGCGCTGGGCGGTGGCTGGGAGCCGTATCAGCAGGTGCAAATGCCAGACTACCCCGTCTTTGGCGATGCACCTCGCGGATAAGATGGCGAGAATTGGGCAAGAAACGGACAGGAACCGCACATTCGCGGTCGGCGTGCACCGGGTATAACTATGGGGTACTCAACAAACAAGGAGTCTCAAATGCGATATCAAAAACTCGGTAATACCGGCCTGTTCGTCTCTGAACTCTGCCTCGGTACCATGACCTTCGGCGGCGAAGGCGGCATGTGGGGCAAGATTGGCCAGCTCCAGCAGAGCGACGCGGAGCAGCTGGTAGGCCGCGCACTGGATGCCGGTATCAACTTTATCGACACCGCTAACGTCTACTCGGAAGGGCGTTCGGAGGAGATCACCGGCCAGGCGTTGAAAAACCTGAAGGTACCGCGGGAAAACGTGGTGGTGGCGACCAAAGTCTTTGGCGAAACCGGCACGGGTGGGGTGAATTCACGCGGTAGCTCGCGTTATCACATCATCAGCAGCGTAAAAGAGAGTCTGCGCCGGCTGCAGCTCGATCATATCGATCTCTATCAGTTGCACGGTTTTGATCCCGCCACCCCCATTGAAGAGACTCTTTATGCGCTGGATAACCTGGTGCAGCACGGCCATGTTCGTTATATCGGGGTCTCTAACTGGGCGGCCTGGCAGATCATGAAGGCGCTGGGTATCTCCGAGCGGTTGGGTCTGGCGCGGTTCGCCTCTCTGCAGGCTTACTACACCATCGCCGGGCGCGATCTGGAGCGCGAACTGGTGCCGATGATGCAAAGCGAAGGGGTAGGCTTGATGGTCTGGAGCCCGCTGGCGGGCGGCCTGCTCAGCGGGAAATACGATCGCAACGGACAGAGCGAATCCGGCGGCCGTCGTCTGGAATTTGACTTCCCGCCGGTGGAAAAAGCGCGTGCCTTCGATTGCGTCGACGTGATGCGCACTATCGCAGAGAGCAAAGGGGTCTCGGTGGCGCAGATTGCGCTGGCGTGGTTGCTGCATCAGCCGGTGGTCAGCAGCGTGATCGTGGGGGCGAAGCGGGTGGATCAACTGGATGACAACATTGCCGCCACCGAAATCCGCCTGAGCGAAGACGAGCTAAAACAGCTTGATGCCGTCAGCGTCTTGCCGCGGGAGTACCCCGGCTGGATGCTGGAGCGCCAGGGAGAATATCGTCGGAATCAGCTCGCACAGCAGTAATTTTCCACTCCCTTTCAGGGCCGGAGCCGCAGCGCGGATCCGGCCTTTTTTATTCCACACGCCTCACAAAAAACGATCCCGATCTTTGCCTGCTTTATCCGCTTTGGCTATATGACTAGTCATGAAATTTAAATGACTAGTCATATAGGGAGTGCGCATGAAAGCATCTTTGCCAGCCAATTTTTTATGGGGTAACTCGGTCTCCAGCATGCAGACCGAAGGGGCCTGGAATGAGGGTGGGAAGGGGATGTCGGTCTACGACATTCGCGAAGCGGGAGAGAATACCTCAGACTGGAAAGTCGCCACCGACTCGTACCATCGCTACGCGGAAGACTTCGACCTGATGCAGGATCTGGGCATGAACTGCTACCGTTTCCAGATCGCCTGGAGCCGCGTCTGCCCGCAGGGTGACGGTGATTTCAACGACGAGGGGATCGCCTTTTACGATCGCTTTATCAACGATCTGATCGCCCGCGGCATTGAGCCGATGGTCTGTCTCTACCACTTCGATATGCCGCTGGCGCTGGCCCAGGAGTACAACGGATTTACCGATCGCCGGGTGATGGAGGCCTTTATCCGTTATGGCAAGAAGATGATCGACTGCTTCGGCGATCGGGTGAAATACTGGCTGACCTTCAACGAGCAGAACATCTTCCATATGCCCGAGGCGTTTCGCATTTCCGGCTATATGAAAGGCGAGAAAACTCTGCGCGAGCTGTACGCACTCCAGCATCACACCATGGTGGCGCATATGACGCTGACCGAGTACCTGCATCAGTCCCGGCCAGGTCAGCTGATGGGCGGTATGCTGGCGCACCAGCTGATCTATCCCGCCACCTGTAAACCGCGCGATATCTTTTGCGCGCAACAGTATGACGAATTCCTGAACCAGAACCTGCTGCGCGTCTTTGCCGGTGAGGGCTACAGCCCGGCGGTGATGGCGGTGGTGGCGCAGGAAGGTTTTGAAGATATCTACCGGGCCGAGGATCTGGCCCTGCTGGCACGTACCAAAAATGACTATATGGCGTTCAGCTATTACGCCAGTAAGACCCTGGATAGTGATGCGATCCCGGAAGAGACGCCGGTTAACTATTACTTGCTGCACGGCGAGAAAAACAACCCCTATCTGAAGGCGACAGAGTGGAACTGGCAGATCGATCCGCTGGGCTTTCGCACCATTATCACCCGCTGCTACAACGACTGGCGGCTGCCGGTCTTCCCGATTGAAAACGGCATCGGCGTGATTGAGTCCTGGGACGGCGTAAATCCGATTGAGGATGACTACCGTATCGACTACCACCGGGAGCATATCGAGGCGATGAAGGCGGCGATGTTTGAAGATGGCGCCGAGGTGATCGGCTATCTCGGCTGGGGCTTAATCGACATTCTGAGTTCGCAGGGGGACATGCGTAAACGCTACGGCGTGGTGTACGTCAACCGCGAAAACCATGATCTGAAAGACCTGAAGCGCGTGCCGAAAAAAAGCTACGCGTGGCTCAAACAGGTTATCCATAGCAACGGGCGCGAGATGTAAGCCGTACGCTGCCGGGCCGTTTTTGTGACTGATTAAGGGAACTATCCGTATGTCTGATACAAAAATTACACCTGCGATGCAGTCCTTTGTCGACAGATTTGTGGAGTTCTCGGCGCGCCTGGCCAATCAGGTGCACCTGCGCTCTCTGCGTGATGCGTTTGCCACGGTGATGCCGATCTTTATCCTCGCCGGGCTGGCGGTACTGATAAATAACGTGGTCTTCCCGTGGATTTTCACCGGAGAGACGCTGGCCCACTATCAGGTCTGGGGCGAGGCGATTATTAACGGTACGCTGAATATCGCGGCGCTCCTGCTGGCCCCGATCATTGCCTGGTCGCTGGCGCGTAACAAAAATTTCGACAATCCGGTCTCGGCAGTGGTCATCGCCGTCAGCAGCTTTATCATAATGATGCCGATGCGGCTGCAGATCGTCCCCGTCGGCAGCGACACCGCGGTGAGCGTTACGCAGATCCTTACCTTCGCCAATATTGGCTCGACGGGCATTTTCGCCGGGGTGCTGATTGGGCTAATCTCGGCGGAGATCTTTATCGCCATCTCCCGGCTAAAAGCGCTGCACATTTCGCTGGGGGACAATGTCCCTCCGGCAGTGAGCAAATCCTTTACCGCGCTCATCCCTACCATCATTACGCTCTCGCTGTTCGCGGTGCTTGCGGCCTTGCTGGCAAACGTGCTGCACACCGATCTGATTCACCTGATCACCACTTTTATCCAGCAGCCGCTGCGGCTGATTAATACCAGCTTGCCGGGAACGCTCTTTATCTACAGCTTTGGCAACTTCCTGTTTACGCTCGGCATTCATCAGTCAGTGGTTAACAGTGTGATTCTGGAACCCTTCCTGCTGATTAATACCAATGAAAATATGCTGGCCTTCGCCAATGGCCAGCCCATCCCGCATATCATCAACAGTATCTTTGTCCCCACCTTCGGCATGGTGGGGGGGACCGGTAGCACCCTCTCACTGCTGATCGCCATCTTTATCTTCTCGCGTCAGCAGTCGGCGAAACAGGTGGCTCGCCTGTCGCTGGCGCCGGGGCTGTTTAACATTAATGAACCGGTGATATTTGGCCTGCCCATTGTCTTTAACCTGCCGCTGATGATCCCCTTCGTGCTTCTTCCGGCGCTGGGGATCTGGTTTGCCTGGCTCTGCACCACGCTGGGATTTATGTCGCGCTGTGTTGTCATGATCCCCTGGACCACGCCACCCATACTCAGCGCCTGGCTGGCCACGGCCGGCGACTGGCGAGCGGTAGTGGTACAGTTGGCAATCATCGTATTTGGTGTATTCTTCTACCTGCCTTTCCTCAAGGTTGCCGAGCGAGTGGCATTGAAAAACAGTGAGATAGCGAACTAAACATAAGGAAACGGCGATGGCGGCGAAGTACATCACCATAGCGCGGGAAATTAAAAAACGCATTATTAGTCAGCAGTATGCCGCCAACGAACCGCTGCCCGACCAGTTTGCGCTGGCCGCGGAGTTCAGCTCCAGCCGCATGACCATCCAGCAGGCGATGCGTCAGCTTATTGTCGAAGGGCTGGTCTATACCCGGCAGGGGCAAGGCACTTTTATCCGCAAGAATTTTCTACAGCTCTCTCAGTGGGATCTCTCCGGCAGCGACTACTTTGGCGCCACCAAAACCTGGGAGCATCTTGGTACGGTCTCCAGTCAGGTCGTCCATTTCGAACTGCGCTTTCCCAACGAAAAAGAGCAGGCCTCACTGATGATAAACGCTGATGCCCCGGTGTATGACTTTATCCGCCTGCGCCTGCTTAATGGCGAGCCGATGTCGCTGGACGCTACCGTCATGCCGCTCAACCTGGTACCGGGGCTGAACAAAAGCCATCTCGAAAGCTCGGTGTTCCGCTACGTGCAGGAGACGCTGGGGCTAAAAATTATGGGGTCATATCGGGTCGTCAGAGCCCTGAAACCCAGCGCGCTGGATATGCAGCATCTGGTCTGCGAGCCGTCCGATCCGGTGCTGGAGGTGGAGCAGGTGATCTATCTGGAGGATGGCACGCCGCTGGAGTACGCCCACTGTCACTACCGGTACGACCACGGCGGGATTGTTATTGTGAATAACGGATAAAAAAAAGCGGGCCCCGGGCCCGCTTTTTTATGTCGCTGGTTTATCAGTTCAGGCGAACTGGCATACCGGAGCGGTTCTGAATAGCCTGGTCAACAACGGAGGCATCTACGTCAGCCTGGCTGGTGATCGCCTGCACATTGCTCTTCAGGGTGATCGGTACGGTAACGTTGTTATCGATCTGATCTTCGCTGGTGGAGAGCGGGTTATGCACTTCCAGATAACGGCTGCCATCTGGCTCGGTGGTCGCTTTCACAGGTTCGTTGATGAACTGTACGCGGGTACCGACCGGCACGTTTTCGAACAGGAATTTGATATCGTCATTACGCAGACGCACACAGCCGTGGCTCACGCGCAGGCCGATACCAAAGTTGGCGTTGGTGCCGTGAATAGCATAAAGGCGGCCAATGTAGAGCGCGTACAGACCCATCGGGTTATCCGGGCCAGCCGGAACAACAGCCGGCAGCGGCTCGCCAGCGGCAATATACTCCGCGTGCATTTTGGCGGTTGGCGTCCAGGTTGGGCCCGCTTTCTTACGCTCAACTTTGGTGGTCCAGTTCATCGGGGTGTCTTTACCCAACTGGCCGATACCGATTGGCAGAACGATGACGGTATTGGTCCCTTTCGGATAGTAGTAGAGACGCATTTCAGCACTATTGATGATGATACCTTCATGCACGGTATCGGGCAGGATCAGCTGCTGAGGAATATTCAGCACAGTACCGCCTTTCGGCAGGTACGGATCGACGCCAGGGTTAGCTTCCATCATGTTGGAGAGACCCAGTTGATATTCAGCAGCAAAATATTCCAGCGGCTGCGTGTTACCTTCTTCGATGGTCACAACCTGATTCTGACCGACCAGACGGCTACCGTCAGTGGGCAGAGGATAGGTGACAGCAGAAGCGGTCTTGCAAAACCCTACGACGGCAAACGCCGCTGCTAATAGCGATGTTAATTTCATATTCATGTTATGCGAGGTATCTGTGCCACTGTGGCATGTAGTTAAAAGGGCTGAATGGTATAGGGAGCGCATTATATGTCCATTACCCCATTCAGGGAATTCAGATGTGTACGAAATCACATTTTTTTCGACATTGTTAAAGTTTAGCGTCTCGTCGCAACATCGGGATCTCAATTCGGAATTGTGGCATAATGCCGCGTTTATCACACTTTTCGCAGGAATCTCCCCGTGTTAGTTACCAGCAACGTCACTATGCAGTTTGGCAGTAAGCCGCTGTTCGAAAATATTTCCGTCAAATTTGGCGGCGGCAACCGTTACGGCCTGATTGGTGCCAACGGTAGCGGCAAATCCACCTTCATGAAGATCCTCGGCAGCGATTTAGAGCCGACGCTGGGCAATGTCTCAATGGACCCCAACGAGCGCATCGGTAAGCTGCGTCAGGATCAGTTCGCCTTTGAAGAGTTCACCGTGCTCGACACCGTGATCATGGGACACGGAGAGCTGTGGGAAGTGAAGCAGGAGCGTGACCGTATCTACGCCCTGGCCGAAATGAGCGAAGAAGATGGCTACAAAGTGGCCGATCTGGAGACGCAGTATGGCGAAATGGACGGATACTCCGCCGAAGCGCGCGCGGGCGAATTGCTGCTCGGCGTGGGCATTCCGGTAGAACAGCACTACGGCCCGATGAGCGAAGTCGCGCCAGGCTGGAAACTGCGTGTGCTGCTGGCACAGGCGCTGTTCTCTAACCCTGACATTCTGCTGCTCGATGAACCGACGAACAACCTGGACATCGATACCATCCGCTGGCTGGAGCAGACGCTGAACGACCGCGACAGCACCATGATCATTATTTCGCACGACCGTCACTTCCTGAATATGGTCTGTACGCACATGGCGGATCTGGACTACGGCGAGCTGCGCGTTTACCCGGGCAACTACGACGAGTATATGACGGCCGCAACCCAGGCGCGTGAACGTCTGCTGGCGGACAACGCCAAGAAGAAAGCGCAGATTGCGGACCTGCAGTCCTTCGTTAGCCGCTTCAGCGCCAACGCCTCTAAATCGCGTCAGGCAACCTCGCGCGCTCGTCAGATCGACAAAATCAAGCTCGACGAAGTCAAAGCGTCAAGCCGTCAGAACCCGTTCATCCGCTTTGAACAGGACAAGAAACTGTTCCGTAACGCGCTGGAAGTGGAAGCCCTGGCTAAAGGCTTTGAAAACGGTCCGCTGTTTAAAAACTTTAACCTGCTGCTGGAAGTGGGCGAGAAAATTGCCATTCTGGGTGCCAACGGCGTGGGTAAATCTACCCTGTTGAAAACGCTGGTGGGCGAACTGCAGCCGGACAACGGCACCGTGAAGTGGTCCGAAAATGCGCAGATCGGTTACTACGCGCAGGATCACGAGTACGAGTTCGAAAATGACCTGACGGTCTTCGACTGGATGAGCCAGTGGAAGCAAGAAGGCGACGACGAGCAGGCGGTACGCAGCATTCTGGGGCGTCTGCTCTTTAGCCAGGACGACATCAAAAAGCCTGCCAAAGTGCTCTCCGGTGGTGAAAAAGGCCGCATGCTGTTCGGTAAGCTGATGATGGAAAAACCAAATATCCTGGTGATGGATGAACCTACCAACCACCTGGATATGGAATCTATCGAATCGTTGAACATGGCGCTGGAGATGTATCAGGGCACCCTGATCTTCGTCTCTCACGACCGCGAATTCGTCAGCTCGCTGGCGACCCGCGTGATCGAGATTACCCCAGAGCGCGTGGTGGACTTCACCGGCAACTACGAAGATTACCTGCGCAGCAAAGGTATCGACGGCTAATTTCCCGTCGTCTTCCACGCTGCAGATGCGTTGGCTGCACCTGCTCACCCCGGTCACTTATTTATGTAAGCTTCCGGGGATCCACAGGTTTGCCGCCTTCCTGCAGCGCAAAATACTCAGGGAAGGTGTCGTGCTTTTATTCCCTCTCCCTGTGGGAGAGGAGTAGGGTGAGGACATCAGACCGCACTACGACGTTACCTCTCTCTTCCCTCTCCCCGTGGGAGAGGGTTAGGGTGAAGGGCAACAAGCCGCACTACACCTCCCACTCACCCCCTTCAACACCGTTCACCCGCAGCTTGCGTGTTTCCCCTGCCGGTAACGACACCTTCAGCGCCTTCCACGCCGGGCGATAATCCCCCCGCGCATTCACCTTCAGATTAATGCTCGCCCCGTCGCAGACCATCTCCCATTCCACCCACAGCGCATTGCCCTGCTGATAACCCCAGCTCTCGCCGTCGTCCTCAAACAGCAGGCCAGACGTGGTACCCACGCCTTTTAGCGGGAACAGCTTCAGCTCGCGAGCATCGTCTTTTTCAGCATTCACGTGCGTGATGCGCTCGCTCAGCGGCAACGCGGCCCCGGCACGCACCAGCAGCGGCAGCTTCTCCAGCGGCGCGTCGCGCACAATCCACCGGCCGCCAGCAAACCACTCGTGGGTATAAAAATCGTACCAGCCGGCTTCGTTATCCGGCAGCCAGAGGCGGCGCGCACGCTGCCCGGCTTCGACCACGCTTGCCACCAGCAGGTCGCGGCCCAGCAGGAAGTCATCGCACTCTTCAAAGGTCTGCGCATCATGCTCATGATCGAGGAAAGTAGGACGCAGCATCGGTTCGTCGTCGGCATGCGCCTGCCAGAGCAGCGTATAGAGATAGGGTAGCAGGCGATAGCGCAGCTCAATTGCGCTGCGAATGGCCGGCGTCACGCCGGGATACATCCACGGCTCGTTAACGGTCTGGTCATCATTCCATGAATGGATGGTAAACCGCGGGTGCATCACGCCGTTCTGTACCCAGCGCACAAACAGCTCGGCATCCGGCTTATCGCCAGAAAAACCGCCGACGTCATGCCCGACGTTAAACAGCCCCGAGAGGCTCATCCCCAGCCCCATACGAATGTTATAGCGCAGGGTCTCCCAGTTGGTGCGGTTATCACCGCTCCAGGTCTGGACGTAGCGCTGCATCCCCGCGCAGCCGGAGCGGGAGATCAGGTACGGGCGTTTTTCCGGGGCGAAGCGCTGCTGCGCCTCCAGCGAGGCGCGCATCATCAGCAGCGGCATCACCGGGCGAATATGCTTGATGGCGATCGGCTGGCCGAAGCCATAGCAGCGCGCTTCGCCGTCCCAGACTTCATACTCGTTGTTATCGTTCCAGGTGGAGTCGATCCCCATCTCCAGCAACTGCGTGGTCACGCCTTCCTGCCACCACTGCACCGTCTGCGGGTTGGTAAAGTCGAGGTGCGAGCCTTCGTCATCCCAGAAGCTGGAACGTTCTGGCGCATTGGTTTCTGAATCACGAATGAACAGACCTCTTTCTGCCACCTCGTTATAGCGCGGGTGATCCTGTAGCAGGCACGGCTTGATGTTGGCCGCCAGTTTTAACCCGGCGTCGTGGAATGCCTGAGTCATCACCTTCGGCTGCGGCACTTTGTCATGGTTCCAGTTGAAGACGTAGCGCTTGCCGTTGATCGAGGTATAGCCGGACGAGAGCTGGAAGGAGTCGCAAGGAATCGCGTGTTCTTCGCACAGGCGAATAAAGTGCATCAGCTGATTCTGCGCGTCCGGCGCGTCGGTATAGTGCATGGTCGATCCGCTGTAACCCAGGCTCCATTTCGGACCGAACAACGTCTTCCCGGTGAGGCGCACAAAGGCTTTGGTGACATCCAGCACCCGTTTCCCGGTAAACATGTAGTAATCGATGTCACCCGCTTCTGCCTGCCAGCGGCGGTAGGCGGTGTGGTAGTTATCAATTTCGTTGCCCAGATCCAGCCAGCAGCTGCTCAGGTTGTCGTAAAACAGGCCATAGCTCACGTCATCCCGGCGGGTGAGGGTGAACGGAATGTGTTTGTACAGTGGATCGGTGCTGGCGGCGTTGTAGCCCATCGCGTCGAGGTTACGCATCTCGTAGCGTTTACCGTTGCGCTGCAGATCGCCGGCTTTCTCGCCCAGGCCGTAAAAACGCTCATCCTTGCGGCGGCTCAGGTAGTGTGCCACGCCGTCGCCGTGGGCATTCAGCAGGTAGGCGCTGGTCGGGCGGTCATTCACCAGCGGCTGCCACTCGCCCGCGTCATCGCAATAGTGCCACTCCAGCCACAGCGGCTGGTGGACCGTCACACGCAGCTGCTGGGTAGCAACCGTCAGCATGTCGCCCTGCTGCGTCAGCTGCCAGGCCGGGCAGGAGAAGCCGCTCAGATCGTCACGATGGCGTCCTTCCCAGGGCACATCTTGCGCCGGGGCGATACTCCAGGTGCGGTCCAGCGCCAGTTCGCCTTTGCGCTTAATCAGCACGCGGAACAGGTTCTCTTCCAGCACATACAGACACAGACGGTGCTGATTATCGACCAGCAGCTCAATATGGTTCGCCGACTCTGTTGCGACGGTCCAGTTTTTCAGGGTTTTCATATGCAATAGATCCACTATCAGGCGCGCTTGGCGCGACGTTCAGCAATAAATGCTACCAGGAAAACAGCGCCAATCAGGTCAAAGAAGCCCATGGCAATAAAGAGGGGGTTGAAGCCGATTTTGTCGGCGGTCACACCAATCAACAAAGAGAAGAAGAAGCTGGCGATCCATGCCGCCGAGCCGCGCATCCCGTTGACCGTCGCCATCTGGCCTTTATCAAACGACTCCACGACCAGCGCACTCAGCATGCAGGAGATGATCTGATGCCCGAAGCCGCCGATAGAGATCAGCACGATGGTGATATAGGGATCGCGGGTGATAGCCACCACGGCCAGCGAAATCATCAGAAATGCGCCGGTAACCGAGCTTGCCACCACGGAATTGACGCGGGTGCAACCGAACAGACGGGTGTAGAGGCGGGTCAGGTAGCCGCTTGCCACGCTGCCAAGGTCAGCGGCGAGGAACGGCAGCCAAGCAAACATCGCTATCTGCTTCAGGTCCATGCCGTGCTCTTTAGCGAGGTAGAGCGGCACCCAGAAGCTCAGCACAGCCCACGCCGGTTCCGCCATAAAGGCCGGGATGGCGATACCGTAGAAGCGTTTGTTCTTTGAGACGGTTTTCAGCGCAGTCAGGAAGGGCAGCTTCACCGCAGGTGGTTCGTTATCCTGCTTAATAAACGCCAGCTCATCCTTGCTCAGGTTCGGGTGCTGCTCCGGGTTGTGATAAAACGCCCACCAGAGGATCACCCACAACAGCGCCAGCACGCCGGTAAACATAAACGCCCCCTGCCAGCCAAAGGAGGCGTGGGCGAAGTAGATGATAGGCGGAGCCAGCATGGCGCCAATCGAGAAGCCTACCCCCGCCCAGCCGGCGGCCACAGGACGTTCTGATTTTGGGAACCATTCGCCGATAGTTTTGGCGTTGGCTGGCGTCGCGGCTGCTTCCGAGGCACCCATAAAAAAGCGCAGGATCGCCAGGTGCAGCCAGCTACCGGCACCCGCATGGAAGATACACATCAGCGCCCAGATACCGGCGCAGACCATAAAGCCAATCTTCAGGCCAATCACGTCAATCAGCCAGCCGCACAAAGGCTGGAAAATGGTGTACGCGATCTGGAAGGCACCCACGATCCAGGAGTATTGCTCGGTAGTGATCCCCAGGCTCTCTTTTAGCTCCGGAGCGAGAATGCCTAACGAGTTACGGGTGATGTAGTTGACGGTGACGCCCATTAAGAACAGTACCAGTACATACCAGCGCAGGTTCTTAATCACGCGACGGGTTTTGCTTGTCGCTACGGTGTTATTGATGTCCTGACTCATTTTACTCTCCACAAGACGGACGGTAGGGGACATAGGTTCAGGTGTCACACGGCGCTTTATGATGTTGATTGTTATCCGTTTACCAGTGCAAAGTTGCTATACAACTAGTATGGAAGTTGTGTGACAAGTTCACCTTAAGGGAGAAAATGAGAGGGCAATAGTGGATTTTGTGCAAAAATTCTCATTATTGACCGTAACCCTTTGGCATGATGGCCTCCAGGTCAGTTACAAACTGATAACAAGGCTATGAAAATTTTTTCATTTAGCAAATGGAGCCAGATCACAAAATGGATAAAAGGTTAAAAATCACCGAAATCGCCGCCCGCACGCAGCTCTCTATCAGCACCGTTTCACGGGTACTGGCGGGTAAAGCGAATACCAGCGAAAAAGCGCGTAACCGGGTGCTGGCGTGTGCGCGGGAGTTGGGGGTGATGGACGGTCTGGCGGCTGGGCGCCTGCTGCTGAATAGCCTTGTGGTCTTTGCGCCGCAGCGGGCGTTTGACGAGCGGTCCGATATCTTTTACTACCGGGTCATCCAGAGTGTAAGCAAAGGTCTGGCGTCGCATGATGTGCGCCTGCGTTATTGCGCCCTGGAGGAGAACGACAGCGATGCGCAGCTCTTTCTGACGCGAATGAATGAGACCGAGACCCAGGCCGCCATCCTGCTGGGTATCGACGATCCCCATATTCACGATCTGGCGGTGGACGTGGGTAAACCCTGCATGCTAATCAACTGTCGCGACCGCCATATGCGCTTGCCCGCCGTGGCACCCGACCACCGGGCAATTGGCGAACGGGCCGCTGAGTACCTGTTCGAAATGGGACACCGGGAGGTGCTAAACGTACTCTGTCTGCGGCGTTACACGATGGAGTTACGTCTGGCCGGGATACGCGATGCGTGGCAGTCTCACAACCTGACGTTCCGCGATAAACGCGATCTGCTGGTGGCGCCCAGCTTTAGTGCACGCGAAACAGAACAGCTCATCGGCGAGTGGCTCACGCAAATGCAGGGGAGGGATCTGCCCACCGCGTTTTTAGTGGGGGGGGATTTTATGGCGGCGGGCACCATCAGCGCCCTGCAAAAACAGGGGCTGCGGGTGCCGCAGGATATCTCGGTAATGAGCATTGACGGCTTCAATCTCGCCGCCATTCAGGATGTGCCGCTCACGGCGGTGCATGTTCCCCGCGATGAGCTGGGAACCGAAGCGGTGCATATGCTTCAGCAGCGGCTGATGCGCCCGGAAGCACCGGTTGGCACTTTGCTGCTCAACGGCACGCTGGCCGTGCGGGAATCTGTCCGGCGGATACGTCAGGGGAAACGACGCACCGCCGTAGAACGTGAAGGACTTTACGATAACTAAGCCATGCCCAGCGCGCGCTTGCCGTGAATATTGAGATCGTTCAGGGTAAAGCGGTCTTGCCAGTCTGTTTCGTAATCTTCGCGTGGAAAATCTCCCGGTGATGCCCCGGTCTCCAGCGCGGCCTTAACTTTCTTCGCATAGGCGAGATTCTTTTCGCACATCGGCGCGGCCGGGATGTACATGACGTTGCCCCAGCCCTGCTGATTTTCTACCGGTGCGACGGAGTGGATCACATCGCAGTGCCACCAGACGGAATCGCCCGCTTCCAGCGCCGGTATGCTGGTCAGCGCCTCGATGAGCAGCGGATGCCATTTCTCTGAGATGGGCAGCACGCGACCCGGTGCGACACCGCAGAGTTCATCTTCCGGCACGTCGTCCAGCAGCGGACGCAGCAGAATGTAGGCCATTGCTTCCGGGATGGGGACCACGTGCAGCAGCCCCTGATCCGGGATCATGTCTGACAGCGCCGTCCAGCCCTGGAAGGTGCGGAACACAGAGCACTTGGTGGTATTGTCCACGGTGTACTCCTCCACATCGGTGCGGTGCGCGGCGTTCCAGGGATCATACTGATCCACATTGCCATCAAATACGCGGGCAAAGACCTGTTGATAGGCCGGCAGCAGCCAGCGCTCCAGCGCGCCGGAGTCGGTGTGCGCGCCCAGCCCTTTAGAGGTGGTTCCCGGTGGACGGCGGCGAATGCGATCCGGATAGATGACGCTTACGTCCGGGTTAAACCACTGCTTACCGTTGCTTTCGAATGTCCATAAACGGTTCAGGAAGGACTGCACCTGCGCCATCTCTTCACTCTGGCGCGCCTGCATTTGCGCCTGAGACCAGTAGATCGGGTAGATCTCCGGGCGGGAGGCGGTGAGGGTGCCAAAGAAATTATCCCCTGGCCCTTTGTACACCTCGTCGAAGTGATTACGATCCAGATAGTCGAGCATGGCGTTATCCCATGCCAGCGCCTGCTCACGGGGGAAGTGGCCTTTAATCACTGCGCAGCCGCGGCGTTTCACTGCGGCACGCTGCGCCTCGCTAAGCGTCCCGTTCTTAACGTCGGCGAAGGGGATGACTGGCCAGACGGGATCGCCGCTCTTTTTCAACGCAGCGATCTCAGCCACGCGGTCGGCGATCTTAGCGTGCAGACGATCAAATACCGCCTGTACGTCGCCGATCTGCGCACGCAGTTCACGCTTCATCTGACGGATTGCCGCTTTGTGGTCGGCGGGCAGGGTTTCACTGGTAAAGGTTAAGCTCATCACACCCTCTCTTTCTTTCATTCGAAAGTAAAAAACATTACAAGTGATACTTTAAGTTAAAAATAAGTTAATGCAAGTTGAAAAACTTGATCGGGTGCACAGGACGAGAAGGAAGAGAAAGAGAAGGCGTTTCGCCGGCAGGGCGCCGACGAAAGGGGAATCATTGACTGAACGGTGCGCTGTTATCGAGCACGGCCTGAATCACTTTCAGGGCACCCTGATGGTTATTGTCATCGGTCTGATAACGGGAAATCGCTTTGATCGCTTCCCCCGCATTGCCCATGGCGAAGGGGTAACCGACAAACTTCAGCATCTCGGCATCGTTGCCGCTGTCGCCGATAGCGACGCAGGCCTGCGGGGAGATTGCCCAGCGCTTCAGCAGGCGGCTAATGCCGTTCGCTTTATGCAGGCCAGGGATAATTAAATCCACAAAGCCAAAACCGCTGGTTACCGGTTTCATGATGCCGTCGAGAGAGACATGCAGCGCGTCGATCAGGTTGGGGATATCAGAGTCGGGCAGGTTCAGTGAGAATTTGAACAGCACATCGTCAATCTCGTGATAATCACTGACCCGCTGGAGACGGTGGTAGTGCTTTGACATTAGCGCCACAAACGCGTCCGGGGCCTTATCGCTGACGTAAGCACTCTGCAGCCCGCAGGCCACGAAGTTCAGCTGTTGATCTTTCAGCAGTTCGCCAATCACGATTTGCGATTCATGACGGGTAAGCTCGCCGTGGAAAATCTGCTCGCCGTGATCAAAGACCAGCGCGCCGTTTTCCGCCACGAAAGAGATCTGCTCTTTGAGCTCCGGAAAGAAGGAGATGAGCTGGTAGTACTGGTTGCCGCTGGCGACAACGAACTCTATGCCACGGGCCTGAAGCTGTTCGAACTGTGCTTTGAAGCGGTCACGGTCGTACTGCTTGGCGTCATTGAGAAAAGTTCCGTCCATATCGGTGACGATAACTTTAACGGTCATAAATTGCGCTCCTGAATATTGCTGCGACCAGCAACATTCTAATAACAAGGTGACGGGGAGCACAAATTTAATTTCATTCGAAAGTCAAAAACACAACGGCAGCCGGAGCTGCCGCTTAGTGTTTTCTCCCTCTCCCCGTGGGAGAGGGCCGGGGTGAGGGCACCAGCGTGCGCAATTCCCTTCGCCCTCAGGGGAGAGAGGCCGCCGCGTTACAGCGTATGCTCCGTACGTGCAATGATATCGTCCTGGGCATCCGGCGACAGGGCGGTAAAGAACGCCGAATACCCCGCCACGCGCACCACCAGGTCGCGATACTGATCCGGATGTCTCTTCGCCTCCAGCAGCGTCTCGCGTGACACAATGTTGTACTGAATATGCCAGCCTTTGTGCACCTCGAAGAAGGTACGCAGCAGCACCATAAGCTTCTGGCGATCGCTGTCGTTATCAAGCGTGGCCGGGTTCAGCTTCTGGTTTAGCAGCACGCCGCCAAGGATCGCTTCGGTCGGTAACTTCCCGACAGAGCCAATCACCGCCGTTGGGCCGAGGTGGTCGGTACCGGAAGCCGGGCTTGCCCCCTCCGCCAGCGGCGTATGCGCCTTACGCCCGTCCGGGGTGGCCATGGTGGCAGCGCCAAAGGGCACGTTCGCTGAGATGGACGAGGTCCCGGCATAGTACTTGCCGCCTATCGGACCGCGACCATAGCGCGGATTGTGGTACTGCTTCAGTTCGTCGATATAGGTCTGGTATGCGCGCGTCAGCAGCAGATCCACGCTGTCGTCGTCATTGCCGTACTTCGGCGCGCCGTTGATCAGGCGCTGGCGCAGCTGTTCGTGCGTCAGCCCGTCGAAGTCGTCCGCCAGAGCAGCGGCAAGCTGCTGCTGCCCAATGGTACCCTGCTCGAAGACCAGTTTCTTCACCGCCGCCAGGCTGTTGCCGAGGTTCGCAATACCCACCTGCAGGCCCGAAACCCAGTCATATTTTGCGCCACCCTGCTTGATACTTTTCGCGCGCTCGATGCAGTCATCCACCAGCGCCGAGCAGAGAATATCGTGGACGTTCTCTTCCAGCATGGTGTCCACCACGTACTCAATTTCGATAGATTTACGGGTGTAGTAACGTATCTGGCGATCCCAGGCGGCCATCACCTCGTCGAAATCGGTAAAGTTGCCGGCTGAGAGCGCTTTGACCTGGGGCAGGAACACCTTACCGCTGGTGGCGTCCCGGCCGCCTTCCATTGCCGCCAGCATTACGCGGGCGAAATTAATAAAGCTCATGCCGGTACAGCGGTAGCCCCATTTGCCGCCAACGGCGGTTTCGATGCAGCCAATTGCTGCATAGTCGTAAGCATCCGCTTTTTCCACGCCGAGCTTGATGAACTCCGGAATGACGATTTCATCGTTGTTAAACGCCGGCATGCCAAAGCCGCAGCGGATCACCTGCACGCAGGCGTCGAGGAAGTCATTGCTCATGCCCGCGTGATAACGCACGCTGAGGTTTGGCTGGGTTGAGCGCAGACGGCCGCAGGATTCAAGAATCGCGTAGGAGAGTGGGTTCACCGCATCCATCGGTTCACCGTTGACCAGCTTCTGGCCGCCAATGGTCACGTTCTGATAGAGCGGACTCCCGGCCGAGGCTTTCGAGTGCGAGCCGGAGCGGATCTTGTTCACTTCCAGCAGCTTCAGCCAGCAGCTGTGCAGCAGCTCAATGGCGTGCTCGCGATCCAGACTCTGTTGCAGCTCCACGTCGCGACGGTAGAAGGGGTAGAGATACTGGTCCATGCGGGCAAACGAGACCGAATGACCGTTTGACTCAATCTGCAGGATCAACTGGATGAAATAGCAGAGTTGCAGCGCCTGCCAGAAAGTCTCTGGCGGCTGGTGCGCAATCACATCGCAGTTTTCCGCCATCGCCAGCAGTTCATCGCGGCGGCTTTCGCGGGTTTCAGTGGTGGCCATCTCACGCGCCAGGGCGGCAAAGCGTTCAATATGCAGGCTGACCGCCTCCAGCACGATATCAATTGCCTTCAGGAACTGATCGCCGTGCAGGTCGTCAAGACAGGTGAGGTTGATTCGCGAACGGCGTTCATCCACCTTATGGCGCAGACCATCCAGCCCTTTTTCCAGCAGCAGCGGGAAGTTCACCGCCAGGTGGGCATCGCCGGAGGTCATGTTACCTTCGGCCTTGATGATACCGCTCTCCAGTAACCTTTTTTGCTCATCGGTGAACATGCCGTAGCAGCGATCCTGCACTGTCTGACCACGCCACCACGGGCAGACCTCATGCAGCACGCGTTTGTTCTCATCGCTCACCGCAAAGCCTGCGCCAGGACGGTCGGCCAGGTCGTCGATCTCTTTCTCAATCCAGGCGACGGTATACTCCGGGAAGATGGGCGCGGCGCGGACTTCGCTCGCCTGGTTTCCGATAATCAGCTCATCGTGTTTGATCCAGATGGTCCGCTGCGCCAGATGGTGGGCCAGCGCCAGCGCGCGACGCACCGGGATCGGTTTGTCCATATGCTGCTGGTACATCTCGGTATAGTGCTGAGCACGCTCGGTACAGACCGGCGGCTTGACGATATGAACCAGCGCGGTTTTATGGGCTTTAATGCGATCGCTCAGAGTAGTGAGATTCAGGGTCGTCATAACGTTATCCTCGTAGGGTCGCCGTTAACCCTTTCTGGCTGGCATACTGCTGTGCAAAGGCCAGTAAATCAGGGTTATTGAGCGGTTTATCAGGGGCAGAGTAGGGTTCGCCGAGCAGGCTGTACTTATTCATGCCCAGCGTGTGATAGGGTAAAAAATGGATATCGCGAACGTTGAGTTCGTCGGCGGCAAAATTAGTAATGGCGGTCACCGAGGCCTCATCGGCGTTAAAACCCGGGATCAGCGGTACGCGGATGGTAAGGGTTTTGCCTGCGGCGGCGAGCCGTTTCAGGTTCTCCAGTACGCGCTTCGCAGAGCCGTTGGTCCACTGTTTAAAGCGTGCGCTATCGACCTGTTTCAGGTCGGCCAGGAAGAGATCGACATAGGGTAATGAGGGTTCAATATTGTGCCAGGGGACGTGCAGGCAGGTCTCCACGGCGGTGTGTATGCCTTGTTCCCGGCTGGCCTGAAACAACGCCTGCGCCAGCGCTGGGTTCATAAAAGGTTCGCCGCCGGAGAGAGTCATACCGCCGCCGCTGCGATCGTAAAAAGGCTTGTCGCGAACCACCCTGGCCATGATCTCCTCTACCGGCTGCGCTTCCCCGCAGACGGTGAGCGCCTGGGTTGGGCAGCAATCGGTCAGCGCGTTGAACGCGGCCTCATCCAGCTTTTCGCGATGAATGACCAGGCCATTTAACGCGCGTTCAATAACGTCTGGCGTCGCCTGCTGGCACAGCTCGCACGCCTCCATGCAAAGGCGCGCATCAAACAGCAGATCGCGGTGACGACGGCGGCTTTCAGGATTTTGACACCAGCGGCAGCTCAGGGAGCAGCCTTTCAGGAACACGACGGTACGGATACCGGGGCCGTCGTGGGTAGAGTAGCGCTGAATGTTGAAGATCATGATTATGCCTCTGGGTTGCGTATGAAGATTAAATGACTTTCGAATGAAAGTTATCTTGACGTGCGTCAACTCCAGGAGAGGTTTTGCCGTGCTAGGGTAAATGCAGATTCATTTTTGAGGACACTATCATGGAACTCTATCTCGACACTTCCGACGTCGCTGCCGTAAAAAGACTGGCGCGCGTCTTCCCGCTGGCGGGCGTGACCACGAACCCGAGCATCGTGGCGGCAGGAAAAACGCCGCTGGAAGTTCTGCTACCGGAACTGCACGACGCGCTGGGGGGCAAAGGGCGCTTATTTGCTCAGGTCATGGCATCACACGCGGAAGGGATGGTGGAAGAGGCCATTAAACTGCGCAGCATGATGGCGGACCTGGTAGTTAAAGTGCCGGTGACGGCAGAGGGGCTGGCGGCAATCAGGATGCTGAAAGCCGAGGGGATCCCGACGCTGGGTACCGCCGTGTACGGGGCAGCGCAGGGGATGTTATCTGCGCTGGCGGGAGCGGAATATGTCGCGCCGTATGTTAACCGCGTAGATGCGCAGGGCGGGGATGGGATCCAGACGGTGGTCGAACTTCAGCAACTGCTCACCCTGCATGCGCCGCAGGCGAAAGTGCTGGCAGCCAGTTTTAAAACGCCGCGCCAGGCGCTGGATTGCCTGCTGGCGGGCTGCGAATCGATTACCCTGCCGCTGGATGTGGCGCAGCAGTTGATTGCTTCTCCGGCGGTTGAGGCGGCGGTGGCGAAGTTCGAACAGGACTGGCAGGGGGCGTTTGGCCGCACGTCGATTTGATTCTGTTGCCGGGTGGCGCTGGCGCTTATCCGGCCTACGGTTTTCTCCCTCTCTCTGTGGGAGAGGGCCGGGGTGAGGGGATCAGGCCACAACAAGGCTTAACCTCCGCACACCTCACATCCCGGGTTACGCATCAGCTTCATTTCGCGGAACTGGCAGGTCATGGCGTCATACATCACGATTTTTCCGGCGGCAGGCGTACCGTAGTGCACCAGCACCTTGATCGCTTCCATCGCCTGCAGCGACCCGATGATACCGACCAGGGGGGCCATCACCCCCGCCTCCACGCAGGTGAGCGCGTTTTCACCGAACAGACGGCTCAGGCAGCGATAGCAGGGCTCACCCTCGGTCCAGGTGAAAACGCTGATTTGCCCTTCCATGCGAATGGCCGCGCCGGAGACCAGCGGCGTTTTGTGGGCGAAGCAGCCGGCGTTTAGCTGGTGGCGAATGGCGACGTTATCGGTGCAGTCGAGCACCAGATCGTGCCGGGCAATCAGGGCTGAGAGCGCTTCGTCATCCAGCATCGCGTCAAGGAGGGTGAACTGAACGTTGGGATTAATACGTGCCAGCGCCGCGTGGGCAGAGGCCACTTTGGGCTGGCCGAGCGTGGCGTCGCTGTGCAGCGTCTGGCGCTGCAGGTTTGAAACCGAGACAGTATCGAAGTCCAGCAGCGTCATCTGGCCAACCCCCGCCGCGGCCAGGTATTGCGCCGCCGCGCAGCCCAGGCCACCGAGTCCGACCACCAGCACGCTGGCCGCCTTCAGCGCTTCCTGACCCTCAAAGTCAAAACCGCGCAGCACAATCTGGCGGTTATAACGCATCATCTCCTGGTCGCTCAGCTCAGCCGTCATATCAGCCTCCGAACAAGTGGTTAAAGCGTTCAATCTCAACCCATTCGCCCGCCTCTACGTTGCCGCGCTCACGCTCAAGCACGATAAAGCAGTTGCCCTGGCTGAAGGAGCTAAAGATATGCGACCCCTGATGCCCGGTGGAACTCACTTCCAGCTCGCCGTTGGCGTTGTGCGCCAGGATGCCGCGCTGGAAATCGAGGCGACCAGGGGATTTCTTGAGCCGCGTTGCGGTGCGTACCCGCTGGCGAACCGGCAGAGGACTGGCATTGCTGCCGGAGAGCTTCGCCAACAGCGGGATCACCAGCTGATAGAAGGTAAGGGCGGCCGAAACCGGGTTGCCCGGCAGCCCGCAGAACCAGCTCTGTTGCAGTTTGCCGAAGGCGAAAGGTTTGCCCGGCTTGATCGCCAGCTTCCAGAAAGCAATCTCTCCCAGCTCGTCGAGTATGGTTTTGGTGTAATCCGCTTCGCCTACCGATACGCCGCCGGAGCTGATCACCACGTCTGCAACGCGGTCTGCTTCCATAAAGGTGGCGCGCAGTTTTTCCGGATCGTCCGGAATAATGCCGAGATTTATGACGTCACACCCGAGCTGCTCCAGCATCAGATGGACCGCCAGCCGGTTGGTGTCATAGATTTGACCCTCCTGCAGCGGCTGGCCCGGAAGCTGTAATTCATCTCCGGTGGAGAAGAGCGCCACGCGCACTTTGCGTACTACCGCCACCTCGGCGATACCGAGAGAGGCCAGCACCGGCAGCTCAGCCACCGTCAGCGTCGTCCCGGCGGCAAACACCGTTGCCCCGAGGGCGATATCTTCTCCGCTGCGGCGAATGTTCTGACCCGCTTTTACCGGCGCGGTAAAACGTACGCCGCTCTCCGTCTGCTCGGTCTCTTCCTGCATGACCACCGCGTCGCAGCCTTCCGGCACCGGCGCGCCGGTCATGATGCGAATACAGCTTCCTACTGGCCACTCGCCATGGAAGGGCTGCCCGGCAAAGGCTTTCCCGGCAACCGGAAGAGCGGTGCCTGCGGCCAGATCCGCCAGACGGACGGCGTAACCGTCCATCGCCGAGTTATCGAAACCCGGTACGTTCAGCGGCGAGACGATATCGGCTGCCGTTACGCGACCAAAACACTGCAACAGAGGCAGGGTTTCGGACGCCGTTAGCGGCGTCAAACGATCAAGCATCTGCGTAAGTGCCGTCTCAAGCGGCATCAGTCCGGCGGTAAAATCCATAGGTAACTCCAGCGGGATGACAACGAAAGCGCCCATTATGGCAGAAAAGTGCCGCTAACTGTATGACACCATGGGCTTAGGCTTTACATCACTGTATCGTCTTTCTATATTCAAAAATTATCTGAAGCTCCATCAACGATAATGATATTTATAAAAAAAGCCGCGAACAGGTGATGTGAAATGAGCAAGGCAGTCATCGCAATTCATGGAGGCGCCGGGGCAATTACCCGATCGCAGCTAAGTATGGAGCAGGAGAGGTGCTATATCGAGGCGCTCTCCTCTATTGTGGAAACCGGCCAGCGGATGCTGGAAGCGGGAGAAAGCGCACTGGACGTGGTAACCGAAGCCGTGCGCCTGCTGGAGGAGTGCCCGCTGTTTAACGCCGGGATCGGGTCGGTTTTTACCCGCGATGAAACCCATGAGCTGGACGCCTGCGTGATGGATGGCGTCACCCTGAAAGCGGGGGCAGTGGCCGGCGTGAGCCGTCTGCGTAATCCGGTGCTGGCCGCACGGCTGGTAATGGAGCAAAGCCCGCATGTCTTACTGGTGGGGGAAGGGGCGGAGAATTTTGCCTTTGCGCAGGGGATGGCGCCGGTTTCGCCCGAGCTCTTTTCAACGCCGGCGCGTTTCGAGCAGCTGCTGGCCGCACGCGCCGAAGGTGAAACCCGTCTCGATCACCACGGCGCCCCGCTGGATGAGTCCACCAAAATGGGTACCGTCGGCGCCGTAGCGCTGGATAAAGCCGGCAACCTGGCGGCGGCCACCTCCTCCGGAGGCATGACCAATAAACTGCCCGGTCGGGTGGGCGACAGCCCGCTGCCTGGCGCAGGGTGCTATGCCAATAACGCCAGCGTCGCCGTCTCCTGCACCGGTACGGGCGAAGTATTTATCCGCACGCTGGCGGCCTATGACATCGCGGCTTTAATGGATTACGGCGGCTTAAGCCTCGCAGAAGCCTGCGAACGGGTGGTGATGGAAAAACTGCCGGCGCTGGAGGGCAGCGGCGGGCTGATTGCGGTCGATCGTGAAGGTAACGTGGCGTTGCCGTTTAACAGCGAAGGCATGTACCGCGCCTGGGGCTACGCTGGCGATGCGCCATCGACCGGTATTTATCGTGAATAAGGGGGTATCAGGTGCCGCACAGTGATGAACTGGATCAGCAGCAGGTGCTGTCCGTTCGCAACCTGAATGTCGCGTTTCCTGAAGAGCGGCAGCTGATCCCGGCAGTTAAAAACTTCTCGTTAACGCTGAAACGCGGCGAGACGCTGGCCATTGTAGGGGAGTCGGGCTCGGGAAAATCGGTTTCCGCCCTCTCGTTAATGCGCCTGATTGAGCAGGCCGGCGGCGTGCTGACCTGCGACCAACTGCTGCTTCGCCGCCGTAATGGCCTGTTGAGCGATCTCGCCGGGCTGAGCCAGTCGCAGATGCGCGACGTGCGCGGTGCGGATATGGCCATGATTTTTCAGGAACCGATGACCTCTCTCAATCCGGTGTTCCCGGTCGGGGAACAGATTGCCGAGTCCATTCGCCTGCACCAGGGGCTGAATGGCGAGCAGGCGCTGGAAGAGGCCAGACGGATGTTAGAACAGGTGCGTATTCCGCAGGCGCAGACTATTCTCTCACGCTATCCGCATCAGCTCTCTGGCGGTATGCGCCAGCGCGTGATGATCGCGATGGCTCTCTCGTGTCGCCCGGCGGTGCTCATTGCCGACGAGCCGACCACGGCGCTGGATGTCACCATTCAGGCGCAAATTCTGCAGCTGATTAAAGTGTTGCAGCAAGAGATGGCGATGGGGGTGATCTTCATCACCCACGATATGGGCGTGGTGGCCGATATTGCCGATCGCGTGCTGGTGATGTATCAGGGCGAGGCGGTGGAGACCGGCAGCGTAGAGCAAATTTTTCATGATCCTCAGCACCCTTATACCCGTGCCCTGCTGACAGCGGTACCGCGCCTTGGGGCGATGAACGGCAGCAATCTGCCACGCCGTTTTCCGCTGATTTCCCTGAAAAACGGAGGCCAGCAGGAGGCTGAAACCGAGCAGGACACCGTGATGCCAGGGGACCCCATTCTGCAGGTGCGCGATCTGGTAACCCGCTTCCCCCTGCGCGGAGGGCTCTTCAACCGCGTCAAACGCGAAGTGCACGCGGTTGAAAACGTGAGCTTCGATCTCTGGCCTGGCGAAACCTTATCGCTGGTGGGAGAGTCCGGCAGCGGCAAATCAACCACTGGCCGGGCATTGCTGCGGCTGGTGGAGGCGCAGGAGGGGACCATCACCTTCAACGGTGAGCGAATCGATACCCTGGAAGCGAGCAGGCTGCAGCCGCTGCGCCGGGATATTCAGTATATTTTTCAGGATCCCTACGCCTCGCTCGATCCCCGCCAGACGGTGGGCTATTCGATCATGGAGCCGCTGCGGGTGCATAAGATGCTTGAGGGGGAGGCCGCGCAGCGACGGGTGGCCTGGCTGCTGGAGCGGGTGGGTCTTAAGCCCGAACATGCCTGGCGGTACCCACATGAGTTTTCAGGCGGACAGCGACAGCGAATCTGCATCGCGCGTGCGCTGGCGCTCAACCCGAAGGTGGTGATTGCCGACGAGGCGGTTTCGGCGCTGGATGTCTCTATTCGGGCGCAGATTATTAACCTGCTGCTCGACCTGCAGCGAGAGATGGGCATCGCTTTTCTCTTTATTTCGCATGACATGGCGGTCGTGGAGCGCATCAGCCACCGTGTGGCGGTGATGTATCTCGGACAGATTGTGGAGATTGGGCCGCGTCGGGCAGTGTTTGAAAATCCGCAGCACCCCTATACCCGCAAACTGATGGCGGCGGTGCCGGTGGCCGATCCGGCCCATCGTCGCCCGCAGCGGGTACTGCTGCAAGATGAGTTACCCGGCAATATTCGCAAGCGGGGAGAGTTCACCGAGCGGGTGACATTGCGCGAGGTGAGCCCCGGCCATTTTGTGGCGTTACCGCCGCAGGGTAATGCGGTTTCACGGTTATAACAGACGACAGACAGCAGGGAACAACAGGAGAATAACATGACCAGATTTGTTGCTCGCACATGGCTGTTAGCCGCGAGCGTAACGGCAGCGCTGGCTGCTGCGCCAGCCTGGGCGGCTAAAGATGTAGTGATGGCCGTGGCCTCCAATTTCACGACGCTTGATCCCTATGACGCCAACGACACCCTGTCGCAGGCGGTAGCGAAGTCGTTTTATCAGGGGTTGTTTGGCCTGGATAAAGAGATGAAGCTAAAAAACGTCCTGGCAGAGGGCTATACCGTCTCTGACGACGGGCTGGTCTACACCATCAAGCTGCGCAGCGGCGTGAAGTTTCAGGACGGCACTGATTTTAACGCTGAGGCGGTGAAGGCGAACCTCGATCGCGCCAGCGATCCGGCTAACAGCCTGAAGCGCTACAACCTGTACAAGAATATCGCCAGCACCGAGGCGGTGGATGCCACCACGGTGAAAATCACCCTTAAAGAGCCGTTCTCAGCCTTTATCAATATTCTGGCGCACCCGGCGACGGCGATGATCTCTCCGGCCGCGCTGAAGAAATATGGCAAAGAGATCGGTTTTCACCCGGTGGGTACCGGCCCGTATGAGCTGGACACCTGGAACCAGACCGATTTCGTGAAGGTGAAGAAATTCGCCGGATACTGGCAGAAAGGGCTACCGAAGCTGGACACCATTACCTGGCGTCCGGTGGTGGATAACAACACCCGTGCGGCGATGCTGCAAACCGGTGAAGCGCAGTTTGCTTTCCCGATCCCTTATGAGCAGGCGGCGATCCTCGCAAAAAACAGCAAACTGGCGCTGGTGGCCAGCCCGTCAATCATGCAGCGCTATATCAGCATGAACGTGACGCAAAAGCCGTTCGACAACCCCAAAGTGCGTGAAGCCATCAACTATGCCATCAACCGTCAGGCGCTGGTGAAAGTCGCCTTTGCCGGTTATGCCACGCCGGCAACCGGCGTGCTGCCTCCGTCGATCGCCTTTTCCCAAAGCTATCAGCCCTGGCCATACGATCCGGCAAAAGCGCGGGAGCTGCTGAAAGAGGCCGGTTATCCGAACGGCTTTAGCACCACCCTCTGGTCCTCGCATAATCACAGTACCGCGCAGAAGGTGTTGCAGTTTACTCAGCAGCAGCTGGCGCAGGTGGGCATTAAAGTCCAGGTTACCGCCATGGACGCCGGACAGCGTGCGGCAGAAGTGGAAGGTAAAGGGCAGAAAGAGAGCGGCGTGAGAATGTTCTACACCGGCTGGTCTGCTTCTACCGGCGAGGCTGACTGGGCGTTATCACCGCTGTTTGCTTCACAAAACTGGCCGCCGACCCTCTTCAATACGGCGTTTTACAGCAATCCGCAGGTGGATAAAGATCTGACCGATGCGCTGAAAACGACCAACGCAGAAGAGAAAGGCCGCCTCTACAAGGATGCGCAGGATACCATCTGGAAAGAGTCGCCGTGGGTACCGCTGGTGGTAGAGAAGCTGGTCTCGGCGCATAACAAGGCGCTGACCGGGTTCTACATCATGCCGGATACCGGGTTTAGCTTTGACGACGCCGATTTAAAATAAAGCACTCACTCCTGCGGGCGTTGCGCCCGCTGGATGAGAGGAATGTGCATGCTGAATTATGTGATTAAACGCTTGCTGGGTCTGCTGCCTACGCTACTGATCGTGGCGGTACTGGTCTTTTTATTCGTGCATATCCTGCCGGGCGATCCGGCGCGATTGATTGCCGGACCCGAGGCGGATGCCACGGTGATTGACCTGGTGCGTAAACAGCTGGGGCTGGATCAACCGCTGTATGTGCAGTTCTGGCACTACATGGTGAATGTACTGCAGGGGGATTTTGGCACCTCGATGGTGTCACGGCGTCCGGTTGTCGATGAGATTGCCAGCCGCTTTATGCCCACCTTCTGGCTGACTATCACCAGCATGCTGTGGGCGATGCTATTCGGGCTGGGCGCCGGTATTGTCGCTGCCGTCTGGCGTAACCGCTGGCCAGACAGGCTGGGAATGGCGCTGGCAGTCACCGGTATCTCGTTTCCGGCGTTTGCGCTGGGGATGCTGCTGATGCAGATTTTCTCCGTTGAGTTGGGCTGGTTGCCTACGGTAGGCGCCGATACCTGGAAACATTACGTTCTGCCTTCCGTTACGCTCGGGGCCGCGGTGGCGGCGGTGATGGCGCGCTTTACCCGCGCCTCGTTCGTCGATGTCCTTAACGAAGACTATATGCGTACAGCGCGGGCCAAAGGGGTAAGCGAAAAGTGGGTTATCCTCAAGCACGGACTGCGCAACGCCATGATCCCGGTGGTGACCATGATGGGGCTGCAGTTCGGCTTCCTGCTGGGCGGCTCGATTGTGGTTGAAAAAGTCTTCAACTGGCCAGGGTTAGGGCGCCTGCTGGTCGATTCGGTGGAGATGCGCGACTACCCGGTGATTCAGGCGGAAGTGCTGCTCTTTTCCCTGGAGTTTATCCTCATTAACTTAGTGGTGGACGTGCTCTACGCCGCCATTAATCCGGCTATCAGGTACAAATAAGATGCGATTGTTAAACTGGCGCCGACAGGCCGTTCTGAACGCAATGCCTGGGCTGAAGCCAGACCGGATCCGCACCCCGTGGTTTGAATTCTGGCGTCGTTTTCGCCGCCAGCCGGTGGCGATGATCGCCGGGCTGTTTGTGCTGTTGCTGATTGCCGTGGCGGTGCTGGCGCCGTGGATTGCCCCTTTCGATGCGGAAAACTACTTCGATTACGATCGCCTTAACGATGGCCCGTCAATGATGCATTGGTTCGGTGTAGATTCGCTCGGGCGCGATATTTTTAGCCGCGTGCTGCTCGGGGCGCAGATCTCTCTGGCAGCGGGGGTCTTCGCGGTACTGATTGGCGCGGCGATCGGCACCGTACTGGGGCTGCTGGCAGGGTATTACGAAGGCTGGTGGGATCGGCTCATCATGCGCATTTGCGATGTGTTGTTTGCTTTCCCCGGCATTCTGCTGGCGATTGCGGTGGTGGCGGTGATGGGCAGCGGTATGGCTAATGTCATCATTGCCGTGGCGGTATTCTCCATACCGGCCTTTGCCCGACTGGTGCGCGGCAATACGTTGGTACTGAAGCAGCAGACATTTATCGAATCGGCGCGCAGCATGGGCGCCAGCGATGCCAATATCCTCTTCAATCACATCCTGCCGGGCACCGTCTCGTCGATCGTGGTCTACTTCACCATGCGTATCGGGGTGTCAATTATCTCGGCGGCCAGCTTGTCGTTCCTCGGACTGGGTGCGCAACCGCCTACCCCGGAGTGGGGGGCGATGCTGAATGAAGCGCGGGCAGATATGGTGATTGCGCCCCACGTTGCGCTCTTCCCCAGTATGGCTATTTTTCTCACCGTGCTGGCGTTCAACCTGCTGGGCGATGGGCTGCGCGATGCGCTGGATCCGAGGATTAAGGGCTAATCTGTAAGTAAAATGCGGGATTTGTGCCAGGCTAAATACTTTTCACTGTAATGAAAGGAGACCCGTTATGAAAATCTGGATCGTGCTTAGCCTCGCGGCAGCGGTAAGTTGCTCTGTTATGGCCTCGAAAGGGGGATTTGAATCCCAACCTCAGCCGCAGACGCAGGTTGTCGACACGCGCTAAGCCTTCAGTTAACGTCAGTCTCTGTACGAAAAAGCCATCCCGTCAGGATGGCTTTTTGTTTATTTATCGACGCCGAAGCCTTGCTTCACAATCGCCGGCAGCACATCCGGGAAGTAGATATGCTTGTAATAACCGCTCACGCTTTCGCTCCAGGTTTCACCGTCGGGGCGGTTGATGGCCTGCCAGTGCGCCGTCATCTGTTGGTTATACTGCGCAATCTTCTCTTCCAGCCCTGCGGTAACGTAAGCTTCATCGTGACGGAAGGTCTCGAGCGGAAGTCGTGGCTTGTGATGGGAAGGAACATCGACATGGCCAATCACCACGCCCGCCACCGGGAAGGTGTGCTCCGGCAGTTCGAGCAGATCAATCAACGCCTGCGGACGCAGACGGATACCGCCAATAGGGACAATACCCAGCCCTTCAGAGCGGGCCGCCGCCATGACTGAGCCCAGCGCGATGCCTACGTCGGTTGCGCCAGCAACGAGGCTCTCGATACTCTGATGTGCCACCTGCTCGTGGCCTGCCAGCTGCATGCCCACCTGGGTTTTATACATATCCAGTACGAAGGTGATAAACACCGGCGCTTTAGCTATCCACGGCTGGCCGCCCGCAATCTGGGCAATCTGCGCACGTTTTTGCGCATCGCGCGTCACGACAACGGAAACCTGCTGGGAATGTACGGAAGTGGGTGCACGGTATGCGGTGCTGATAATGCGCTCGAGCGTAGCGTCATCCACGGCCTGGTCGGTGAAGCTGCGTTCGCTTTTATGGTCGTTAAAGAGATCGATAATCGTATTCATAGTGTCTCCGGTGTGAAGAGCAAGAGACTACCAGCCCGCCGAGGTTTTCCCTTTAACACTCTTTGCGGTATGCAGGCCCAGCCCTCCCCGCAGGGAGGGCTGGGGTTACCGGCTACGGCAGTTTATAAGCAATCACATAGTCGCCACGATCCGGCGAGTTACGTGCGCCGCCTGCGGTGATCAGCAGATACTGCTTACCGTCCACCGGCGATTTATAGCTGATAGGCGTGCTCTGGCTGCCAACCGGCAGACGGGCTTTCCACACCTCTTTACCGCTGGCGGTATCGAACGCACGCAGGTAGTAATCCTGCGTTGATGCGATAAATACCAGACCTCCCTGGGTCGCCAGGGTACCACCGATGGTTGGCATGCCGATGGGGATTGGCAGCCCCATCTTCACGCCAAACGGACCGGTGTCCTTCACGGTACCTACCGGCACCTGCCAGGCGATCTTCTGGGTTTTCAGGTCGACGGCGGTCAGGGTACCGAACGGCGGTTTCTGGCACGGGATCTCAATAGGCGACATAAAACGTACTTTGGCGTTAATGGCGTAAGGCGTGCCCGCCAGCGGCACCGGACGGCTGATGGCGGCCGCTTCGTTACCGTCGTTTTTCGCGCCCTGAATTTCAGGGGAGGCCGGGATCAGTTGCACTTCCAGCCCGACGCGCATGTCGTTAATAAAGAGATACTGGTTCACCGGATCGAGAGACAATCCGCCCCAGTTCATTCCCCCCAGAGAGCCTGGCAAGTTCAGGGAGGGGTCATCACCCGGCGGCGTGAACAGGCCGTTGTAACGCTTCGATTTAAACTGAATACGGCACAGCAGCTGATCGAACGGCGTTGCGCCCCACATGTCAGACTCTTTCAGCACATCCGCGCCGATGGACGGCATGCCCACGGAGAAGGGCTGGGTCGGAGAGTAGTTCTCTTTCGGGATCTGGCCCTGGGTGACCTTACGCTCTTCAACTTTGGTCAGCGGCTTGCCGGTCGTGCGATCAAGCACAAACAGCTGCCCGGATTTGGTGCCGAAAATCAGCGCCGGAGTGGTTTTACCCTCGCCGGTAGGGAAGTCAGAGAAGGTAGGCTGCATCGGGACATCAAAGTCCCACAGATCGTTATGAACGGTCTGGTAAACCCATTTCACCTTGCCGGTGCTGGCGTCGACGGCCACCATCGAGGCACCAAACTTACGATCCAGCGCGTTATGTTTCACGCCCCACAGGTCAACCGCCGCGCTGCCGGTAGGCATAAATACGGTGTTGGACTGCGGATCGTAAGACATCGGCGCCCAGACGTTCGGGGTTGAGCGGGTGAACGTTTCGCCCGCAGCAGGCGCCTGCTGGTCATCCGGCTTACCGGGATCGAATGCCCAGCGCAGCTGGCCGGTGATCACGTCGAAGCCGCGCACCACACCGCCTGGCATATCGGTCGCCACGTTATCGGCCACACGGCCGCCCACCACGATGGTGGTTCCGGCCAACGTTGGGGCTGAGGTAGGGTAGTACTGACCGGTATCGGCACCTTTACCCATCTGCGCGCTTAAGCTCACGCGACCATGGTGACCAAAGTCTTCGCAGAACGCGCCGGTGTCGGCATCCAGCGCAATCAGCTCTGGCGTCACGCTGTTCATGATAATACGGCGTTGACACTGGGCATCGGCATGCAGGGAGACGGTAGCAACCGGCGAGGAGTCTGGCAGCGTAGGCTGCTGCAGCGGGGCGTTGGCATCAAAGTAGGCCAGGCCGCGACAACGCATCCACTTCTTCTGCGTGGCGTTGATTTCGGTTTTCCATAACGCTTTGCCGGTGGTTGCGTCTACGGCAATCACGTTGTTGTGCGGCGTACAGAGGAAGAGTTTATTGCCAATCTGCAGCGGGGTTTGCTGATCTTCAGCGCCGCCGCCGTTCGGGCTCAGCGGAATATCCCCCGTACGGTACGTCCAGGCCACCTGCAGATTTTTTACGTTATCACGGGTGATCTGGTCCAGGGCCACAAAGCGCGATGCGCCCGGCGTGTTGCCATAATTTGCCCAGTTAACCTGTTCTTCACCGGGTTTCACTTTCGTCAGCGGCAGTGTCGCGCCCGATGCGCTCACCGGATCGTGGGGAACAAACATGCCCGCAACGGTACCGGCGAAGGCCACCACCAGAACGGCGGTGATGGCGGCCGTCCCTTTCCAGCACGGCTTTTTGCCTGCCCGGCGTAACAGCAATGGCAAAGAGAGCGCCACCAGGATGGCGATACCGGTCAGGGTCAACAGGCGTGATACCAGCGGCCAGAAGTCGATGCCCACGTCCGCTAATGCCCAGATGAGGGTTCCTGCCAGAACCACAAAATAGAGAAGGGCACCGCTGACCCGCTGGCGGACAATCTGGATAGCCGAGAGTATCAGGCCGCACCCGGCGATAAGGAAGTAAGGGCTCCCTTTTAAACTGACCAGTTCCCAGCCATACCAGGCGAAGAAGAGCCCCATCGCCAGAATGATGAGACCTAAAACCCCTAACCAGGCCGCAGCAGGTTTGGGAATATTTTGCACGGACATACTTTTACCCTGTTGGTTATAAAAAAGAGGGACCAAAAAAATGCGTGACACAAATGCTCATTGTGTGAGTGATTTTAATCAAAAGTGAAGTTTTATAATCGAAAGCGCAAAATTGTACAACAGCGAAGTAACAATGTGGTTACCAGAATTCGCTTTCATTCAAAAGTTTTGCCGCTGTTTACCTACCGTTTAAGCTGGCAGTATCATGGCTCTCTCTTGGGCACAGCAGGAACAGAAAACGATGGTGAAGGTACGCGAAGCGAAGGCGGAAGATTACGCAGCATGGTTAACGCTCTGGAAGGGCTATCTGGCGTTTTATGGCTCTGAACTGGATGACGCCGTGACGCTGGCGACCTGGCGTCGGGTACTTTCCGCAGAGTCGGGCATGATCTGCCGGATCGCCGAAAGCGAAGGTCAGGTGGTGGGGTTCGCTATTTGCGTGCTGCATGAAGGCACCTGGGTCACTACGCCGCTGTGCTATCTGGAAGATCTCTATGTTGATGCGTCGATGCGCGGTCAGGGGGCGGGCAGGGCATTGATCGAGGCGGTCATTGACGAAGCGCGGGAAAAAGGGTGGTCGAAGGTCTACTGGGTCACGCGAGAGGGTAATCCGGCGAGGGCGCTGTACGACAAACTGGCCACGGTGGATGATTATGTGCGCTACCGGATAACGATTTAAGAGTGATTAATGGCCCTCTCCCGGCGGGAGAGGGCAAAAGCAAGGGTTAAACCCGGCTACCCCACAGGTCATACTCGTCCGCGTTTTCAACTTTAACGCGAATAATATCACCCGGTTTCACCTTCGTTTCACCGTTCAGGTAGACCGCGCCGTCGATTTCCGGTGCATCGGCCATGCTGCGGCCAATGGCGCCTTCTTCGTCCACTTCGTCAATGATGACCATGATTTCGCGGCCCACTTTCTCCTGCAGGCGCTCGGCAGAGATCTGCTGTTGCAACTGCATAAAGCGATTCCAGCGCTCCTCTTTCACCTCTTCCGGCACCTGATCCGCCAGCTCGTTAGCCGTTGCACCTTCGACCGGGCTGTACTTGAAGCAGCCTACGCGGTCCAGACGGGCCTCTTTCAGGAAGTCGAGCAGCATCTGGAAATCTTCTTCGGTTTCCCCCGGGAAGCCCACGATAAAGGTCGAGCGTAGGGTCAGTTCCGGGCAGATTTCGCGCCACTGTTTGATGCGCGCCAGCTGGCGGTCAACGGAGCCAGGGCGTTTCATCAGCTTCAGGATACGCGGGCTGGCGTGCTGCAGCGGAATATCCAGATACGGCAGGATTTTGCCTTCAGCCATCAGCGGGATCACGTCATCGACGTGCGGGTAAGGATAGACATAGTGCAGACGCGTCCAGATACCCAGTTTCGCCAGCTGTTCGCACAGACCCACCATGCTGGTCTTCACCGGCTCGCCGTTATGGAAGCCCGAACGGTGCTTCACATCCACGCCGTAGGCGGAGGTATCCTGCGAGATCACCAGCAACTCTTTCACGCCCGCATCGGCCAGACGCTTCGCTTCCGCCAGCACTTCGCCAATCGGGCGGCTCACCAGATCGCCACGCATGGACGGGATGATGCAGAACGTGCAGCGATGGTTGCAGCCTTCAGAGATTTTCAGGTAGGCGTAGTGACGCGGGGTCAGCTTCACCCCCTGTTCCGGCACCAGGCTCAGGAACGGGTTGTGCTTCGGTTTCGGCACATAGTGGTGAACGTGCTCAAGCACCTGCTCGTAGCTGTGCGGCCCGGTGATCTCCAGAACCTTTGGATGCACTTCGCGGATCTGGTCCACTTTGGCGCCCAGGCAGCCGGTCACGATCACTTTGCCGTTTTCGGTCAGGGCTTCGCCGATGGCTTCGAGGGATTCCTGCACGGCGCTGTCAATGAAGCCACAGGTATTCACGATAACCATATCGGCATTGTCATAGCTCGGCACCACATCATAGCCTTCGGTACGAAGCTCAGTGAGGATGCGTTCTGAATCCACCAGGTTTTTTGGGCAGCCCAGGGAGACGAAGCCGATTTTCGGCGGGTGGCTAACATTGCTCATAGATTAAAAAGTAGTCAGTTATAGGATTCTCAGGGCAGGGATTGTACAGCGTTCCACAGGCTATTTATAGCGATCTGTGCAGGCTGCTTATCGGCCAGGTTGTAACATTGTAAATAATGTTAATTCGTTAATATTTATTGACCTGAAACATTAATTTGTACAAAAAACAGCCATAATCTAACTGGGTACATAACTGACAAAGGGGGGAAAAGCATGTCCGTTGACAGACTCAAACGCGATCTTCTGAGCAAACTGATTAACGCCCGCATCGATCTGGACACCTATTTGACGCTAAGGAAAGCGAAAGGGTATATGTCAGTCAGCGAAAGCGACCATCTGCGAGATAACTTCTTCGAACTTTGTAATTACATGCGTGAGAAAGCGCCTCTTTTGCGTGAGCACTGCAGCGCTGAGGAGCAGGCGGTACTTTACCGCGCTGCGCAGTCGCTCTCTGCCGTAGGCGTTTGCATGATGACCGGGGGACACGACTGCCCCACTTTTATTGCCGTTAACGCAGAGAAGCTGGAAGTCTGTTTGACAGATTTAACCCGCTGTATTCAGTCTCTGAAGACGCAGCAACCGCTCAATCAGAATTAAGCCCCGGGGGAGGCCGCTCCCCCTTATGTTTAAGTTTATGTAAAAGTGTTAACGCCCCTGCGCTATCTGGCTAATCTTTAAGCCATACGTCGAAAAGGAGTGCGTTATGCGTCGATCTTCGCTTATTTTCCTGCCATTCATGCTGGTCTCCACCGCTGTGCTTGCCGCGCCTGCTGAAGTGAAAGTGGATGTGCTGCAAAACAAACTCGATCACCCCTGGTCGCTCGCTTTCCTGCCCCAGAATCAGGGCATGTTAATCACCCTGAAGGACGGTCAGCTCAAACGCTGGCAGGCCGGAAAAGGCCTCTCCGACCCGATTGTTGGCGTGCCTGACGTCTGGGCTAAGGGGCAGGGCGGCCTGCTGGATGTGGTGCTGGCGCCGGACTTCGAAAGCTCGCGGCGGGTGTGGCTCAGCTATGCCGAGGCCGGGAGCGACGGTAAAGCCGGAACCGCTGTAGGCTACGGGCGCTTAAGCGACGATTTCTCTCGTCTGGAGGCCTTTAAGGTGGTCTTCCGCCAGCAGCCGAAGCTCTCGACGGGCAACCACTTTGGCGGCAGGCTGGTCTTTGATGGCAAAGGCTATCTCTTTATCGGTCTGGGCGAGAACAACCAGCGTCCCACGGCGCAAGAGCTGGATAAATTGCAGGGTAAGGTTGTGCGGCTCACCGACGAGGGCGAGATCCCCAATGACAACCCCTTCGTAAATACCTCGGGCGCACGTCCGGAGATCTGGTCTTACGGTATCCGCAACCCGCAGGGCATGGCGATGAACCCCTGGAGCGACACGCTATGGCTCAATGAGCATGGCCCGCGCGGCGGCGATGAGATCAACATTCCAGAGAGGGGTAAAAACTACGGCTGGCCGCTGGCGACCCACGGTATTAATTACAGCGGCCTGAAGATCCCCGAGGCGAAGGGTGAGCACGTCGAGGGTACTGAGCCGCCGCTGTTTGTCTGGAAAAAATCCCCGGCCCTGAGCGGGATGGCTTTTTACAACAGCGATGTTTTCCCGCAATGGAAGAACAAACTCTTTATTGGTGCGCTGAAAGAGAAAGACGTGATTGTCATGACGGTGAATGGCAACAAGGTCACGGAAGAGGGGCGGATTCTGGGGGAGAGGGATCAACGCATTCGTGATGTGCGGGTCGGCCCGGACGGCTACCTATATGTGCTGACGGATGAAACGGACGGGCAACTGCTGAAAGTTAGCCCGTCCGGTACCTGATTAGCTCACCGGGATCATGACCACTTTGCGGTAGGCGGGTCGCTCACTCAGGGCGGCCATCCAGCGTTCGAGGTGGGGGCGCGGCGTCCAGCTAAGGCCGATGTTGGTCAGGTTCCAGACAAAAGGCGCGACGGCGATATCCCCCAGACCGAAGGCGTCACCGGAGAGCCATGGCCCGGCGGCCAGCGCCTCATCCAGCATGGCAAACAGTCCTTCGAGGGTCTGCTTTGCCGCCTCAATGGCTGCGTGGTCGCGCTCAGCTTCTGGCGTTCTCACCAGCCCCATCAACACCACCCGGTGTGCAGGGGAGAGGGTCTGATTGGCCCAGTCCATCCATTTCTCGCCGATCGCGCGGGCGGCCGGGGCATCAATCCATAGCCGGTTAAGCCCATACTGTGCGGCCAGGTAGCGGACGATGGTGTTGGACTCCCACAGCGTGACGTGGGTTTCGTCGTCTCGCAGCAGCGGCACCAGCCCGTTTGGGTTCATCGCCAGGTACTCCGCCTCCTGATTCACGCCATACTGCAAACCGGCCATGATCTGGTTGAACGGTAAATCGAGCTCCTCCAGCGTCCAGAGCACTTTTTTGACGTTGGTTGAGTTATTTCTGCCCCACAGCGTAATCATAATCACCCCTTTAAATGACAAACAACCGGCGGTTGCGATTCAATGTCCAGGGGGCATAGAGTGAGATAATCCAAACAATTACGCAACAAAAGAGAAAAAAATCGACAGCGTCAAAGCGTATCGGGGGGTTATTGCATAAACTTTAAAAACTTTACCAGGATTTGGTTTTATTGAACGCATTAGTACGTTATTACTCATCGTTTCTTGCGACGCGGTGACGTGGCGTGATTTTTGAATGGAAACTCGGGTGGCATTATGACGCGAAAAACAACTTCTCTGCGCAGTCTGGCGGCAGGCTCAGCGCTTCTTTTTCTTTTTGCACCTACGCTCTATGCAGCAGAACAGGCGGCACCGGAAGCCCCGCCGGTGGATGCTCGCGCGTGGATCCTGATGGATTACACCAGCGGCAAAGTGCTGGCAGAAGGGAATGCAGATGAAAAACTCGACCCGGCCAGCCTGACAAAAATCATGACCAGCTATGTCGTTGGTCAGGCGTTAAAAGCAGGAAAGATCAAGCTCACCGATATGGTCACCATTGGTAAAGACGCCTGGGCCACCGGTAACCCGGCGCTTCGCGGCTCGTCGGTCATGTTCCTGAAGCCGGGCGACCAGGTGGCGGTCTCGGATCTGAATAAAGGCGTCATTATCCAGTCAGGCAACGATGCCTGCATCGCGCTGGCGGATTACGTGGCGGGCAGCCAGGATTCGTTTATTGGTCTGATGAACGGCTATGCGCAAAAGCTCGGCTTAACCAATACCACCTTTAAAACCGTGCACGGCCTTGATGCCCCAGGGCAGTTCAGTACCGCCCGCGATATGGCGCTGCTGGGTAAGGCGCTGATTCACGACGTGCCGGAAGAGTATGCCATCCATAAAGAGAAAGAGTTTACCTTCAACAAGATCCGCCAGCCGAACCGCAACCGCCTGCTCTGGAGCAGCAATGTCAATGTCGACGGAATGAAAACCGGTACGACCGCCGGTGCCGGGTATAACCTGGTGGCCTCGGCAACGCAGGGGGATATGCGCCTGATCTCGGTGGTGCTGGGCACCAAAACCGACCGCATCCGCTTTAATGAATCGGAAAAATTGCTGACGTGGGGCTTCCGCTTCTTCGAAACGGTCACCCCGATTAAGCCGGATGCGACGTTCGTTAGCCAGCGCGTCTGGTTCGGCGACAAAAGCGAAGTGAACCTCGGTGCCGGTGACGCCGGTTCGGTGACCATCCCACGTGGTCAGCTTAAAAATCTGAAAGCCAGCTTCACCCTGACCGATCCTCAGTTGACCGCCCCGCTGAAAAAGGGCCAGGTGGTAGGCACTATCGACTTCCAGCTGAACGGGAAATCTATCGAGCAGCGCCCGCTTATCGTGATGGAAGCGGTGGAAGAGGGCGGTTTCTTTAGCCGGATGTGGGATTTCGTCATGATGAAATTCCACCAGTGGTTTGGCAGCTGGTTCTCTTAAGCAAACGCAAACGGCAACCCGAAGGTTGCCGTTTTCATATCTACTGTTCTGCGGTGGGCGAAGGATTAATACATCAGCTTAATCTTCTGCGCCTTCGCCAGCGCCACCATCTCATCGTCCGGACGGCAATTACTGACAATCACGTCAAACTGCCCTAAATCCCCCATCCGCGCCGGGCGTACTTTGCCAAATTTACTGTGGTCGGCCACCAGAACATGCTGCTGCGCCATACTCAGCGCCCAGTGTTTCACCGGTAACTCATCCAGATTGAAGCAGGTCGCCCCGTGACGGGGATGCAGGCCTGCCGCGGAGTAGAAGGCGATATCCGGACAGAGGTTGTTTAAGGTGTCATGCAGATTCAGCGGTTTGAAAATCGCATTACTGGCATGGAACTCGCCGCCGCAGAGAATCACCCGGCACGCCGGTTTTTCCTGAAGCGCGAGAAAAGTATTCAGCGAGTAGCAGACCCCGGTAAAAGGCAGGGCGTTATCGATAGCGTCGATAATCCAGGGGGTGGTGGTACCGCAGTCGAAAAAGAGCGTCTGATGAGGCTGCACCAGGGTGGCGGCCAGCCGCGCCGCCTTGCGCTTCTCTTCTACCAGCCGGGTCTTCTGGTCACTCAGTAAGTAGTGGCTGGCGCTGCGTGGCTCCAGCACGATATAGCCACCGAGAAGCACAACCGGACCGCTCTCACTATTAAGATCGCGCCGCACCGTCATCTCCGAGACGCCAAGCAGGGCGGCGGCCTCTTTCAGATGCAGTTTATCGCTGCGCTTGAGTGCGTTAATCAGTTGAGCCAGACGTTCTTCGCGACGTGTTTCCATAGGTCCTCGGCAGTTGGTAAGCCCCCGCTACGCTGGGGGCTCAAGTGTAACCTGCCGAACCAGGGTTAGTCACGTATCCAGCCTTTACGGATGGGGAGGGCGAAACAGATGCGGTACAGCTGAGAGAGGGCGCGATAAAGCCTCTCGCCAAAAAGGTTCCACAGGATCTGCGCGCTGAGGCAGCCCATCATCCCCACCATCAGTCCGCCGAGCATATCCAGCGGCCAGTGAACGCCGAGGTAGACGCGAGACCAGGCGATAGCGAGGGCCACCGCCATCAAGATGATTCCAGACCAGAGGCGATGCCAGAGCACGAAGGCCAGGGCAAAGGTGAAGATCACCGTGCCATGGTCGCTCGGGAAAGAGTCATCGGCGGCATGGTGCAGGAAGTTATAGCCAATATGATCAACGAACGGACGATCGTGTGGGAAGGTGTGGCCCAGCCCCCAGGAGGCCAGCAAGCTCACGCCCAGCGCCATCGCAATCTTGATGACCAGTTGACGCTGGGCACCTACCTGTTTGCGGGGTCCCCACAGCCAGAGAATGACCACCAACGCCGGGACGATATTAATTAAGTCTTTTGCCACAAAGGTGGCGAAGTCGATCATCCACGCCGGCGAAGCGGGGGTGGCATTGATCCAGTAAAACAGTCCATAGTTCAGATTTTCTAACATACCCTCGTCACTCTTTTGCAAACCAGCGGGTCATCAGCGCATAGGCTGCCAGCTGGGAAAACCAAACCCACCAACCCGCCCACAGGTTGTGTGAGAAAAAATGTGCGCCACGCATCACCTGGCCGTACCCCATCACCAGCCCGAGCACCACCCCGAGTGCCATCATTCCCCAGGCGAGGCGGGGGCGATCGTGCCAGAAGGCAAAAAACAGCCCCATCACCATAAAGCCGCTCGACGAATGGCCGCCGGGGAAGCAGCGCCCGGGGCCGCTGTTCAACGGCGTGGTGCCAAATAGCGGAAACGAGACGGCATCACCGCCGTACTCCACCAGATCCCAGGGGCAGCTATGATGGCTAACCGCTTTCAGCGCGCCCACCACCAGCGTGCCCAGCCCCATCAGTAGCGCCCCGACGACCAGCTGCGGATTACGTCTCCAGACCCCGTAGAGCAGCGTGACGGCCGCCAGGGTGATGGTGAGATATTTCGCAAGCCGATGGTTAAGCACATCCAGCAAGACATTCTGCTTGAGCGGAAAGGTGTGCAACGCGGCGTCGTACCAGTAACCGGTCAGTAGCCTGTCCAGGGTTTCATCCCGGCCTAACCAGCTAAAAAGCGCGGCCAGAATCAGTAGCGCAATAAGCTGATAACCATAAAAACGGTTCGGCAAGGGGTAAAGTCTTTTTGTCTTAGTTGTCTTTAACTTAGACAATTCTGAAGCCGGGGTAATCTGTGTCATAATAAAGGTCAATGACGGAAAAACCTCAAGCATACGGATGCCAACTTAAGGAAACCTTAAACGACAGCGAAATGTGCGCAATTTCGGCTGTGTCTGGTTAATTTGCTACCGCTGGGGCGGCCATTTCATTACACTCAGCGCGATTTTTATCTAAGAAAGAGACTCCATGTTAAACCGTTCTTCTTCCGGCAACCGTCTGGGTCGTCAGGCGTTGCTGTTTCCTCTGTGTCTGGTGCTGTACGAATTTTCGACCTATATCGGCAACGATATGATTCAGCCGGGTATGCTGGCGGTCGTCGAGCAGTACAACGCGGGGATTGAGTGGGTACCCACGTCCATGACCGCCTATCTGGCCGGCGGGATGTTTTTGCAGTGGCTGCTGGGGCCGCTGTCGGATCGCATTGGCCGCCGCCCGGTGATGCTCACCGGGGTGGTCTGGTTTATTGTTACCTGTCTCGCCATCCTGCTGGCGCAGAACATTGAGCAGTTTACTTTCCTGCGTTTCTTGCAGGGGGTAAGCCTCTGCTTTATCGGTGCCGTGGGCTATGCCGCGATTCAGGAGTCGTTTGAGGAGGCGGTCTGTATCAAGATCACCGCGCTGATGGCGAACGTTGCGCTGATTGCCCCGCTGCTCGGCCCGCTGGTGGGCGCCGCCTGGGTCCACGTGGCGCCCTGGGAAGGGATGTTTATTCTGTTTGCGTTGCTGGCGGCCATCTCATTCTTTGGCCTCTGGAAAGCCATGCCCGAAACGGCGACCCGGCTGGGTGAGACGCTTTCCATGCGGGAGCTGGGACGCGACTATAAAGCGGTGATGAAAAATGTGCGCTTCGTGGCGGGGGCGCTGGCGACCGGCTTTGTTAGCCTGCCGCTGCTGGCGTGGATTGCCCAATCGCCGGTGATTATCATCAGCGGCGAGCAGCTCAGCAGCTATGAGTATGGTCTGCTGCAGGTGCCGATCTTTGGCGCGCTGATTATCGGCAACCTGGTGCTGGCGCGGCTCACCTCGCGTCGTACCGTGCGTTCTCTCATCATTATGGGGGGATGGCCAATTACGCTGGGCCTGCTGCTGGCCGCAGTGGCAACGGTCGTTTCTTCGCACGCTTACCTGTGGATGACCGCCGGGCTAAGCCTCTATGCGTTCGGTATTGGCCTGGCCAACGCCGGGCTGGTACGTCTGACCCTCTTCGCCAGCGACATGAGCAAGGGTACCGTCTCGGCGGCGATGGGAATGTTACAGATGCTGATCTTTACGGTGGGAATCGAGGTGAGCAAGCACGCGTTCAGCTTCGGTGGCAATGGTCTGTTCAGCCTCTTCAATCTGGCAAACGGTCTGCTGTGGCTGGTCCTGATGGTGATATTCCTGAAAGATAAACGGGTCGGAAACGCGCTGCAGCCCGATTAACCAGCAGGCCGGGCGATGGCCCGGCCTGTCAGTAGTTAATTAAACGGCGCTTCGCGTTTTAACACTTTATCAATCACCTGCAGCACGCCCTCTTCGTTGTTGTGCGGCGCTTCAAAGCGGGCTACCGCTTTGATGTGATCCCCGGCGTTAGCCATCGCAAAACCAAATCCCGCCTGTTTGAGCATCTCGACGTCATTCCCGCTATCGCCAAACGCCACCACTTCATGATCTTCAATGCCCCACAGCGCCTGCAGCAGGCGCAGGCCATTGGCTTTATGCACGCCGGGAATAATCAGGTCGATGCTGCCGTTGCCGGTATGAACGGGCACCATGATGTCGCCCAGTTCGTCGTGGATCAGCGCCTGAATGCGCGGGATCTCTTCATCCGAGACATTGAGGCCAAACTTGAAGAAAATATCGTTAAAATTATCAAAATTCTCCACCTTTTCCAGGCGGTGATAATATTTTGCCGCAATCTCGTGAAAGGCATCGCCATAGTGTTTCAGGGTGTAGGCGCTGTTCTTACCGCAGGCGATCACCTCTATCCCCGGCAGGGTGCAGAGATAGCGTGAGACGGTGGCGAAGTGCGATTGCGTCAATTCGCCGTTAAACACATCCTCTCCGGCATTCACTACCCAGCCGCCGTTTTCGGCGACAAAAGCGATCTCATGGGCAATCTCCGGGAAGAAAGAGATGAGCTGGTAATACTGATTGCCGCTGGCAACCACAAAACGTATTCCCTGTTCCTTCATTTGCGTGTACTGCTGCAAAAAGCGCTCGCGATTGTACTGCTTGCTATCGCTTAAAAAGGTGCCATCCATATCCACTGCAATCAGTTTGATGCTCATTATCCATTCTCCGTGGCAGATTCTGCCTGAGGCGCCGGTTTTGCCACCGCTCGCGCCACCAGCGCAGCAATAATCACTAACCCTAACACGACCAGCATTGCACTACGTAACCCGTAATGCTCGCCCAGGAATCCTAACAGCGGCGGGCCTACCAGGAACGCAAGGTAGCCGGTTGTCGCCACTACGCTGACGCGGGTTGGCGCATCCGGACCGGTATCGCTGGCCGCCGAGATAGTGAGCGGGAATCCCAGCGAGGCGCCCAGTCCCCAGAGGATCACCGAGACGCCGGCTACCCAGTCCACATCTACAAAGATAATCAGCGCGATGCCCAGGCCACCCAGCAGGGCGCTGGCGCGCACTACGCTGACGCGGCTGTAACGGTCGATGAACCAGCCGCCGGTGAAGCGTCCTACGGTCATACCCAGCGTAAACCCGGCATAAATCAGCGAGCCGGAGGTAGGGCTAAAGCCGTGGCCGTCCACCATCAACAGCGGCAGCCAGTCGTTGGCGGAACCCTCGGCAAAGGCCATAGCCAGCACCACGACGCCAATCAACATCAGCTGAATATCGCGATAGAAGGGCAGACCTTTTTCGCCCCCGCTGGCCTCTTCGCCAGCGTTTTTTCCGGTGCCGTCAGGAATGGCGGTAATGCCAAGCAGGATCGGCGCGATACAGACCAGCGCTGCAAAAAGGATGTGCAGATTTGCGACCACGCCAGAGGCGGTGAGTGCCATGCCCACCCCTGCGCCCGCCAGGGTACCGAGACTGTAAAAACCGTGCATCATGGGCAATACCGTTTTGCCCATCTCGCGCTCGACCGCCGCTCCTTCGACGTTGATGGCCACTTCCGCCGCCCCGAAGCTGCCGCCGAAGACGGTAAGTCCCAGGGCAAACATCAGCGGTGACGTGAACCAGAGCGCCGTGCTGAGGATCACCATTCCTACCACTGCGCAGCACATGGTCGTGCGAATCACTTGTCGCGTACCAAAACGCTTCACCAGCCAGGCAGAGCAGAGAATGCCGCTCATCGAACCGACAGAGAGGCCAAACAAGACGATCCCCATCTCTGCCGTCGATACCGATAAAATATCGCGGATAGCGGGGGTACGCGTGGCCCACGAGGCCATGAGCAGCCCGGGAATAAAGAAGAACATAAAGAGCGCCCACATACGGCGCTGCAGAACTCTGCGAGGCGAAATGGCAGTCATGTTTTGTTCACCAGAGGGAGATTACTGACGACAACAGTAGCAAGCTTGTGTACATTTGTACACAAACTGGCAGAGGGTAAAATGAGCAGACGACCAAACGATCCGCAGCGCAGGGAGCGTATTCTTCAGGCGACGCTGGACACCATCGCCGAACACGGTATTCATGCCGTTACCCATCGTAAAATTGCCAGCTGCGCAGGAGTGCCGCTGGGTTCGATGACCTACTATTTTGCGGGCAAAGATGCGCTGCTCGAAGAGGCATTTACCTGGTTTACTCAGCAACAGATGTCCGTGCAGTACCGTGACTTCTTCGCTGGCGTCACCGGGCCCGAGATGGCGTGCGAGGCGATCACCACCCTGATATACAGTTCCCAGGTCACCACACCGCACAATATGGAGCTGATGTACCAGCTCTATGCGTTTATGAATCGCAGCGCTCCGCTAAAAAGCGTCATGCAGGACTGGATGAAGACCAGCCAGACGACGCTTGAGCAGTGGTTCGACCCGGTCACTGCCCGGGGGCTGGATGCCTTTATCGAAGGGATGACGTTGCACTTCGTAACGGACAGAAAACCGCTCACGCGGGAGGAGTTGCGTGCCATGGTGGGGAGAATTGCGGGGGAGGGGGGCTAAACGGGGCCCGCCACGCTAATATTGAAATAACACTCTAAATAAAAATAAATAACGCAGTTTCCCCCCTCGTCCTCTATTTTGCGCGTCTGACGGATATATCCACGGACGCCCGCCCTCTTAATTTGCATATTTGTGCGACTCTGGTGTCAGGATAATAATGACCCAGCCCTCGTTTAACATTTGTTTAGAAAGCAGAGGCGATCATTATTCATATAAGGAGAAATATGATGATGAACCTGCATAAAACAATTGGACGTGGCCGACACCGCATTTGCTATCAACATCCGCAGGATAGTAGTAAGTGCATTAAAATTCTCTACAATCCGGACAACGGCGGAGTAAAAGAGGTACGCCGCGAGGTTGGTTACTACCGCAAGCGCTTAACGCAAATTCAGCACAGCCGCGCGATCCCTGATTTTCACGGTAAAGTGGAAACGGCGCTTGGCGAAGGGTACGTTTTTGATCTGATAAGAGATTATGACGGCGAAATATCCAAAACGCTGGGGCACTACATTAAAAACGATTTACTGAGCGCCGAGGAAATTGACAACCTCCTCTATGAACTGCGCAATGATTTAATTGCCCATCGCATCGCGACCATGAACCTGAAGGATTATAATATCCTCTATCGCCGTACCTCAGAAAAAGACGGCTACCTGGTGGTCATCGATAATATTGGCGAATCTGAATTTATCCCGGTCGCTTCGTTATTTAGCAGCCTGCATCGCCGTAAAATCGACAGAATTTTCGCGCGTTTTATGGATACGCTCCCTCTGGCACCCGCCTGTGCTTCGCGATCCTGATTACTGATGCCGGCATGTCCCTCCTGCCGGCAGCGTTTTTTGTTCGCTCTAAATCTATACAAATGTAAATTCTTGTGTAATTTTAGGTTGTCCATTCCTATTAACTCATTGATTTAAAATATCTAATTTCGCTTCCCATAATTCTTTTTCGCTCGCTAAAAACAAAACGCAAAAGGATGCGCTACGCTTTCTACATCCTCCCCGGGATCCGTTTACCCATCTTCTGCGGAGCTCGCCATAACAATAACGGGAAAGCGACTATGACTCTCAGCCATGAAGATGAAGCAAAGATACTTCTGTCTGCGTTTGAACAACGCCTTGAGCAGCTTCTCCCTGCCGGTGAACAGGTAGGGCAGGTCTATGCGGCAATGCGCGATGCAACGCTTATAGCCGGCAAGCGGATGCGTCCGTTATTGCTGGTGTTGGCCGCCACAGACATGGGGTGCAAACGCGAGCAGCCGGGCCTACTGGATCTGGCCTGTGCCATCGAAATGGTCCATGTTGCCTCGCTTATCCTGGATGATATGCCCTGCATGGATAATGCACAGATGCGCCGTGGGCGGCCAACCATTCACTGTCAGTATGGCGAAAACGTCGCCATACTTTCTGCGGTCGCGCTCCTGAGCCACGCCTTTAACGTTATCTCACGCGCGCCCGCGCTCACGCATGAGGCGAAAGCCCGCGCCATTGCCGAGCTCTCTATGTCCGTCGGGCATATGGGGCTGGTGCAGGGGCAATTTCGCGATCTCAACGAAGCCCGGCAGGCACAAAATGTGGATGAGATCCTGCTGACCAACGAGCTAAAGACCAGCAGCCTGTTTAACGCGACGTTGCAGCTGGCGGCGATTGCGGCCCAGGCTCCGCCTGCGGTTAATGAGCGGCTACGTTTTTTTGCCCGCGATCTGGGGCAAGCATTTCAGCTGATTGACGATCTTACCGACGGCTCCAATACCACCGGTAAAGATCCCCATCAGGATGAGGATAAATCCACGCTGGTAGCGGTCCTTGGTGCCCAGACCGTTTTTCAGCGGCTGCTTGAGCATGTCAACAGCGCTGACCAACACCTGGCGACAGCCTGTCAGCACGGAAGTGCCGCCCGCCGCTATATTCGTGCATGGTTTGATAAACAGTTGTCGCACATCAGCCAGAGCCTTTCCCTTTCGGAGTGTCAATGACCAGTCTGTCGCAACGGAAAAGCGATCATCTCGATATCGTCCTCAGGAATGCCGCAGGTGTCAGGAAATGCACCAGCGGCTTTGAACGCTGGCGGTTTGAACACTGCGCCCTGCCAGAGCTACACCTTGACGAAGTTGATCTTTCAACCTCCCTGTTTGGCCGAACCCTGCAGGCACCGCTGCTCATCAGCTCCATGACCGGGGGCACGCAGCGGGCGACCCTGATTAATCAAAACCTGGCCAGGGCTGCCCAGACGCTGGGGCTGGCAATGGGGGTGGGATCGCAGCGCGTAGCGCTTGAAAGCCCCGCAACCCAGGGGTTGACCCGTTCCCTCCGGGACGCGGCACCGGATATTGTCCTGCTGGCGAATCTGGGCGCGGCGCAAATTGCCGGTCCTCAGGGACGCGATTTCGCGCAGCGCGCGGTAGAGACGCTGGTGGCTGACGCACTGATCATCCATCTCAACCCTCTGCAGGAGGCCCTGCAGCACGGCGGTGACCGCAACTGGTGCGGCGTGCTTAATGCCATTCAGCAGACGGTAGAAGCGCTGCCGGTACCGGTGGTGGTGAAAGAGGTGGGGAATGGTTTATCGGTGCCGGTTGCGCGGCAGCTGGCAGAGGCGGGTGTCGCCATGCTCGATGTGGCCGGTGCCGGCGGAACCAGCTGGGCCGCCGTAGAGGGTGAACGCGCCATCTCGGCGCACGACCGTGCGGTGGCCATGGCGTTCACCGACTGGGGGATTCCTACTGCGGTGGCCTTAAAAGATCTTCACCAGGCGCTGCCGGAGATGCCGCTCATCGCCTCGGGCGGTATTGCCAACGGCGTGGAGGCGGCGAAGGCGCTCTGCCTGGGGGCCAGCCTGGTCGGACAGGCGGCTGGCGTTCTGCAAAGCGCGCTGATCTCCAGCGATGCGGTCATCGCCCATTTTGAAACCATGATTGCCCAGCTTCGGGTTGCCTGCTTCTGTACGGGCAGCGACAGCCTGGCGGCGCTTCGCAAGGCCACCCTGGTAGCCGGGACCCCATGACAACACGCCAATGGGATCTGATTCTGGCGGGAGGCGGGCTGGCCAACGGGCTGATCGCCTGGCATCTATCGCACCGTCGCCCTGAACTTCGCGTCCTGATGCTTGAAGCGCAGACGCGCCCCGGCGGGAATCATACCTGGTCCTTTCACCAGGACGATCTGACCCCTGACCAGCACCGCTGGCTGGCTCCGCTCGTCAGTTACCGCTGGCCGGGTTACGACGTCCGTTTTCCGGCGCTGACGCGTACGCTGCCAGGCGACTATCTCACGCTCACCTCAGACCATTTTGCCGATGTGCTCAGCCAGGATCTGGGCGATAGCCTGCAAACCGGGGTGAGCATCGCCTCCCTCACGCCGACGAGCGTTACGCTGACGGACGGTACCTTACTGGAGGCCGCGGCGGCGATTGATGGCAGAGGCTATCAGCCAGAGGCCCATTTACGTACCGGCAGCCAGTCTTTTCTCGGCCAGCAGTGGCGGCTCAAGAAGCCGCACGGCCTGACGCGCCCGATCCTGATGGATGCGACGGTCGACCAGCAGGGCGGGTATCGCTTCGTCTATACCCTCCCTTTTTCAGCCACTGAGCTGCTGATCGAAGACACCCACTATATTGATGATCCCCGGCTTGAGAGCGTCGATGCGCGGCAACATATCGCTGACTATGCCCGCCAGCAGGGCTGGCAGTTAGAGACGCTGGTGCGCGAGGAGCAGGGGCATCTGCCGATTATGCTCTCAGGCGATGTTCACGCTTTTTGGCGGGCACGTGAGGGACAGCCCTGCAGCGGCCTGCGGGCGGGGCTTTTTCATGCCACCACCGGCTACTCCCTGCCGCACGCCGTTGCCCTTGCCGAAGCCATTGCCGACGCCAGGGATATCAACGCACAAGCCTTGTCCCGGCTGATTCACCGATATGCCCTGCGCCAGTGGCGCGCTCAACGTTTTTTCCGCGTCCTCAACCGCATGCTTTTTCTGGCGGGAGAGGCGGATAACCGCTGGCGGGTGATGCAGCGATTTTACGCCCTGAATGAAGGGCTGATAGGCCGTTTTTACGCCGGGCAGCTTACGCCCGGTGATAAAGCACGAATTCTGGCAGGCAAACCGCCTGTTCCGGTCGGCGAAGCGATGCTCGCCATTTTGCAACTTACTCCCCGGCTGCGAGCCTTTTATCATGACTAAAACTATTATTATCGGCGCCGGATTCGGCGGCTTAGCGCTCGCCATCCGGCTACAGGCGCAAGGGATTGACACGCTGCTGCTGGAGCAGCGCGATAAGCCTGGCGGGCGTGCTTACGTCTACCAGGAAGAGGGGTTTACGTTTGACGCAGGGCCTACGGTCATTACCGATCCCAGCGCCATTGAAGCGCTCTTTACCCTCGCCGGAAAGCGGATGGAAGATTACGTCGAGCTGCTGCCGGTCACTCCGTTCTACCGCCTGTGCTGGGAGACGGGGGAGGTATTTGATTATGACAACGTCCAGGACAAACTTGAGGCGCAAATCGCGCGCTTCAATCCGCGCGACGTTGAAGGCTACCGCAAATTTCACGCCTACTCGCGGGAGGTCTTTAAAGAGGGGTATCTGAAGCTCGGCACCGTTCCTTTTTTATCATTCCGCGATATGCTGCGGGCCGGCCCCCAGTTAACCCGCCTGCAGGCCTGGCGCAGCGTGTACAGCATGGTCTCCCGCTTCATTGAGAACGAACAGCTTCGCCAGGCATTCTCCTTCCACTCGCTGCTGGTAGGGGGGAATCCCTTCGCCACCTCCTCAATTTATACCCTTATTCATGCCCTGGAGCGGGAGTGGGGAGTCTGGTTTGCCCGTGGCGGCACGGGCGCGTTGGTGCAGGGGCTGGTGAAGCTCTATCAGGATCTTGGGGGCGAGATAAGGCTGAACGCCGAGGTGACCCGGCTGATTGCCGACGACAACCGCATCCGCGCCGTTGAGCTAAAGAACGGGGAAACTATCCAGACCGCGGCGGTGGCGTCTAACGCCGACGTGGTGCACACCTACGAAAAGCTGCTCGGCCATCATCCTGCCGGCGCAGCGCGTGCGGCCTCTCTGAAGCGTAAGCGGATGAGCAACTCGTTGTTTGTGCTCTATTTTGGTCTCAATAAACAGCACGATCTGGCGCACCATACCGTCTGCTTTGGCCCGCGCTATAAAGCCCTGATCGATGATATTTTCAATAAAAACACCCTGGCAGAGGACTTTTCGCTGTATCTGCATGCCCCCTGCGTGACTGACCCTTCCCTGGCACCGCCCGGCTGCGGCAGTTATTACGTGCTGGCGCCGGTGCCCCATCTGGGTACTGCCGATCTCGACTGGCACACAGAGGGGCCGCGCCTGCGCGACAGGATCTTTGACTATCTTGAGCAGCACTACATGCCGGGCCTGCGTAGCCAGCTGGTGACCCATCGCATCTTTACCCCCTTTGATTTTCGTGACCAACTGGGCGCGCACCTCGGATCGGCCTTCTCCATTGAGCCCATACTGCGCCAGAGCGCGTGGTTCAGGCCGCACAATTGCGACAGCAAAATCGAGAACCTTTATCTGGTGGGCGCAGGTACCCACCCGGGAGCGGGGATCCCAGGGGTGATCGGTTCGGCAAAAGCGACCGCGGGGCTGATGCTGGAGGCGCTTTCGGGATGAACAACACCCTGATGGAGCACGCTGACCAGACTATCGCCGTCGGCTCGAAAAGCTTTGCCACCGCGGCGAAACTGTTCGATGCCCCCACCCGGCGCGGCGTGCTGATGCTCTACGCCTGGTGTCGCCATTGCGATGATGTGATAGACGGGCAGGCGCTGGGGTTCAATATCGAGACCCCGGAAGCGACGCCGGCGGAGCAGCGCCTGGAGACGCTCAAAAGCGAAACCCGCCGCGCCTGGGAAGGGGCCGTGATGACGGAGCCGGCCTTTGCCGCTTTTCAGGAGGTGGCGCTGGGCCACAATATCCCCTTGCCGCTGGCACTGGCCCACCTTGAGGGCTTTGCCATGGACGTGCGCGAAACCCGCTACGAAACCTTCGAGGATACGCTGCTCTATTGCTACCGGGTCGCGGGGGTGGTGGGGTTGATGATGGCGAGGATCATGGGGGTGCGCGACGAAGCGGTGCTCGATCGCGCCTGTGATTTGGGTCTGGCATTTCAGCTAACGAATATTGCCCGGGATATCGTTGAAGATGCCCGCGTGGGCCGCTGCTATCTTCCTGCCCGCTGGCTGGCGGAGGTAGGCCTTACACCGGAGCAGGTCGCCGACCCTGGAAAGCGTCAGCAGGTTGCCCGCCTGGCACAGCAGCTGGTGGCCGAGGCCGAGCCTTATTATGCGTCCGCACGGGCGGGACTGGCCGGTCTGCCTTTGCGCTCGGCGTGGGCGATTGCCTCCGCCCACGGCGTTTACCGGGAGATTGGCGTAAAGGTCAGCGCAGCAGGAGAGCAGGCCTGGGATAAACGCCAGGGCACCAACGCCCTGGAGAAATCCGCATTGTTGATGAAGGGCGCCGCCCTGGCGCTCACTTCTCGTTTCGGCTCTCAGGCGCCGCGACCGGCTGGTCTGTGGCAGCGTCCGCTTTTGGCGAGCGCCTAGCCTGCGCATCGGCCTTACGCTGACGTAAGGTCGCCTGCAACTTCTCCACCGGCGGGGCATAGAGAAAGCCAAAGGAGACGCAGCCCTCTTTTCCCCGCACCGCATGGTGCAGACGATGGGCCAGGTAGAGTCGCTTCAGATAACCACGGCGCGGTATATAGCGGAACGGCCAGCGCTGGTGCACCAGCCCGTCATGGACCATAAAGTACAGCGCGCCGTAGAGCGTCATGCCTGCGCCAATCCATTGTAGCGGCCACATCCCCCAGGTTCCCCATGCAATCAAGCCAATCGCTAACAGCGCAAAGACGACGGCATAGAGGTCGTTCACTTCAAACCAGCCCGTGCGGGGTTCGTGGTGAGAGAGGTGCCATCCCCATCCCCAGCCGTGCATGATGTACTTATGCGCAAGCGCCGCGACGAGCTCCATGGCGGCAACGGTCAGGAGTACGATCAAAGTGTTGTAAAGCGCGAGCATGCTTGCTCCTGTTTATAAGTCCTGGTGATTAAGCGTAACACCTAATTGCGGGAGTGGAGGGGGAGAGGAGAGATTTGTTGGGGGATTTTGGGCAACAAAAAGCGATCGTTCCCGGCAGCGGGATTTATCATTAAATCATCCCTGAAAGACATCCCGTACTTATAAGACTTGCTGTACGGCCTTGGCTACTTTGCTCCGGCTAAAACCTGTTTCATCAGCGATCTCCATCAGCTTTGCCTCTGCCATTGCTCTGCTGCGCATTGCAGAAAGGACCGTTTTAAAAGGGTGTTTATTACCCTGGATATTCAATGGAAGAGAGACAGTGGCAATCAACGTTTCCTCCAGTACCCAGGGTTCTTCGTGGGGTATCCAGCATACCTTCGCATTCTCTTCCATCCACAGATCGAGCCACTGCTCACCCAGGTGAGTAAATGTTGTTCTCGTGCCAGATCCTACCCGGCGGAGCGGAAAATGACTCTCCTTCGCAAGCAGCACACCCAGTGTACGTCTGAGCGTAGAACCTTCAGCATTGCCACTGTAATGCGTTTTGATGCGAGTTTTGAGGTTGGCACGGCTGTTAGGTTTACCTTTTTTATCTGGGGAGATTCCTACATAGAGCAGGGTGTAACCCTCGTGAGTAAGACAGCCTTCAGTCGGTACGGCTGGAGGAATTTCTTTAAACCACCAAAAATAGACGCCATTAACGGCGGGAACGGGCGTCGGTCGGCTCATAACTTCCGTTCTGCTGAACGTTTTATCAGGATATAAAGGTAACACTGATATTCTCCGTGCTGATTGATTCCTGATATTTTACAGAATTATCGATTGATGTTGTTTGATTCGCGTGAAGATTGGTATGAGTTTAAACATCACGACACAGCACGTTGATACCTGGAAGAAACGTATCCAACGGGATGGATTGAAAGGGTCGACATATTTTTGTCAGCAGGGAGGGACAGTATGGGTTAGCGCATCAGCCGATCATCAGGCCATCTGTCAGCGTGTATTAGGGAAAGATTCAGGAACCAGTTCGTTGGCAAGTTTCAACGCTGGGCATCCCTTCACCGCGTTCAGCTGTTTCGTTTCTTAGGCATTCCGGGCCGCCACGCATACCGTGAGTTGCGCCAGCTGGCAGAGCGCAGCGTGATAAAAAAGCAGGTGCGCTGGTTCTAATAAATACGCGACTGGATGTCGTGCTGGCTGCCACTGATGCGGGCTGCTTTTCCACTAACCTCATGAAGCAGGGCGGCCTTCTAGTTCCTCCCAAACATCACCTTAATTGAGCAGCTCAAGAGCTTAACGGCGAGCCTTACATCTACGGCGATCATGGCATCGGTATCTATGGCATCTGGTCCCCGATTGTTGAGGGCCGGATCTGCACGCACGCGATGAAGTGGAAAATGGTTCGTAAGGCCGTTGACGTTCAGGAGGCGACAGCCGATCAGGGCGCACGCGACCCTTGGACTCGTGGCAATAACTGTACCCTGTTGAAAAGGTGTACCAGACAGGGGCGAACTACCGGGCAGCGAAGAACCTGCAGCGCTGCCGGACTTCGAAAACATGAGCCAAAAGGAGCTGCGCGAGCTGACGGCAAGGCTGCGGTTGGTTAAACCGAAGCGCCGAAAAGACTACAAACAGGAAATTACGGAACACCAACGGCTACAGCTCGATGCGGAGTTGCGGGTCCAGAGGCTTTGACGCCATTGAAACGGTAGTGGATCTGCTTCTGCGTGGCGGCAGCCTGCCATCTGGAGCCGGGCTGCGCCTGTTCTACCGGAACCAGCGCCGACAGGAGGATGACAAATGGCGTCAATGGTACTGAAAAAGTCAGGAATAAGGTTATCTATTAATCAAGGGGTTAGCTAAGTAAATAACTATATAAGCTTAAAATACATATGTTTTGCTGTATATATAAACAGTAATATTGGAAGGGTGTTGTGAACGATTTGTTCATGGAATCACTTGAACTGTTGCGGATAGAACTTATGGCCCGGCTGGTTGCCAGTTCAGATTGTAGCAATGGCGACAAGAAGGTTGCGATTTCGTGGCTGTCGGAGCTGACAAGCGATCTGGTTACCAGGCTGAATGAATATGGAGTAGGGCAGGATGAGAGTACGCATTAGTGATTCCGCACCATGGGAAACTCCGTCCCATATGGCATCCTGCGGTTTGAGAACGCAGTGCATGTCTATGATGCATGAATTCGCATGATCCAAAAAGGATCGCTATGGGTCGGGGCCGCCAGAACTGGCGCGCTTTCCGGCCTGTCATGCACCTGCATGAAAACCACTACACAAAGCGGGCAGGCGTGGCGGGGATACAAGCGCGCGCTAGCTCACTATTTTGGTTTAAGTATTTGAACTTTAACCATTGATAGTGCTAATAATTTGAGAAGGATAACAATAGAATAAAAGGTAACGTATTGTGAATATTAACTTTGATATTGTAATTAACAGCGATGATCATCAGGTCGATATGGACTACGGATTGAAGACTTTAGCTGGGACGTCAAGAGTTGTATCAACACTCGCTGAAGCAATTCTCAAACAAGAGGTTTCTGAAAGAAGAACAAGTGTAAATGATATTAGAACTCAGCTGAAACAAAGCTTTAAAAGCTCTTATGGGCAAAATTTTTGTATCGAAATTAATGATCCAGTACTTAAAAGAAAGCTAAAAAAGATGGGGAATGATGTTTTTTGTGAGGTGATGTCATATTTCATCTCAGAATCATTATTCCTTGAACCTAATAAGTTAAGTGCAAGTGCATTAGGAGTTGTTGCTGAATTGGAAAATGTTGAAGATAAACTCCTTGAAGTTCTTCGGCGTGCTCTGGTCGATATGCACAAAATAACCACTATGAGCAGTTTCAATGTAGAATTGAACCACAAACCTAGGGGGGATAAAACTCGAATCGCTATGCTAACCCCTAAAACAGCACAGCATATTACTGAAACTGAAGAAGGAAAGCGTGAATATCAAATTACAGTTATCTTTACCCGATTCAACTCAATGACAGGTAATGGCCGATTAATAGTTCAAGGCGATGATCAGACGACAGCTTTTGGTTTAGCAAAAGGATTGAGATATGTTCCTTTAGACTTTAAGAAGAAAATCACTGAAAATCTTCATCGAAATAATGGTTTATCGAAAGATAAATGGGATTTTATCACCTTAACAGTACATGACTTGAAGTTAGGAAGCGGCGAAGTTGTTAAGTATTTTATTCATGAGATATCTTAGAATGAAAAAGATTATTTATTTTAGCTTGTTTTTTATAGTTGTCGTCATACTTGCGTATGTCTACAACTTCAATACTGGCAAAGGCTTGTCTAAAAGCACTGAAGTTTGGGCGCAATTCGGTGATTACTTGGGAGGGGTTGTAAACCCTTTACTAACCTTTTTATCAATAGTGCTCTTGATAAGATCTGTTAATCTACAAAGAGAGGCTAATTCAAGTCTCATTGTAGAAAATAAACGTCAAGAACATCTTGATTACTTGAAGAATTTCGAAGCTAGATTTTATAACCTTATTGATGCTCAACGTACTGCCTTCGATAAATTTAGATTAAGTAAAGCGGATGGGAGCGAAGTTAAGGGAGGTGAGGCTGTAAATTATCTTGAGGAACTTATTTTTTCTAAGAAAAATGAAGGCTTTTCACGAAGTGATATCGCTAATGATATTAGCGAATGTGACGTTTCAGAATCAATTCACTCTTCAGCGAGACGCTTTTATCTTTTGCTTAAGTTGATCGATGAAAAGTTATCGGGGCAAGAAAAAAAAGAATATTACGAAGTGTTGATTAATTTGACTGATTTCCCATTGGTAAGATTAATGGTTTTGACGTTGTGTCTTTATGAATGGGATATTATTAACTACATAGATTCCAGTGGAATTCTTGCAAAGGATGAATTGATTGAATATAAATCGCATTTTGAAATTTAAAATTACTTTGAATGGTTGTTGTGGCAAAGATAAGAGATGTAATCTCTTATCTTTGAAAAAGATTCTATTGTTCTAAAGAGTAATGCCTAAAAGTAATTATTGCATCACCTAACCATATATTAAGTTCATCAAGTCTTTTTTGCAGAGGAATTAACTCATTCCGCACAAACACATTTGTAACCTTCTCCACATCCCCAAACCCCCCAACATTACTCGGCATGAACCCATCATCTGCGGCGGAACGCGGTGCGCTGCCATCATGTCATCCCGGTTCACGTTTTTGATATTCAGAAACTCATCCTTTGCTGCGACCTCTGACAGCGGGATGATCTGAATCCCGTCCTTTTTGCCGTTCGGAGAGTACATAAAGAGGTTGAGGAATTGCCCGGCCCTTTGGCGCTTTTCATTGCCGGGCGGATATTGTTCACGTCCTCCTGGTTCTGCGCCGCATCGGTCATATACATGATGAACCCTGCGTGGCTGCCGTTGATGTAATACTTGCGGCGGAATAACGTGGCGGATTCGTTCAGCAGGGCGGACGGGATAGCGGACAAGTATTCCGGCAGGCCGTAAATCTTTTGGTTCATATCCGGATCTATCAGGTGAAAAATGCTGCCACTGATGAACACATACGACTGCGTGGTCATGCCGTACTGCACAAGCCTGTAGGTATCCAGATCTACAGCCCGGCGGGTGTATTTTGCCAGCGACGGCTCCAGTGAAAGAATACCGCCGAGGCGGTTAGTGCGTTTCTACAGATAGGCGTTACCAAGCTTCAGATAGTCCTGTACGAAGCGGCTAGATGCCAGCTGGCTCAGCAGCGGATGCGAGATTAAGGAGTTTCTCAGAATGTTACGTTAGGCCACGATCGGTATGCTGCTTGTTTGTTAGATGTTCCGCAAACAAAAACCAGAGCCTCACCATTACGACCGAAATGGCTGCAGAAAAAATTAGCGTACTGATATTAATCTGACGCTGATGGATTTTTATTGCCTCTTGTTGCCATCACTAAAGCGCTGCCGCCACTTTGTCGCCAAGTATGAAAATGTGGTTTCGTAAATGGTTGATTCAGAAGTTCATGAATTTCACCCAACAAAAAACCCATCAACCTTGAACCAAAACGGCGGGGTTGATGGGCTCCACAAATTGGGGACATCAAAGAAAAGCAGTGGCAATAGTTATGACTGACGTCTGGAGGAAAAGTTCTGTGCAGAGCGAAAATATTTTCATCTTTACGCAAATTTTCCGTTAGCCCAGTCCCGGCCAGATAATGATGATTAAGGTCCCCGCCAGCGTTAACAGGACGTTAGCGATAGCATAGGTGCCCGCGTAGCCCAGCGCTGGAATGTTGCTGCGGGCGGTATCGCTGATAATTTCCATTGCCGGGGCGCAGGTGCGTGCCCCCATCAGCGCGCCGAACAGCAGGGCGCGGTTCATGCGCAGCACCCACACGCCGAACAGGAAGCTTAATACTACCGGCACCAGACTGACGATAAGGCCTGCGCCGAGCATCTGCCAGCCGACAGACCCCAGGCTGTGGCCAATGCCGCTGCCCGCGCTTAGGCCCACGCCGGCCATAAACACCATCAGGCCAAACTCTTTCACCATATTCAGCGCACCCTGTGGGATATAGCCAAACGTCGGGTGGTTCGCACGTAAAAAGCCGAGCATGATCCCGGCAAACAGCAGACCTGCGGCATTGCCGATGCCAAAACTAAAGTTGCTGAACTGGAAAGTGATCATCCCAATCATCAGGCCAACAATAAAGAAGGCGCAAAACGCCAGCAGGTCGGTCACCTGGCTGTGAATAGAGATAAAGCCCACGCGATCAGCCACGGTCTTAACGCGGCGCGCGTCACCGCTCACCTGCAACACATCGCCTTTGTTCAGCACCACGTTGTCATCGATCGGCATCTCGATCTGGCTGCGGATCACCCGGTTCAGGAAACAGCCGTGATCGGTCAGCTTAAGCTGCGACAGACGGCGACCAACGGCGTTGTGGTTTTTCACTACGATCTCTTCGGTCACAATACGCATGTCCAGCAGATCGCGGTCAAACACCTCTTTACCGTTACGGAAGCTCGGATCAAGGCGGGCATGGGCATCCGGGTAGCCGACCAGGGCGATATCGTCCCCCATCTGCAATACCGCGTCCCCATCGGGGTTCGCCAGAATGCCGTTACGCCGAATACGCTCGATATAGCAGCCGGTCTGACGATAAATGCCCAGCTCGCGCAGGTTCTTACCGTCGGCCCAGGCGACCAGCTCTGGCCCTACGCGATAGGCGCGGATGACTGGCAGATAAACTTTGCGTTTACTGTCCGTATCCAGACCACGCTCACGCGCAATCTGCTGCGCGCTGGTCTGTAAGTCCTGATGCTGTAATTTAGGCAGGTAGCGGGCGCCGACGATCAAACTCACCAGGCCAATCAGGTAGGTGAGGGCATAGCCCAGGCTGAGGTGATCCAGGGCAAGAGAGAGCTGGGCATTATCCAGGCCGAGATGACGTAGCGTATCCCCCGCGCCCACCAGTACCGGCGTGGAGGTCATCGAACCCGCAAGCATGCCCGCGGTTAACCCGATATCCCAGCCAAATAGCTTCCCTAAGCCCAGCGCGATCAGCAGGGCACTGCCGACCATGACCAGTGCGAGCATCAGATAATTCTTACCGTCGCGAAAGAAAATAGAAAAAAAGTTGGGTCCGGCTTCCACGCCAACACAAAAAATAAACAGCATAAACCCGAGATTCAGGGCGTCGGTGTTAATGCTGAAATGTTGTTGGCCTAATAATAAAGAGACCACTAAAACGCCAATGGAATTACCAAGTTGTACTGAACCGAGGCGTAATTTCCCGAGGCAAAGACCCAGCGCCAGTACGACAAATAATAACAGGATGTAATTCCCGTTTAACAAATCTGCGACGTTTATATTCACGGAGGATAACTTCTTGTTTACCAGTAAGTGGTTGAATAGATGGGGTATTTAGGCTACTGTTTCTGCTATCAGAAGAGAGGCTAACAACGCCTTTTTTCGCAACATAATATATCCCAAACAATAATATCAGACCATTAGTTTAATCGTTACGGTGCACTGCCTCCGACAACGGTTAGGCAACCATGCAGCGTGTTTTGGCAAGGAATGCCGCATATCGTATCAAATTGGGCGTCCGGGGGACGATAAATTTATTTGAATGAAGAGAGGCAGGGGGTTGTTTGGATATTAAACGTCACTGGCCAGGAGTTGCTCGCTGTTTTTTACTGTACATGGCAGTCTGTCTCTGCCTGACATTAAATGTTAAAGGGGCATTTCTTGCTGGCAGGCATCCTGAGTTAGGGCTGCTGTTCTTTATCATACCCGGTGCCGTTGCCAGTGCGCTTACGCGCAGCGGAGAGGTGGTGAAGCCGTTGCTGGGGGCGACGCTGGCGGCGCCGTTCTGCCTGCTGGTGATGCGTCTGTTTACTGTCTCTGGGCGCTCCTTCTTTCAGGAGCTGGCGTGGTTGCTAAGCGGCGTCTTCTGGTTTGCTCTCGGCGCGCTGGTCGTTATGTTTGTGCGGCGGGCGCTCATCCATCCGCGCCGCAAAATAAAAACGCCCTCAAAGTGAGGGCGCTTTAACATTACTGAGCGGCAAACAGGCCCAGGTTCTCTTTGGCGTAGGCTTCAAAATCGGTAAAGCCGCCAATGTGGGTCTGGTCGAGGAAGATTTGCGGCACGGTTTCAACCGGTTTACCCACGGTCTTTTCCAGATCCGCTTTGGTAATACCTTCCGCGTGGATATCAACATAACGGTAGTTGAAATCGTCACGCTCGGCGGTCAGTTTCTCTGCCAGCTCTTTAGCACGTACACAGTACGGGCAGCCCGGACGTCCAAAAATAACTGCAAACATGGTTCTCTCCTGAATTGAAAGCCTGACGGCGAATAATGCTATATTGCCGATAACTTACGGTAATAGAAAGCAGGTTTCGCCTGTTGCATTGATATCTTCAGGCTATGTTTCGCCAATTACAGCGCCAGATTCTTTGCCTATACTGGCTCCATTGCTGTTTTTAGCCAGGAGAAGAGAGACACTATGACCCCGACGATTGACCTGTTACGCGCTCACCGTTCCATTCGCCATTTTACCGACCAGCCCATTACTGATGCTCAGCGCGACGCAATCATTGCCGGGGCGCAGGGGGCCTCCAGCTCCAGTTTTCTGCAGTGCACCTCAATAATCCGCGTTACCGATCCGGAGATGCGTGAACAGCTGGTCGGCCTGACGGGCGGGCAAAAACATGTGGCCCAGGCGGCGGAGTTCTGGGTCTTTTGCGCCGATTTTAACCGCCATCTGCAGATCTGCCCGGACGCGCAGCTCGGTCTGGCGGAGCAACTGCTGTTAGGCGTGGTGGATACGGCGATGCTGGCGCAGAACGCGCTTACGGCGGCGGAGTCACTTGGGCTGGGTGGCGTCTACATCGGCGGCATTCGCAACAGTATCGAGGCGGTAACGGAGCTGTTAGCGCTGCCCAAACATGTGTTGCCGCTGTTTGGCCTGTGCCTGGGCTGGCCCGCAGATAACCCGGATGTGAAGCCGCGCCTGCCCGCCGCGCTGGTGGTGCATGAGAATCACTACCAGCCGGTTGATAAAGCGATTCTCGCCCAGTACGACGACGAGCTGGCCCACTACTATATGACGCGCGGCAGTAATAACCGTCGCGACACCTGGAGTGACCATATCCAGCGCACCATTATCAAAGAAAATCGTCCGTTCATCCTCGATTATTTGCACAAACAGGGCTGGGCAACGCGATAACCCCATTTTTCCTGCGCCTGCCTGCGTGTATGATACGCAGGCTTTTACCAGATCATGTCTGAGAGGTGCAGGGTGAAAATTGCCATATTGTCCCGGGATGGAACGCTCTATTCGTGTAAACGCCTGCGTGAAGCGGCGGCAAAACGCGGCCATCTGGTGGAAGTTCTCGATCCGCTGTCCTGTTATATGAATATCAGCCCGGCGGCATCCTCCATTCACTATAAAGGGCGCCAGCTGCCGCACTTTGACGCGGTGATCCCCCGCATTGGCTCGGCCATCACCTTTTACGGTACCGCCGCGCTGCGTCAGTTTGAGCTACTGGGTAGCTATCCGCTCAATGAGTCTGTCGCCATTACCCGCGCCCGGGATAAACTTCGGTCCCTGCAGCTGCTTGCCCGTCAGGGAATCGATCTGCCCGTGACGGGCATTGCCCACTCCCCGGATGATACCAGCGACCTGATCGATATGGTCGGCGGCGCGCCGCTGGTGGTGAAGCTGGTTGAAGGCACGCAGGGCATCGGCGTGGTGCTGGCCGAGACCCGCCAGGCCGCAGAGAGCGTTATCGACGCCTTTCGCGGCCTGAATGCCCACATCCTGGTGCAGGAGTATATCGAAGAGGCCAAAGGCCGCGATATCCGCTGCCTGGTGGTGGGTGATGAAGTGGTGGCCGCCATTGAACGCCAGGCCAAAGAGGGCGATTTTCGCTCTAATCTGCATCGGGGTGGCGTCGCCAGGGTAGCCAATATCACCCTGCGCGAGCGGGAGATCGCGTTGAAAGCCGCCCATACGCTGGGGCTTGATATTGCGGGGGTGGATATTCTCCGCGCCAACCGCGGTCCGCTGGTGATGGAAGTGAACGCATCGCCAGGCCTTGAGGGGATCGAAAAAACCACCGGCGTGGATATTGCCGGTAAAATGATCGCCTGGATCGAACGTCAGGCAACGCCTGGCTTCTGCCTGAAAACGGGCGGATAAATAGATTGCCGCGCACATATTGCGTAAGCTATGCGAATTACAGTTAAGAGGCTCAACCTTTATGGAAACTCTCGTCGTACCCACGTTGGATACGCTACGTCAATGGCTCGACGATATGGGCATCAGCTTTTTTGAATGCGATACCTGTCAGGCATTACACATTCCCCACATGCAGAATTTTGATGGCGTGTTTGATGCCAAGCTCGATCTGATTAACGATGTGGTGCTGTTTTCTGCCCTCGCCGAGGTCAAACCCTCTGCACTGCTGGCGCTGGCATCCGATCTCTCGGCCATTAACGCCAGCTCGTTGACGGTGAAAGCCTTCCTCGACATTCAGGACGATAACCTGCCAAAGCTGGTCGTGTGCCAGTCTTTATGCGTGGGGGCCGGTGTGACCTATCAGCAGTTCGCTGGGTTCTTACGCCAGAGCGAAGAGCAAATTTCGATGGTGATGATGGAAGCCAGCGCACACCACCTGCTCTATAACGCGGAAGAAGATCCAGAGAATAACGATTCATCCTCCCATTTTCTGCACTAACCTCGCCTGAGTAATACGCAGCCGCCACCAGCGTGGCTGCGTAACGCCATTTTTTCTGCTGCTTTTTCCCCTCATTGATAGCGTTAATCACTTCGTAATGACTCTTTTGGCTTACCACATAGACATTTACAGCGCGAAAAATTGATAAAAGGCGTTTTTTAATCTGGGCTATAGCCGCAGGAACGAACTACATTTATTCTTGCGAAGCTTTTTTTACTGTGAGCAAACCTGCCACCAGAGTTTTTTCTTCTGATCCCGGCAGAGCGACAAAATATGCATGATTCTTGCATAAGTGAGAATGCACATTTTAAGTTCGTTTTAATGAACTCCTGGAAGGAATAAAGCTATGACCGCCTTAAATAAAAAATGGTTATCGGGTCTGGTTGCGGGGGCCTTGATGGCGATCTCCGCCGGTACGCTCGCCGCGGAACAGAAAACGCTGCATGTTTATAACTGGTCTGACTATATCGCGCCGGACACCGTCGCGAATTTTGAGAAAGAGACCGGTATCAAAGTGGTTTACGACGTTTTCGACTCCAACGAAGTGCTGGAAGGCAAACTGATGGCGGGCAGCACCGGCTTCGACCTGGTGGTACCGTCTGCCAGCTTCCTGGAGCGTCAGCTTAGCGCGGGTGTCTTTCAGCCGCTGGATAAAAGCAAGCTGCCGAACTGGAAAAACCTCGATCCTGAAGTGCTGAAACTGGTCGCAAAACACGATCCGGAGAATAAATACGCCTTCCCGTATCTCTGGGCTACCACCGGTATTGGCTACAACGTGGATAAAGTAAAAGCGGTGCTTGGCAAAGATGTGCCTCTCAACAGTTGGGATCTGGTCCTGAAGCCAGAGAACCTCGAAAAGCTGAAAAGTTGCGGCGTCTCATTCCTCGATGCACCAGAAGAGATTTTTGCCACCGTGCTTAACTACCTGGGCAAAGATCCAAACAGTAGCAAAGCGGACGACTACACCGGTGCGGCGACTGACCTGCTGCTGAAGCTGCGTCCAAATATTCGCTACTTCCACTCCTCACAGTACATTAACGACCTGGCGAACGGCGATATCTGCGTGGCAGTCGGCTGGGCGGGCGACGTCTGGCAGGCGGCTAACCGCGCGAAAGAGGCGAAAAACGGCGTGAATGTCTCTTACTTCATTCCGAAAGAGGGGGCGCTGGCCTTCTTTGACGTCTTTGCGATGCCTGCCGACGCGAAAAATAAAGACGAAGCCTATCAGTTCCTCAATTACCTGATGCGGCCAGAAGTGATTGCCCACATTAGCGATCATGTCTTCTATGCCAACGGCAACAAGGCCTCGGTACCGATGATCAGCGCGGAAGTGCGTGACAATCCGGCTATCTATCCGCCGGCAGATGTCTTTGCCAAGCTCTTCACCCTGAAAGTGCAGGAACCGAAAATCGACCGCGTACGTACCCGTGCGTGGACGAAAGTGAAAAGCGGTAAATAACGTCTGACGTCCTTGCCGGGCAGCCCGTAGCTGCCCGGCCACTGCACGTTGTTAGTGCAGTGGCACTGTTTTAGTTTATGCCGGAGAGCACCCCGTGAACGACGCGACCCCCCGCCCACAGGCGAAAACCCGTAAAGCGCTGACCCCGCTGCTGGAAATCCGTAATCTGACCAAATCTTTCGACGGCCAGCACGCCGTGGATGACGTCAGCCTCACTATCTATAAAGGCGAAATTTTTGCGCTGCTTGGTGCGTCGGGCTGCGGCAAGTCGACGCTGTTGCGAATGCTGGCGGGCTTTGAGCAACCCACCGCCGGGCAGATTATGCTCGACGGGGTAGACCTCTCTCAGGTGCCGCCTTATCAGCGTCCAATCAATATGATGTTCCAGTCTTACGCACTGTTCCCGCATATGACCGTAGAGCAGAACATCGCCTTCGGCCTGAAGCAGGACAAGCTGCCGAAAGCGGAAATCGCCAGCCGCGTCGCGGAGATGCTCAGCCTGGTACACATGCAGGAGTTTGCGAAACGTAAGCCGCATCAGCTTTCGGGTGGGCAACGCCAGCGTGTTGCGCTGGCCCGTAGCCTGGCAAAACGCCCCAAGCTGCTGCTGCTGGATGAACCCATGGGCGCGCTGGATAAAAAGCTGCGCGATCGCATGCAGCTGGAGGTGGTGGATATCCTCGAACGTGTGGGAGCCACCTGCGTTATGGTGACCCACGACCAGGAAGAGGCGATGACCATGGCCGGGCGTATCGCCATCATGAATCGCGGCAAGTTCGTGCAGATTGGCGAGCCGGAAGAGATTTACGAACACCCGACAACCCGCTACAGCGCCGAATTTATCGGCTCGGTTAACGTCTTCGAGGGGCTACTGAAAACCCGCGAAGAAGACGGGCTGGTGATTGACTCGCCCGGGCTGGTCCACCCGCTGAAGGTCGACCCGGATGCCTCGGTCATGGATAACGTGCCGGTTTACGTGGCCCTGCGCCCGGAAAAAATCATGCTCTGCGATGACGTCCCCGCCGATGGCTACAACTTTGCCGTGGGTGAGGTGGTACATATTGCCTATCTCGGCGATCTGTCGATCTATCACGTGCGCCTGAAGAGCGGACAGATGATCAGCGCCCAGCTGCAAAACGAACACCGTTACCGGAAAGGCCTCCCGACCTGGGGCGATGAAGTTCGCCTCTGCTGGGATGCCGACAGCTGCGTTGTGCTGACGGTATAAGGAGTGGCCATGAGTAAAATTGACTCACCGATGCCCGCGCGCGCTGCGGGCGGGACCCGCTGGCTGACGCGCCTGCAGATGGCGCACGGGCGCAAGTTGGTGATCGCGCTGCCTTATCTATGGCTGGTTCTACTGTTTTTACTCCCTTTCCTGATCGTCTTTAAGATCAGCCTCGCCGAGATGGCGCGGGCGATCCCGCCCTATACCGATCTGATGGAGTGGGCAGACGATCAGCTCTCGATCACCCTGAATATCGCCAACTACCTGCAGCTGACGGACGATCCCCTCTATTTCGAGGCCTATCTGCAATCGCTGCAGATTGCCGGGGTATCCACCCTCTGCTGTTTACTGCTGGGGTATCCGCTGGCCTGGGCAGTGGCGCACAGCAAGCCCTCGACGCGCAATATCCTGCTGCTGCTGGTCATCTTGCCCTCGTGGACCTCTTTCCTGATCCGCGTGTACGCCTGGATGGGGATCCTGAAGAACAACGGGGTACTGAATAACTTCCTGATGTGGCTTGGGGTCATCGACCAGCCGCTGGTGATCCTGCATACCAATCTCGCGGTCTATATCGGGGTGGTGTATGCCTATCTGCCGTTTATGGTGCTGCCTATCTATACCGCCCTGACGCGCATTGATTACTCGCTGGTGGAAGCCTCGCTGGACCTCGGCGCCCGTCCGCTGAAGACCTTCTTCAGCATCATCGTGCCGCTCACCAAAGGGGGGATCATTGCCGGCTCGATGCTGGTCTTTATCCCGGCCGTGGGAGAGTTCGTGATCCCGGAACTGCTCGGCGGGCCGGACAGCATCATGATTGGCCGCGTGCTGTGGCAGGAGTTCTTCAATAACCGCGACTGGCCGGTGGCCTCTGCGGTAGCGATTGTGATGTTACTGCTGCTGATCGTGCCGATCATGTGGTTCCACAAACATCAGCAGAAACAGATGGGAGACCACGGATGAACAACTTACCGGTCGTGCGCTCGCCGTGGCGCATCCTGATCCTCATCATCGGCTTTACCTTTTTATATGCGCCGATGCTGATGCTGGTCATCTACTCTTTCAACAGCTCGAAGCTGGTGACGGTGTGGGCGGGCTGGTCGACGCGCTGGTATAGCGAACTGTTCCATGACGACGCCATGATGAGCGCGGTGGGGTTGAGCCTGACGATTGCCGCCTGTGCGGCGACGATGGCGGCCATTCTCGGCACCATTGCGGCGGTGGTGATGGTGCGCTTTGGCCGTTTCCGCGGGGCTAACGGCTTTGCCTTTATGATCACCGCCCCGCTGGTAATGCCTGACGTGATTACCGGCCTGTCGCTGCTGCTGCTGTTTGTGGCCATGGGGCATGCCATTGGCTGGCCTTCGGATCGCGGTATGCTCACCATCTGGCTGGCGCATGTCACCTTCTGCACCGCCTATGTGGCGGTGGTGATCTCATCGCGCCTGCGCGAACTGGATCACTCCATCGAAGAGGCGGCGATGGATCTCGGCGCGACCCCGCTGAAGGTCTTTTTTGTGATTACCTTGCCGATGATCATGCCCGCCGTCGTCTCGGGCTGGCTGCTGGCCTTCACCCTGTCGCTGGATGACCTGGTCATCGCCAGCTTCGTATCGGGCCCGGGCGCCACGACCTTGCCGATGCTGGTCTTCTCCAGCGTGCGTATGGGGGTGAACCCGGAGATCAACGCCCTGGCGACGCTGATTCTGGGCGTGGTAGGTATTGTTGGCCTGATCGCCTGGCTGTTGATGGCAAGGTCTGAAAAACAGCGTGTACGTGATATCCAGCGTGCAAGACGCGGCTGAAGCTCCTAAAATCAGCCAACAAGCTTAACGGGTGCCGCGACAACGCGGCGCCGTTTCATGGAAGACACCACGTTGGGACTGATAAGCAAATCAAGCCATTCACACGCCCGCCTTAACGTTCCTGCCCTGGTGCAGGTGGCGGCGCTCGCCATTATTATGATCCGCTGCCTCGATTTATTGATGATTTTTAATACCCTGGGTCTACGGGGACTCGGCGATTTTATCCATCGCAGCGTTCAGACCTGGAACTTAACGCTCATCTTCCTCGGCAGCCTGTTGCTGGTCTTTATCGAAATCTTCTGCGCTTTTTCGCTGGTCAAGGGGCGAAACTGGGCGCGGCTGATCTATCTCAGTACCCAGGTGATTGCCACGCTTTACCTGTGGGCGGCCTCGCTGGGCTATGGTTACCCTGAGCTGTTCAGCATTCCGGGGGAGTCCAGGCAGGAGATCTTTAAAACGCTGGTGATGCAGAAACTGCCGGACATGCTGGTGCTGCTGCTGCTGTTTGTGCCCGCCGCCAGCCGACGGTTTTTCCGTCTGCAATAACGTGTATAATCGCTGCCCCCAGACGTATTAAGGTTTCTGTATGCAGTGCGCACTCTATGACGCCGGCCGCTGTCGCTCCTGTCAGTGGATTGAACAGCCGGTCTCGCAACAACTTTCCGCTAAAATGGCCGATCTGCAGACCTTGCTGACAGGGTTGCCCGTCGAAGCGTGGTGCGCACCCGTCAGCGGTCCTGAACAGGGTTTCCGTAATAAAGCCAAAATGGTGGTCAGCGGCAGCGTAGAGAAACCGCTGCTGGGGATGCTGCATCGCGATGGCACCCCGGAAGATCTGACCGACTGCCCGCTTTATCCTGCCTCCTTTGCGCCGGTGTTCGCCGCATTGAAGCCCTTTATCGCCCGCGCCGGGCTTACCCCCTACAACGTGGCGCGCAAACGGGGTGAGTTAAAATACCTGTTATTGACCGAAAGCCAGCAAGACGGCGGCATGATGCTGCGCTTTGTTTTGCGCTCCGTCAGCAAGCTGGAGCAACTGCGTGCGGCTCTGCCGTGGCTGCAGGCGCAGTTACCGCAGCTGAAGGTCATTACCGCCAACATACAGCCGGTGCATATGGCGATTCTGGAAGGGGAGGAGGAGATCTTCCTCACCGAGTCCCAGGCGCTGGCCGAAACCTTCAACGGCGTGCCGCTCTGGATCCGCCCGCAGAGTTTCTTCCAGACCAACCCCACCGTAGCGGCCAGCCTCTATGCCACCGCCCGCGACTGGGTGCGGGCTTTACCGGCGAATCACATGTGGGATCTCTTCTGCGGGGTTGGCGGCTTTGGCCTGCACTGCGCCACGCCCGACATGACCCTGACCGGCATTGAGATCTCCCCTGAAGCCATCGCCTGCGCGAAGCAGTCCGCCGCCGAACTGGGGCTGAAGAATCTGCACTTTCAGGCGCTGGACTCCACCCAGTTCGCCACCGGGCAGGGTAGCGTGCCGGAGCTGGTGCTGGTCAACCCGCCGCGTCGCGGCATCGGCAAGGCGCTGTGCGACTACCTCAGCCAGATGGCGCCGACGTATATCATCTATTCCAGCTGCAACGCCCAGAGCATGGCGAAAGATCTGCACCATCTCCCAGGCTATGCCATTGCCCGCGTGCAGCTTTTCGATATGTTCCCCCATACCGCCCACTACGAAGTGCTGACCCTGCTGGTACGTAAAGTTTAAACAAAATGTGAACTCTTCCGCCGCCGGAAACGGGTAAGCTTGAATGGTACCAGGAATGAAAGGCTAACCGATGAAACAGATCTTATTGGTGGAAGACGACGGCGATATCGCCGCTTTGCTACGTCTCAATTTAGAAGATGAAGGCTACCAGATTACCCACGAAGCAGACGGTAGCCGCGCGCTGCTGGCTATCGAAGATACGCGCTGGGACGCGGTGATCCTCGACCTGATGCTGCCGGGGGTGGATGGCCTGCAAATCTGCCGTCGCATTCGTCAGATGAGCCATTACCTGCCGGTGATCATTATCAGTGCCCGCAGCAGTGAAACGGAGCGGATTCTGGGTCTGGAGACCGGGGCCGATGATTATCTGGCCAAGCCCTTCTCGGTGCAGGAGCTGGTCGCTCGCGTTCGGGCACTGTTTCGCAGGCATCAGGCCATGGGACAGCAGCCGGCCGGGCGTATTGAGGCGCACGGCATGACCATTGATCCGCTGGCCCGTAGCGTGACTCTGCATGGCCAGGCGCTGGATCTCACCCCGCGTGAATTCGATCTGCTTTACTTCTTTGCCCGTCATCCGGGTGAGGTCTTCTCCCGGCTGGCCCTCCTGGAACAGGTGTGGGGCTATCAGCACGAAGGCTACGAACATACGGTTAACACCCATATCAACCGCCTGCGCATCAAAATCGAGAAGGATCCCGCCGAGCCGGAGGTGATACGCACCGTCTGGGGCAAGGGCTATAAGTTTATGGGGAGTACATCATGACGCTCACCCGCCGCCTGACGCTGCTGTTTGTGTTACTGCTGGTGCTGTGCGCCGCGGTGGCTTGCTCGGTGCAGCTCTGGACCAGCAAGCAGTACGGCAATGCCATGATTCAGCGTCTCTCCGGCGGGCTGGCGCAGCATATTATCCAGCGTGAGCCACTGCTGGATAACCAGGGCAGGGTGGATCGCACCGCCCTTAAACCGCTCTTTGACCGCCTGATGACCTTCAACCCCAGCGTTGAGCTGTATGTCCTCTCGGTGGATGGTGAGATTCTGGCCGATGCTGCTCCGCCGGGGCATATCAAGCGCCAGCGGATAGACATTAACCCGGTGCTGCGCTTTATGGGCGGTGAGATGATGCCGGTTTACGGCGACGACCCGCGCAGCCCGGATCGGCAGAAGGTCTTCAGCGCCGCGCCGCTGCGTCAGGATGGTGAGCTGCGTGGCTATCTCTATATCATTTTGCAGGGCGAAGAGCTGAATGCGCTGGCTGAGATGGCCTGGGAAAAAACGCTCTGGCATACGCTTCTCTGGACGCTGTTGCTGGTGGTGCTCTTTGGCTCTCTGGCGGGTGGGCTGGTCTGGTACTGGGTTACTCGCCCGGTGCGGGTCTTAACGCAGGAGGTCAGCTTTCTTGACCAGGACAGTATCCGCGCCATTAAACAGCTGGCCGCCCAGCCGCAGGAGGAAAACCCCGCCAGCGAGGTTGCCTTACTGCGCAACACCTTTATTGAACTGGCTCAGCAGATAGCGTCTCAGTGGGATCGTCTGGCCGACAGCGACCGGCAGCGCCGGGAGTTCACCGCCAATATCTCCCATGATTTACGCACGCCACTCACCTCGCTGCTGGGTTATCTTGAGACTTTATCGCTGAAAGCCGATTCATTAACGCCAGAAGAGACGAAGCACTACCTGACCATTGCGCTGCGCCAGGGGCAGAAGGTTCGCCACCTTTCGCAGCAGCTGTTTGAACTGGCACGGCTGGAACATGGCAGCATTCGGCCTCAGCGCGAGCGCTTTGCCCCCGGGGAGCTGATCTCTGATGTGGCGCAGAAGTTCGATCTGATCGTGCAGACGCGGCAGCTACGTTTAAAAATTGAGGTGCCGCAGCAGTTACCGATGGTCAACGCCGACCTCTCGATGATTGAGCGGGTGGTGACGAATCTGCTCGATAACGCGGTTCGCCATACGCCACCGGGTGGCGAAATCTGGCTGAAGGTGTGGCAGGAGGGCGAGGCGCTGCAAATGGAGGTGAGCGACAGCGGGCCGGGTATTGATGCCGCGATGCGTGAAGAGCTCTTCCAGCGACCCTCAGCGTTAAAGCCGGAGGCGCGCGAGCATCGCGGCGGGCTGGGATTGTTGATTGTTCGCAGAATGCTGGAGCTACACGGCGGCGGGATCAGGCTGATGGAGGCGGAGCAGGGGGCGCGTTTTCGCTTCTACGTGCCCCTGTGAATAAGGCCGGGGCATGCCCGGCCTGAGAATATTTACTGCGGGAACCACTGGTCGCTGATTTTCTGATAGGTGCCGTCAGCTTTGATCGCTTTCAGCGCGCCGTTCAGTTTCTCGAGCAGGGCTTTGTTATCCGGGCGAACCGCAATGCCCAGCCCAGTACCGAAGTACTGCGGATCGGTAACTTTCTCGGTGGCTGTACCCAACTGCGGGTTGGTTTTCAGCCACTCATTCACCACGGCGGTATCGCCAAATACCCCATCGATACGGCCATTTTTCAGGTCGATAATCGCGTTCTGGTAGCTGTCATAGGCCACCGTTTTCACTTCCGGGTGCTTGTCCTGCAGGTACTTCTGGTGCGTCGTACCGTTTTCCATGCCGATGCGTTTGCCTTTCAGCTGCTCGAAGGATTTATAGGTATCTTTCTTCGCAATCACCACCGCCGAGTTGGCATAGTAAGGGTCAGTGAAGGAGACCTGCTTGCTACGCTCCGGGGTGATGTCCATACCGGAGATCACGGCGTCATATTTTTTGAATTTCAGTGACGGGATCAGGCTGTCAAAGGCGTGGTTAGTAAAAGTGCAGTTGGCCTGCATTTGCTTACACAGCGCTTTAGCCAGGTCGATATCAAAACCGACGATCTGGTTGCTGGCATCCAGCGATTCGAACGGTGGGTAAGTGGCTGAAACGCCAAAGCTGATTTTATCGGCAGCCGTTGCGCCAGCGGCGAAGGTTGCCAGTAATGCGGCCAGAACTAACTTTTTCATTTTGAAGCTCCCGTCTGTCTATCTTGTCGTTATATGCCGTGTCTGCGGCTGGGAGTAACAATGTCAGAAAATGAATTTATATTCAATAAAAATGATTAAATATTTCTTGGGGAATAAAAAAAGACGGGCAGCGATGAGACTTGCCCGTCTTTGTGACTTTGCGTTATGCACTCAGTTGCGGTGTTCGAACGCCAGCGCTTTACGTTCAATCAGGCGCATCATCAGCGTCAGCAGGCCGTTCACAACCAGGTAGATGAGTCCGGCTGCGCCAAATACCATCACGTCATACGTGCGGCCATAGAGCAGCTGCCCGTGGCCCATCACTTCCATCAGAGTAATGGTGTAGGCCAGAGAAGTACTTTTAAAGACCAGCACCACTTCGTTGGAATAGGAGGAGAGGGCGCGCTTAAAGGCGTACGGCAGCAAGATCGCCAGGGTATCTTTTTTGCTCATCCCCAGCGCACCGCAAGATTGCCACTGGCCTTCCGGAATGGCGCGAATCGCCCCGTAAAACAGCTGGGTGGTATAGGCTGCGCTATTCAGCGACAGCGCAATCAACGCACAGAGCCACGGCTCAGAGAGCAGATGCCAGATAACCGGATACTCCTGCAGCGTCGGGAACTGGCCCGGGCCGTAGTAAATCAGGAAGATCTGTACCAGCAACGGCGTACCGGTAAACAACGTAATATAGCCGCGCACAATCCACACCAGCACCGGCGTTTTTAACGTCAGGACGATGGTAAAGATCAGCGCCAGGATCAGGGCCACAATAATGGAAGCGACCGTTAAGGTCAGGCTGGTGTGCAGCCCTTTCATCAGCTCGGGTAAGTAATCCAGCATCAGCCTGGTCTCCGTTCAAAACGCGTTGCACGCAGGTCAATGCGCTTCAGGATGTACTGACTCAGCAACGTGATCACCAGGTAGATGGCCGCCGCCACGATATACCAGGTAAAAGGCTCCTGGGTGCGGGTGGCGATGCTTTTGGTTTGCAACATCAGGTCGTTAACGCTGATCAGGCTGACCAGTGCGGTGTCCTTTAACAGCACCAGCCACTGGTTACCCAGCCCAGGGAGCGCATGGCGCCACATCTGCGGCATAACCAGACGGAAGAAGATGGCGGTTTTCGACATCCCCAGCGCCTGGCCGGATTCCCACTGCCCCTGAGGCACCGCTTTCAGCGCACCGCGCAGGGTCTGCGAAGCGTAGGCGGAGTAGAGCAGGGAGAGGGCAATCACACCGCAGAGGAACGGGCTGACGTCGAAGTTCTCAATCTGCATCTGAATTGGGATCTCGACGATCCCCAGATTGAGGGTAAAGCCGTCAGACAGCGTTAACAGCAGCTGCGACGAGCCAAAGTAGATAAACAGCACCACCAGAATCTCTGGCAGACCGCGCAGTACGGTCACCAGCCCGGAGCCAATCCATGCGACGGGGCGCCATTTCGCTGACTCCCATACCGCAAAGATCATCGCCAGCACCAGGCCGATGAGCAGCGCACAAACGGCAAGGCCGACGGTCATCCCGGCGGCGCTTGCTAATGGAAACATTTCGTTCATCAGATCTTACTTCTGGAACCATTTTTTGTAGATGGTATCGTACGTGCCATCTTTCTTCACTTTTTCCAGCGCAGTATTAAATTTCTGCTGCAGCTCGGTGTTGCCCTGACGTACCGCGATACCCAGACCGGTACCGAAGTAGGCTTTGTCGGTCACGTTCTCGCCAACCGCCGCCAGCTTATCGTTCGTTTTCAGCCACTCGGTCACGACCGCGTTATCACCGAAGACGGCATCAATACGCCCATTCTGCAGATCCAGTTTGGCGTTCTGGTAGCTGTCGTACGCCACGGTGGTGATTTCCGGGTGTTTGTCAGTGATGTATTTCTGGTGCGTAGTGCCGTTCTGTACGCCCACTTTCTTGCCTTTCAGCTGATCAACAGAGGTGTATTTTCCCTTCTGACCAATAAACAGCGCGGCGTTGTCATAATAAGGGGTAGAGAACAGAACCTGTTTTTCGCGCTCAGGGGTGATATCCATCCCCGCCATGACCGCATCAATGCGACGGAATTTCAGGCTCGGGATCAGGCTGTCGAACGCCTGGTTCGTGAAAGTACAGGTCGCGTCCATCTCTTTACACAGCGCATTGGCCAGGTCTACGTCAAAGCCAACAATCTTGTTGTTCGCATCTACCGCTTCAAACGGAGGGTAAGAGGCTTCTGTCGCAAAACGAATGGTCTGAGCCGCGGCAGCGGAGAGGCTTACGCTTGCAAGCAGGGCGGCAATCACTAGTTTTTTCATTATCGTTCTCTCGATGTTAGTGAGACAGGTAGTTTCTGAAGGCGTCGGTCTGCGGCTCGGCAAAGCAGCGCGCATCCCCTTGCTCGACGATGTGACCGTTTTCCATATAGACCACGCGGCTGGCGGTTTTACGCGCTACTTCCACTTCGTGCGTCACGATCACCTGAGTAATATTGGTTTCCGCCAGTTCACGGATGATGCTCACAATCTGGGCGGTGATTTCCGGATCCAGCGCGGCGGTCGGCTCATCAAACAGCAGCACCTGAGGCTCCATCATCAGCGCGCGGGCAATGGCCACACGCTGCTGCTGGCCACCCGAGAGGTGCAGCGGATAACGATCGCTGTAAGGCTTCAGGCGCAGGCGCTCGAGGAGTTTTTCCGCACGGGCTAACGCCTGCTCTTTGGTCAGGCCCAGCACGCGGCAGGGGGCTTCAATCAGGTTTTGCTGTACGGTGAGGTGCGGCCAAAGATTATATTGCTGGAAGACCATGCCGACGTTTTGACGTAAATCGCGGATCGCTTTGTCCGACGGTGCCTTCGCGAAATCAAAGTGATTGCCGGCAATATCCAGGGTGCCGGAACGTGGCATTTCAAGCAGATTCAGCACGCGAAGCAGCGAGCTCTTACCCGCGCCGCTTGGGCCAAGCAGAACCAGCGTTTCGCCTTCTGGACAGTTCAGCGTGATATCGAACAGCGCCTGGTGTGCGCCGTAAAAGCAGTTAATGCCATTTAGTTGAATACTCATCGGGGCAGTCTTTACTCATCCAGGCAATCTATAGCAATTGAGGCCGCAGATAGTACCGTTGACAGAATAGTTATGCAATATTTATGCGTTAAAAGTTAAATATAAACCGTATTCAGTAGTAAACATAGCACAAAATAGCGAGAGGTCAGGGGGGTGAGAATAAATGTCGGCATTCCAGATGAAATGCCAGACATTTTACGGGGGTTAACGCTTTCCCGGGGCGCGGATAACCTGCTTTATTAGCGGTTTTCGATGGACTGGCGTAGCGTACCGGCAGAGGCGTGAACGCTGCCGCCCAGATAGCGCACATCATCAACGGCCCAGCACTGACCCTCGCGGATCATCAGCACTTCATCCTGCCAGGTCTGGCTACCCTGCGTCAGTTTCACCCGCAGCGGAATATTGCGCGCGTCAGTATTCGGAATGGTCGACGCGCTTTCCACCACGGCGCTATCCGGCAGGGTGCTCTGGCTGGAGAACGGATCGGATTTCAGCAGCGCGCTGTGCTGCGGGTCACGGCTGGCCTCGTTCAGCTGTTGCGCCAGCCGATCGCTCAGATAAGGGCGCAGGGCGGTAACATCGTTACGGCGGTTCGAAATGCGGGTGTCATAAAATTGTTGAGCGACGGCATCCGGGCCGCCTTCAATGCAGGGGCCGCTGCGGGTGCCAATATCCTTGAAAGCCGGTGTCACCGGCGTGGTGCAGGCGCTGAGCAGCAGCGCGCACGGCACTAAAAGCGTCATAGCGGAGTAGCGCATGTTCATTTCCTTTTGGCTAATAATTAACTCACCTTTCAATGATAGCGTAACGATCCGATAATGGTTTTGATCTTATACGCTTAGGCACAGAATGCGACGAGGATGAAACTGATGAAATATTCAACGACCCCAACCCTGGAAGGACAGCCGATCACCGAGTACTGCGGCGTGGTAACCGGCGAAGCTATTCTTGGCGCGAATATATTTCGCGACTTTTTTGCCGGCATTCGCGATATCGTCGGCGGTCGCTCGGGCGCTTATGAGTCAGAGCTCCGCAAAGCGCGGGAAATTGCGTTTAAAGAGCTGGGCGAGCAGGCGAAGGCGCTGGGGGCCGATGCGGTGGTGGGCATCGACATCGATTACGAAACCGTCGGTAAAGACAGCAGCATGCTGATGGTGAGCGTGAGCGGCACCGCGGTGAAAACCCGCTGATGCGGCGCGCAATTGCACTCGGCGTGCTGGCTTTACTGCTGGCAGGATGCAGCAGTAAAGAGAAGAAGGACGCCGGGCAGGTTATCGTCGATAAAGGCGCCTATGAGCTGGACGTCAGCCGCCAGGCCCAGGCGGCTTATCCCCGTATCAAGGTGCTGGTCATCCACTATACCGCCGACGATTTTGACCGCTCGCTCACCACGCTTACCGGCAAAGACGTCAGCTCGCACTACTTAATTCCGGCTATCCCCACCCTGCATAACGGCAAACCGCGTATCTCCCAGCTGGTACCCGAGCGCGATCTCGCCTGGCATGCGGGAGTCAGTTTCTGGCGCGGGGCCACGCGCATTAACGACACCTCTATTGGCATCGAGCTGGAAAACCGCGGCTGGCAGAAAAGCGGCGGCGAAAAGTTCTTCACCCCGTTTGAGCCCACGCAGATCGCCGCCCTGGTTCCGCTGGCGAAAGCCATTATCGCCCGCTATGACATCAAACCGCAGAACGTGGTGGCGCATTCGGATATCGCCCCGCAGCGTAAGGTCGATCCGGGGCCGCTCTTTCCCTGGCAGGCGTTGGCTGCGCAGGGAATTGGTGCCTGGCCGGATGCTCACCGGGTAGCGTTTTATCTGAACGGGCATTCTCCTCATGAACCCGTGCAGGCAAGGCAGCTTCTCGATCTGCTGGCCCGCTACGGCTACGAAAATGCCGTTAACGGCACGCCGGCGCAGCAGAAGCGGGTGATTATGGCCTTTCAGATGCACTTCCGCCCCCGGCTGTGGAACGGCTTCGCCGACCGCGAAACCATGGCTATTGCCGAAGCATTGCTGGAGAAATACGGACAGGGGTAATACTTTGGTATTACCCCAAACAGCATGATTCGTTTATTTTATTTGAGATTCATCTTAAGTGAATTGTGGATTCATTTTTAGTTAATTGACTTAAAAATCACCAGGTTTAATATGACTGCATAGCTTGCTAAGCAATGCCAGAAGAAAATCAATTATTTTCATTTTCCGTCAGGATGACACTTATCATTTAATTCAGGTTAAATTTATCTGAACCCACAATGATTTTATTTTTGTGGGCTATTGAAAACTTCAAATACCTTAGAGACAAAAAAATGTTAAGTATCTATGCAAGTAATTTGCGTCCTCAGCCTGAGGTCGATGCTATTGTGTCTGCAACAGCGTCTTTTCCTGAGCGTAATATAAAAAAGTGGCAGAAAATTCCTCTCTACGGCTCGGACTACGTCCATGTGCTGCACAGCGGTGAAATTGAGTTACGCCGCACCTCGGACGATCTGAGCATGTTTACCATCAGGAAACAGCTTATTCTGGGCATTAGCGCTATGTTTTATGACAGTGAGCATACCTATGCCATCGCACGAACCAATGCCGTGATTTGTTCAATTAAAAAAGAGGACTTTATTCAGCTTATCACCGAACAGAATCTCTGGCCGCAATTAACCAAAGTGCTTTCCTGGTATATTTGTGCCATGGGTAAGCGTGACGATATTCTCATCGCCCGCAGCGCTTATTCTGTTGTGCGTGAATTTTTACTCGAGATCCATGAGCTGATGGTTAACCATAATCGTGATATTAATATCTACGATTATATTCAGGAATATACCAACCTCGCCCGCAGTACCATCATTAAAATTCTCTCCGACCTCAAAAAAGGTCACTATATCGTGGTTGAAAAAGGCAAATTAGTCTCTTTAAACTCTTTGCCGGAGCGCTATTGAGTCTCCTTCGTGACCTCATCACCGCTTTCATCGGGTGGTGAGGGAACCTTTCCTTGTGCATAGTCCCGTTCCTGCTCTTTCAAAGCCATCATAAAGCGTTCTTTTAAGGACGTATCATTACTCACTTCTTCTGCTCCCGGTAACGGTTGGGTTGAAAGATCGCCGTCGGGCGCCTGCTGCCAGTTGGCCTCGTTATCGACAACGGGCGACGCCATTTGCAGCGGCGGCAAGGTTACGGGTTTCGGTTCCGGGAAGGGCTTCGAAATGTATACATAGTGCATCTCCGAAGGGCGGGCCTCGGGCCGAACCACCTTCGCCGGTTTTGGCGCCGGGGCCGGATGGCGAGCCTGCCAGAACATATGCGCATAAAGCCCGGCTATGACCAGCGCGCAGAGCCAGAATGCACCGCCCATCAGGCGGGTGAAGACCTGCCGGGGAGAAGGCAGCCGCCAGGAGAAGTAAACCGGCTCCTGGGTGTAATAGCTGCGCTGGGCAGCCAGACAAATCGTGGACATCTTACCGTTTTCCTTGTACTGACGCGGTGCTGACCGGCGTCAGGATCGCCGGGGTACTGTTATTCACGCGCATTAACGCCATCAACGTCTGTTCGCCGGCGAGGCCATCCACACGCAGCGCCGTCTGGCTCTGGAATGCGCGGGTACGCGCTGCCAGCGCAGCGGTCCAGGTTGTGGCATGGGTTTTAGGCTCATGCAGCGCTTCACTGAGCTGGTCATCAAGCCAGCGCATCTCCTGCGAATCGCTGCTGGCGCCGATACGCTCTTTACCCTCCGGCGTCAGGCGATGCAGCAGGGTATAGTTCCCGGTGGCATGCTGTGTATACCAGCTGCGGCTGACTTGCCAGGTGCGGTTATTCATCAGCAGATCGAGGGAATCTTTCCCGGCCCGGACCACGACCGCATAGTTCATATGGTTGCCGCTGTTCAGCTCGCCGATCCAGGGATAGCCCTCTTTTTCGAGGTCGGCGAGCGTGGCGTGGCCCTGTTTACAGGCCAGATTGACGCGGCCTGCGCTTTCGCAGCGATTCTCCTCCGTGGATGCGTCATACCCCCAGACGGTATAGAGCTGGTGCAGGGCATCCGGCTGATTCACCACTTCATTATTAATATCAGGCAGCGCCGGCGCGACCGGGGCAGGGGTATGCAGAGTCCAGCGTGCAGGCACCGACAGCTGAAGCGGGAGCTTCGCGTGAATGGCGGCGGTAAAATGCCAGCCGCAGGCGGCGAACAGCACGGAGGCAAACAGCCCCACCATGGCGTTACGCCGGGTATTGCGCTGGCGCGGCAGCAATTCCCCCGCGGCCAGGCGCAGGTGGCGTGCACCCACCTGCGGAGCGCGCTCTGTCCAGCTGGCGAGCAACGCCAGCTGCGCCAGGGCGTTCAGTTTGCCAACGGATCCTTTGGTCAGGGCGTGCATGCGGCGGATCCGGGCGGGAACAAAAGGCGAGGTCTCGGCCCCATGATGCGTCACTTGGGCCTGCACATAGCCGATGAATTCGCGGCAGGTGAGAGGACGCAGCGTATGACAGGTATGCAGACGCGATCCCAGAGCCGACGCCTGGCGCGCCCGCGCCTCTTGCTCGGGCGTACCGGTAATGACAATGCTCAGTGGGAAGGCTCTCTCCTGGGCTCGGGTCAGCAACATGCCCAGAACCTCCCAGCCGCCTTCACGCAGGGCCTGTACGGCGTTGATGGCCAGCACCATGCCCTTTTTGCCGCAGGTGGGGAAGGTGTCGAGCCAGAGGCTCAGAATGGCATCGATAGTCTGCAGGCGATTTTTGTCCTCTTTTGCCATCGGGTTTAGCTTATAGAGAAGCGCACTGGCGTTCAGCTTTGGAAAGGCGTCGAGGGTCACCATCGCTCTCTTCTGCACCTGCAGCTCGACAATAAAGGCGCCCAGCAGCGCATCGTCGTCAGAAAAGAGTCCCACCACGCCGGGCGCACAGCTTTTCTCATCCAGCAAACCAAACACATCCTGGTGATAGGGCACCAGGAACTCACCTGGCGCGCGGGTCACCGTCCGGAATGGCTGGCCCGTGAATTTGAAATGACTCAGATACATAACGACTCACCGAATAATGGCATTAATAAGGAATAGCGGCTGAAAATAAGGCAGGGGGCGGACGTAAGCAAAATATTCAGCGGAGAAAAATAACCACGCTTTGTCGCTAACATCTGGCTATTTTCGGGTCAACAGATTTCTCAATTAAAGTTAATAGCGAACCCGGTGGAGGTACGCGCAAGCGATATTTACTATTGCCGCCATTGGTACAGCGGCATGCTGTTATTTTTCTGCATATTAAAAGGCCCGTTAAAAATGAGGATGCAGCGTTTTTCCGGACTCTTCACCCCCGTCATCATGTTTATGGTGCTGCTATTTAGCGGGCACCAGGGTTATGTCGTGCTTAAAAACTACAAAAAGGCCAGCGATAACATGAGTGAAGCGGAACAAACGCCCGTCTCTTCTCCGGTCCAGCCTATCGTATTTACCCTCTTTCAGCCGGCCGTGGAGCAACGGGCTGAGCAGGCGATCGTCAAACAACCCTTGAACGTGGAAGTGGAAGGCATCATCAGTAGCGATGAGTCCTGGCTGTCGTTTGCCATGGTGAAAACCCCTTCCGGCGTCCAGAGTTATCGGGAGGGGGAGAGCCTGGTGGGGGTTAACGACGCGTGGATTGAAGAGATCAATACCGACAACATAGTCGTCAGTTATCAGGGGGTTGAGCAGAAGCTGGCTCTCAAGCGTCCCGACTACTTTAAAGGGGAGACAGGCACGAAGCCGCTGCCTCGTCCGGCTACCGATGCCGGGCTGGAGAATATCCATCTGAACGATGTTCTGGTTCTGAAACCCTATATCGACCACGGCCAACTCGAAGGCTATCAAATAAAGCCCAGAAATGCCTCCAGCTGGTTCCACGACGTGGGGCTGCAAAAAGGGGATGTGGTCGTAAAAATCAATTCCGTTGATATGACGAAAGAAGAACAGGCGAAAAATATGCTCGCCAGCTGGTCGAAATTAAGAGAGGCCAACGTGGTGGTTAAACGTCACGCTCACCTCGAAAATATTCGGGTTAATGTTGTAAACAATTAACAAGTGTAAAGAGATGAAGAAATTTCCCTGGGCGTGTATTGCATTGACCGTCGCGTCACTCTATTCCGGTTCGTTGCTGGCCGCTAATTTTAGTGCCAGTTTTAAAAATACCGATATTCGCGAATTTATCGATACGGTCAGCCGTAATCTGAATAAAACGATTCTGGTCGATCCGTCCGTGCAGGGTACGGTGTCAGTTCGCACCTATAACGTGCTGACGGAAGACGAATATTACCAGTTCTTCCTGAGCGTGCTGGATCTCTACGGTCTGTCGGTGATTCCCATGGACAACGGGATGGTGAAAGTGGTGCGTTCAAACGTTGCCCGTACCGCAGGTGCGCCGCTGGCGGACAGCAAAAACCCCGGCAAGGGGGATGAGATCATCACCCGCGTTGTGCGCATGGAGAATGTCCCGGTTCGCGAACTGGCGCCGCTGTTGCGCCAGCTGAACGATGCCACCGGCATCGGCAACGTGGTGCATTTCGAACCCTCTAACGTGCTGCTGCTGACCGGAAGAGCCTCGGTGGTCAATCGGCTGGTGGACCTGGTGCAGCGCGTGGATAAAGAGGGCGTGCAGCGCCGCGAAATTGTGCCGCTGCGGTATGCCTCTGCCAGGGAGCTATCGGATATGTTGAACAACCTCAATAACGAAGAGCAAAAAGGGCAGAACGCGCCGCAGCTCGCCACCAAAGTGGTGGCCGATGATGAGACCAACAGTCTGGTGATCAGCGGGTCGGAAGATGCGCGGGCGCGCACCCGTGCGCTGGTGGGGCAGCTGGATCGTGAGCAGAATAACGAGGGCAACACCCGCGTCTTCTATCTGAAATATGCCAACGCCGCGAAGGTGGTGCCAGTGTTGACCGGCATTGGCGAGCAGCTGAAAGACAAAGCCAGTACGGCGAAAGTGAAAACCACCAGCAACGCTAACGAGCTGAATATCACCGCTGACGAAGCGACAAACTCGCTGGTGATCACCGCCCAGCCTAACGTTATGAATTCTCTTGAGAAGGTCATCGATAAGCTTGATATCCGCCGGCCTCAGGTGCTGGTGGAGGCCATCATTGCCGAAGTTCAGGACGGAAACGGTCTGGATCTCGGCGTGCAGTGGACCGGCAAGCATGGCGGCGTACAGTTTGGTTCGACCGGGCTGCCTATCAGTCAGATCAAGAACGGCACGATGAAGGGGGCCTCCTTCACCGGGCTGGCGACCGGCTTCTTTAACGGTGATTTCGGCGCCCTGATGACGGCTCTCTCCACCGGCTCCAAAAACGACATCCTCTCCACGCCGAGCGTGGTGACGCTGGATAACAAAGAGGCCTCGTTCAACGTGGGTCAGGATGTGCCGGTACTGGCCGGTTCCCAGACCACCAGCGGCGATAACGTCTTTAACTCCGTCGAGCGTAAAACGGTGGGCACCAAGCTGAAAATCGTGCCGCAGATTAACGATGGCGACATGATCCATCTGAAGATTGAGCAGGAAGTCTCCAGCGTAGATGCCAACTCCACCGAAGACGCCAGCCTTGGCCCCACCTTCAACACCCGAACCATCAATAACGAAGTGATGGTGCACAGTGGGCAGACGGTGGTACTCGGCGGCCTGATGGAGAATGTCACCAAAGAGACCGTCTCTAAGGTGCCGCTGCTGGGGGATATTCCGCTGGTGGGCCAGCTGTTCCGCTACACCTCGGAAGATACGTCGAAGCGCAATTTGATGGTGTTTATCCATACCACCGTGCTGCGCGACGACGATAACTACAGCGCCGCATCGAAGGAGAAATACGACCAGATCCGCGCGCGTCAGCAGCAGCGGATGGAAGAGAAAAAGCTGGGGATCGTCTCTAACGTGGATAATCCGGTGATGCCAGCGTACCCGTCTGCGTCTGCCACAAGCGCCGCGCCAGGCAGCACTAACGCCGCCACGTCACATAACCCCTTTAAAGAGTGAGGGGCAACGTGGACGAATTGACCCAATTTCTCTGCAGCAGCAGCTACGCAAAAGAGAACGGCGTGCTCTATTACCAGGATGAGGTGTATATCCGTGACGATGCCCCGGCCTTTGCGCTGCTGGAGATGCGCCGGGTACTCGGGCGCGCTTACGAACCCGCCATCCTGACGGCTGAGGCCTTTGAAGAGCTGCTGGCCAAAATCTGGCAGCAGAGCAGCGGCGTCTCGCAACAGTTGGTTGACGATATGGACGCTGACATCGATCTGATGGCCTTAACCGAGGAGATCCCCGACAACGAGGATCTGCTGGATAACGACGAAAACTCGCCGGTGATCCGCCTGATCAACGCCATTCTCGGCGAGGCGGTGAAAGAGGGCGCCTCGGATATTCATATCGAAACTTTTGAACGTACGCTGAGCATCCGCTTTCGCGTCGACGGCGTGCTGCGCCCGGTGTTGCAACCAGCGCGCAAGCTTGCGCCCCTGCTGGTATCGCGTATTAAAGTCATGTCCAAACTGGATATTGCGGAGAAACGCCTGCCGCAGGATGGCCGTATCTCCCTGCGCATTGGCCGTAAGGCGATTGACGTGCGTGTCTCGACCATTCCGTCACAGTACGGCGAGCGCGTGGTGATGCGCTTGCTAGATAAAAGCAACCTGAAGCCAGATATCAACAAGCTCGGGCTGATTGATGAAGAGCTGGAAAAGCTGAAGGGGCTGATTGACCGTCCGCACGGCATTATCCTGGTTACCGGGCCGACAGGCTCCGGGAAAAGCACCACGCTGTACGCCATCCTGTCGGCGCTGAACGGCCACGAACGCAATATTCTGACCGTCGAAGATCCGATCGAATATGAGCTGGAAGGGGTAGGGCAGACGCAGGTGAACCCGCGCGTGGAGATGACCTTTGCCCGCGGCCTGCGTGCGATCCTGCGTCAGGACCCGGACGTGGTGATGATCGGGGAAATTCGCGACGGCGAAACCGCGCAAATTGCGGTACAGGCCTCACTCACCGGCCACCTGGTGATGTCGACGCTGCATACCAACAGCGCGGCAGGCGCCATTACGCGTCTGCGTGATATGGGGCTGGAATCCTTTTTGATTGGCTCATCGTTGCTCGGGGTCATTGCCCAGCGTCTGGTGCGGCGGCTCTGTACCCACTGCCGGACCACCAGCACGGTGGATGCCAATGAAAAGGCGCTGTTCAGCTTTATGGAGACGCCGCCCAGGGCAATTTATCGCGCGGTAGGCTGTGAACATTGCCGCCAGAGCGGCTATCAGGGGCGGGCGGGGGTCCATGAATTCCTGGTGGTGGACACCGCCATGCGCCGGGCTATCCACGAAGATAAAGATGAAATGTCCCTCGAAACCCAGCTGTTTAAGGAGGCGTATAGCCTGCGTGAAAACGGCTTGCTGAAGGTGATAAGCGGCATTACCTCGCTGGAAGAGGTCATGCGCGTCACCGCCGAACGGGGAGGGGACGAATAATGGCTTTCTACGCCTGGACGGCGACCAACGCGGCGGGCAAAACCCAGCGCGGCACGATGCAGGCCGAGGGGCAAAAGCAGGTTCGCCAGTGGCTGCGAGAACAAAAGTTGCTGCCCGTGAGCATCAGCGAAACGCATCAGACCGCCGCCAGTGGGAAAGCAAAGACCGGGGCAAAACTCTCTACGCCGGTGCTGTCGATGTTTACCCGCCAGCTCTCTACGCTGGTGAACGCCGCGCTGCCGCTGGAGAGTGCGCTGAAGGCCATTTCGAAACAGACGGAAGATAAAAAGCTGGCGTCGATGGTGGTAGAGATCCGCGAGAAGGTGGTGGAGGGGCATACCCTCTTCGACGCCTTTAGCCAGTTCCCGCGTACCTTCGACAAGCTCTACTGCACCCTGGTGATGGCCGGTGAAAAGACGGGCCATCTGGGGGATGTGCTGGAAAAGCTGGCGGAGTATAACGAGCAGCGCCAGAAGATGAAGAGCAAGCTGACGCAGGCGATGGTCTACCCCATCACCCTGACGGTGGTGGCTGTCGCGGTAATCAGCATTTTGCTGGTGGCGGTGGTGCCGCAGGTGATTGAACAGTTTACCCATATGAAGCAGCAACTGCCGCTTACGACCCGTACGTTGATTGCGGTCAGCGATTTTCTGCAGGCCTGGGGAATCTACATAGCGGGCGCGCTCGGCGGGGGGATAATCGGCTTTAAGAGCTGGGTTCGCAACAGTAAAAATCGCTTTCGCTACCACAGCTGGCTGGTAAATCGCTCGCCGATTAAAAAGCTGGTGTGCGCCATCAACAGCGCCCGCTATATCCGCACGCTGAGTATCCTGCAGGCCAGTAGCGTGCCGCTGCTGGAGGGGATGTACATTGCGATGGACGGTATCGAAAACCTCTACGCGCGCCGGGTGCTTGAGCAGGCGGCCGATACCGTACGGCAGGGGGCAACCCTCTATGCCGCCCTGGAACAGGCGAAATTATTTCCGCCCACCATGCTTTATATGATCGCCTCCGGCGAAGAGAGCGGGGAATTAGGCAACTTAATGGATCGCGCGGCAGAAAATCAGGAGTCGGCCTTACAGCACCGAATTACCTTAACGCTGTCGGTATTTGAACCGGCGCTGGTGGTGAGTATGGCGACCATTGTTTTATTCATTGTGCTGTCAATATTACAACCGCTTCTGCAACTTAATAACATGGTAGGTTAATAAATGGCTATGAAACGTAATAACCTGGCTCGCCAGGCGGGCTTCACGTTGCTCGAATTAATGGTGGTAATTGTTATTCTCGGCGTACTGGCGAGTATGGTGGTGCCCAATTTAATGGGTAATAAAGAAAAAGCCGACGCGCAAAAGGCAACCAGCGATATTGTCGCCCTCGAAGGCTCGCTGGATATGTATAAGCTGGATAACCACCGCTACCCCACCACAGAACAGGGGCTGCAGGCGCTGGTTACCAAACCTGAAATTGCGCCAATTCCAAACGGTTACCGCGCGGGGGGCTATATCCGCCGCCTGCCGCAGGATCCCTGGGGCAGTGATTATCTGATGGTAAGCCCCGGAGAACACGGCGCGATCGATCTCTTTTCGGCAGGACCGGATGGCGAAGCGAATACCGCCGATGACATCACCAACTGGTCTCTCGATAAAAAAGAGAAATAATGAAAAACCAACGCGGCTTTACGTTGCTGGAAATTATTCTGGCGCTGGTGATATTCGCCAGCTGCGCCATGATGGTGGTATCAACAATACCGTCACGCAGCGGCGCCGATATATTTGGCCAGCAATTAAAAGCCGTTGTTGATTATGGATCGGATCGCGCAGTGATGGACGGAAATATCGTTGGGTTAGTTATTACCGCCGAGAAATATCAGCTGGTCACGCTCGAAGATAAAAATGGCGAACGCCTGTGGGCGCCCTTATCCGCGGGCCGTATTACGACTCAGGGCGCATTTCCGCCAGCGATGCACGTCTCGCTCTCCCCCCAGCGGCTGGCCGCCACCACGGACGCCGAGCCGCAGATTGTCTTTCTTCCGGACGGTGAAATCAGCCGCTTCACGCTGGCGCTGCAAAGCGAAGATAAAACGCACGCGTTCCGGGTGGTATCGCAGGGCGCTGCCCCGGTATCGGTTGAAAACGATGAGTAACGGTAAAGCAAAGCAGCAGGGGATGACCCTGCTGGAGGTGATGGTCGCGCTGGTGATCTTCTCCACGGCCGCGCTGGCGCTGATGAACTCTGTCACCCTGAACGTGCGCTTTACCCATGGCCTGGCCGATACGCTGCAGGCCAGTTGGGTAGCGGAAAACCAGCTGGCGGAAGCGCAGCTGGAGAAAACCGCGTTTCCTGACGCCGAAGCGCAGGGCAGCGAGATCATGGGGGGCCGCAGCTGGACCTGGCGCAAACAGCGGGTCAAAACGGCGAAAGAGGGCTGGGCCAGTGACATTCGCGTATATGCGGAGGGCGACGAAAGCCAGCCGGTGATTGCCCTGCACATCATTCCTCCAGGAGAGCTGAAGTGAAACCTATGCAGCGCCAGCGCGGCTTTACGCTGCTGGAGATCATGATTGCGCTAACGATCTTTGCGGTGATCAGCACGCTCGCCTGGCAGATTCTGGACGGGGCGATGCGCACCAGCTCGGCCACCGATGCCAGCGCGGCAAAACTGAACCAGCTACAGCGTGCCTGGAGCCTGCTGGAGCGCGACTTCTTCCAGCTGCAGGCGCGCGCGCCGCGTAATGAACCGGGGCGCTTTCGGGAAGAAGAAAATGCCCTTGAGCTGACCACCCTGAGCGGCGTGAGCGGCTCGGTACAGCTGGAGCGCGTGCGCTGGCGGCTGGAAGAGGGGCGGCTGTATCGCGATGTCTGGCCGGCGATCGACAGCCCGGCCGGCGTCGAACCGGACGAGGTGCCCATTGTCAGCGACGTGAAATCCCTGCAGTGGCGCTTTTATCGCGACGGATGGTTAAAAAGCTGGAGCGACAGCGATCATCAGCCCGACGGCGTGGAGTTGACGCTGACCATGAACAATGGCGAAAGCTGGCGCTGGGTTTTCACTACCCCGGGCGATCGGCCGGAAGTAGCGGAGGCACCGAAACAGCAAGAGCAGCCAGCGCCAGGATCGTTAACGCCGCCGCCTCCGGAGGCGACGCCCTCTCCTGACAAGGGAGCACAGCCATGAGGCAATTAGCGAAGCAGCGAGGCGTGGCCCTGCTGGTGGTCTTGATCCTGCTGGTGATGATGTCGGCGCTGGCGGCAAAAATGAGCCAGCAGTTTTGCCGCAACCTGCAAAAAACGCACTATCAGGTGAGTCAGCAGCAGCTGCGCTGGGCGATGCAGGCCCAGGAGAAAGAGGTGAAAACACGCCTGCAGGTGGATGCGAGCGGCGAAAGTAAACCGCTTGATCCCGAGGGGGAGTGGCACCAGTCGCTCCAGACACGGGGGGAAGATTACACGGTCACCGGCCAGGTTGAGGACGCGCAGGACTGCTTTAACGTCAACAACCTGCTCGCAGACGCGCCGAGGGCGGGGCAACCGGCGGGGGCACTGCCAGAAAAATCGCGCGCTGAGCAGAGCATGGAACAACTGCTAACTGACGGCGGCATCGGCCAGCACCAGGCGGAAGAGATTTACACCCAACTGATAGATTATCTCGATGGGGACGACACCACCGTCAAAGGGGGGGCGGAGACCGATGCCTGGGCGGGCGTACAACCGGCCCGCCAGCCAGCGAACCAGATGATGACCAACATTGCGGAGATCAAACTTTTACCAGCATTCCCTGCCGCCGCCTGGCCAAAGGTGAGCAAACTGCTTTGCGCATTGCCGGACAGCGCCAGCAAGGTGGATGTGAATACGCTTCGGCCCGATCGGGCCGCGGTTCTGGCCGCACTGTTTCCCGGCAAGTTAACCGCCGATGACGCCGCGCGGGTGATCGCTGCCCGTCCCGAGGCGGGGTGGGAAAGTGGTGAAGCTTTCAGCCAGGCGCTGGAGCAACTTTTCCCGCAGTTAAAAGACGATCTGCCGCAGGTTGCCCAGCAGATCGCCGTAAATAGCCGCTATTTTCGCGTGAATTATACCGGCAATACCGACGCCCTGACGCTCAGAGTGGTGAGCCAGCTTCAGGTTAACCCTGAAGCGGGCGAGATTGTGACATGGCAGCGTCGTTACCGAATGATTGAATAACCAAAGTTGAACGTTATGAAACAGGTGCTTTTTATTCGTCCCGACCGGGATGAGGGCGGCAAAATAGGGTGGTGTGAATCCGGAAGCCAGCAGGTGGAGATGCTGGATGGCCCGGAGGCGCTGAGCACGCTGGCGGATCATCCTCTCGCCGGGCGCGTTTGCGTGTTGTTACCTGCCAGCGAGTTTATTTTCCGCCACTTTACACTGCCGAAAAAAATCGGTGCCAACGCCTCCGCCCCTTTCTCCTGGATGGCCGAGGAGACCTTGATCGGCGACGTGGACAATCTTCACTGGACGGTGATCGGGAAAAAGGGGCGCGAGGTGGATGCGGTGGCCATCGATGCGTCGCGGCTACGCCAGTGGCTGGCGCCGTTGTACGCGGCGGGGCTTACCCCCGTTCAGGTCTTGCCGGATGCCTGGCTGCTGCCGGCCACGCCGGGAGGCAGTACGGTGGCGGTACTGGAGGGCGAATACTGGGTCCGTTTCCCCTCAGGCGAGGCATCGGTACTGGACGCAGCCTTGCTACCGCTGGTGTTGCAGCACGCGGGAGAGAGCGTGCTGCACAGTTATGGCGCGCTGCCTGCAGGGCTGACGGCGCAAGGATCCCTGCCCTGGCAACACCCGCTCGTGCTGATCCAGCCCCAGTGGCAACGCTGCCGGGTCAATTTGCTCCACGGAGCGTTTAGTCCGAAACCGCGTCACCTGGCCGCCAAAAAAGGGGTGAGAACGGCGATGATCGCGGCGGGGTTGTTGTCCCTGACGCTTCTGTTAGGGCCGCGTGCCGCGCTGGCGTGGAAGCTGGTACAGCAGGAGAACCAGGTGCAGGAAGATATTGTGCAGCTCTATCAGCACTACTTCCCCAGCCTGCGCCATCAGACCAACATCAAATACCATTTTGGTCAGAATCTTAAAAAGCAGAGCCGGGGCTTCTTCCTCCAGCTCAACGACCTTGAAGCCGTTAAAAAGGCGGTGCCTGCGATGGGCATTGATGTGCTGGAGTACGACGCCACTCATGACACCCTGACCCTGAGCGGCAGTGCGCAATCGCCCGAGGCGCTGCAGGCCTTTGTGAATCAGGCGAGTGCGAAATTTGATTTTACGCTGCAGCCTGTTTCAAAGGAGGCGCCCTATACCGCCATGATCACCGGAAAATATAAATGAAAGAACGCCTCGCGCAACTGACATGCAAATATCAAAATTATAGCGCCAGAGAGAAAGCGATAATAAAACTGTGTGGCGCCGCGCTGTGCTGTGCCGCTGTTTATTATATGGCAATGGTTCCCCTGGATAATATTATTCAAACCGCGCAGTTAAAACTCGACAGACAAAAGGAGACATTAAACTGGATGCGTAACGAAATCGATATTAATCATCTTCAGGTCCAGCAAATTAAAACGGACAATCCCCGCAGCGTGGTTGAAAACAGCGCCCACGAAATCGAGTTACCCCTCAGTAATATACGTCAGGAGGGGCAGACCCTCTCTTTTGTGGTCGAGCGGGTCAACATTTATGTGCTGAAAAACTGGCTGCGGGAGATCAATATCACCTCTGGCGTGCGGCTGGAGAAAATGAACCTTACTCCGGTCGATCACCTGAGCGATGTGAAGGCTGAAATTCAGTTAACCTGGCGAAAAGCCGCGTGAATGGGCTCGCGCTTATACGCGAGAGTTATCCTCTGGCGTTCTGCGGGATGAGCGCGGTGCTGGGGGCGATCGTAGGCAGTTTTCTCGGGGTGGTTGCAGAGCGTGTTCCGCCGATGGTGATGGAGGAAGAGCACGATAAAAATTTGCTCTTTCCGGCATCGCACTGCCCGGTATGTCAGCATTCACTTCGTCCGTGGGAGAACGTTCCGCTTATTAGCTGGCTGGCGCTGCGCGGGCGCTGTAGCCAGTGTCAGGCCGCCATCCCCCTGCGCTTGTTTCTGCTAGAACTGCTTTGCGCCCTCTTTTATGGCTTCACCGCCGGGTGGGGGGCCGATCTCCTCTCCCTGACGTCTCTCTGGCTGCTGATGGCGTTTCTGCTGCCGTTAGCATTGATAGACGCTGAGCATCAGCTGCTGCCCGACTGCCTGACGCAGCCGCTGCTGTGGGCCGGGTTAGTATGCCACGCTCTCGATCATCAGTTGCCCCTGTCGGACGCGCTCTATGGCGCGGTGGCGGGTTATCTGTCGCTCTGGCTGCTGTACTGGGCATTTCGCCTGGCGACCGGGCGTGAAGGGCTGGGCTACGGCGATTTTAAATTACTGGCGGCCCTGGGCGCCTGGTGTGGCTGGCAAGCCTTGCCCGCTATTGTGCTGGTGGCGGCGTTGTTGGGTATCAGCGGATATTTCATCTTTAACCGCCAAACGCATTCCGCCATTGCGTTTGGCCCGGCGTTAGCTTTTGCCGGGATCGCGATCTATCTCGCGCAATTCTTTCTATAAAAGAAGCAAGTTTTTTTGGTGATTTTTTCGATGAAGGAAAGAAAGGAGATAATTTACCTTCGGCGTATGATCAAAAGATATCAATCTAACAGGAGTTTGGGTTGTCTCTTTTATTTGGAGGACGTGCAACACAGTTAATTTCGCGTAACGGGTTTTCTGTTTTATTACACACATTGCAATGAATGCTTTCAGCCCGATGGAAAGTATGGGCTGTCCCTATCTGAAAAATAAGTTGATCAGGAAATAACAATGAAGTTTATTAAGCCAAAATATCTGGCCCTTTTTGTTGCGGCAGCAACCAGTTCGGCATTTGCCGCGCTGCCGGGTACGCCTTCAATTACCACCGGCAATGACAAATTTGCCCTGGTGCAAGTAGACCAGACGGCCCAGGATTACAATAACCTTATTAAAGTTCACAAAGATGGCGTTGACGTTAAAGTCGAATGGACCGTCTGGAGCGGCGATGCCCCTACCTCGGCCAAAGTGCTGCTCGATGGCCAGACGGTCTGGACCGGCGCGGGTAGCACCGCAGGTAACGCGACCTTCAAGGTCAAAAAAGGCGGACGCTATCAGGAGCAGGTGCAACTCTGTAACGATAGCGGGTGTTCAACCAGCGCCAGCAAGCTGATTATCGTGGCCGATACCGACGGAAGTCATCTGCTGCCAATGAACACGCCGCTGCTGGAAAATAATAAAACGTTCTCGCAGCACACCGACAAGGTGGTGGGCGCCTATTTCCCGGAATGGGGGGTGTATGACCGTAACTTTACCGCCGATAAAATCCCGGTGGCTAACATCAACCATCTCCTGTACGGCTTTATTCCTATCTGTGGCGGTGACGGCATCAACGACAGCGCCAAAGCGTCCGGGGCGCTGGAAGCGCTAAAACGCGCCTGTCAGGGACGCCCGGATTATACCGTGGCCATTCATGACCCCTGGGCGGCCCTGCAGAAGCCTCAGCAGGGCGTAACCGGCTGGGACGAGCCTTACAAAGGTAACTACGGCCAGCTGATGGCGATGAAAAAGGCGCATCCGGATCTGAAGATCCTGCCTTCCGTAGGCGGCTGGACGCTGTCCGATCCGTTCTTCCAGATGAACAACCCGGAACTGCGCGCCCGCTTCGTCTCCTCGGTTAAAGAGTTCCTGCAAACCTGGAAAGTGTTCGACGGCGTCGATATCGACTGGGAATTCCCGGGCGGCGGCGGCGAGAACCCAGGGCTGGGTAACCCGCAGACCGATAAAGCCACCTACACCGCGCTGATGCACGACCTGCGTCAGATGCTGAACGAGCTGTCCGCTGAAACGGGCCGGACATACGAGCTGACCACCGCGATCGGCGCGGGCGGCGATAAGATTGAAGACGTGGACTACAACACCGCGCAGCAGTATATCGACCACATCTTCCTGATGAGCTACGACTACTACGGCGGCTGGAGCAATACTGAACTGGGCCATCAGACGGCACTGTATGGTGCCTCCTGGAAGCCAGACACCAACTACACCACCGATAACGCGGTCAATGCGATGTTGGCTCAGGGCGTACAGCCAGGCAAAATCGTGGTCGGCGCGGCGATGTACGGTCGCGGCTGGAAAGGGGTGCACGGTTATACCGGCGATAACCCGTTCACCGGCACGGCAACAGGCCCTATTCCGGGCTCCTGGGAAGCGGGGATTATCGATTACCGCGACATCGTCAAGAATATGCTGGGCAAACCCGGCTGGGAATATAAGTACGACGCCGCGGCCGAGGCACCGTATCTGTTTAACCGCTCCACCGGCGAGCTGGTGAGCTACGACGATGCGCGCTCCGTCAAAGCGAAAGGCAACTACGTGCTGAATAAAAACCTCGGCGGGCTGTTCGCATGGTCCATCGAGTCTGATAACGGCGATATCCTGAATGCCATGAACGAAAGCCTGGTAAGCGGCGGCTCTGCGCCGGTGGATCCGGTGGTGACTAACCATGCGCCGGTAGCGTCAGCGACAGATATGAACGTGACGGGCCCGGCCTCCGTGACCCTGGACGGCTCTGCCTCTTCCGATCCGGATGGCGATGCGCTGACCTGGAAATGGACCCAGGTATCCGGTACGGCGGTGACTCTGGCCAACAGCACTCAGGCGATTGCTAACTTCAATCTTCCGGCTGTCACCAGCGATCAGACTTTCGTCTTCCGCCTGACCGTGACCGACGCCAAAGGGCTGAGCAACGCGATTGATGTGCAGGTGGTGAATAAAGCGCCTAAAGCTAACCAGGCGCCGATCGTCAATGCGATGGATCCGGTAACGGTTGAGGCGGGTGAAGCTATCTCCCTGCATGCTCAGGCGACGGACCCGGATGGCGATGCGCTGACTTACAGCTGGAGCGTACCGGCAGATATGAATGCGACCGGAACAGATACCGCTAACGTGCGTATCACCGCCCCGGAAGTGAGCAATGCCTCGACCTATACCCTGAGCGTGATCGTTTCTGACGGGAAAACCAGCGTGCAGTCTAACGTCCCGGTGACGGTCAACCCGAAAGCGGCGCCAGCGCCAGCGGACGAAGAGACCACGCCATCTGACGAAGGCACCACACCGGCAGACGAAGGCACCACGCCATCTGACGAAGGAACGACGCCAGCAGACGAAGGGACAGCGACCGGCAACTGCGACGCCCCCGTTGATGCTAACGCCAGCCAATATGCGGCCTGGGCAGCGAATAAAGTCTATAACGCCGGCGATACCGTCAGCTTCGACAATCTGGTGTGGAAAGCGAAGTACTGGACGCAGGGCAATCAGCCTGGATTCGGCGCACAGGCCTGGGAGCTGGTCAGCCAGGTGAAATTCAACTGGCGCTCTGATGTGGTCTATAACGGCGGCGACACCACCACGTACGAAGGTAATCAATACCGTGCGAAGTGGTGGACCCGCGGTGATAAACCGGGCAACAGCGATGTCTGGGTGAAAACCGGCCCGGCGTCAGATTGCAATTAATCTCTCTGTAGCACGCAACACCCCCCGGATGGGGGGTGTTTTTTTCTATGTCACCCGGCGCACTGATCTCATCCCAAAGCAGGTACTGATGAAAACGTTACTGCTCATTATGCTCCTCGTCAGCCAGGGCGCTTACGCCAACTGCTGGGACAAAGCCGCACAGGCCTACCACGTCGATCCCTATCTCCTGTACGCCATTGCGCACGTCGAATCCGGGATGAATCCCTGGGCGATTGGCAAAAATGCCGACGGTACCCGGGATGTCGGCCTGATGCAGATCAACAGCATCCACTTTCCGGCGCTGGAGAGTCGGGGAATTAGCGAATACCAACTGATATTAGAGCCCTGCACCTCGATTATGGTCGGGGCCTCTATTTTGTCCGGCATGATTAAGGTGTATGGCAATAACTGGGAGGCGGTCGGGGCCTACAACGCCGGGTTAAAAAAAGAGAATTACCCGCAGCGGATGCTGTATGCCCGGAAAGTCTGGCAAAAATATCAGCAGTTAAAGATGCCTGCCCGCCATAGCTGAGTGCCGCGACCCTTGTTGACGCATCAGCGATGCAGCTTACCGTGATCCCGCAGCCATGCGGCTGTGCGCACAATCCCGTCATCCAGCGTCACCACGGGCGCATACCCCAGCTCACGTTCGGCGCGGCTAATATCCAGCGTAAAATCAAAGTTCAGCTTAGAGACGCCGTAGTGGGTGAGGGCGGGCTCTTTCGACGCTTTATTGCCAAGCCGCTCCATGCTGCGGGCAATGATATCCAGCATCGGGTAGGGCACGGAGCGGATCCGACAGTGAATATTCAGCTCGTCTATCAGCCGCTGTACGATGCTGCGTAAGGAGCGAGGCTCGCCGTTGGTGATGTTATAGGCCCGTCCGGAGGGGAGAGCGTCGGCGCTGATCTGACTCGCCAGCCACATGGCATGGACGGCATTTTCGTAATAGGTCATATCCACCAGCGCATCGCCGCCACGTGGCAGCAGCACGCTGCCGTAGTGGTGCATCATCTGCGCCAGGCGCGGGATAAAGACCTTATCGTGCGGCCCAAAGAGACTTTGCGGACGCAGTACCGTAAAGCGGGTGTGGGGATTCGACTGCGCCAACAGATCGATCACCTCTTCGCTGGCCGCTTTACTGCGGGCAAACTCGCAGGCGTAGCGCTGAGGACGAAAGTCCTCTTTAACATCCCGGTGATGGTGATAATCGAAATAGAGCGACGGCGAAGAGATATGAATGAAGTTACGCACGCCCCAGGCCACGGCCCACTCGCCCAGACGACGCGTGGCGCGCACGTTAGCAAGATCGAAGGCTTCCTGCGTGCCCCACGGAGAGGTAAAGCTGGAGCAGTGCCACAGGGTGTCGATTCCGGCCAGCATCACTTTAGCCTGCGAAGAGACCAGCTCCGTCAGGTCGGCATGGACAAACTCAGCCCCCATCTTCTGCAGCAGTTTACCCATCGCTTCGTTGCGACCGGTGGCCCTGACGCTAATGCCTTTGTTGCGCAGAAACTCGACCGCATTTCGACCTAAGCCGCTGGTGGCGCCGGTAACCAGTACCTTCATATCAATCCACTGTGTTGAAAAGAATTTCGTGCGCATTCTTCCGTGAAATACGCCACGATGCAATGGTAAAGGCGAAAGTTTAAGAGTTTTATTTATACCCTTATCCGTCAGGCTGCCTGTGCCCTGGCTTTGTTATTCGGCCCGGTTCCGGGTTTGACCAGGGGCCTGGCGCGATGGCGTCAGGGCTGAGGTTTTTCCGCCAGGCGGGCAATACGTTTTGCCATGCCGCGAAAAATGAACAGATGCGCCGGAATCATCAACAGCCAGTAGAACAGACCCGGCATGCCGTGCGGATGCCACCAGGCGCGGACGTCAAGCTCGCGGTGATCGCCTCTGTCCTTCAGGGTAAAGCACAGCCGCCCCAGCCCGGGGGCCTTCATACCAAAGAGTAAGGCCAGCTGCTTTTCCGGCTCAACGATAATCACTTTCCAACTATCTACCGCGTCGCCCACCTCCAGCATCGCCCTTGCCGGACGGCCCTTCGCCAGCCGGTGGCCCACCAGCAGATCCAGCGCGCCGCGGGTCTGCCAGAGCAGGTTGCCAAAGAAATAACGCTCTTTGCCGCCAATCTGATTCACCACCGCCCACAGATCGCTAAGGCTGGCGTCAGTTTTCACGGTACAGCCCGCCTGTTTAGGGAAGTAGCCATACTCCGGCCGCCAGCGGGCAAAGGCCTGCGCATCAAAGCCCCAGTCGCTGGAGTTGACCAGTTTCTCTTCTTCTTTCAACGTATTGCGAACCGCATCGTCAAACGGGATTAACGGCTGGGGGATCAACGCCCGCAGCGCAGCGTCGTCGGCCAGCAGATCGTGCTTCAGCCCCTGAATCAAGGCCTTGGCGGTTGTCGGGGGCACGGAGGTGATGACGTTTAAAAACCACACCGAAATCCAGCGGGTCGGGAAGGGAATAGGGATCAGCGGCCGGTGGCGACCGCTCACCCGCATAAAATGTTCAAACTGCTGTTGATAGCTGAGCACCTCTGGCCCGGCGGCCTCCAGAACCCGGTGGCGCTGCGCGGGATGGTTGAGCAGTTCCACCAGATAGTGCAGAAGATTTTCCAGCGCGATGGGCGTGGTACGCGAGCGCACCCAGCGCGGCGGCGTGAGCACCGGCAGGTTATAGACCATGTCGCGCATCACTTCGAAGGCGGCAGAGCCCGCCCCAACGATAATCCCCGCCCGCAGTTCGGTAAGGGGAATATTCGCCCCGCGCAGGGTCTCGGCGGTGAGCTGGCGTGCGCGCAGGTGGTCTGACTGCTCCTGCTCCGGCGCCTGTAATGAACTGAGGAAAATAATCTGCCTGACCGGCGTCGCCAGCAGGGCATCGCGCACGTTCATCGCTACCTGACGCTCGTGGGCAATAAAATCGCCCCCTTCGCCCATGCTGTGCACCAGATAATAGAGCGTATCCACTCCTTCCAGCAGCACGGACAACTCTTTCGGCCAGTTGAGATCGACGCTATGGCAGGAGACACCCGGCAGGTTCTGTTTTTGCAGCCGTTCAATGCTGCGTGCCACCGCCAGCACCCGATGCCCCTGCGTACTGAGGACTGTGACCAGGTGTTGGCCGATATAGCCGCTGGCGCCCAGCACCAGAATTCGTTGTGGCACGCGGGGCTCCTTAGCGCTGCAGGAAGGCCTGCCAGTGGCTTACCACCTCGGCGAGCTGAGCGCGACTGACGTCAAGGTGCATCACCAGACGCACCACGCCGGAGGCGTTGATCAGCACCCCACGGGCTTTCAGATATTCGCCCAGCGCGGCGGCACGCTCATCGCCCACCCGCACAAACAGCATGTTGGTGTCATGACGCATCACATCGGCCCCGATCTCGCGCAGTTGCCCGGCCATCCAGGCGGCGTTGTCATGATCTTCTTTCAGGCGCTGGACGTTATTTTTCAGGGCGTACAAGCCCGCTGCCGCCAGGATTCCGGCCTGACGCATCCCGCCGCCGGTCATCTTGCGCCAGCGGTTGGCCCGTTTGATGTACTGGGCATCGCCCACCAGCAGCGAGCCAACGGGGGTGCCGAGACCTTTCGAGAGACAGATGGTGAAGGAGTCGCAGTACTGGGTGATGGCTTTCAGTTCGCAGCCATATTCCACCACCGCGTTGAAGATACGCGCCCCATCCACATGCAGGCCCAGCCCGCGCTCGCGGCTGAATTCCCACGCCGCTTTGAGATACTCGCGTGGCAGCACCTTACCGTTATGGGTATTTTCCAGGCTTAACAGTTTCGTACGGGCGAAATGGATGTCGTCAGCTTTGATTTTGGCCGCCACTTTATCCAGCGGCAGGGAGCCGTCGGCGGCAGCGTCGATGGGCTGCGGCTGGATACTGCCCAGTACCGCGGCACCACCGGCTTCGTACAAGTAGTTATGCGCCCCCTGGCCGACAATGTACTCTTCGCCGCGTTCGCAGTGGCTAAGCAGGGCCACCAGGTTGGCCTGGGTGCCCGTAGGCAGGAACAGTGCAGCCTCTTTACCGCTCAGTTCAGCGGCGTAACGCTGGAGTTCGTTAACGGTGGGGTCATCGCCATAGACGTCGTCCCCGACCGGGGCGGCCATCATCTCTTCGAGCATGGCGCGCGACGGGCGGGTAACGGTATCACTACGTAAATCAATCATCTCACATCCCTATAGTTAGACAGGCAATGTGAGACATTTTTACCTGAGCCAGTTGGTTTTGGCTAGCTCCATCACCTCGTCGCCGCGACCACTAATAATCGCCCGCAGCATATACAGGCTAAAACCTTTCGCCTGCTCCAGCTTGATTTGCGGCGGGATCGCCAGCTCCTCTTTGGCGACGACCACATCCACCAGTACCGGGCCGTCGATAGCGAATGCGCGCGTAAGCGCCTCGTTGACGTCGGAGGCCTTTTCAACGCGGATCCCGGGGATACCGCAGGCTTCGGCGATACGGGCAAAGTTGGTGTCATGCAGTTCGGTGCCGTCGGTCAGATATCCCCCGGCCTTCATCTCCATCGCCACAAAACCCAGCACGCTGTTGTTAAAGACCACAATTTTGACCGGCAGCTTCATCTGTACCACCGACAGGAAATCGCCCATCAGCATGCTAAACCCACCGTCGCCGCACATCGCCACGACCTGACGCTGCGGTTCGGTCGCCTGGGCGCCCAGCGCCTGCGGCATGGCGTTTGCCATTGAGCCGTGGTTAAACGAGCCGAGCAGACGACGCTTGCCGTTCATTTTCAGGTAGCGTGCGGCCCAGACGGTAGGCGTGCCCACATCACAGGTGAAAATCGCGTCCTCGGCAGCGAGATCGCTGATCTGCTGCGCCAGATATTGCGGGTGAATGGCTTTGTCGCTCGGTTTCGCCAGATCGTCCAGCCCTTTACGGGCGTCGCGATAGTCGCTTAGCGCTTTATCGAGGAACTTACGCTCGGTTTTCTCTTCCAGATGGGGCAGCAGCGCGGCGAGCGTCGCTTTAATATCCCCCACCAGGGCCATATCCACCTTACTGTGGGCACCGATGCTGCCGGGGTTAATATCAATCTGAATGATTTTTGCGTCGGTGGGGTAGAAGGCACGATAAGGGAACTGGGTACCCAGCAGGATCAGCGTGTCGGCATTCATCATCGTGTGGAAGCCGGATGAGAAGCCGATAAGGCCGGTCATCCCTACGTCATAGGGGTTGTCATACTCAACATGCTCTTTCCCGCGCAGGGCATGGACGATGGGCGCTTTTAGCTTTTCCGCAAAGGCCAGCAGTTCATCATGCGCCCCCGCGCAGCCGCTGCCGCACATCAGCGCGATATTGCTGGAGTATCGCAACACCTGCGCCAGCTTTTTCAGCTCTTCTTCTGCCGGGGTGACCACCGGTAACGGGGCAGGATACCAGTGGCTGCTGGCTGTTTCCGGCGCGGGCTTCAGGGCCACGTCGCCCGGCAGCACCACTACCGAAACGCCACGGTTCAGAATCGCTTTGCGCATGGCGATGGCCAGTACCTGCGGGATCTGCTCTGGGGAGGAGACCAGTTCGCAGTAGTGGCTACATTCCCGGAACAGCTCCTGAGGATGAGTCTCCTGGAAATAACCGCTGCCGATTTCGCTCGAGGGGATGTGAGCGGCGATGGCCAGCACCGGTACGTGGTTACGGTGGCAGTCAAACAGACCGTTAATCAGGTGCAGGTTGCCCGGTCCGCAGGAGCCAGCGCACACGGCGAGCTCTCCCGTCAGCTGTGCTTCTGCCCCGGCGGCAAAGGCGGCCACCTCTTCATGGCGGGTGGGCATCCAGTCAATGGTTCCCATGCGGTTAAGGCTATCACTCAAGCCATTGAGGGAGTCGCCGGTGACCCCCCAGATGCGTTTTACCCCTGCCTGTTCCAGCGTTTTTGCAACATATGCCGCCACAGTCTGTTTCATGGTGATCCAACTCCTTTTTGTGATATCGCTTACAAGCTTAGAAGAAAATTACCGCTCTGCCCCCCTGGTATCAGCTGCTATCCATTCGAAACAATTAGACATATTCTGGCTGCAGTTCAGATAAAACAGGAGTAATTTCAAATGGTTAAATCATTGTTAATTGCTGTTAATAAAACGCTAACACACGACGATATGGGCAGGCTGTTGTTACGCCTTGCCGTGGGCGGGTTAATGCTCTTTCACGGCCTGCATAAGCTTTTCGGTGGCGTGGAGGGTATTAGCGGCATGCTGGTTGCCAAAGGTTTACCGGGGTTTATCGCTTACGGGGTGTTGGTGGGGGAGGTGGCGGCACCGATCCTGATTATTCTGGGGATCCTGACTCGACCGGCGGCGCTGGTTCTGGCGTTTACTATGGTCGCCGCGTGGCTAATGGTGGGAACAGGCAAAACCTTAGCGCTGGATGCGGTAGGGGCCTGGGCCATTGAAAGCCTGGTCTACTTCTTCGTGGGGGCACTGGCGGTAGCGCTGTTGGGTGCGGGTCGTTACGCCCTGGCAAGCCATCCGGCGTGGAAATGAAAGTAAAAACGCCCGGCGATGTCACCGGGCTTTTTTATCAGGCGAGGACTAAATCCCCCTGCGGATGGCAGGAGCAGGCCAGCACGTAACCGTCGGCGATTTCGGCGTCGGTCAGCGTCATGGTGCTGCTCACCGTATACTCGCCGGACACGATCTTCGTCTTACAGCAGCCGCACACGCCAGCACGACAGGCCGCGGCCACCGGCACCTTGTTACTCTCCAGCGCCTCCAGCAGCGTGGTGCCCACGCGGCCAAAGAAGGTTTGCGCAGGTTGCAGCTTAGTGAACTTAAGCCCGCTGGTTGCCGCTTCGGCAACAGGGGTGAAGAACTGCTCTTTAAAGAAGCGGGTCACACCCAGCGCTTTAACCTCTTTTTCCACGATATCCATGTACGGCGCAGGGCCGCAGGTCATCACGGTGCGGGAGGCAATATCCGGCACGCTTTGCAGCAATTCCCGGCTCAAACGACCCGAGACAAAACCGTGGGTAGCGTTATTTTCTGCCACCAGCGTGACCGGGTAGTTACGCCACTCCTCGGCAAAAATCACATCCTCTGGCGAGCGGACGCTGAAGATCACCTGCACGTCGGCCTGTGGGCGGTTTTTTGCCAGCCAGCGGCGCATTGACATTACGGGCGTCACGCCGCAGCCGGCGGCCAGCAGCAGGAATTTATCCTCAGGCTTATCATCACAGGTAAACTCGCCCTGCGCGTCTGAAAGCCAGATGTAATCCCCACGTTTTACGTCGCGGGTCAGCCATTCGGAACCTGCCCCTTCATCAATGCGACGGATGGTAAGCGTAATGTACTCGCTCACGCCCGGCGTGGAGGAGAGGGTGTAGGCGCGCAGGGTGTCCGCAGAGTTGCGGACACTGACCAGCGCATACTGACCTGCACGGTACGGATAGTAGTCATGGCACAGCAGTGACAGCGTCCACACATCCGGCGTCTCCTGATGGATGTGATGAACCTGCATCCGCCACGGACATTGTGAGGTTGGCATGGTCATGAATCTCTCCTTACGCGCTCAGCAGCTCTTTCATATCTTCTTCAACGGTGGTCACGGAACGCAGACCAAATTTCTCGTTCAGCACGGCCAGCAGGTCCGGCGTCAGGAAGCCAGGCGCGGTCGGGCCGGTGACGATGTTGGTCACGCCCAGTGAGAGCAGGGTCAGCAGGATAACGATCGCTTTTTGCTCGAACCAGGAGAGCACCAGCGACAGCGGCAGGTCGTTCACGCCGCAGCCCAGTTTCTCCGCGAGGGTGACGGCCAGAATGATGGCAGAGTAGGCGTCGTTACACTGACCGGCATCGACCAGACGCGGCAGGCCTTCGATGTTGCCGAAGTCCAGCTTGTTGAAACGGTACTTCCCGCACGCCAGGGTCAGGATCAGGCAATCATCCGGTACGCTGGTGGCGAAATCGGTGAAGTAGTTACGCTCGCCGCGCGCGCCGTCGCAGCCGCCAATCAGGAAGATGTGACGCAGTTTTTCACGGCTCACCAGGTCGATGAGGGAATCCGCCGCACCCAGCAGGGTTTCGCGGCCAAAGCCCACGGTGATCAGGTGTTCAATTTCGCTGTAAGGGAAGCCAGCCATCTGCTGCGCCTGGGCGATAACCGGGCCGAAATCGTCGCCTTCGAGGTGGCTCACGCCCGGCCAGCCGACGATGCTGCGGGTCCAGATGCGGTCATCATACGCGCCCACGGTAGGGTCGATGATGCAGTTAGAGGTCATCACGATGGGGCCAGGGAAGCGGGCAAATTCAACCTGCTGGTTCTGCCAGCCGCTGCCGTAGTTCCCGACCAGGTGTTTGAATTTACGCAGCTCCGGGTAGCCGTGTGCAGGCAGCATTTCACCGTGGGTATAGACGTTAACGCCGGTGCCTTCGGTTTGCTTCAGCAGGTTGTAGAGATCTTTCAGGTCATGCCCGGAGATGAGGATACATTTGCCTTCGGTCGCTTTCACGTTGACCTGGGTTGGCGTTGGGTGGCCGTAGGTGCTGGTTTCACCGGCATCCAGAATGCTCATCACCTTGAAGTTCATCTGGCCGATTTCCATTGAGCACTCCAGCAGAGCGTTCATGTCGGAAGGCCAGGTGCCGAGCCATGCCATGATTTTGTGGTACTGGGCATAGATGTCGTTGTCGTACTGGCCGAGAACGTGCGCGTGTTCCATATAGGCCGCGGCACCTTTCAGACCGTACAGGCACAGCAGACGCAGGCCGAGAATGTTCTCGCCAATCGCCGCTTTGTCTTTGTTCGGGGTAAATTCCGCCGCCTGACGCTGCAGGTCGCCCAGGTCGTCACTCACCAGCTGCAGCTCGGCCATTGGGTTATCCACGCGCGCGCTGGCGTCGGCGTTCAGGCATTGGGCCTTCAGCGCTTCACGCAGGGCAATGGCTTCGCGGGCATAGCCGACGATGCGAGGAGAATCAAAGTTAACGTTGGTCAGCGTGGAGAAAAATGCGCGTGGCGCGAAGCTGTCGACGTAGTGGTCGATAATACCGTATTCGCGGGCTTTGAATGCCCATGCGGAAAGCCCTTGCAGGGAAGCGATCAGCAGATCCTGCAGGTCTGACGTCTCGGCGGTTTTACCGCACATGCCCTGCGCGTAAGAGCAGCCATTGCCTGCCGGGGTACGGATGGTTTGTTCACATTGCACACAAAACATAATCACACCTGTTAAAGTTATATTTGATATACATGTTTAAGATTATGCTGGTGCCAGATCAGAGAAAAGCGCTTTCTGATACAAAATGGAGGGAGATTGATTTAGCGCAATTTTGGCGGCAGAGACCTACCGCCAGAGGGGTATCAGGCCGAGAAGAAGGCCATCAGAATGGGCACCAGCAGGCTAAGAACAAAGCCGTGAACAATGGCTGCCGGCACCAGCTCCAGGCCTCCAGAGCGCTGCAGGACGGGCAGAGTAAAGTCCATCGACGTGGCGCCGCACAGCCCCAGCGCCGTGGAGCGGCTGCGTCGTACCAGACCCGGAATCAACATAATGGCAATCAACTCGCGGGCCAGATCGTTAAAGAAGGCGGCGCTGCCGATGACCGGGCCGAAAGATTCGGTCAACAGAATGCCGGAGAGGGAGTACCAGCCGAAGCCGGACGCCATCGCCAGTGCGGTGTTGAGCGGCAGGTCGAGGATAAAGGCATTAATGACCCCCGCCAGTAACGAGCTGCCGACCACCACGACCGCCACGATCATGCCGCGACGGTTCAGGACAATCTGTTTCAGGGTCATGCCGCTATTTCTCAGCTGAATACCGACCAGGAACAGCAGGAAGATAAGGGTATATTCACTGGCTTCGGTCGCGTGATGTAATACCGCCCATCCGGTGAGCCCAAGCAGAAAGCCGAGCACCACCACTCCGCATAATTTTAATGACTCCAGCGCCATCGCTATACGCGAGGGTAATTTTTCCTGCTGATGATGGTTTTTCCACGGAATAGTGCGCTCCAGCCATAACAGGGCGGCAATATTGCACAGCAAAATAACCACAACGGTGATGGAGGAGTAATAGAGTATCGCCAGTAAATTGGTCGCCAGGTTATCCAGAAAGGCGAGGCTGATGCCCATAAAAAAAAGAATGACGTAAACTATCCAGCTCAACAGGCGATTAATTAGCTTTAATGCAGCTGCGTGTCGGAGGGGGATAAAGTAGCCTGCTATCAGTGGTAGCAGAATGATTAATAATCCTGAAAACATGAACAACACAATCCTTATTGAGTAGCTGAATAGCGCCGATGACACTACCGAAATAGAGCTGCTCAGTAAAGGTGCAAATGGAAAACCGGGCAGCGCAGAGCCACCCGGTATTATTTTTAATCGCGTTTTTCCAGCAGCGTGCGGTACAGCACGCCACCCAGGATACCGCCCACGATCGGCATCACCCAGAACAGCCACAGCTGCTCTAACGCCCAGCCACCCTGGAAGATCGCCACCGCGGTGCTGCGCGCCGGGTTAACGGAGGTGTTAGTCACCGGAATGCTGATCAGGTGAATAAGCGTCAGTGCCAGACCGATGGCAATCGGCGCGAAACCGGCCGGTGCGTGTTTGTCGGTAGCGCCATGAATGACCAACAGGAAGCCGGCGGTGAGCACGATTTCAATCACGATGGCTGACAGCATTGAGAAGCCGCCCGGAGAATGTTCGCCAAAACCGTTCGAGGCAAAACCGCTGGCCGTCGCATCAAAGCCTGCCTTACCGCTGGCAATCACATACAGAATAGCGGCGGCAATAATCCCGCCCACCACCTGGGCCACCACGTAACCAATAATGTCTTTCGCCGGGAAACGTCCGCCCGCCCACAGGCCCAGCGTCACGGCCGGATTGAAATGGCCGCCGGAAATATGCCCCACGGCGTAGGCCATGGTTAATACCGTCAAGCCGAAAGCCAGCGCAACGCCAGCGAAACCAATCCCTAATTCCGGAAATGCGGCTGCCAGAACAGCACTACCGCAACCACCCAATACCAGCCAGAATGTACCAAAACATTCCGCCGCTAATTTTCTGAACATAACCACCTCAATGTAAAAACGAGCTTTTTCCATCGCTCACAATTTATCGTCATAAAATATGACAATGTTTAACGGCGTTATTTTAAAAATGAACCGCATGGTTCACCAGTGAAATAAAACCCACAAATTTGATTCAGGGCAATGCGAGGTTATTCCTTTTTTAATTTTCGGGAGATAACGGGCGACGAATATTAATATCCGGCCTCTTTAAATTTCAAATGAAAGTGCCTTGTCATATTCTTATTTTTATATTTGCTGGCATAACTCTCCTGACAATATTCGACTGTCGGGCCGGGGTTGCTGGCGCTATACTGCTGATAACTTAAAGGAAAGAGTGTCATTGTCCCGGAGGACCTATGCTGCTTGAACGGGTGGAAATCGTAGGGTTTCGCGGCATTAATCGCCTGTCGCTGATGCTGGAACAAAATAACGTCCTGATCGGGGAAAATGCCTGGGGTAAATCTAGCCTGCTGGACGCGCTCACGCTGCTGTTATCATCGGATGCCGAACTCTATCACTTCGTTCGCGATGACTTCTGGTTCCCACCGGGCGATATTCAGGGGCGGGAACACCATCTGCACATTGTTTTGACCTTCCGGGAAACCGATCCTGGCCGCCACAGGGTACGTCGCTACCAGCCTCTTGCCGGGTGCTGGGTGCCTTGTCAGGATGGTTATCAGCGTATTTTTTACCGTCTGGAGGGCGAACTCGCGGACGATGAGAGCGTACTGACCCTGCGCAGTTTTATCGATGCGGAGGGTAATCCCCTGGAGAGGGACAATATCGACGAGCTGGCGCGTCATCTTATCCGTCTGGTGCCGGTGCTGCGCTTACGGGATGCCCGCTTTATGCGCCGCATCCGCACGGGGTCGGTGCCTGCTATGCCGGAGGTGGAAGTTACCGCCCGTGAGCTGGATTATCTGGCGCGCGAGCTGGTGGCGCGTCCGCAAAATCTTAGCGATGGCCAGATCCGTCAGGGTCTCTCTGCTATGGTGCAGTTGCTTGAACACTACTTCTCCGAGCAGGGCTCCTCGCCCGTGCGCAACCGGTTGATGCGCCGACGGTCCCACGATGAGCAGCGAAGCTGGCGTTATCTCGATATCATTAACCGGATGATCGACAAACCCGGCGGACGATCGCACCGGGTGATTCTGCTGGGACTCTTCTCTACCTTGCTGCAGGCAAAAGGGACCGTGCGACTGGACAGGGATGCCCGACCGCTGTTGTTGGTTGAAGATCCGGAAACGCGCTTGCACCCCATCATGCTATCGGTGGCCTGGCACCTGCTGAATTTGCTGCCGTTACAGCGCATCACCACCACCAACTCGGGTGAGCTATTGTCACTTACGCCGGTGGAGCAGGTCTGTCGGCTGGTGCGTGAGTCGGGACGCGTCTCGGCATTTCGCCTTGGACCGGGTGGAATGAATGCTGAAGAGAGTCGCCGCATCGCTTTTCATATCCGTTTTAACCGCGCCTCTTCGCTCTTTGCCCGCTGCTGGCTGCTGGTAGAGGGCGAAACCGAAACCTGGGTCATCAACGAGCTGGCCCGTCAGTGCGGGCACCATTTTGATGCTGAGGGCATTAAGGTCATTGAGTTCGCCCAGTCCGGCCTCAAGCCGCTGATTAAATTCGCCCGCCGGATGGGCATTGAGTGGCACGTTCTGGTGGATGGTGACGAGGCGGGGAGAAAATATGCCGCTACCGTTCGTGGGTTACTCAATCACGATCGGGATGAGGAACGCGATCATCTGACCGAACTGCCCGCGATGGATATGGAGCATTTCATGTACCGACAGGGTTTTGCCGATGTCTTCCACCGGGTGGCGATGATCCCCGCCGATGTCCCTATGAACATGCGGCGGGTCATTACTAAGGCGATTCACCGCTCATCCAAACCTGATCTGGCCATTGAAGTCGCGATGGAAGCAGGGCGCCGTGGGGTCGATTCGGTTCCCACGTTACTGCGAAAAATGTTCTCCCGCGTGCTCTGGCTGGCGCGCGGTCGGGCGGATTAACGAAACAGACCGCTCATTTGCGCCGGCACCGCATCCAGTAACTGATATCGGCGGCGATACTCAGCTCGTTTTTTACTGGCGATGTCAGCCTCGCTTTTACGGGGGATGACGCAGGGAATGTAATAATAGCCGCTTGCATCACATTCGCCGGCCACAGAGGCCCAGAAGGCGCTGTAGTCGGCGTGAATTTTATCTTTCTTATCGCGGTAGCGCAGGCTGCGATAGATATGGGTTTCGTTGCTGACTGCCAGGATCTGGTTGATGTTAAACGCCTGGGCAAACTGACAGACGGCTTCCATAACCAGACGTTTCGGGAAGAGACCATGACAGGCCTTGGTCGCTTTCTGAATCTCTTCGTGCGGCAATTCGCGTTTGCCTCCCTGTAACCCACCGATGAACAGCGTGGGTTGATTCTGGTATTCACAGAGCGTAAAGGTCATCTCTGCCAGCGTCTCTCCGCTGCTGTTACGCATTAAAATCGTGCTGTCGCCCTCTTTATCCAGCGAGATCATCATCGTGAACTCCAGGGTATATGTGTCGCCATCTTTGCCCTGCAGCTGTGCCAGCACCAGGCCGTTGCCGCGCAGATAGTTGCGCAGCTCTTCAGGGGAGAGGGTGGCGTAGAGGCGGCTGTAGTGATAACGAACGGCGTCCAGCTTCTGCTTACGGGTTAAGTTGGCCGCCAGATAGGGGCGATGCAGGCGCACGGGCAGGCGGGGCTGGCGGATCAACAGCTGATTGAGCTCCGGCAACTGGGCCAGAACGTTCATCCACTCCAGACTTAAACGTGGCATCATTAACGAGCGCAGCAGAAATTTACGGCGGAAGCTGCGCTGGTGCCAGAATTTACCCGGCCGCCATTTTCCGCTGAGCAGGTCAAAAAACAGTCCCAGGCGAGTGAGGGGGGGGGGCGTGAGCGCGTTATCAGTAAGCTGCGACATAGTGAAACCATCCATTATTATTGATGGGGTGATTTCATCATTTGTTAACTTAACGAATTATCAATAACTCTGGTACTCTCATTACTATTCAAACCTTGTTTAACCCCAGTTGATATTAGCCTTCTCATTTTGATGGAACATTCGAAGGAACCAGGATCGTTATGAAGATCAGAAGTAAGCTCAAAAAGCGGTATATCCTTGCTGCGATTATTATTTTCGTTGCGCTGATTGCTGTCTGGAAGACGCTAAATAAACCCACTCCTCTCTACCAGACGCTTATTGTCCGCCCGGGCGAGCTGCAACAAAGCGTATTGGCTACCGGTAAACTTGATGCACTGCGTAAAGTCGACGTGGGCGCACAGGTGAGCGGGCAGCTGAAAACGCTGTCGGTTGAAATTGGGGATAAAGTGAAAAAAGGGGAACTGCTGGGGGTTATCGATCCTGAGCAGGCTGAGAACCAAATCAAAGAGGTGGAAGCGACCCTGATGGAGCTGCGCGCCCAGCGCGGGCAAGCCGAAGCAGAGCGTAAACTGGCCCAGGTGACGCTGGCGCGCCAGCAGCAACTGGCCAAAACCCAGGCCATCTCTCGTCAGGATCTGGATACAGCGGCCACAGAACTGGCGGTGAAGCAGGCGCAGATTGGCACCATTGATGCGCAAATCAAACGCAATCAGGCCAGCCTCGACAGCGCCAAAACGAACCTCGAGTATACCCGTATCGTCGCGCCGATGGCCGGTGAGGTGACGCAAATCACTACCCTGCAAGGGCAGACGGTGATTGCCGCTCAGCAGGCTCCAAACATTCTGACCCTCGCAGACATGAGCACCATGCTGGTGAAAGCCCAGGTCTCCGAGGCGGACGTTATCCACCTTAAACCCGGTCAAAAAGCCTGGTTTACCGTGCTGGGTGACCCGCAAACCCGCTATGAAGGGGTGCTGAAAGATATCCTGCCAACGCCGGAGAAGGTCAACGACGCCATTTTCTACCATGCCCGCTTTGAAGTCCCGAACCCAAAAGGGGTGTTGCGTCTGGAGATGACCGCGCAGGTGCATATCCAGCTCACCGGCGAGAAAAATGTGCTGACCGTACCGCTGGCGGCGCTGGGCGAATCGACCGGAGATAATCGCTATAAAGTCAAAGTGCTGCGTAACGGCGAGACCCGTGAGCGTGAGGTCAGCCTCGGCTCGCGCAATGACACGGACGTGGTGGTTGTGAAAGGGCTGGAAGAGGGGGATGAGGTCGTCGTCAGTGAGAGCCTGCCGGGAGCGGGTAAATGACCGCTTTGCTTGAACTGAATGCAATTCGCCGGAGTTACCCTTCGGGGGATGGCGAGGTAGAGGTGCTGAAAGGCATCACTCTGCAGGTTGAAGCGGGTGAGATGGTCGCCATCGTCGGTGCCTCGGGCTCCGGTAAATCCACCCTGATGAACATTCTCGGCTGTCTGGATAAACCCACCAGCGGCACCTACCGCGTGGCGGGCACCGACGTGTCGACCCTCAGTGGGGATGCCCTGGCCAAACTGCGCCGCGAGCACTTCGGGTTTATCTTTCAGCGTTATCACCTGCTCTCGCATCTGAGCGCCGTACAGAACGTCGAAGTGCCAGCCGTTTACGCGGGCGTAGAGCGCCGCAAACGGCTGGAGCGGGCACAGGCGCTCTTAACCCGGCTGGGGCTGGGCGAGCGCGTCGATTATCAACCCTCGCAGCTTTCCGGCGGTCAACAGCAGCGCGTCAGTATCGCGCGTGCTCTGATGAACGGCGGGCAGGTGATCCTCGCTGACGAACCCACCGGGGCGCTCGACAGCCACTCCGGCGAAGAGGTGATGGCAATCCTGCACCAACTCCGCGATCAGGGGCATACGGTGATCATTGTCACCCACGATCCCCAGGTTGCCGCCCAGGCAGAGCGCATCGTGGAGATCCGGGATGGCGAGCTGGTCAGCAATCCTCCGGCAAAGCAGGGCCAAACACGCAGTCAGCAGGTGGCGCTACCGCCCCCCTCCGGCTGGCGCCAGTTTGCCAGCAGTTTTCGTGAGGCACTGACCATGGCCTGGCTGGCGATGGCGGCCAATAAAATGCGAACCCTGCTGACGATGCTCGGCATCATTATCGGTATCGCTTCGGTGGTCTCGATTGTGGTGGTCGGCGATGCGGCCAAGCAGCTGGTGCTGGCCGACATTCGCGCTATCGGGACCAACACCATTGATGTCTATCCCGGTAAGGATTTTGGCGATGACGAGCCGCAGTTCCAGCAGGCGTTGAAGTATGACGATCTGGCCGCGATCCAGAAGCAGCCGTGGGTCAACTCGGCCACGCCAGCGGTGTCGCAAAACTTACGCCTGCGCTACGGCAATATTGATGTGGCGGCCAGCGCTAACGGGGTGAGCGGCGACTATTTCAACGTTTACGGCATGGCCTTTAGCGAGGGGGCGACCTTCAACGCTGAGCAGCTTGTCGGGCGCGCGCAGGTGGTGATTCTGGATGCCAATTCACGTCGTCAGCTCTTTCCGAATAAGGCGAAGGTGGTGGGCGAGGTGATTCTGGTGGGCAACATGCCCGCAACGGTCATCGGCGTCGCCGAAGAGAAGCAGTCGATGTTTGGCAGCAGTAAGATCCTCCGCGTCTGGTTGCCCTATACCACTATCTCCGGGCGTATTATGGGGCAGTCGTGGCTGAACTCCATCACCGTGCGCGTGAAAGAGGGGTACGATAGCACCCAGGCCGAGCAGCAGCTTGCACGCCTGTTAACGCTGCGGCATGGCAAGAAAGATTTCTTCACCTGGAACATGGACGGCCTCTTGAAAACGGCGGAAAAGACCACACGTACTCTTCAGCTGTTCCTGACGCTGGTGGCGGTCATTTCACTGGTGGTGGGCGGCATCGGGGTGATGAATATCATGCTGGTGTCGGTCACGGAGCGAACCCGGGAGATTGGCATCCGCATGGCGGTGGGCGCCCGGGCCAGCGATGTGCTTCAGCAGTTTTTAATCGAGGCGGTGCTGGTCTGTCTTGTGGGCGGTGCGCTGGGCATCTCCCTCTCGCTATTAATTGCGTTTACGTTGCAGCTCTTTTTACCGGGCTGGGAAATTGGCTTTTCGCCGATGGCGCTAATGACCGCTTTCTTGTGCTCAACCTTCACCGGCATTTTGTTCGGCTGGTTGCCTGCACGCAATGCGGCAAGGCTGGATCCGGTGGATGCGCTAGCGCGAGAATAAGCGAAATAAAAATGCCAGCCGATCGGGCTGGCATTTTGACTGCATGATGTACACAATGAAGCAGAGAGCTAGGCGGTCGCCTCGACTTCGTAGGGCACAATCACACTTGCGTGATTGCCTTTTGGCCCTTGATGTACATCGAACCGGACCGACTGCCCGGCTTTTAACGTTCTGTAACCATCCATTTGAATGGTGGAATAGTGAGCGAAAATATCTTCGCCGCCGCCTTCAGGGCAGATGAAACCAAACCCTTTGGCGTTGTTGAACCACTTAACAGTACCCGTTTCCATGCTTCGACATCCTTCGTAAGTCTTATTAATTAAGATGGAATGAACCGGTGGCGGAGCGGGGGCTGTTCAAAACCTCGCCAACTCTCGCCAGTCTAATTTAGATAAACCAAACAGATCGTCAAGCGTTTGCCGGCGGGGGAAGGGGAAAAATGAACCAAAATTTGAAGCAGTTAACGCTATTGCCGGGTATTGTGACAGACATCGCGGATGGCAATAATAGATGAGAGTTATCTGACAACTGGGGTAGATTGAAGTTATGTATGATCCTCAGTCAGGGCAGCGTACAACGATGATGATGACTGACAATGGGTAAGACGAACGACTGGCTAGATTTCGACAAGCTGGCGGAAGATGAAGTGCGCGACGCGCTAAAACCGCCATCTATGTATAAAGTTATGTTAATGAACGATGACTACACGCCAATGGAATTTGTTATTGACGTGCTACAAAAGTTCTTTTCTTATGATGTAGAACGTGCAACGCAACTGATGCTTGCCGTTCACTATCACGGCAAAGCCATCTGCGGAGTATTTACCGCAGAAGTCGCAGAGACGAAGGTGGCGATGGTGAACAAGTATGCGAGGGAGAACGAGCATCCGTTGCTGTGTACGCTGGAAAAAGCCTGATTCAGGCATGAAAATTGGGGGAGGTGCCTATGCTCAATCAAGAACTGGAACTCAGTTTAAATATGGCTTTCGCCAGAGCGCGTGAGCACCGACATGAGTTTATGACTGTCGAGCACTTGCTGCTCGCACTGCTTAGCAACCCATCCGCCCGCGAGGCGCTCGAAGCCTGCTCGGTGGACCTGGTGGCGCTACGTCAGGAACTCGAAGCCTTCATCGAACAAACCACACCGGTCCTGCCCGTGAGTGAAGAGGAGCGCGACACGCAGCCGACGCTCAGCTTCCAGCGCGTCTTGCAGCGTGCGGTGTTCCATGTCCAGTCCTCCGGACGTAGCGAAGTGACGGGCGCTAACGTACTGGTCGCTATCTTCAGCGAGCAGGAGTCGCAGGCTGCGTATTTGCTGCGCAAACATGAAGTCAGCCGCCTCGATGTGGTGAACTTTATCTCTCACGGAACGCGTAAAGACGAGCCGAATCAGCCATCTGATCCCAGCAACCAGGTCAATAACGAAGAGCAAGCAGGCGGGGAGGAACGTATGGAAAACTTCACCACCAATCTTAATCAGCTTGCTCGCGTTGGCGGTATCGATCCGCTGATTGGCCGCGATAAAGAGCTGGAGCGCGCTATCCAGGTACTGTGCCGTCGCCGTAAAAATAACCCGCTGCTGGTGGGTGAGTCGGGCGTGGGTAAAACCGCGATTGCCGAAGGGCTCGCCTGGCGTATTGTGCAGGGCGACGTTCCGGAAATCATGGCCGATTGCACCATCTATTCGTTGGATATCGGCTCTCTGCTGGCGGGTACCAAATACCGCGGTGATTTCGAAAAACGCTTTAAAGCCTTGCTGAAACAGCTGGAGCAGGACACCAGCAGTATCCTGTTTATCGATGAGATCCACACTATCATCGGCGCAGGTGCGGCCTCCGGCGGCCAGGTGGATGCAGCCAACCTGATTAAACCGCTGCTCTCCAGCGGTAAAATCCGCGTGATGGGCTCTACCACCTATCAGGAGTTCAGCAACATTTTCGAGAAAGACCGTGCGCTGGCACGTCGTTTCCAGAAAATCGACATTACCGAGCCGTCGGTTGAAGAGACCGTGCAGATCATCAATGGTCTGAAAACGAAATACGAAGCGCACCACGATGTGCGTTATACCGCGAAGGCGGTGCGTGCGGCGGTAGAGCTGGCGGTGAAATACATTAACGATCGTCATCTGCCGGATAAAGCGATTGACGTGATCGACGAAGCGGGCGCTCGCGCTCGCCTGATGCCGGTCAGCAAGCGTAAGAAAACCGTCAACGTGGCAGATATCGAGTCCGTGGTGGCGCGTATTGCGCGTATCCCTGAGAAGAGCGTTTCTCAGAGCGACCGTGACACGCTGCGTAACCTGGGCGATCGTCTGAAAATGTTGGTCTTCGGACAGGATAAAGCCATTGAGGCCTTAACCGAAGCCATCAAGATGGCGCGCGCCGGGCTGGGGCATGACCACAAACCTGTCGGTTCTTTCCTCTTCGCCGGCCCAACCGGGGTAGGGAAAACCGAGGTGACGGTACAGCTCTCCAAAGCGCTGGGTATCGAGCTGCTGCGCTTTGATATGTCCGAGTATATGGAGCGTCACACCGTGAGCCGTTTGATCGGTGCGCCTCCGGGCTATGTAGGCTTTGACCAGGGCGGTCTGCTCACTGACGCGGTGATCAAGCATCCGCACGCGGTACTGCTGCTTGATGAGATCGAAAAAGCGCACCCGGACGTGTTCAACATCCTGCTGCAGGTGATGGATAACGGGACGCTGACAGATAACAACGGGCGCAAGGCGGACTTCCGCAACGTGGTGCTGGTGATGACTACCAACGCCGGTGTACGTGAAACTGAGCGTAAGTCTATCGGCCTGATCCACCAGGATAACAGCACCGATGCGATGGAAGAGATCAAGAAGATCTTTACGCCGGAGTTCCGTAACCGTCTGGACAACATTATCTGGTTCGATCACCTCTCTACCGAAGTGATCCATCAGGTGGTGGATAAGTTCATCGTCGAGCTGCAGGTTCAGCTGGATCAGAAAGGCGTGTCGCTGGAAGTGAGTCAGGAGGCCCGCAACTGGCTGGCCGAGAAAGGCTACGACCGTGCGATGGGTGCCCGTCCGATGGCGCGTGTAATTCAGGATAACCTGAAGAAACCGCTGGCCAACGAACTGCTGTTTGGTTCGCTGGTGGATGGCGGTCAGGTGACCGTTGCGTTGGATCAGGCGAAAAATGAGCTGACGTACGATTTCCAAAGTGCGCAGAAGCATAAGCCGGAAGCGGCACACTAACGTCACTGAAAAGTAACAAGCCGGGTTAACAACCCGGCTTTTTTTTTGCCCTCAACCGCTCAAGGCTGGAATTTTGCGAGGCGCTTTCCAGAATAATGAACAGAAGATGGCTGGATATAATCACAGTGGTAAAGTGTTTTTATACCGGTATAAGTGGCGTCCTGAGAGTGCGGATAGACATGCGTTAAGGAGGATGAATGGACAGTAACACCCCTTTGGTTTATCCCTACAGCGAGCTAGCGCGTTATCCGGATCTGGCGACCCTTACGGAACGATGCACTTTACTGACCGAAATTCTGCTCGACAGCTCGTCGCTGCCACAAATTCAGCCGGTTTGCCGTTGTCTGGAAGCTTATCTTGCAAGGGTAAAAGAGACGCTGGAAGGCGCAATGCGCCATTATCAGACTGTCGCGTTCGATGAAGAGTCGGTACAGTATCTGCCAGAGGGGTGGCGACTGAAAGAGACCGAGGGCCGGTGTGATTACTGCCGGGCACTAAACCATGTGCTGCTGGTTTCCCATTTCGACCGCGATATGATGCCGTATCTGACCCGCTTGCTGCACGATATGACGCTGTCTATGCGTGATGGCCTCGCGCTGCGCGAGCCCTGCTTTGTGTTCAAGGTTTCCCACTAACAAAACAGTATGACTGTTCTCCTCACCATGCCTCTCGATCTCATCGTTTGGGATCCCGACGCAGGGAAGCGAGTAGTGGCTGAGAAGCCTCTTTTTTGACCCTCTCCCCACAGTATTAGCGATGCCAGCGCGAGGGTAGTGGAAACCTCTATTACGGGACCCCTTTTAAGGTTCCTCTGAGGAAGGGGGAGGCGCAGGCAATAAAAAAGGCCAGGAATAATCCCGGCCTTTTTCAATATTCATCTGCCTTAGCAGGCAATAACAATTAGCGACTACGGAAGACAATGCGACCTTTGCTCAGGTCGTACGGGGTCAACTCAACAGTCACTTTGTCGCCCGTCAGAATGCGGATGTAGTTTTTGCGCATTTTACCGGAGATGTGTGCAGTCACCACGTGACCGTTTTCCAGTTCTACGCGAAACATGGTGTTAGGCAACGTATCAAGTACGGTACCCTGCATTTCAATATTGTCTTCTTTGGCCATCTAATCCTCTGGGGTATCACTACCAAGTTTTGAACCGGCAAGATAATGCCGAAATTCATCAATTAAGTAAAGAATTGTGCGGTTAAAACGCAACAAAGCAGCTTCGGCGCATTGCCCGACGTGACGGTACGACCGTACGAAAAGCGCATACGTAAAGGGGAGAAGACAGGATAAACGCCAGGACGTTATCTGATGCAAGCTATTCCCAAACGGCGGCGGGGCAACAGGCAGAACCTACTCTGCGGCACCAATTATAGCACCATGATAAAAAAATATGCGTAAAACATTTATCCCCGAGGCATAAATAACGTAGTGGGCACCCAAAAGTTTTGCGGTAATTTTTGCGGACGCATTGTTTCAAGATGCTGTAAATATTCGCGGCGGGTAATCTCCACGGCGCCCAATGACGCGGTGTGGTCATTCAGCACCTGGCAATCCAGCAGCTGACCGCCGTTTTGCACGAAATGATCGCAAAATACCAGCAGGGCCGTTTTTGACGCATTCACCGCGCGACTGAACATCGACTCGCCACAGAACAGGGACCCCTGAGCGACGCCGTACATCCCCCCGACCAGCGAATCTCCCTGCCATACCTCGATAGAGTGGGCATAACCCAGCTCATGCAGACGATGGTAGGCATCAATCACCTCACGGGTGATCCAGGTCCCTTCATGCCGATCGTTAGCACAGCCCTCGATCACCTTGCCAAACGCGTGATTAAGCGTGACGCGATAGGGGGAGCGGCTATGGAAGCGCTTCATGCTGCGGCTGAGATGAAACTCCGTGGGCCAGAGTACCGCCCGGGGATCGGGTGACCACCACAATATAGGATCGCCTGGAGAGAACCAGGGAAAGATCCCTCGCTGGTAAGCCATTAACAGACGCGACGGGCCTAAATCGCCGCCGAGTGCCAACAGGCCGTTAGGTTCACGCAATGCTCCCTCCGGAGAAGGGAACGCAAGAGAGTGGCGAGAAAGCTGGACCAGGCGCATGACAGCAAAACTCCAGTACGCGAGTAAGGATCGGTTCAAATATAAACCCAAATACTTCGCGTTGCAGGAGAGGGGCATAGGCGCAATTCTCCAGTGACTCGCTCAGCAAGTCACTGGGGTGAGCGACGAATCTGCCGGGAGCAGATTTGAACGCTGCTCGCAGCGCCACCGCAGAACCAGACCCAGCGATGGATCCGGTCACAAAGCCAACGTACCTGCAGCTCGAAGTATGACGGGTGTAGACTACAGACGTTGTTTAAACTGGTAGTAGCGACCCTGTTTCGCCAACAGCTCTGCGTGACTACCTTGCTCAATAATATGTCCGTTGTCCATCACAATTATTTGATCCAGTGCAGCCAGTCCACGCAGGCGATGGGTCACCATCACGAGGGTTTTTCCGCGCATCTCTTTGGCCAGCAAATCGAGAATTTGGCTCTCTGTCGTCGCGTCCAGCCCTTCGGTAGGTTCATCCAGTAGCATAAGCGGTGCGTCATGGAGCAACGCGCGGGCAATCGCCAGACGACGCAGTTCGCCGCCGGAAAGTTGACGTCCCCCTTCACCCAGCCAGCTGTTCAGCCCTTCATCTTCCAGCAGCTTATGCAGGCCCACTTTTTCCAGCATGACACAGAGCCTTTCATCGCTGGCGGCAGGGGCCGCAAGCAGCAGGTTATCGCGCAGCGTGGCGCTAAACAGATGAACACGCTGGGGCACAACGCTCACGGCGTTACGCAGCGCAGCTTCGCTGAACTGGGGCAGGGGGGTGTCATTAAAGCGAATAACCCCCTCTTGCGGATCCCAGGCGCGAGTGAGCAACTGCAGCAACGTCGATTTTCCGCAGCCGGTTCGCCCCAGCACCGCAACGTGTGCACCCGCGGGAATGTTCAGATTCAGACTATCCAGCGCTTTTTGCGCTTTATCGTCGTAGCTAAAACTGACATTTTCGAGCGTGAGCGATAGCCGGGCAGGACACTCACAGGAGGTTTCGCTAAAGCGCACTTCCGGAGTCTGTCCGGTGATTTCGGTGATGCGCAGCGCAGAGGCGATAACCTGGCCCAGATGCTGGAACGCACCCGTAACCGGGGCCAGCGCTTCAAAGGCGGCCAGCGCACAGAAGACAAAGAGCGCAATCAGTGCGCCGGGCTGAGTGTTATCACCCACGCCGCCTGCGGCCAGCCACAGCATCGCAACCACGGCAACGCCACCAATCAACAGCATCAGCGCTTGTGAAAGGGCCGTCAGTTCGGACTGCTTGCGCTGGGCTTCGTGCCAGTTAAGTTCGGTATTCTCCATCTGATGACGATAACGCTGGCTGGCGCCAAATACGGTCAATTCTGCCTGCCCCTGCAGCCACGCTGTCAGTTGCTGGCGATACTCGCCACGCAGATGGGTCAGGTTTTGACCGGTTGTTTTCCCGGCACGATAAAACAGCGGGGGCAGTAAAAACAGCGTCAGCAGCATGATCCCGCCCAGCACCAGCGCAAGGTGTACATCAAGCAGGCTCAGCCCCAGCGTCACGACCACAATCACCACAAACGCGCCCACTAATGGCGAAATCACCCGAAGATAGAGGTGATCGAGCGTGTCCACATCCGCCACCACGCGATTAAGCAATTCGCCCTGGCGATAACGCGCCAGCCCGGCGGGGGAGAGGGGAAGGAGTTTGCTGAAGGTATCGACGCGCAGGTGTTGCAACACGCGGAAGGTGGCATCGTGGCTCACCAGACGTTCGAAATAGCGGCCGGCGGTACGGGTGATGGCGGTGCCGCGGACCCCGGCAGCGGGCAGCATATAGTTAAAGCTGTAAAGCCCCGCAAAGCCAGCCACGGCGGACGCTGAGAGGAACCAGCCGGAAAGGGTAAGCAGGCCAATACTGGCTAACAGGGTAAGAATCGCCAGAGCAACGCCCAGGGTTAGCATCCATTTATGACGCTTATAAAGCACAAGATAAGGCAATAACGCGCGCATCAAATATCCTCCTGACGATTGGCCAGCAGGGCGGCAAAGGGCCCCTGCGCCGTAGCGAGCGTGGCGTAATCTCCCTGCTCGACAAGACGGCCATTTTCCATCACCCAGATCTGGTCCCATCCGGCAATGCCTTCCAGCTGGTGCGTCACCATTAACGTGGTTTGCTGCAACGAGGCTGTATCCAGCGCGGACATCACCCGCTGTTCGCTGTGCGCATCCAGGCTGGCGCCCGGTTCATCAAGCAGTAAAAGCTGACAGGGGTTGAGCAGGGCACGGGCGACGGCGATACGTTGCGCCTGGCCTACCGAGAGCCCGGCAGACTGGTCACCCACCCGGGTATCCACCCCGTTGGGTAACAGCGGCAAGAATTCGCTGACCCAGGCGCGATCGAGCACCGATTTCAGCTCCTCTTCGCTGGCATCCGGGCGCGCCAGAAGGACATTTTCGCGCAGCGTGGCGGCAGGCAGTTGCGGGTTTTGCCCAACCCAACTCAGATGGGCACGCCACTCGTCGGGATCCAGTGCCGAAAGTTCGGTCTGGTTAACGCGCAGTGAACCGCTGTAGGCCATAAAACCGGAGAGCGCATTTAACAGCGAGCTCTTGCCAGAACCACTGGTACCCACAAGCACTACGCGTTGACCCGCGTGCAGGGTGAAATTCAGCGGTCCTGCCAGCACTTTACCTTCAGGTGACAATACGCAGAAATCCTCAGCCTGAATGGCTACCGGCTGTGTTGTATTTAGCGTGACATCGCCGCGCTGCGGATGCGCAAGCGGCGTCTCCAGGAAGGTTTTCAGGCTGTCGGCGGCACCCACGGCCTGCGCTTTGGCGTGATAGAAGGTTCCCAGATCGCGAAGCGGCTGGAAAAATTCTGGTGCCAGAATCAGGGCCAGGAAACCTGCAGAGAGCGTAACGGCCGTGCCGTAGTGACCAAAATCAAGGGCGCCGAGATAAGAGAAGCCAAAATAGACCGCTACCAGCGCAATGGAGAGGGAGGTAAAGAACTCCAGCACGCCGGAAGAGAGGAAGGCGAGACGTAAAACTTCCATGGTGCGCTGACGGAAATCCTGTGAGGCCAGGCGAATATTTTCGATTTCCGCATCGCCCCGGCCGAACACACGCAGCGTCTCCATACCCCGTAGACGATCGAGGAAATGCCCGCTCAGACGGCCCAGCGCCAGAAAATTACGGCGGTTTGCATCGGCCGCACCCATGCCTACCATCGCCATAAATAGCGGAATAAGTGGGGCAGTGCAGAGCAGAATCAGGGCCGCGACCCAGTTATAGGGGAAGATAGCGATAACAATGAGCAGCGGTACGCAAGCGGCGAGCGCCATCTGTGGAAGATAGCGGGCATAGTAGTCGTGCATATCGTCAATTTGCTCAAGGATGAGGGTCGCCCAGCTCCCGGCCGGCTTGCCCTGAATCCAGGCGGGGCCCGCCTGCTGAAGTCTGTCCAGCACCTGGCGGCGAATCTCATAGCGTATATGCTGCCCCGCATGAAACCCCACCCGCTCACGCAGCCAGACGACCCATGCACGCAGAATAAAGACCAGCATCAGCACGACAAAGGGCAATAACAGCGCCTCGCGCGGAATGTTCTCCATTATCATCATGTTAAGAATGCGGGCCAGCAGCCAGGCCTGACCGACAATCAACAGGCCGCTGATAAAACCCAGAAGTCGGGAAATATTCAGCCAGCGGCGGGAAATAACGCTTTGCTGTTTCAGCCAGCGAGTTAACTCTTGTTGACGGGTTTTTTCCATTGCGTGCTTTGCAGGTGAAGTTATCAGAAATTAGGCACGGCAATGTTACACGCCAGGAAAAATAAAGGCGACCTATGGCCGCCTTTATTTACGTTTGTTACTGACTTGTAAAGATTATTTGCTCTGTTCAGCCAGCCCATCAAGGTAACGTTCTGCATCCAGCGCAGCCATACAGCCGGTGCCCGCAGAAGTGATTGCCTGACGATAAACGTGGTCCATCACGTCACCTGCGGCGAACACGCCCGGGATGCTGGTCTGGGTCGCATTACCGTGAATACCGGACTGCACTTTGATGTAGCCGTTTTCCAGCTCAAGCTGTCCTTCGAAGATGCCGGTGTTTGGGCTGTGGCCGATGGCAACAAACAGGCCCGCCACTTCCAGCGACTCTACGTTATCGGTGTTCTGAGTATCGCGGATACGCAGGCCAGCAACGCCCATCTGGTCGCCGGTCACCTCTTCCAGCGTGCGGTTAGTGTGCAGCACGATGTTGCCGCTGGCCACTTTATCCATCAGACGCTTGATCAGGATTTTTTCCGCGCGGAAGGTTTCACGACGGTGGATCAGATGCACTTCCGAAGCGATATTCGCCAGATAAAGCGCCTCTTCCACGGCAGTATTGCCGCCGCCGATGACCGCCACTTTCTGATTGCGGTAGAAGAACCCGTCGCAGGTGGCGCAGGCGGATACACCGCGTCCTTTGAAGGCCTCTTCTGAGGGCAGGCCCAGATAGCGAGCAGAAGCCCCCGTAGCGATGATCAGCGCATCACAAGTGTAAACACCACTATCACCGGTCAGCGTGAACGGACGGTTTTGCAGATCGACCTTGTTGATGTGGTCGAACAGAATTTCGGTTTCGAACTTGGTCGCGTGCTCGTGCATACGTTCCATCAGCAGCGGCCCGGTCAGGTCATTCGGATCGCCTGGCCAGTTTTCCACTTCGGTTGTGGTGGTCAACTGACCGCCTTTTTCCATGCCCGTGATCAGTACCGGTTGCAGGTTAGCGCGTGCAGCATAGACCGCTGCGGTGTATCCCGCAGGTCCAGAACCAAGGATTAGCAGCTTACTGTGTTTGGCCGTGCCCATGAGATCCCCATTGTTGTTGGCAGACATTTCCCGCGATTGTAGGGAATTTGTCGCTTTAAAAAAAGGGCACAGCGATTTTGTTAACGATATGTGCAATAGCAATCAGCAATCAATCGGCCCGGCAATTACCTTTTTGAGCGAACAACGCATGAACAATCGGTCGAAAGTAAGGCGATAAAATGAGGATTAATGCCCGGTCGTAATGAATATCCGGCATGTTGTACTAAAAATCGATGTTTTGCTTTGACAATCCCCTGCGCTTTTGCGAAAACATTCAAGGAAGAAAAAAATGCGGTCTTTGTGTAGCGCATAGTCATGCACATAATCGCCATTTTTATCCGGTCAGCGAAATCTACGCATGGTGTGGACAGACGCCATACGTGATGTTGATGACAGCCCACGGGCAACGGTCTTCTTACCACATAACCCCAATTGCTATCGCGCAAACTACAAAACAGGCGATGCGATTAACGACGGGTATAGACTCTGAACAGTGAAGTGCACAGGGTCCTGGCAGGAGTTAGGGAAGGAATACAGAGAGACAATAATAATGGTAGATAGCAAGAAGCGCCCTGGCAAAGATCTCGACCGTATCGATCGTAACATTCTTAATGAATTGCAAAAGGATGGGCGTATTTCCAACGTCGAGCTTTCAAAACGTGTGGGACTTTCCCCGACGCCGTGCCTCGAGCGTGTGCGCCGACTGGAAAGACAGGGTTTCATTCAGGGCTATACGGCTCTGCTTAACCCGCATTATCTGGATGCCTCACTTCTGGTATTTGTTGAGATTACTCTGAATCGTGGCGCGCCGGATGTGTTTGAACAGTTCAACGCTGCGGTGCAAAAACTGGAAGAAATTCAAGAGTGTCACCTGGTTTCCGGTGATTTCGACTACTTGTTGAAAACCCGTGTACCTGACATGTCTGCTTACCGTAAGCTGCTGGGTGAAACCCTGCTGCGACTGCCTGGCGTGAACGACACCCGTACTTACGTGGTGATGGAAGAAGTCAAGCAGAGCAATCGTCTGGTTATCAAGACGCGCTAACACGGAACAGGTGCAAAATCAGCGTACTTTGGTTACACTCCTGTTAATCCATACAGCAACAGTGTCGGTTTACCGGCACTGTTGTCCGTTTTAGCAAACAGGCAGGAAATGCCTGGTACCTGGAGAGCCTTTCTTGAGCCAGGAATATACTGAAGACAAAGAAGTCAATTTATCTAAGCTAAGCAGTGGGCGCCGACTCCTTGAAGCGTTACTGATTGTTACTGCCCTTTTTGCCATCTGGCTAATGGCAGCCTTACTCAGCTTCAACCCTTCCGATCCCAGCTGGTCACAAACCGCGTGGCATGAGCCTATTCATAATCTGGGCGGTATACCCGGTGCCTGGCTTGCGGATACCCTGTTCTTCATTTTTGGCGTAATGGCCTACACCATCCCGGTGATTATCATCGGTGGATGCTGGTTCGCCTGGCGTCATCGTCAGAACGATGAGTACATCGACTATTTTGCGGTCTCGCTGCGCCTGATTGGGGCGCTGGCGCTGATCCTCACCTCCTGTGGACTGGCGGCGATTAACGCCGACGATATTTGGTATTTTGCCTCTGGCGGGGTGATCGGCAGTCTGCTAAGCACCGCTCTGCAGCCGATGCTGCACAGCAGCGGCGGTACGCTGGCGTTGCTCTGCATCTGGGCCGCAGGCCTGACGCTGTTTACAGGCTGGTCATGGGTGAGCATTGCCGAGAAGATTGGCAGCCTGATTCTGAACATTCTCACCTTCGCCAGTAATCGTACGCGTCGTGACGATACGTGGGTCGATGAAGATGAGTACGAAGACGATTATGAAGAGGCCGAAGAGCACGCCGAGCAGCGTGAATCGCGTCGCGCACGCATCATGCGTGGGGCATTGGCCCGTCGTAAACGTGTCGCCGAGAAATTCAGCAACCCGCTAGCCCGCAAGACCGACGCGGCGCTCTTCTCCGGTAAACGGATGGATGACGACGAGCAGGTTGCATACAGCGCGGGCGGCGCAGCCGTTGACCCTGACGATGTGCTCTTTTCAGGCCATCGTGCGACGCCGGGCGATTACGATGAATACGATCCACTGCTCAATGGTCATTCCGTGACTGAACCTGTAGCGGCCGCTGCGGTTGCGACCACCGCAGCGCAAGCCTGGGCCGCGCCAGTGGAGGCGGTGACACCTTCTGCGCCCGTACCGGCACCCGAATCAGCAGTGCAGCAGCCGCTGGTTGACTGGCAAACTGCCCCTGGCGTTCACACCCCTGAGCCGACGATTGCCCCTGAGCCGCAGAGCTATGTGCCGGTTCAACAGGAGCCGTGGCAGCAACCTTATCAGCCAGAGCCGGTTTACGAGCCGCAACCTTATCAAGACTATGAACAACCCGTTGCTCAGCCGTATCAAGAGCCGGTCGCGCCGCAGCAACCGTTAGCGACTGAACAACCGTACGTTGCGCCGCAACCCGAGCCGGAAGTGGAAGAGACCAGGCCGGCTCGTCCGCCTATGTACTATTTCGAAGAGGTCGAAGAGCGCCGTGCTCGCGAACGCGAACAGCTTGCAGCCTGGTATCAACCGGTGCCGGAGCCGAATTCTGCGCCAGTCTCTTCGCAACCCGTTTCTGCACCGGCGATGCCAGAGGTTGATCCGACGGCCTCCGTTTCATCGGCGGCAGCCGGCGTGAAGCAGGATACTGTTTCAGCAACCGCAGCCGCAGCGGCCGCTGCACCTGTATTTAGCCTCGCCAATGGCGGCTCCGGTGCGCCGCGCGCCCAGGTGAAAGAGGGCATTGGCCCGCAACTGCCTCGCCCGAACCGCGTCCGCGTCCCAACCCGGCGTGAGCTGGCTTCCGCCTCTTTCGGGATTAAGATCCCCTCTCAGCAGCGTCAGCCAGAAGAAAAAAGGGTGGATGCGGAATACGATGAGGCTGATGAGTTGCACCAGGATGAGCTGGCTCGCCAGTTTGCTGCGCAACAACAGCAGCGCTATGGCGAAGAGTATCAGACTGAGGTGCAGCCTTACGCGTCTCAGAACGAAGAAGATGACGCTGCCGAAGCAGAACTGGCTCGTCAGTTTGCTGCCTCTCAAGAGCAGCGCTATTCAGGCGAGCAGCCGTCAGGCGCGAATCCCTTCTCGTTGTCGGACTTTGAATTTTCACCAATGAAAGATCTGGTGAATGACACCCCGAGCGAGCCGCTGTTTACGCCGAGCGTTATGCCGGAGGCGGAACCGCCTCGTCAACAGTATGCGCCAGCACCTCAGCAGCAGCCTGTGGTACCGCAACAATATGCGCCAGCGCCCCAGCAGCAGCCTGTGGCACCGCAACAGTATGCGCCAGCACCTCAGCAGCA